>NZ_BOPC01000211.1 GCF_016863555.1 Micromonospora qiuiae | reverse complement strand
CGAACGGCAACTCGCGCAGGTCAGCGACCTCGTACGCGAAGCCGGGGTTCTCCCGCCGCGCCACCTCGACCATCCCCGGCGAGAGGTCCACCCCACAAGGCGACAAACCCCGGCCGGCAAGGTACGGCAGAAGTCGTCCGGTGCCGCAGCCCACGTCCACGACCTCCGAACCCACAGCCAGGGTCATCTCCGCGAACAGGTCGAGCATCGCCCGCTCGACCGGCATGCGCTCAAGCACTCCGGCCAGGTTCTCCGCGTACCACTCCGCCAGCACGTCGTGCGCGTCCCGCAACTCCTCAGTCCTGCCGTCCATTCCCCGATTGCCCTCCCGCCCACCGCCATCGTGGCGGCGAATCTACCGCCGGCCCACCAAGCCAGGCACGGAAGGCGACCGCCCGGCCACGCCCCTGACCGGCAATCACATGGCGTCACGCGCGTATCGCGGCATGAGCGTGAACTCGTTGCCCTGGCCGTGCGGGTCAAGGTACTGGCGCGGTTGCGCCGGTACGGACGCCGCTTTA
>NZ_BOPC01000210.1 GCF_016863555.1 Micromonospora qiuiae | reverse complement strand
ATCGGCGGGACGACGCGGGCTCGGAATCAACCGTCCCGGCTGATCCTCGGCGGCCTGCCACGCCTGCTGTCCCGTCCACAGCTGCCCATCGCCCGCCACGTACACGGCGCTCGGCAGAAACGGCGCACCGTCGAACGACAGGACCGACGCACGACCGTCGGCCCACGCCAGCACCGCCACGGTGCTGGCACTACCGCAGTCAATCGACAGCCGAACGTCCGCCGCATCCATCGATGTAGTCAAACATGAGGATCACGTTCACGTCACCCGTCGATCACCCACAGAGAGCAGAACGGTCTTAACGCCGAGAGGCTACCCCCTCACGGAGCATGCGGAGGCGTGGTGAGAGCTGCTCGGTCTTCCGCCGCTGCGCTCAGCAGGCTCACCCCCACCGTGCTGGACTGACGACACGTAGTCATACAGCGGAACCGGATGCTTTCTATTGGTCGTCCGACCCCCCGATCCAGAACAGGCCTCGGCCGGCGTGGGTCGACCAGAATCCGCAGCAGGGCCAGCTGCTCGTTGTTGTCGTCGGCCGGCACCGGCT
>NZ_BOPC01000209.1 GCF_016863555.1 Micromonospora qiuiae | reverse complement strand
CGGGTGGACGACCGAGGAAGGCGGCCCGTCGAGGCGGGTGCGTGGGGCCCGGAATGATGGTGGGCCGGCGGTCGTTACACATGGTTCCGGCGTCGTGAAGAGGGCCTTTGCCCCCCGCGTCGGAGCCGTTGATCTTTTCCCCTGTTCTTGAGCGCCGGGCGGTGCTTGCGTGCGTCCGACCCCCGTCGGGTGTGCGTCTTCCCCCGAATGGAGCTTGTCATGAACACGATCCTGCGTAAGAGCGTTCTGGGTGTCGCTGGTCTGGCCTTCGCCGGTGGCATGTTCGCCGGTCCGGTGGCGGCGCACGCTGATGGTGGCGTGCTGGCTGCTGGCAGGCCCGTGGCTGTCGTGCAGGCCGACAAGCCGGACACCGGCAAGTTGATCCCGCACGGTGTGCAGGGCAAGCAGTCGCGGATCGATCTGAACGACGAGCAGATCGGTAACGTGAAGGCGATCATCGCGGCGACGAAGAAGGCCGGTATGGACGAGCGGGCCGCGGTGGTGGCGATCGCCACGGCGTTCCAGGAGTCGAAGCTGGAGAACCTGGGTC
>NZ_BOPC01000208.1 GCF_016863555.1 Micromonospora qiuiae | reverse complement strand
CAACGCCCTGCGGTCGATTTTTCCATTCGGATTCAACGGCAACGAATCCATCACCACGAACGACACCGGAACCATATGCTCCGGCAACCGCTCACCCACGAACTCCCGCAACTGCGCCACACTCACCGGCTCACCCACCACCGGCTGGACATAACCCACCAACCGCACCGGCCCATCACCCGACCGGACCGCCACCACCACACCCGACGCCACCGCCGGATGCGCCACCACCACCGACTCCACCTCACCAAGCTCAACCCGGAAACCCCGAACCTTCACCTGATGATCAACACGCCCGACAAACTCCAACGACCCATCAGGCCGCCAACACACCACATCCCCGGTCCGATACAACCGACCACCCACCGCACCGGAAAACCCATCCGGCACAAACCGATCCGCCGTCAAACCCGCACGATTCCAATAACCCCACGCAACCCCCGGGCCCCCCAGCCACAACTCACCCGGAACACCCACCCCCACCAAACAACCCCACTCATCCACCACAAACGCCCATGTATTCGCGATCGTCGAACCAATAGCGCCAGCGCTGGCGGGAACGGTGGTCAGCGGATTGCAGGTCGAAATGCTGGTGACCTCGGTCGGGCCGTAGATGTTGTTGATCTGGGCACCGCCGGCGGCGACCGCCGCGGCGACGGAGCCGAGGTTGATCCGCTCCCCGCCGACGTAGACCTGCCGCAGGGTCGCGAAGGCGTCGGGGATCTCGTTGACGGTCGAGTTGAACAGCGCGGTGACGATCGCGACGGCGGTGACCGCTTCGCGGCGCAGCAGCTCGACGAAGCGCGGCGGCGAGAGCGCCACGTCGGTCGGCACCACCACCACCCGCCCGCCGTTGAGCAGCGGCCCCCACACCTCGAACAGCAGCGGGTCGAAGGAGGCGTTGGAGACCTGGCCCACGGCCCGCAGCTCCTCGGGCCGGACGTAGTCGGTGTCACGCAGCAGCCGGATGATGCCGCGGTGCGGCACCATGGCGCCCTTGGGCGTGCCGGTCGATCCGGAGGTGTAGATCAGCGTGGCGGCGTCCTCGCCGACGGTGCCGGGCGCGGGGACGACGTCCTGGTCCGTCAAATGGGCCTCGACGTCGGCGATGTCGAGGGACTCGCGGCCGGCCAGCGGGAGCT
>NZ_BOPC01000207.1 GCF_016863555.1 Micromonospora qiuiae | reverse complement strand
CTCTCCGACGCCCAAGCCAACAACCGACACATCTGGGCCATCATCCGCGGCACCGCCACCAACCAAGACGGCGCCAGCAACGGACTCACCGCACCCAACGGACCAGCCCAAGAAAAACTCATCCACCAAACCCTCACCAACGCCCAACTCACCCCCACCGACATCGACGCCATCGAAGCCCACGGCACCGGCACCACCCTCGGCGACCCCATCGAAGCCCACGCACTCCTAGCCACCTACGGCCAACACCGCACCCCCCACAACCCCCTCTACCTCGGCTCCATCAAAACCAACATCGGCCACACCCAAGCCGCCGCCGGCATCGCCGGCACCATCAAAATGATCATGGCCCTCCACCACCACCAACTACCCCCCACCCTCCACGCCACCCCACCCTCCCCCCACATCGACTGGACCACCGGCAACATCCAACTCCTCACCCAACCCACCCCCTGGCCACACCACAACCGACCCCACCGCGCCGCCATCTCCTCCTTCGGCATCTCCGGCACCAACGCCCACCTCATCCTCGAACAACCACCCACCCCCACCCCCACCACACACCCCCACACCCCACACGA
>NZ_BOPC01000206.1 GCF_016863555.1 Micromonospora qiuiae | reverse complement strand
GGCGGGTGTAGGTGGAGAAGGTGGTCACCTCGGTCGGGCCGTAGATGTTGTGCAGGTGTGCGGGGCCCTGCCCGCCGTCGATCACCCGACCGACGGTGCCCGGGTCGAGGGTCTCGCCGCCGAAGTAGAGCTGGTCGACCGTCGCGAACGCGTCCGGCACCGCGTTGACGGTGGCGTTGAACAATGCGGTGGTGATGAAGACTGTGTTCACCGACCGGGCCCGCAGCAGTGCGGCGAGGCGGTTCGGCGAGAGCACGGTCTCGGTCGGTACCACCACCACCCGCCCACCGTTGGCCAGCGCGCCCCACACCTCGAAGGTGATCGCGTCGAAGCTGGCGTTGGAGAGTTGCGCCACCACGCTGCTCGGGGTGAGCCGGACGTAGTCGGGCTGTCCGATCAGGCGGGTGATGCCGCGGTGCGGCACCACCACACCCTTGGGCGTGCCGGTCGATCCAGAGGTGTAGATGACGTACGCGGCGTCGTCACCGCTGCGCCGGTCCCGCTCGTCGAAGCGGTGGCGGATGTCCGGGTCGGCCTCGGTGGTGGCGCCGGGCAGCGGGACGGCGTGACGGTCGCCGAGCGGTAGCC
>NZ_BOPC01000205.1 GCF_016863555.1 Micromonospora qiuiae | reverse complement strand
GGCCCAGGTTTTCCAGCTTCGACTCCTGGAACGCGGTGGCGATGGCGACCACGGCGGCGCGTTCGTCCATGCCGGCCTTCTTGGTCGCGGCGATGATGGCCTTCGCGTTACCGATCTGCTCGTCGGTCAGGTCGATGCGCGACTGCTTGCCCTGCACACCGTGCGGGATCAACTTGCCGGTGTCGGGCTTGTCGGCCTGCGCCACGGCGGTGACCGGGGTGGCGGCGGTCGGGGTGGTCTCGGTCGTGGCGTGGTTCAGGGGGCCGGCGGCCAGGCCACCGGCGATGGTCAGACCAGCGATACCGAGCACGGTCTTACGCAGCATGGTGTTCATGACAAAGGGCTCCATTCGGGGGTTGGCGCACACACCCGATGGGGGTCGGGGTGCACGCAAGCACCGTCCGGCGCTCAAAGAGAATGAGGGGGAAAGGTCCAGCGCGCGGGGCAGGGCCTCTTCGCGGCGCCGGGACCATGTGTAACGGCCAGCCAGTCGGCGGCATTCCCCGGGCCGGCATCCGGCTTCGCGGGGTCGGGACCATGTGTAACGACTGACCGGGGGCGGCGATTCCCGGGTACGGCACCCGGCCTCGGGCGGTAATTCTCCGGGG
>NZ_BOPC01000204.1 GCF_016863555.1 Micromonospora qiuiae | reverse complement strand
GGACATCTCGGGTCGCAAATTCGTCCCGCGGATGATCAAAACTTTGCCCTACCCTCAGCCAGTGACCAACTCCGAGGAGCTCGTCCAGAACCTAGACGAATCCGCTTCCGACCTGAGGATCGGCACGCCGGAGCGCGAGGCCGCGCACGAGGCTCTCGACGAGCATCTCGCCGCCGAGCGGCTGGACCATGCCGAGTACGAGCAGCGGCGGGCCGCGTGCCAGACGGCCCGTACCCAGTCTGAGCTGCTGCAGGTCTTCGTCGACCTCCCCGCTCCCCATCCCGACCTTCCCAGGTCGCCAGACCCGTCGGCAGACGCCGACGATGACATGCCGCCCCTCGCTGTGGCGATCTGCCTCACGCTGCTACTGGGGCTGCCGGTGACAGTCGTCCTCGGCTTCGTATACGGCGCTTGGTGGAGCCTTGCTGTGCCGGTGGCCCTGAGCGTGACGCTGGTCTACACCGAGCACCTGCTGAGCCGCGTACGCAGCCAACAACCGCAGTAGACGGTCGGGCCCGACTCGCGGCTACTCCGGGCGCCTGATCTTGGCAAGCCGTATGGGAGGCAGGAAGGCACCGCCGATGGCTCGGCTCGGCGGCGTCGCGATCTGAATCATCA
>NZ_BOPC01000203.1 GCF_016863555.1 Micromonospora qiuiae | reverse complement strand
AACGCTTCCCCACGGCTGGAAGCCGGGGGATTTCTGGCTCGGACTGCACGCAACCACTAACCCGAAGGGAGGTGATCACGTGTCTTACGTCGTCGGCACCAACACGGTCGCGCTCTGCCGTGGCAAGGATCGCCCTCGCGGCGTTCCGGTCGCGGCAAGCGGTGTACCCGCAGTCGCCGCACCGGAAAGTACGCACACCCAACCCGAGGCGTTGCTTGGCTCTCGTTCCGCACTGCGAGCAGGTCATTGTGGTGTAGGCGGGCGGCACCAGCACCACCTTTCGGCCCGCCCGCGTGCCACGTTCGATCAGTTCCCGCTTCGCTGCGCCGATCGCCGCGTCGGCAGCCTTGCGCGCCATGGTGGACCGGGCCAGGAAACTCGGCTTGAAGTCCTCCACGGCAATCACCGCATGGTCGGTCACGACTCGCCGTGCCCACTGGCGGGCGTCGTGGGTGTTTTGCCGGGTCGCTTTCTTGTGCAGCTTCGCGACCTGCCGCTTGGCCCGCAGGTATCCCTTGGATGGCGGGTTGCCTCGGGGACGACGACGGCGGCTCATCCTGCGCTGTACGCGGGCCAGTTGCGCGGCGCACCGTCTGCGGTGGCCGAGGTGCGGCAGGTCGTAGGCCGCATCGGTGGTCGTGGCGGT
>NZ_BOPC01000202.1 GCF_016863555.1 Micromonospora qiuiae | reverse complement strand
CGCCTGCGCCGCAGTGTTGGCCACCACCGGCACCATCGCGCTCGTGGCCAGCCCCGCCCACGCCGAGGCCGACCGGCAGGTCTGCTCGAGCACGGAAGGCACCCACAACGGGTTCTTCTTCTCGTTCTGGAAGGACAGCGGCGACGCCTGCATGGTGTTGCGCGAGAACGGCCGCTACAGCAGCTCGTGGAGCAGGAGCACCAACAACTGGGTCGGCGGCAAGGGTTGGAACCCCGGAACCCGCCGCACGATCTCCTACTCGGGCAACTACAACCCGGGCAACAACAACAGCTACCTCGCCCTGTATGGCTGGACCCGCAACCCGCTCATCGAGTACTACATCGTCGAGAACTTCGGCAGCTACAACCCGAGCAGCGGCGCCACCCGGCTCGGCACCGTCACCACCGACGGCGGCACCTACGACATCCTGCGCAGTCAGCGGGTCAACCAGCCCTCGATCGACGGCACCGCGACGTTCTACCAGTACTGGAGCGTCCGGCAGCAGAAGCGCAGCAGCGGCACCATCACCACCGCCAACCACTTCGACGCCTGGGCCCGCGTTGGGCTGAACCTCGGCAACCACTACTACCAGATCATGGCCACCGAGGGCTACCAGAGCCAGGGAAGCTCGGACATCACCGTCTCGGAAGGCGGCAGCCCCGG
>NZ_BOPC01000201.1 GCF_016863555.1 Micromonospora qiuiae | reverse complement strand
TCGTTCGACGCAGACATCGCGGATGATTTCTTTGAGGCGGGTGTCGATGTCGCCGGTGAGGACCGGTCGCCGGTACTTGGGGCACCAGACGACGTGGTACGTGCAGCGGTACACGACGTTGTTGTTCGAGCGAACCTCGTCCATCCAAACACTATATAGATCGATGCTGTATAGTGTTTGTTGTGGAGGAGACAGTGCGCCACACCTACCGGTTGCGCCCCGGCGCAACCGCGCAGGCCGCCCTGTCCGCCGAATGGGGTCGCTGCCGATGGCTGTGGAACGAAGCCGTCCACCAGCAGAAAGCCGGCCGCAAGCCCACCTTCTGCAAGCTGTCCAAACTGCTCACCGAAGCCCGTGCCCGATCGACGTGGCTGCGCGAGGGCTCCCAGGTCGCCCAGCAGCAGACCTTGCGCACCTACGCCCTGGCACTGCAGCACTCGTACAAGGTCAAGGGGCGTGGACGGCCGACGGTCAAGCGGTTGAAGAACACTCTGCCCAGCCTTGAGTACACCGTGCGCGGGTTCACCATCCGCGAGCGTCGGCTGCGTCTCGCCGGTGGCATCACGATCCCTGTGGTGTGGTCGCGGGAGATGCCGTCCGAGCCGACCAGTGTGCGTGTCTATCAGGATTCGCTGGGCCACTGGTACGCCTCGTTCGTGGTCCGACGCGAGACCCAGCCCGCCCCGGTCACCGACAAGGCGATCGGCGTGGACTGGGGTGTCACCGTC
>NZ_BOPC01000200.1 GCF_016863555.1 Micromonospora qiuiae | reverse complement strand
CGAATATTGGATCAGCAGCATGCCGAGGGCGGCAGCGATGACGGAGCCGGTTGGTGCGGCCAGCAGGGCCGACCAGCCGCCGTGCGGTGTGCGCCACTGGCGGGCGGCAACGATCGCCATCACGAGCGCCAACACCGCGATAGGGGTGATGGGCCATAGTGCCCAGCGCAGAAAACTACCTACCGGCAGGGCGAAGTACTGGCTGGTGACCACGGCGTAGAGGCCGGCGATGGCGGCCCCGAGGGAGACGGCAGCGAGGATGCCGATACTGACCTTTCCGCCCTCTGTTCGGACGTCCGGTGTCGGACTGCGCGCTGCAATCAGGGAACCGAGGAGGGTTCCCGTAGCGAGGCATGACAGCAGGGCGAACACGGCGGCCATGGCCAGTCCACCCCAGTTGAAGCTGACCCAGTAGTGCATGCCCAGGGTGACGTTGTGGCGCTCGGCGGTCACGATGCACTGCCAGATCAGCGCCAGAGACGCGAATCCTGGCACCGCGATCTCGATAGCCCTGCGCACCGGCGGCACCGGTACGCCTACCGCAGCCGCCGGGCCGGGGTTCGCGGGGCCAGCCTCGGCAGCGCCGAGCGCCGCGACGAGCTGAGGCTCGGCCACGATGGTCGGCGTGAGCCCGGTGTGCTCGGTGATCGCCGCGTCCAGGTGCGGTAGGCGCGCGCTGCCTCCCACGCAGTAGATCCCTGCCAGGTCGCTGGCGGACAGTTCAGCGGCGGCGATGGTCTGCTGCGCC
>NZ_BOPC01000199.1 GCF_016863555.1 Micromonospora qiuiae | reverse complement strand
ATCGGGCCCTGCATGTTGAGCAGCACCTGCCGCTGCTCGTACGGGCCGAAGGGTCCGTTCGTGGACTTCAGCACGTACTGGCCGTTGGCGGGCCGGGTCAGCCAGATGTAGTAGGCGCCGTTGCGCTTGTAGAAGCGGGCGCCCTCCAGGGTGCCGATGCTCGACGGGGTCTGGTACACCTGCTGGGCCCGCACCTGGCTGCGCCCGTCGGCGGAGAGCTGGGCCACGCTGATCGTTCCGTTGCCGTACGCGACGTACATGGTGTCGTTGTCGTCGATCAGCAGGCCGGCGTCGTAGTAGCAGTTGGGGATGGTGGCGTGCCGGCTCCACGTGCCGTCGACGGCCGAGGCGGTGTAGATGTGGGTCTGGGAGAAGTCGATGCAGCCGGCCCAGTAGTACGTCCGGTTGCTCTGCCGGTAGCCCAGTGTGGAGGCCCAGATTCCGTCCACGTACGCCTGTTGTCCGCTGGGCAGGTCGTACTTGGTCCCGAAGTCCAGCCGGGGCACGGAGTGCCCGGCGAACTCCCAGTTCACCAGGTCCCAGGAGCGCAGGATCGGCGCGCCCGGCGAGTAGTGCATCGTCGAGGCCGTCATGTAGTAGACGTCTCCGACCCGGATCACCTCGACGTCGGCGAAGTCCTGCCAGACCACGGGGTTGGTGAAGTTGCCGCCGGGGTTGGGCGGCGTCGTCGGCGGCGTGGTGGGGTTGGTCCCGCCGTCGACGCGGACGAGTTGCCACTGCTGGTTGGCA
>NZ_BOPC01000198.1 GCF_016863555.1 Micromonospora qiuiae | reverse complement strand
CCGCGTCTACGTGCTGGATGAGTGTTTGGGTTTGGTGGCGCCGGGTGCTGCGGGTGAGTTGTATGTGGCGGGTGCGGGGTTGGGTCGTGGTTATTGGGGTCGTGCGGGTTTGACGGCGGAGCGGTTTGTTGCTGATCCGTTTGGGCCGGCTGGTTCCCGGATGTATCGCACTGGTGATGTGGTGCGGTGGCAGTTGGACGGCAGTTTGGCTTTTGTCGGCCGGGTTGATGACCAGGTGAAGGTTCGCGGGTTCCGGGTGGAGCTTGGCGAGATCGAGGCGGTGTTGGCGTCGGGGCCCGGGGTGGGTCAGGTCGCGGTGGTGGTGCGTGAGGACCGCCCCGGGGATCAGCGGTTGGTGGGTTATGTGTGCCCGGCCGTTGGCGGTCGGGTGGATGTGGATCTGTTGCGGGCTTTGGCGGTGTCGCGGTTGCCCGGGTTCATGGTGCCGTCGGCGTTGGTGGTGTTGGCGTCGTTGCCGTTGACGCCGAACGGGAAGTTGGATCGGGCGGCGTTGCCGGTGCCGGAGTTGGGTGGTGCGGGGGTTGGTCGGGGGCCGGTGGGTCCTCGGGAGTCGGTGTTGTGTGGGTTGTTCGCCGAGGTTCTGGGTGTGGACCGGGTGGGGGTCGACGACGGGTTCTTCGATCTGGGTGGGCATTCGTTGTTGGCCACGCGGTTGGTGTCGCGGGTGCGGTCGGTGCTGGGTGTGGAGTTGACGATTCGGGCGTTGTTCGAGAACCCGACCGTCGCCACCCTCGCCAAGGCCATCGAC
>NZ_BOPC01000197.1 GCF_016863555.1 Micromonospora qiuiae | reverse complement strand
TTGGCGCAGACCCGGATCGCGGTGCTCTCCGAGATCATGCCGATGGTCGATTTCCTCTTCCTCGACGAGCCGCCTGCTGATGAGGCGGCGTGGGCGAAGGCCATGAAAGCCGACGCCCCAGCACTGCTGGCCGCCGTGATCGAGGCGTACGAGGCGTGCGAGTGGCAGACTGAGGCGCTCAAGTCGACGCTGGAGACGATCGGCGCTGAGCGGGGACTCAAGCTCGGCAAGGCGCAGGCACCGGTACGGGTCGCCGTCACCGGCCGGACGGTCGGGCTGCCGCTGTTCGAGTCGATCGAGATCCTCGGGCGTGAGCGAACCGTGGCTCGCCTGCGAGCCGCCCTCGACCGCCTGAGCTGACCCCCTTTTGCGTCCGGCGGATCGATTCGCCGGTCATTCTGGTCGTCAATCGATCCGCTTCCCGAGCATTTCCCGGCAGATCCGCCTCCCTGCACGAGGCGGATCGGAGCGAGATTGGCGTACTCATGAGTCTTGAGAAATTGCTGGCCGACCGGTTGGCCCAGGCGTTCTCAGCGGTGGCCGGCGGGCCGGTCGATCCGGTCGTGCGGCGCTCGCAGCACGCGGACTATCAGTCCGATGCGGCACTGTCCCTGGCGCGTCGGCTCGGTCGCCCGCCCCGGGACATCGCCACCGAGGTCGTCGGCCGGGCGGAGTTGGCGGACCTCTGCTCGGCCGTGGCGGTGTCCGGTCCGGGGTTCATCAACCTCACGGTCGCCGACCCGGCGCTCGGCACGCTGCTGTCGGCGATGGCCGCTGACACTCGGCTCGGTGTCGCGCCCAGC
>NZ_BOPC01000196.1 GCF_016863555.1 Micromonospora qiuiae | reverse complement strand
CTGGCGCAGACCCGGATCGCGGTGCTCTCCGAGATCGTGCCGATGGTCGACTTCCTGTTCCTCGACGAGCCGGTCGCTGATGAGGCGGCGTGGGCGAAGGCCATGAAAGCCGACGCCCCAGCACTGCTGGCCGCCATGGTCGAGGCATATGAGACGTGCGAGTGGCAGGCCGAGGCGCTCAAGGCCTCGCTGGAGGCGATCGGCGCCGGGCGAGGGCTCAAGCTCGGCAAGGCGCAGGCACCGGTTCGAGTCGCGGTGACCGGCCGCAGCGTCGGGCTGCCGCTGTTCGAGTCGATCGAGATCCTCGGACGTGAGCGAACCGTGGCTCGCCTGCGAGCCGCCCTCGACCGCCTGAGCTGACCCCCTTTTGCGTCCGGCGGATCGATCCGCCGGTCATTCTGGTCGTCAATCGATCCGCTTCCCGAGCATTTCCCGGCAGATCCGCCTGCCTGTTCGAGGCGGATCGGAGCGAGATTGGCGTACCCATGAATCTTGAGAAATTGCTGGCCGACCGGCTGGCCGAGGCGTTTTCGGCGGTGGCCGGCGGACCGGTCGATCCGGTCGTGCGGCGCTCGCAGCACGCGGACTACCAGTCGGATGCGGCGCTGTCCCTGGCGCGTCGGCTCGGTCGCCCGCCGCGGGACATCGCCGCCGAGGTCGTCGGTCGGGCGGAGTTGGCGGACCTCTGCTCGGCCGTGGTGGTGTCCGGTCCGGGGTTCATCAACCTGACGGTCGCCGACCCGGCGCTCGACACGCTGCTGTCGGCCATGGCCGCCGACGCCCGGCTCGGCGTCGCGCCCAGC
>NZ_BOPC01000195.1 GCF_016863555.1 Micromonospora qiuiae | reverse complement strand
TAGGCCGACGGCGAACCGCAACGTGGTGACGTGCACAAAGGACAGCTCATGACTGACCATTCGTCCCAGCACAGTTCCAGCGGCCCACAGCAGGGCCGCGCCGACCGCGAGCGCCGCCGCGCTCGCGCCGCCGATGGTCACACCGAATGGATCAGGGAAGGCCAGCAGCCACGCCCCGACCAACGCCGGCAGCGCGAACAAGGGAAACCGCCGGGTGACGCGCTCGCCGAGCAGGGCGGCAGCCAGCACGAGGGCGAGTAACGGCTGCAATTTTTGCAGCACCTGCGGCGTGATCGGATCACCTAGCCGGAAAGCCGCAGTGAACAGTGCGGTAGCCAGCGCCGATGATCCCGCACCAATGACCAGCACACCCACCTTGGTACGCCGACTACACCGGCCGAGGGAACGCAGCGCGGGGATCAGCCAGGGCGAGACGAGAAGCACGAGGACGATGTGCTCGACGAGGACGACACTCAACACCGGCAGTTGCCGGGAAAGGGGTTCTCGCAGCAGGCTGGAGAAACCCCAGAAACTGGCGGCGACGGCGACGAGCCAGGTGCGGTCGCCACTACGACCGGTGGCAGGGTGGGACATCGCGCATCTCTTTCTACAAGTGTGCGGGCAACACGATGGCCCGCCGGACACATCGGTTCGTCGCCATCAGAGTTTGAGTAATCCACGAGCGGGCGACCGCTCCCACGCTTTCATCTTCAACGAGGCCAGTTGTGCCACGGTGTCCACGACGCGGCGCAGCCCGGAGCCGGTCACCGACAGGTCGTGGAAGCCGGCGGCGGTGAACTTCCACCGCGAGCCGCAGC
>NZ_BOPC01000194.1 GCF_016863555.1 Micromonospora qiuiae | reverse complement strand
GCAGGGATCGACCGTCATGGTCTGATCGGCGTTGGTCCGGATCAACTCGCCATGGCTGATGTCGTTGGTCCAGGTCGCACCGCTGTTGGCCTTACCCGCGAACGGGTTGCTCTCCGTCGCCGCCTGCGGCGTCCACGTACCACCCAGACTGGTAGCCGTGAACGACCGGAAGTAACGACCCTGCGAACCGATCGCCTCGACAAGCATGAGGTACCGGTTCTGCCCCGCCAGCTTGTACACCTGCACACCCTCGAACAGGTTGTTCGTCGTGTCAGTCATGATCGTCGTGTAGTTCGACCCGAAGCTACCCGGGAAATTCCCGATCGGCATGCTCGCCCGGTAGATCCGACCATTGTCCCCAGCAAAGAACAGGTACATGTTCTGGTCATCACCAATCAACGCCTGGTCGATCGGGCCGGTGCTGGAGTTGGAAATCGACCCGGTGAACAGCGTCTGGTGCGCCGACCAACTGTTCACGTTGGTGGGGTCGGTCGAGGTCCGGTACGAGAACGCCGGACCACCCCACTGGTAGGCCAACACCCAGATGTTCTTCGGCGCGAAGTAGAACAACGACGGCGCCACCGCCGCGAACGGCATCTGGTTCTGACTGGCCGACCCCATCTGGTTCCAGTCCGAGAACAAACCAAAGTTCATCGAACCCCAACTCGTACCCGTGTCATGCGTCGTGGCATACACCAGATGCTGACCGTTGTACGGCGCGTGCGTGAAGTCCTTCAACGACACCCACCCCGACCTCGGCTGCGCCAACGCACCCGTCGACGACCACCGGTACGACGACGGAAGATTGCACGTACCACCCGGCGGCGGCGTCGT
>NZ_BOPC01000193.1 GCF_016863555.1 Micromonospora qiuiae | reverse complement strand
CGCGTTTCGATGCCCTGTTCGTTCAGTTCGTCGACCGGGATCACGGGTTCGCGCTGACCGCGACGTGCCCCGACGGTAAGCAGCATTGCTCGTACGGCCTGGCTGTCAGCATGGATGGTGGTCGCACCTATCAGCATCGGGCGCTTCCGATGGCGAAGGTTGCACCGACCGAGGGCTATAGCGCCGACCTGCACGCCGTCACCACACATACTGTCGTGATCGAAGACCGCGGAAAGTGGTGGGTGAGCATCAACGCCGGCCGTACGTGGCGTTCGGCACCGGACTCCGCGGCGCGAACCGTCGCCGAGATCCCAGCCGCCGGGCGTCTACACACTCGTTGCCGCGATACGAACTGCGAAATCCGCGAACTGACAGTGATCGACCCGGACACCGGCCTGCGTTTGAAGGTGCCCAACGTGCCGTTGGAGCGGGTCCATGGCTCGTCGGAGTCCACGATCGCCCCTGACGGCACCCGATGGATCTCCGGCACCGCGCGGGGAGGCGTTCCCGCTCTGGCCACTACGCGCGATGGCGGCCGTACCTGGTCGGTGTCACGATTCCCCAAGCCGGACAAGCTGCTGCACGGGCCCAAGCTGCTGGTGGGACCCGGCAGCCTCCGATACGCGCTGTTCTCCGTCCAGCGCGAGGACGCCAAGAACGGCTTCGGGCCCATGTACACCAGCACGGACGCGGGCCGAACGTGGACCCGGATCCGACACGGCGAAGCGCAACCCGCCTCGATCCTGGGCGCGATCGTCAGGCCGGACGGACAACTGCTGATCGGCACGGAACTCAACGGCCCGATGACCAGCACCGACGCAGGCCGCACCTTTACGAGAGCGGAGACC
>NZ_BOPC01000192.1 GCF_016863555.1 Micromonospora qiuiae | reverse complement strand
CGTCAGCACTGGCTGGCGTAAGCGGTGCGTCAGGTGCCGATCGCGATGGCGAAGATGTGCATCGTCGGTACGTTGGCCGCGGGACGCGCGCTGATGTTGGGCAGTTCCACCCGCGCCACCGGCTTGTTCTGCAACGCCACGCCCACGTAGTAGACGCAGGCGGAGACGTTGTGCCGCTGGTTGCCCGGCCGGTTCTGGTACGCCATCACGATGGCGGCGGTGGCACCGGAGTGCGGCCCGCCGTACCAGTCCGGGGTGCTGAGCGTGAACGTCTGCCGGGTGCCGTCGGCGTAGACCACCGCCGCGGTTCCGGACACCGCCCCGTAGGTGCCGGTCGCGAGGAAACCGAGGGTACGGCCGGTGCCGGTCACCCCGATGGACTGCCCCGAGGCGATGGCGTTGTCCGCACCGCCCGGAGCCACGTTGGGCCAGCGGAAGTTCACCCCGTTGCGGCTCACCGTGCTGCCCGGCGTGACGCCGGCCTGGGCGAGGGCCTGCGCGGAGAGAGTGGCCCCGGCGCCGTCGAAGTTGCCGGCGCCGGTGTTGGTGTCGTTGGTCGTGCTGGCGTTGGTGAAGCTCTGCTCCAGCGTCGGTGCGGTGGGGCCGGGCTCGGAGCCGGAGCCGGTGACCCGGTAGGTGCGCCCGGCCGCCACGGTCACCTCGACGAGATCGGTCTCGATCCGGGTGGTCCGGGCCGGTGCGTCGTCGGCGGTGTCGACCACCGTGTGGCTGCCGGTGAACAGCCGACCACGCAGCCGGACGGTGCCGGCACGGTCCAGCCGGACGAGCACCTCGGTGGCCTGACCGTTGCTCCAGGTGATGCCGACGGTGTGCCCGCCCCGGGCCCGCAGGCCGCTGACCCGGCCGCTGGGCCAGGCAGCCGGCAGGGCCGGCAGGATGTGCAGTTCACCGGCGTGACTG
>NZ_BOPC01000191.1 GCF_016863555.1 Micromonospora qiuiae | reverse complement strand
GTGCCGTAGAGACGGGTGTCGGTGGTCGTGGCGGCATCCGGGTCGCTCCAGCTGGCCGGGTCACCGAAGATGAACTCGCCGCCATGCCTGCGGGGGCGGCCGGTGGTGCCAGGTAGCCGGGGTGGCGCGGGCCGGCGCAGCACCCGGTCGGACCGCATCCGCACCAACACCTGCACCGGCAGATCGGCGAGGAGGAACGCCAGCCGCGGCCCGTCGTAGCCGGCATCCGCGACGATCCACACGTCCGGATCACCAGGCTGCCACTGTCCGGCAGCGATCAGCCGCTGCACCACGTCGCGCAACTGCCCGGCGGTGACCGTGGCGGCGTCGTCGCCGGGCGCCAGCCGGCGGGCGTCCAACGGCGCGGTCCACGAAGTGCGCCCGGCCTCTAGGGCGGTGACGAACGAGTACGGCCAGCCCGGAACCCCGATGTGGCTGTCTTTGCCGCGCCCGTAGGTGTGGCACAGCACCCGCTGCGGGCAGGTGTGCGCCTCCGGCCGCAGCCAACAGGTCACGTCCACCGCCAGAACGATCCGCCCGTCCGCGGCCCGCGGCAGCGGCGCCGCCGCCACCGCCGTCCGCAGCCGATCGACATCAATCCGGCCACGGTTCAACGCCGCATACAACGAGCCGTGACCACGACGATGCTCACCCACCAACGACAACTCCACCAGAGACCGCACCGGCGCATCACCGCACAACAGTGAATCGGCCAACTCGAACAACGCGTCCCCACGAACGGGCAGACAGGCATGGAACTCACGCCGGAACACCGCCAGGCGCCCGACCGCGTCGAACGCTCCAGCATCATGCACACTGATCACCAGACAGCCCTTGGTTCTTGATCTTCTTCCCTAGACAAGAGGAATGATCAACCAAGGGCTGTCCCCATGATCAGCCGGGGTCGATGCCACCGCCCAGCAGGTTAAAACTCAAG
>NZ_BOPC01000190.1 GCF_016863555.1 Micromonospora qiuiae | reverse complement strand
TAGGGCGTGTCTCCTGGATCTTGCGCGGGGAATCGGCTATTCACGTCTGTCGTGAGTGGGCGGTTTGAGCTGACTGAGGTCGAGTACGCGCGGATCGCGCCGTTGTTGCCGGCGATGACACCGCGGCGTGGTGGGCGGTGGCGGGATCACCGGCAGGTGATCAACGGGATCGTGTTCCGGGTGCGGACCGGGGTGCCGTGGCGGGACGTCCCGGAACGGTACGGGCCGTGGAAGACGCTGTACAAGCGGTTCGTCCGCTGGCAGGAGGACGGGACCTGGGCGCGGATCGAGGCGATGCTGCAGGCCGACGCGGACGCTGCCGGGGACCTGGACTGGCACGGCAACGCCGATTCCACGATCGTGCGGGCCCACCAGCACGCCGCCGGGGCGCGTAAAGGGGGCTGAGCAGCAGTGACGCAGCGCGACGGGAAGGACTCGGCAAGTCGCGCGGCGGGTGGACCACGAAGATCCACACGATCGGTGACGGGCGGGGCCGGAACCTGACCAGCCTCCTGACCCCGGGTCAGGACCACGACACCGGCCAGCTGGTGCGGCTGCTCGACGACGTGGCCGTGGCCCGTCCCGGCCGGATCGGCCGGCCGCGCAAACGCCTCGATTCCCTCTCGGCGGACAAGGCGTACAGCTCACGCGGCAACCGCCAGGCGTTACGGGCCCGGCACATCCCGCACGACATCCCAGAGAAGGACGATCAGAAGGCCCACCGCGCCCGGAGAGGATCACGGGGTGGCCGCCCACCCACCTTCCGCCCGCAGCGGTACCGGCAGCGCAACACCATCGAACGGCTGATGAACCGGCGCAAGCAGTTCCGCGCCGTGGCCACCAGGTACGACAAGCTGGCCTGTCGTTACCGCGCCACCGTGCAGATCGCCGACATCCTCATCTGGCTACGCGCGAAACCGGACCGCCCCAATCCATGATCCAGGAGACACGGCCTA
>NZ_BOPC01000189.1 GCF_016863555.1 Micromonospora qiuiae | reverse complement strand
AGAGGTCGCGCGGAATGGTGGGTTGATCGGCGCGCCTGATCGGATGCAGGCACAGAACTGGTGATCATGAAGTTGCTGACGCTTCGTGATCACGGGAGGTTCTGTGCCTGCTATCCCAGCATGGCTGATCGAGCCGTTGTGGGTCCAGTTCGCCGCGCTGCTACCCGAGCGGCCCATGTACCAGCCGACGCATCCGTTGGGCTGTCACCGTAAGCGCGTCGATGACCGGATCGTGTTCGACAAGCTGGTCCAGGTGCTGCGGTTCGGCTGCTCGTACGAGGCGATCGCCGATGCCACCTGTTCGGCCACCACGATCCGTGGCCGTCGTGACGAGTGGATCAGTCTCGGGATGTTCGCCCAGCTCAAGCAGATCGCAGTGGACGCCTACGACCGACTCGTCGGCCTGGTCCTGGACGACATCGCCGTGGACGGCTGCATCACCAAGGCCCCCGGTGGTGGCGACTGCGCCGGGCGGTCCCCGGTCGACCGAGGCAAGCGGGGCATGAAGCGTTCCACGATGGTCGACGGCTACGGCATTCCCCTCGGCCGGGTCCTGGCCGGCGCGAACCGACACGACTCACCGCTGCTGGCGCCCACCCTCGACCACCTCAACGGCCTCGGCCCACTGCCCGAGAGCATCACGGTGCATCTCGACGCCGGCTACGACTCCGCAGCGACCCGCACACTGCTGGCCGAACGCGGCCTGACCGGCCAGATCGCCCACAAGGGCGACAAGGCACCCATCCAAGCCGGCCAACGGTGGCACGTCGAACGGACCAACAGCTGGCACAACGCGTTCAACCGGCTGCAACGCTGCTACGAACGAACCGAGAAGGTCATCGACGCCTACTTTGACCTCGCCGACGCGATCATCACCGTCCGTAGCCTGACCCGACGCGCATGGACCCTCTACCGATGGGACACCCGCCCCAACCGCCGCCGATGACCACCACCATTCCGCGCGACCTCTAA
>NZ_BOPC01000188.1 GCF_016863555.1 Micromonospora qiuiae | reverse complement strand
GTTTAGAGGTCGCGCAGATAGGTGGGTTTCATGGTCGGCGGGTGGGGCGGGTGTCCCACCGGTACAAGGTCCAGGCCTGCCGGATGAGGCTACGTACGGTGATGATGGCGTCGGCGAGGTCGAAGTAGGCGTGGACGACTGTCTCTTTGCGTTCGTAGCAGCGTTGGAGCCGGTTGAAGGCGTTGTGCCAGGCGTTCGTGCGTTCGACATGCCATCGTTTGGTGGCCTGGACGGGGGCCTTGACTCCTTTGCGGGCGATCTCGCCGGTCAGGCCTCGTGCGGCGAGGAGGTCGCGGGTCGCGGCGGAGTTGTAGCCGGCGTCCAGGTGGATGGTGATGTCTTCGGGTAACGGGCCGAGGTCGTCGAGGTGTTCCAGGGTGGGTTTGAGCAGTGGCGAGTCGTGGCGGTTGGCGCCGGCCAGGACGCGTCCCAGCGGGATGCCGCGAGCCTCGACCATCAGTGAGCGTTTCATGCCCTGTTTGCCGCGGTCGACCGGTGATCGCCCGGCGATCTCGCCGCCGCCGGGTGCTTTGGTGATGCACCCATCGATGGCGAGGTCATCGAGCAGGAGTCCGACGATGCGGTCGTAGGCGTCGAGCGCGATCGCCTTGAGTTGGGCGAACAGGCCGAGGTTGATCCATTCGTCGCGGCGGTTGCGGATCGTGGTGGCCGAGCAGGTCGAGTCGGCGATGGCCTCGTACGAGCAGCCGAAACGCAGCACTTGCAGGAGCTTGTCGAACACGAGCCGGTCGGCGATGCGTCGACGGTGGCAACCCAGGGGGTGGCTCGGATCGGTGACGGATCGTGCGGGCAGCAGCGCAGCGAATTGGTCCCACAAGGGATCGCTCAGCCATGATGGGACAGCGGGCACAGGCGTTCCAGTGATCACTAGGCGTAGGAACCTTCATGATCACTGATGCCTGTGCCCGTCTCCTACCCGCCGGTGCCCGCCGACCTATTTGCGCGACCTCTT
>NZ_BOPC01000187.1 GCF_016863555.1 Micromonospora qiuiae | reverse complement strand
GTGAGCGTCCGGGAACTCGGCTGGGCGCATGGTCACAAGGTGATGACGCACGGCGTGTAGTGGATCGGCATGAGGCGAGCTCCTGGTAGATCGGCGGTTGTCTAGGCCAGCCGTTCTCCAGGAGCTCGTTGTGTCATTGTCGCCTGAGTGTGTCTGCGTGTCATGCCCGGCCCACCCGGCAGGCATGTCAGTACCGTCGACGTGCGGCTTCTACCCGTCGTCCTCGATGACCGATGCCCAGTGGGCGATCATCGAGCCGTTGCTGCCCGCGCCGGGTAACACCGGCGGGCGGGGCGGACGGCCGGAGAAACATTCCCGTCGTCTGGTCCTGGACGCGATCTTCTACCTGGTGCGGGGCGGGATCGCGTGGCGGCAACTACCGGTCGGGTTCCCGCCGCCGACCACCGTCTACGACCGGTTCCGTGCCTGGGCCAAGGCCGGCGTGTGGCAGGTCATCCATGACGCGTTACGCGACCTGGTCCGTGTCTACGAGGGCCGCGACCCGCAACCGACCGCGGCGATCATCGACTCCCAGTCGGTACGCGGCGCGGACACCGTGCCCCGCACCAGCCGAGGATACGACGCGGGCAAGAAGATCAACGGAACGAAGCGGCACCTCGCCGTGGACACCAGCGGCCTGCTGCTGGCCGTGATCGTCACGATAGCCGGACTGCAAGACCGCGACGCCGCCCACCGGCTGCTGACCCGGCTGCGCGAACGCTTCACCACCATCGCCCTGGTCTGGGCCGACGCCGGATACACCGGACGGCTGCTCGTCTGGGCCCGCAACGTCCTGCACCTGAGCATCCAGATCGTCAAACGCACCGACCCGGGCTTCGTCGTCCTGCCCCGCCGTTGGGTGATCGAGAGAACATTCGCCTGGATCAGCAAACACCGCCGCTGCGTACGCGACTACGAAACCAAACCCGACCACCACGAAGCCATGATCCACATCGCCATGATCATGACAATGTCACGCCGACTCGCCCGCACCGGCAACTGGTAACCGGAGTTCCCGGACGCTCACTT
>NZ_BOPC01000186.1 GCF_016863555.1 Micromonospora qiuiae | reverse complement strand
GGACAGTAATCGGCCGATGTGTGGCCAGGGCAGATCCAGGGGCACGATGAATTCGGTGCCCCTGGATTCGGTGCGGTTGTCGCGTTTACCCGCCGATCGGTCCGTGATGGCGGCCGGGCAGAGTGCTTCGTGTCCACTCCTTGAAGGTGGTCGTCGGTACGCCCAGGTTGGCGGCCAGGTCGGGACGGGCCGGTGCGGGGTGCGCGCTCATGTATCGCTGCCCCTGGAAGAACGCCGCCATGGGGCCCTCGTCGTGAATGTCCTCGCGGCTGGTGGAGAGTTCGATGTTTGCTGCGAGAGCCTGGGACAGGCCTTCGGCGATCTCGCGGAAGCTGCGTACATCACCGGCTAGTTCGAGTTCGACCCCGTGGAAATGTTCAGGCTGCGCAAATGCTGCTGCGGCGGCTGTTCCGATGTCGTTTACCGCAACGAACGGAAGCTGGACGTCGGGGTCAACGGCGACGAGGAGGCGATCCGAGGTCATGTCGGCGAAGTAGACCGAGGGCCGGACGAAGTTTTCCATGAAGGTGGCCGGCCTCAGGATCGCCCATTGGGGGAAGCCGGCGGCGCTCGCTGATGACAGAACGCAAAGTCTGGCCGCAGCGCTCGGACTGGCAGCGCAACCACAAGCGACTCGTCGCGGTGGCCGCGGCCCTCGTCGCCCGTGACGGGGCTCAGGTCTCCCTTGAGGAGATCGCCCGTGAGGCCGGCGTGGGCTCTGCCACGTTGCACCGGCACTTTCCCTCCCGGCTGGAGCTACGGCGGGCTCATCGCCTCGGAGACCGCCACCCGACGACAGGACGTACGGTCGCTCGGGCTCTACGAGCCCGTCTCGGGCCCCTTCGCCGAGCACGTCACCCCGGCTATCCGCGATGCCGCGCAGGACGCCGACCTCGACCGGTTGGTCGAGATCGTCAACATCGAGATCGCTGGCTACGACCACGACCATGTCCGTTCACTTCGCGAGTCTCCGATATGGGACCACCTGCGGCTCCTGGCGCAGGCCCTGCCCGCCGAGCACACCGCTCTGAACGCGTTCACGCCTCACTACGAGCGCTACCGGGGTCTGCAGATCCCCGTCGACATCCTCGCCGGCACACTCAGCGCGGCCGCCGGTGGTGTCTACGCCGAAGCCGTCGACCGGTTCGTCTCCGCCATGCCGCACGCGCGCCTGACCTGGATGGAGGGGCTTAGCCACCTTGCGCACGTCGAGGCCCCCGCCGTTCTCGCGGCACACCTGCACGCGATACACGAACGCGGCGGGCGGTGAGCCCGGCTCGATGGGCAGCGCGGCGCTCAACACCCCGCGCCGGCCAGGTAGCGGGCGGTGGCCACCACGACCTTTTCCCATGAGACCACCTCGATACGACATCCCACCCTGATCAACGAACCAGGCAGCCATCTGTTGCTGCGGCTGGTGGAGGGACTGGACGAAACGCTGCGTAGCGCGCCGGACGGCCTTGTCGTTGCCCTCCATGGCGGCTGGCTGCGCCGTGGCTGGCACAGGCTCTCCGGCGCTGCGGAGGTAACGGGCCTCGATTTTCCCATGGGACCGGCCTAGCCATCGCAAATGACAACCGTTATCGTCTGAT
>NZ_BOPC01000185.1 GCF_016863555.1 Micromonospora qiuiae | reverse complement strand
TGTGAGTTCGGGGCAGGGCGAGGAAGGTTGGCCGGAGGCGGCGCGGCCCGGTGGTGTGAGTTCGGGGCAGGGCGAGGAAGGTTGGCCGGAGGCGGCGCGGCCCGGTGGCACCACCCCGGCTGCGGCCGGTGATGCGGCGGGCGGTCGGCCGGCTGCGGCTCGCCCGGGCGGCACTGCGCCGAACTCGCCGGCGTCGGCCGCTGTGCCCACAGGGGCCGACGTCCAGCCAGCTGGTGGTGCCCCGGCCTCGGAGGCCGGGAGCGCTCCGCAGGTCGCCAGGTCGGCATCCGGCGCGTCGCGGCAGGGTGCGGCGACCAACGGCAACGGCGGCACCGCAGGCGCACCGGTGAGCCGCGCGATCGCGGCGGCCCGCGCAGCGGCGGCGGGTCGGGGTGCGCGTACCGGCCAGGGAGTTCGCCGGGCGGCCGATGCCGAGTTTGCCGGCGAGCCGCCGTACGATCCGGATTTCGACGGCCCGGTGCGCGGCGGTACGGGACGTCCCGGCGGTGCAGCCCCGGCGGCCACCACCCCGGTCTACGAGGGCTTCGACCCCGGCGACGAGCCACTGGATGAGGTCATCGACGAGAAGACCGCCCGCGAGTCGAGCGAGGAGCAGGCCGTACGCCTCCTCCGCGAAGCCTTCGCCACCACCGAAAAAATCAGCGACTAGCCCTCCACCCCCGGATAATCCATGTTGATCATGACATTAGCGGCAGTTTGAAGATCAACCACTGCCGTCAAGCTCATGGTCAACGCAGACAGTAGCGGTCGAGGGAGAGGACGGGCTCGTCGATCAGACCCACCCACCCCGCTTCAGTGGATCTTGGACCGAAATGGCCCCTCTGAGGGCCGAAAGTGTCCAAGATTCCCTACTCAGAGCAATGGGCGGAGTGCATTGTGCTGATGGCGGGGCTGCACGTCTGTGAGGCGTTCGCAAAGGCCCCGATCTTGCACTTTTGGTCGGGGCGAAAGCCACGTACTCGGGCAATTTGGCGACCAGAAGTGCAAGATCGCCGGGGCGGGGCGGGGCGGGGCGGGGCGGGGCGGGGCGAGGGTGGGGC
>NZ_BOPC01000184.1 GCF_016863555.1 Micromonospora qiuiae | reverse complement strand
GGTGAGGCCCATCGCCTTGCGTGCCTCGAACACGGTCTGCTGGACCTCGCGCCGGGTGCGTTCCGTGCCTGTCACGATCAGTTCGTCGACCAGGCCCTTGTCGGCCTCGTAGCGGGCCCGCCGTTCGCGCATGGGGTCGAGGAATCGGTTGAGTGCGGTGGCGAGTTTCTCCTTGACCTCGACGTCGCCGACTTTGCCCTCGCGGTAGCGGCTCTTGAGGTCGTCTACCTCGGCCTGGTTCGGGTTGAATACGTCGTGGTACTGGAACACCGGGTTGCCCTCGACCGTGCCGGGCACGTCGGCCCGGATGCGTTTCGGGTCGGTGTACATGCCCATGATCTTGCGGCGTACCTCGGCTGGCTCGTCGGAGAGTGCGATGGCGTTGCCGAGGCTTTTGCTCATCTTGGCCCGGCCGTCGGTGCCGACCAGGGTGGGTGTGTCGGCGCTGACCAGTTCCGGCACGGGGAAGACCTCGCCGTAGAGGTGGTTGAAGCGGCGGGCGATCTCCCTGGTGACTTCGACGTGGGCGGCGTTGTCCTTGCCGACGGGTACCACGTGGGCTTTGACGCAGAGGATGTCGGCGGCCTGTAGCACCGGGTAGCCGAGCAGGCCGTAGGGCATTTCTTCCTTGCCGGCGTCACGGGCCATGTCCTTGAGCGAGGGCACCCGTTCCAGTCGCGGCACCGTGACCAGGTTCTGGAAGAGGGTGTTGAGGTCTCCGACTTCCTGAATCGCCGACTGGAGGTAGAAGGTGGCGGTGTCGGGATCGATCCCGGCGGCGAGGCAGTCCACCACCATGTCCCGAGCATTCTGGGTGGCTTTCGCGATGTCCTCGCGGGTGTTCTTGGTGGTGAGCATGTGCAGGTCGGCGATGATGAAGAAGCTCTCGTACTTCCGGTGCAGCTTTACCCGGTTGGCGATGCTGCCGACGTAGTGTCCGAGGTGCAGTTTTCCGGTGGGTCGATCACCGGTGAGCATCCGCTGAGCGGTCATGACGAAGAGGGCCTTTCGCGGCGTGACGGGTCAACGAAGGTCGCGCAGGGCGCGCACCAACGGGGCGACGGTCGCCTCGTCGATGAGATGGACCTGGATCATCG
>NZ_BOPC01000183.1 GCF_016863555.1 Micromonospora qiuiae | reverse complement strand
ACGCTGACGGCGGGCCGCGCCGCGAGGTGGCGCGCCTTGGCGGCGTCGGGCGCCGTGCCGAAGTACCACTTGCCTCGCAGGAAGTGCCCGTCGACACCGCTGATCCGCGGCTCACCCTTCGCCGTCACGCTGGACAGAGCGAGGGTGCACATGCCGGTGAGGACCTGGGTGAGCTGCTCCGCGTTCAGTGTGCGCGCGGTGTTGATGATCGAGCGGAGGTGGGAGGTGGAGCGGGCGAGGGAGGCGTCAAGGAGGGCTTGGAGTTCTTCGAGATCTTGTGGGGTTTCGCGCATGAAGGTCCTTGTCTTTTCCGTATCTATCTGTGCCGTGGTCCGCGCCTATCACCGGCGCTGGCCGATGAAACTATGCTCCACCCAAAACCTGACACCTTGCGTCATATTTCTTCAACTGGCTAGCGGACGCCAGCGGGCCGCACGGCAGCCGGCGTGAGAGGCCGGCGGCGCGACGTGACGGCTCCCGGCTGGCGACCCGCGCGCTCTGCGGCAGATGCGAATGCCGGGCGCGGGCGCGACATACTTGCTCCATGGATAGAGCATGGAGGCTTCGTCCGGCGCTGTCTGCGGATGCGGAATGGCTTGCTGACCTCAAGGCGCTCGCCATGCGCCCGGATCTGGAACGCCTGGGACTGTGGGATGAGGATGAGGACTGGGCTCGCCGCCGGTTCCTGGACACCTACGTTCCTGCCAACACCGACATCATCGAGGTCGACGAGAAGCCGGTGGGTGCCATCGCCGTGCGGCCCGAGGTCGATGCGCAGTGGATAGAGCACTTCTATCTTGATCCTGTGATTCAGGGCCAGGGCATAGGCAGTCAGGTACTCCGGTGCGTCATGGACGCCCATCGCGACGCGAGGCCTTTCCGGCTTGCCATCGACCGGGTAGCGCGGCGCGCTGGCTCTACGAGCGAGTTGGCTTCGTTCACCTCTACGACGACAGCAACGGCGTGGATCAGATTTTCGGCGCTCCGGGAACCGCTGCTGCGCGAACGTGACGGTCAGATCCACCCCCTGTCACGTCGGAGGTTCGCCTTCCTCCCAACCAGTAGGCGGCACAGCATCGGGCCATTGAGGACAAGACGGCACTGGATGACCCCGGTTTGCTAAGAGCCACCGGCAGTAGGTGTTAT
>NZ_BOPC01000182.1 GCF_016863555.1 Micromonospora qiuiae | reverse complement strand
ACCCTGCAACTGCTTTACCAGGGGCGTTCCCCCAACTCCGGCGGCGACTACGGCCTCCTGCCTTACCGCCCCGGTCTGCTGACCCTGCAACGCTGACCGCGTGCAGGTCCGGCTCGGGCACAGCCGGAACGGGCGGGCTCGGTACGAACCGAGCCCGCCCACCCTCACACACCCCACCACCAGGAGGTACCGACAGTGCGCGAACACCCACACCACCCCCCACCCTCGGGAAGCACCCGAGCTGACCGATCGTCCCCCGGCATTCGGCGACGGCTGTTCAAGCTCGCCACGGCCGGGATCGCAGCCGCCGTCGGGTTGTTCACCGTGACGGTGGCGACCGGGTCGGCGTCGGCCGCCGACAACCCGTACCAGCGGGGTCCGGACCCCACCCGGACCAGCGTCGCAACCGAGCGCGGCCCCTTTGCCAACACGTCGGTCAGCGTCCCGTCCGGGTACGGCTTCAACGGCGGCAGGATCTACTACCCGACCGACACCAGCCAGGGCACCTTCGGGGCCATCGCGATCTCGCCGGGTTACACCGCGTTGTTCTCCGCGGAACTGGCCTGGATGGGGCCGTGGCTGGCATCGCACGGCTTCGTCGTGATCGGCATCGAGACCAACAGCCGTAACGACTTCGACACGGCCCGAGGCACCCAGTTGCTTGCCGCGTTGGACTACCTGACGCAGCAGAGCCCGGTACGCGACCGAATCGACCCGAACAGGCTGGCCGTCTCCGGTCACTCCATGGGCGGCGGCGGGGCGCTGAGCGCAGCCATGCGTCGCTCGTCGTTGAAGGCGGTGGTCGGCATCGCGCCGTACTCGCCGTCGTCGAACCTGGCCAACGACCGGGTGCCCACGATGATCTTCTCTGGGCAGGCGGACACGGTGGTCACCCCGTCCTACGCCATGGGCCTGTACAACAGCATCCCGGCTGGCACAAAGAGCGCCTACCTGGAGGTCGCCGGTGGGGACCACGGCTTCATGGTCGGCCGGTCGAACCCGGTGCTGATCCGGACCATGCTGCCGTTCTTGAAGATCTTCATCGACAACGACGCCCGCTACAGCCAGTTCCTCTGCCCGCTGCTGGACAACAGCGGCGTGGTCACCTACCGCAGCACGTGCCCGTTCCTGCCGACCACGCCGACCACTCCGCCTCCGACCGGC
>NZ_BOPC01000181.1 GCF_016863555.1 Micromonospora qiuiae | reverse complement strand
TAGTGCCTCGTCTTTGAACGTTGATCGTGTAATCCGCTGGTTCTGAGGATGTATCGGGCAGGCTGTCTCCCAGCACTCGTGGTGGGAGGTGATGGCCGGTGGGTAGACGGCCGGAGGTGTTTGTCCGGCAGGTGTCGATGGCCGAGGGGCAGCGGTTGCAGCGGATCACCCGGACGGCGAAGGATCCGGTGAAGCTGCGGCGGGCGATCGTGGTGCTGATGTCGGCTCAGGGTCAACCGGCCCCGGACATCGCTCACCTGCTCAAGGCCAGCGAGGACTACGTCCGGGACGTGATCCACGCGTTCAACGAGCGGGGGTTCGACGCGCTGTCCCCAAAATGGAGCGGGGGCGCACCGAGACGGATCGATGAGCAGACCCGCGATTGGATCTGCGTCATCGCCCGGTGCGACCCCCGCTTCCTCGGCCAACCGTTCTCCTGCTGGTCACTGGCCAAGCTGCGCGACTACCTCATCACCGCTGGCTACGTCGACACGATCAGCGCCGAGACCGTGCGGCGGATCCTGCTCGAACGCGGGATCTCGTGGCAGGCCACCAAGACGTGGAAGGCCAGCACCGACCCCGACTTCACCACCAAGATGCGCCGGATCCTCGACCTCTACGACCACCCACCCACCGACGGGCGGGTGCTCTGCGTCGATGAGTTCGGGCCGTTGAACCTGCAACCCCGTCCCGGCCGCGCCTGGCGGCCCGTCGCACACCCGGTGCGGCTACGCGCCACCTACACCCGTGATCAGGGCGTGCGGCACATGATCGCCGCCCTGGACCTGACTACCGGCAAGCTGCACTACCGCATCCGTGACCGCAAACGCTGGCGAGAGTTCCTGGCCTTCCTCAAGACCCTGCGCCGCCGCTGGCCCGACCAGCGCCTCTACCTGATCCTGGACAACTTCTCCCCGCACAAGCACCCCGAAGTCCGCACCTGGTGCACCGCCAACCAAGTGGAACTGGTCTTCCTGCCCACGTACGCGTCGTGGCTGAACTGGATCGAAGCCGAGTTCGCCGCCGTCCGCTACTTCGCCCTCAACGGCACCGACCACCGCAGCCACGCCGAACAGGACACCGCGATCGGCGACTACATCCGCTGGCGCAACCAACGCGCCAGACCGAAAACCGCATTCGCCACCGACTCCAAGATCCGCCACCCGGATTACCCGTTCAAGGCTGCATGACGAGGCAC
>NZ_BOPC01000180.1 GCF_016863555.1 Micromonospora qiuiae | reverse complement strand
CGCCGACGCTTCTATAGGTGGGCCGGTTCCGGGAGGGGTTGGCATCGGTAGGGTTCGACGTCGGTGAGCTACGAGTGACTCATGCAAGATCTGGCCGCCATCATGGTGTGCCGTGGAGCCGACTTGTCCTCGTGGGTTACCGGCGTCGGCCCGGCCCACCTTGCTGGCCTGATCAGAAGCCTGTCCGCGAAGGGTGTGTAGCCCGTGTCGCGTGACTCATCACAGATCTGCCGCCGGGTGATCGTCTCCCGGGCCGACGCCGTCCGAACGTCGTCCCGTGCAAGGGAGAATCGTCCGTGTCTTCCATCCTGGCAGAACGTCTGGCCGACCGTGTCGATGCGGTCATCGGTGTGGATACCCATACCGATACGCATACCGCCGCGGTGACCACTGCGTCGGGACCGTGCTGGCGGAAATCACCGTGCCGGCCACCGCCGACGGTGCCGGTGTTCTGCTGGCCTGGGCCGGCCGGCAGACCACCGCGCTGGGAACGGGCCGGCGGGCCTGGGCCCTGGATGGCGCTCGCTGTCACGGCGTCGGCCTGCTGCGCGTGCTGCGTGCCGCGGGTGAGTACGTCCTGGAAGCACCCAAACCCGCTACCGGCCGCCGCCGGCGAGGCGGCAAGTCCGACGCGTTGGACGCCGTACACGCCGCTCGTGCCGTGCTGGCCGCCGACCACCTCGCCACACCCCGCACCGACGGCGACCGGGAAGCCCTGCGCCTACTGCACGTCTGCCGCCGCCACTACAGCGACACCCGCACCGCCACCATCAACCTGTTCAAATCGGTGATCCTCACCGCCGACGACGACCTACGCACACAGATGCGTGGCCTGAGCACCCTCCGACAGATCCAACACGCCACCACCCTCACCACCACCACCAGCGACCTCGACCGACTGCGCCACACCCAACTGGCAACCCTCGCCGAACAGATCCTGACCCTCGACCGGCTCCTGAAAGCCAACCTCACCGAGATCCGTACCTTGGTCGACAAGCTCTGTCCGGCCCTGCTCGACCAACCTGGCATCGGCCCCGTCACCGCCGCGATCACACTGACCGCCTGGTCGCACCCCGGCCGGTTCCGCAACGAGGCCGCCTTCGCCTCACTCGCCGGAGTCAGCCCCGTCCCCGCCAGCTCCGGCCGCATCACCCGCCACCGCCTCAACCGAGGCGGCGACCGCACCCTCAACGCCGCCCTGCACACCATCGCCAAAGCCCGACAACGATGCCACCAACCCACCAAGGACTACATCAACCGCCGCACCAACGAAGGCCGCACCCCAACCGAGATCACCCGCAGCCTCAAACGCTACATAGCCCGCCAAATCTGGCGCACCCTCGAAGCCACCGCTTGACAAAAACCTTCACAGATCTTGCA
>NZ_BOPC01000179.1 GCF_016863555.1 Micromonospora qiuiae | reverse complement strand
GCAATCGGGCCGAGAGCAATCGGGCCGAGAGCAATCGGGCCGAGAGCAATCGGGCCGAGAGCAATCGGGCCGAGAGCAATCGGGCCGAGAGCGACCAGGCCACCGCTGAGCAGGGCGCCGGCCGCGACGCTCAGGCCGAGCACCGTGCCACCCTGACCCAGCCCCTTCTCGTACGAGGTGTCGGGATCGACGGCGAGGGTGCTGTCGACGTACCAGGACTCGAGGGGACCGCTGTCCAGGGCCCGGAACACGCCCTGCAACGCCCAGACGGCGAGCAGCAGGGCGAACGAGTCGGCGACCACCAGCAGACCCACCGAGACGAGGCCGACCAGGTTCGCCACCACCAGCACCGGCTTGCGGCCCAGCGCGTCGGCGAACCCGCCGGTCGGTAGTTCCAGGGCGAGCACCACCGCTCCCTGGGCGGCGACGGCCAGGCCGATCTGGGTCAGCGTCAGGCCCCGCTCCTGCATGAGCAGGATGGACACCGGGATCATCAGGCCGACCGGCAGCCAGCGCAGACCGTGCAGGACGAGGTAACGGCGGCGGATCTGGCGTACGCCGAGGTTGCTGGTCATTTCCGCCCCAGCAGCAGCGGCAGGACGGTGAGGAAGATCTGCACCTGCTCGGCGTCGGGCTCCTCCGGGTCGGCCTCGACGCGGTAGCGCTCGAGGATCTGCCACAGCTCGGTCTTGAGCGCCTCCAGCCGGGCCGCCGGGATGGTCATGAAGACGTCACTCATGCCGAACGCGTCACGCCACTGCGGCGACCACTGGTCACGGACGGCGAACCACCGCTCGGCGTGCTCGACGAAGTGGCGCACCTGCTCGGCCTGGATCCACTCGATCGCGGCCCGGGCGTCCGGGTCGTCGTCGAAGTCAGTGTTCTCCCAGCTGGTGACGTCGTGCGCGGCCCGCCACCAGCGCTGCCGCCCGGTGCCCCGCCCGGGCTCCTCGACGACCAGCCCGACCTCGGCCAACTGCCGCAGGTGGTAGCTGGTCGCACCGGTGTTGGTGTCCAGCAGCCCGGCAAGGTCGGTCGCCGTGGCCGGCCCCTTCACCCGCAACGCCCCGAGCAGCCGGGTCCGCAGTGGATGCGCCAGCGCCCGCACCTGCCGACGATCGATGCGCACCCGCCGCGGCGGAACCTTCTCAGCCATACCTCGCACACTATCCATGCACACTTCCTGTGCACAAGGCTTGTGCACAGGAAGTGTGCAACGCCAGCACCGCCGATCTTGCAGTTTCGGTCGCCGATTTGTCGCTGTTACTGCATTTGCCCCGACCGAAAGTGCAAGATCGACGAAGGCGCGGGGGGCGAGCGGCGCGGGGTGGCGAGCGGCGCGGGGTGGCGAGCGGCGCGGGGTGGCGAGCGGCGCGGGGTGGCGAGCGGCGCGGGG
>NZ_BOPC01000178.1 GCF_016863555.1 Micromonospora qiuiae | reverse complement strand
CGGAGATCCCTTCGGCGGCCCGGGTGCCGGCTCCTTCGGCGGCCAGCCCGAGCATCCTGGGGCCTACGGCTCGGCCGGGCGGCCTGAGCCGGCCGACCACACCTCGGCCTTCACGCCGCAGCAGTCCGGGACGCCGTGGAGTCCGAGTTCGCCCGCGACCGAGCCGGAGCAGGGCCGATTCGACGCCTTCAAGCCGGTCGCCGAGCCGGCCCCGGACGCTCCGGCACCGAAGGTACGCAACGGCCGGGTGCTCGCCGCGGTGCTGGTGGCCGCAGTGCTCATCCTCGCCATCCCGCTCGGCCTGCTGCTTCTGCTCGGCAAGGTCGGCGGCTCCGACGAGGCCGGCACCTTCAACCCGGCCGTCGGCTCCTGCGTCAAGCGCTCCGGCGACAGCGCAGTGGTCGCCGAGTGCGGCGAGCCGGAGACGTTCACCGTGGTGTCGAAGGTCGACTCGAAGGACAAGTGCCCGGACCCCTCCCTGCCGGTCGTGGAACTTCGCGGCAACGTAGCCGAGCCGGTGCTCTGCCTCAAGGACGCCACCGGCTGATCCGCAAAGGCTCACGGCGGGTTCACGGTTGTCCGTGAACCCGCCGTTTTCTATGCAGACCGGGCAGTAAACAAGGACGGGGGCCCAGGTCAGGTGCGCGGTGCCGGTGATGGTGGGCGACACGGGTTGCGGGTAGGTCGGGGTATCCCGGGCCGGTTGAGACCGTGAGCGGCACGTCCCTCGTCGGTTACTCGCCCTCACTGTCTGCGAGTTCGCGGCGATGCTCGGTAATCCACCGCTCGATGTCTTCCGCGAGCCACACGCGGCCCTGTTCCAGCTCAGCGACCGGCTCTGGGAAGGACCGACGCATGGTCAGTTCGTAGACACGCTGCCGACTGATGCCGCCAAGCCGCACGCGGATCTCGTGCGTGCCCATCAGTCGAAGCTTTGTCACGGTCTCACGCTAGGCACACGGGTACCAGTCGCGCATCAAGCCCGACGCGTGACTACCTGTCGATAGTACTTGACATGCGACCGGAGGAAATGACTCTGAACTCATGCCCGGTCAACGCAGAGCAGCACCTGTCCCTTCAACTCATCCCCGCCCCGCGAATGCCGTCCCGTCTCCCGCTGGGCGATCCCTCCGACCGATCAGCCCAATCTGCCGGGCTGGACAAGCAAACCCGAACGACGCCAGGGGTAGGCCATGACTGACAACCGATCGTCACGGTGGGAGCGGCGGGTCGAACGGGCCGCTGGGTTTCAGGAGGAGCTGTCCGCCGTACTGGATGGGGCTGACGTGTCCGAGCGGCAGCGGGCCGCGATCGCCCACGCGTTGACCAGGCCGAGCGCCCTCTCGTCGTACGTCGTTGGTCGACCGGTACACGACGGAGCGCGAGCGGCGGTCGGGCGACCAGCCTCCCACCAACGCGGGCCGGTTTCCCCGCCGCTGGACGCC
>NZ_BOPC01000177.1 GCF_016863555.1 Micromonospora qiuiae | reverse complement strand
TGTGAGGTCCGCGTCGAGCAGCCGTGGGTAGCCGGGCAGGGTCGACTCCTCGACGCCTTCCGGGGCGGCGACTGCGGCCACCTGCTCCAGCGGGATGTCCCCTGCCAGCGTCAATCGGTACTCGATAGCCACGCGTTGCCTGCCTTCTCAGTCGTGCCGGGTGGCATCCGTACCCGAGGGCGTGCTGAAAATGCTGCCGTCTGGTGCGCTGTCATGCTGGGAACACGTCAGACCGCGTTCGTAAGATTTCGTCCATGTCGCGAGTTCGGCTGTTCCGGCAGTCCGCATCACAGCCCGACGTCCCGGTCCTTCGGAGTCTCGGGCCCGCGTTTGACGAGAACCTGCACGGACGGCACGCGGCGGTCCTCCTTGAGGCCTTGGCCGACAGGTCCGTGCGCGCCGCGACGAATATCGCGCTCGCGGGGCACTACGGCAGCGGTAAGAGCAGTGTCATCCTCGGCGTTCAGCAGGGTCTGGACAAGCGGAAAATCAAATGGGTCAACCTGTCGCTGTCGAGTCTGGGCGTCGATGACACGACTCGGGCGCGCATCCAGCCTGACGGGACGCTCCCGCCACTGACGAACCTCATTCAGAAGGAGATCGTCAAGCAGCTGCTCTACCGGAAGGCGCCCGCGGACATGCCGGGGTCGAGGTACTTCCGCATCGACGCGTTCAGGCCCTGGCCGGCGGTGTTTGGAGCTGCCGTGGTCGCGGTGGTGTTCTTCGTGATCGCGGTCCTGTTCGGGCTGGTGAATCGCGTGGAGAAGATGGGTCCCCAAACACTGGTCACCAGCCATGGATGGGTGCCGTGGGCCATCGTCGGTGGGCTCGGCGTGCTGGTAGGCGTGATCTGTTTCTGGGGTTGGCGTGCTCTGCGGAGCCGGGTGCGGGTGGAGAGCATCTCCGCGGGCGGAGCAGCTGTCACGCTCAGCGCGAAGGAGAACTCGTACTTCGATGAGTATCTCGACGAGATCGTCTATTTCTTTCAGCGGACGAGGACCCGGGTCGCGATCTTTGAGGATCTGGACCGGTTCCGGGACCCGCACATCTTCGAGACGCTCCGCGAGCTGAACACGGTCCTGAACAACTCCGAGCAGATCAGGTCACGGCCTGTTCGGTTCGTGTACGCGGTCCGCGACAGCATCTTCGAACAACTCAACGTCGACGCCGTCCCAGACGGTGGCGCGGACGCCGATGCCGGTGGGGCGGGGCTTCGTGCGTCAGCTCGGGAGACGGCCCCGTCGGCGAACAGGACCAAGTTTTTCGATCTGGTCGTTCCGATGGTTCCGTTTCTCACGCACCGTTCGTCGCGGGACCTGCTGGCGGCGGAGTTCGCCGAATCGGACGAGGGACCTTCGGCTGCCCTGGTGAACCTGGTCGGTGGGCATTTGACCGACATGCGTCTGATCCGCAACATCCGCAACGAGTTCGAGATCTACCGCGTCTCGGTTC
>NZ_BOPC01000176.1 GCF_016863555.1 Micromonospora qiuiae | reverse complement strand
TCGGAAGTTGCCATCGTGAGCCGTCACGGAACCGCAGCCCACAGGCCCGCAGCAACGCGAGGACCTGGTCGCGCCGGTCCCCGAGATCGATCAGAAGGAAGTTCGCATCCGATTGGGCGTACTTGATGCGTAGCCGGTCGAGTTCGGCGGTCAACGTCCCGTACGCCCGCCGGTTGAACGCGATGGTGCGCCGGAGGTTGTTGTCGTCGACCAGCGACGCGTGTGTCGCCGTGGCGGCCAGCGCGCTGACGGCGTAGGGAAGCCGATGTCGACGCAGCCTCCCGGCGTAGCCGGCGCTGGTGACCGCGTAGCCGACTCGGGCACCGAGCAGACACTGCGCCTTCGACAGCGACCTGCACACCACCAACTCGTCGCGCTCCTCAAGGAGCCGCGGCGTCAGCGTGAGTGGTTGTGCCATGAACTCACCGTAGACGTTGTCAATGATCAGCTTCGTCCCGCCGAGCAGTCGAGCCACGACCGCGGCCAGCAGTCGGACAACGGCATCGATATTGCCAGGGAGCCGTGCATGTGTAGGTCGATCAGCGGGACACCCGCATCCCACTAGGCCATTCCACCGCCCTCTGGCCCCTTGATCAAACAGGTGATCGGTGGGCGGTCCACACACGGCAATCTTGTTCGCAGCGTTCGTCGATGCTTCCGCCGCGTTCGAGAATCCTCGGGGTGCTGGGATGCGGCATGTCAGTCGACGGTCAGGGGAACGAAGGGGTACCCCTGCTCGACGCAGAGCGGCATCCGTGGGTAGCGGTTGGTGATCCGGTCTGCGTCGCGTTGCGGATCGTTGATCTCCACGACCACACACTCGCCAGAGCGGCTATAGAAACCGTGGACCATCACGCCTTGGCGATGCCACCAGGCAATGTCGGCGCGTACCTGGTCGGACCACGCGGCAAGTTGCCGGGCAGAGTAGGCGACGTCGATGGTCCGCATCGTTACCTCGGGTACCAGGGCCTGAATCTCGGCGTCGAGGCCCGGGGTGGGGATGCGGTAGACCAACAGGACGCCGGCCGGCATGTCGGTGGCGACCCCGGCGTAGCCGTCGGGCCAGCGACTCGGACCGGCGGTGTCGATCCGGCCGGCGGCTTCCATCAGCTCCTCCTGGCCCGGCCAGTATGACTTCTCTGGTGCGGGGACCGACGCGGCAGACGGTGGCGGTGGCGAGGCCGACGCGGCGGGCGCGGCGCACGCGGTCAGCAGCGGCACGGCCAGCAACACCGCCAAGTACCGTCGTCGCATCATCACACCTCCGCCACAGGCACTACCGGATACAACGAGCCTGTCGACGGCGAGACATTCAAACGCGACGACATCCCATCGGGTACGGGCTCCCAAGATCAGCCAGCTGAGAAGCGAATAGATCACAAAGCGCCCTCTGGGAATGCCCGAGGTCGTTCTGCTGCCACGCCTGCGGCAGGTGTTGGCGGGGCGGATATCAGCGCTGG
>NZ_BOPC01000175.1 GCF_016863555.1 Micromonospora qiuiae | reverse complement strand
GGGGGGTGTCCCTATGGGTTTGGTCAAGCGGGGACGGGGGTCGTTGGGCGGGGTTGGTAGGGGATCTTGTCGCGGAGCATGGCGAATAGGACGTCGCAGCGGCGTCGTGCGAGGCAGATGAGGGCGGCGTTGTGTTTCTTGCCTTCGGCGCGTTTGCGGTCGTAGTAGGCGCGGCTGACGGGGTCGGTGAGGGCGGCGAACGCGGCGAGGAAGAAAGCGCGTTTGAGTTGTTTGTTGCCGCCTCGGGCGGGGTGTTCGCCGCGGATGCTGCTGCCGGATCGTCGGGTGACGGGGGCCAGGCCGGCGTAGGCGGCGAGGTGCCCGGGGGTGGGGAAGGCGGTGCCGTCGCCGACTTCGAGCAGGATGCGGGCGGCGGTCCTGACGCCGATGCCGGGCATCGAGGTCAGGACCTCGGCGAGAGGGTGCGCATCGAGCATCCTCTCGACCTCTGTGGCGGTCTGGTCGCGTTGTCGCAGAATGTCGCGGAGGCTGTCAGCCAGCCGGGGCAGGATCGTCTCGGCTGCCTGGGTGCCGGGGACGGTGACGGTCTGCTCGTCGAGTGCGGCCATGATCTGTGCGACCAGCCGGTCGCCCAGGCGGGGGGCGTGGGGTCCGGCGATGGAGGCCAGTTTGCGTCGGCCGGCCTTGCGCAGCCCGGCCGGTCCGCCGCAGCGCGACAGCAGCTCCAGCACTGCCTTGTGCTGCACCCTCGGCCCGAGGACCCGTTCCAGAGCAGGGTGGATCTGGGTGAGCAGTCCCCGGATCCGGTTCGACAGGCGGGTGGCTTCGCCGGCGAGGTCGTCGTCGAAGCCGACCAGCACCTCCAACTCCGCCAGAGTTTCGTCACCGACGTCGACCCGCCGCAGCGTGTGCGGCAGAGTGCGGGCGGCGTCAGCGATGACGTAGGCGTCACGGGCGTCGGTCTTCGCCGTGCCCGGGTGCAGGTCGGCGATGCGGCGCATGGCCAGGCCGGGCAGGTACGCCACCTGATGACCGCATGCCCGAGCCACCGCGATCGGCAAGGCGCCGATCGAGGCAGGCTGGTCGACCACCACCAGGACCCTGCCGTGACGGCCGAGTTTGTCGAACAGTTGCCGCAGCCTGGCCTCGGTGTTCGGCAACGCCGCATCGTGCAGCCGCTTGCCGTCCGGGGCCAACCCGACCGCGTGGTGACCATCCTTACCGACGTCCAACCCGAGGAACACGCCGTAGTCGCCGTGCACCCCACGCCTCCCTCACCTCGTCACCTACCTCGGCCACCAGGTCTGAGCGTCGGACTGCCGGCACCCACGTTACGAAGAGACCAACCCCAACACGGGGCGGCCGTGTCCCTATCAGCGGTCCGCCGACGCCACCCGACCCGGCGACAACACCCCCCGGATCATCTGAACGACAGGGGCAGGAAGTCATACCGGGCCGGGCGACCGAGGGTCCCCGGCTGGGGACGATCAAAAAGGTAACGGGCA
>NZ_BOPC01000174.1 GCF_016863555.1 Micromonospora qiuiae | reverse complement strand
TAATGGGAGCTACCGGGTGAGCCGCTGGCAGACTCGGTGCCTGGTAGCCGCGAGCGGGTGAGCACTCCCGCCGCCTGGACCGATGCGAGTCCTGGTGTCAGAACGTGCCCCCGCTCGTGGTCGGGAGACGAACGGCTGATGGGGTGTCGTGCCCGCTGGGCGTTGGCGTGAGCACTGGTCCATTAGGGCGCTGGAGTCTTCCGCGGGCTGCTGGCAGGGACCCGTGGCAGAGCGGAGACGCGTAGTGCTGTTCGTCGGTGATGACTGGGCGGAAGACCACCACGACGTGGAGGTGCAGGACGAACACGGCCGGGCGATACGCACAGCCCGGCTATCCGAGGGCGTGGATGGGATGGCCCGCTTTCACGAGCTCGTCGCCGGGTTCCTACCCGATGACGCGAAGCCTTCGGACGTGCTGGTGTGTATCGAGACCGACCGGGGGCCGTGGGTGAGGGCGCTGGTCGCCGCCGGCTACCAGGTCTACGGGGTGAACCCGAAACAGGCCGCCCGGCATCGTGAGCTGCTGTCACTGTCGGGCGCCAAGAGCGACAAGGCCGACGCGCACACCCTGGCAGACATGGTCCGGACCCGCCGGCACCAGCTGCGCCAGGTCGCGGCGGACTCCGACGTCGCCGAGGCGGTCAAAGTCGTGGCCCGGGCGCATCAGACGCTGATCTGGGAACGTACTCGCCACACCCTGCGGCTGCGGGCGGCGCTACGTGACTACTTCCCGGCCGCGCTGGTGGCCTACCACGTGTTGACGCTCACCGGCGCTGACGCCCTCGAACTGCTGGCGAAGGCACCCACCCCGGCCGCGGCGGCCAAGCTGACCCTCACGCAGATCAGCGCGGCGTTGAAGAAGGCCCGACGCCGTGACATCCCGGCCAAGGCCACCGCGATCCAGCAGGCCCTGCGCACCGATCACCTGGGCCAAGCCGACGTGATCACGGGCGCTTACGCGGCAACCGTCCGCGCCACCGTCGCGATCCTGCAAACCCTCAACACCGAGATACGCACCCTCGACGGGCAGGTCGAGGCCCATTTTGGCCAGCACCCGGACGCTGAGGTCTACCTCAGCCAACCCGGCATCGGCGTGATCCTCGGCGCCCGGGTGCTCGCAGAGTTCGGCGACGCCACCGGCCGCTACGCCGACGCCAAATCCCGCAAGAACTACGCCGGCACCGCACCGATCACTCGCCAGTCCGGCAGATCCAAGACCGTCCACGCCCGGTTCATCCACAACAACCGCCTCGTCGACGCCCTGCACATGCAGGCCGGAGCCGCGATCCTGCACGACTCTGGCGTCCGCGCCTACTACGACGAACTCCGCAGCCGCGAGGTCGGCCACAACGCAGCCCTGCGCCAGGTCGGCAACCGCCTCGTCGGCATCCTCCACGGCTGCCTCAAGAACACCACCCACTACGACCAGACAACCGCCTGGTCACACCGCACCCAACCCGCCGCAGCTTGACATCCAAGAAGCTGGGGTGTCTGA
>NZ_BOPC01000173.1 GCF_016863555.1 Micromonospora qiuiae | reverse complement strand
CGGAACCTGTCAAGTCAAGTGAGACGTTTTCGTGGTCAGGTGTTCTGTAGATCTGAGGGTTGAGCTGCGGGTTTGTTGATCCAGACGGTGTCGGGCAGGGCTGGGGGTCGGGGGCGGCGGGTGAACCGGTCGGGGTGGGTCCGCCAGGCGGCGTCGAGGGTGTGTTGCCGCTGCTGGTGCACATCGCTGGCGGTGCCGTAGTGCACCGAGGCGGGGGTGTGCAGACCGATACCTGAGTGGCGGTGTTCGTGGTTGTAGTAGGTGAAGAACTCGGTGCAGAACTCGCGGGCGTGTTCGAGTGAGTCGAACCGGTCGGGGAACGCGGGGCAGTACTTCAACGTTTTGAACTGCGCTTCGGAGTACGGGTTGTCGTTCGATACCCGGGGTCGGGAGTAGGAGCGGGTGACGTCGAGGTCGGCGAGGAGTTCGGCGACGGGTTTGGAGGTCATCGACGAGCCGCGGTCGGCGTGTAGGACCTCGGGTCGTACCCGGTTGCGGGCGATGGCGTCATCGATCACCTCGCGGGCGAGCATCGAGTCCTCACCGGTGGCGACGTGCCAGCCGACGACGTACCGGGAATACACGTCGATGATCACGTACAGGTGGTAGAACACGCCCCGTTGTACGGTTTTCAGGCGGGTGATGTCCCATGACCACACCTGCGACGCGCCGGTGGCAACCAACTGCGGGATGGTGCGTGGCGGGTGGGTGGCCTGCCGTCGGCGTTCCCGGCTCTGCCCGGCTTGGCGCAGGATCCGGTACATCGTGGACTGTGAGCACCAGTACACGCCGGCGTCGAGTTCGCGGGCCCACACCTGCGCCACGGACATCTCCGCGTACTCGTCCCGATGCAGCAGGTCCAAAATCTGCTGGCGTTCAGCCGGGGTCAGCGTCGACGGCGGTGGTGCCTTCGGCCGGATGGGTCGGGACACCACGGGCGGCTGCTGACGCCGGTAGTGCGTGGCGCGGGATCGGCCGGTCAACCGGCATGCCCCGGCCACGCCCAGCAGCGGCAGCAGCTTGTCGAACGCCGTGTTCAGCGCCTCCTGCCCGGCCGCGGCGGCGTGTCGTCCGCGCTCTCGGACAGTGTTTCCAAGAGCGCGTGTGCTTTTCCCATGATCTCCAACGCGGTCTTCGTCCGCGCCAGGTCCGCTTCCAGCCGTTCGTTACGCCGCCGCAACCGCTCAAGCTCGGCAGCCTCCGCGCTACGGCGCCGCTTCTCACCCACCGGGCTCTTGCGGGTGCCCAGGGCGGTCAACGCCCCGGCGTCCCGCGCGGCCCGCCACTCCAGGATGTGAGAGTGGTACAGGCCCTCCCGACGCAGGATCGCCGCCCCCTCACCCGAGGCCTTCGCCGCGTCGTACTCCGCCACGATCCGCAGCTTGTACTCCGCCGTGAACGTCCGACGCTTCGGCCGTCCGCCCTGCTCACCAGGCGTGCTGGGTAGTGTCACGATGATCCTCTTCCTGTCTCCCGTCGAGCCTAACTCGCCCGGGAAGGCTGTCTCATCTCAGCCTGGCAGACA
>NZ_BOPC01000172.1 GCF_016863555.1 Micromonospora qiuiae | reverse complement strand
GTTTCACGGGCGGATTCTGATGACCACCGCGATTAGCCTCCCCACCTGGAAGCTGGTCACCCGTTTCCACTTCAGCAGGCGGGCGCGATGAGCGCGGAAACGGCTTCGGCAGCCGAGACCGGGATCAACATCCACAGCACCGCGGGCAAGTTGGCGGATCTGGCGCGTCGGGTCGAGGAGGCGGCACACGCCGGCTCGGCTCGCGCCGTCGAGAAGCAGCACGGCAGGGGTAAGAAGACCGCCCGGGAGCGGATCGGGATGCTGCTGGACGAGGGCTCGTTCGTCGAGTTGGACGAGTTCGCCCGGCACCGCTCCACCAACTTCGGCCTGGAGCGCACCCGCCCCTACGGCGACGGCGTGATCACCGGCTACGGCACCATCGACGGCCGGCAGGTCTGCGTCTTCGCCCAGGACTTCACCGTCTTCGGCGGCTCCCTCGGCGAAGTCTTCGGCGAGAAGATCGTCAAGGTGATGGAGCTGGCCATGAAGATCGGCTGCCCGATCATCGGCATCAACGACTCCGGCGGCGCCCGGATCCAGGAGGGCGTGGTCTCCCTCGGTCTCTACGGCGAGATCTTCTTCCGCAACGTACGCGCCAGCGGCGTCATCCCCCAGATCTCGCTCATCATGGGGCCGTGCGCCGGGGGCGCGGTCTACTCCCCCGCCGTCACCGACTTCACCGTGATGGTCGACCGCACCTCGCACATGTTCATCACCGGCCCCGACGTGATCAAGACCGTCACCGGCGAGGACGTCGGCATGGAGGAGTTGGGCGGCGCCCACACCCACAACACCCGCAGCGGCAACGCCCACTACCTCGCCACCGACGAGGACGACGCGATCGACTACGTCAAGGCACTGCTGTCGCACCTGCCGTCGAACAACCTCGACGAACCACCCTGCTTTCCCGTCGACGTCGATCTCGACGTCACCGACACCGACCGGGAACTGGACACGCTGATCCCGGACTCGGCCAACCAGCCGTACGACATGCGCCAGGTCATCGAGCACGTCCTCGACGACGCAGAGTTCCTGGAGGTCCAGCCGCTCTACGCGCAGAACATGGTGGTCGGTTTCGGCCGGGTCGAGGGTCGGCCGGTCGGTGTGGTGGCCAACCAGCCGATGCACTTCGCCGGCACCCTGGACATCGCCGCGTCGGAAAAGGCCGCCCGGTTCGTGCGCACCTGCGACGCGTTCAACATCCCGGTGCTGACCCTCGTGGACGTTCCCGGCTTCCTGCCCGGCACCGGCCAGGAGTGGGACGGCATCATCCGCCGCGGCGCCAAGCTCATCTACGCCTACGCCGAGGCCACCGTGCCGAAGGTAACCGTGATCACCCGCAAGGCCTACGGCGGGGCGTACGACGTGATGGGCTCCAAACACCTCGGCGCCGACCTGAACTTCGCCTGGCCGACCGCCCAGATCGCGGTGATGGGGGCGCAGGGTGCGGTGAACATCCTCTACCGGCAGGAACTGGCCGCCGCCGAAGACCCGGCCGCCCTCCGCGCCGAGAAGATCGCCGAGTACGAGGACACCCTCGCCAACCCGTACATCGCCGCCGAACGGGGCTACGTCGACGCGGTGATCCCGCCGCACGAGACCCGCACCCAGATCGTCCGGGCGATGCGGGTGCTGCGCACCAAGCGGGACACCCTGCCACCCAAGAAGCACGGCAACATCCCGCTTT
>NZ_BOPC01000171.1 GCF_016863555.1 Micromonospora qiuiae | reverse complement strand
GATGCCCGGGCGGCAAACCTAACCCGCATCCCATGATCTGCTCTTGGCTTACCGGCATGGCCCGCACCCGGACTGCGCCATGTGCGGGAAGCCACTGTCATGGCCATGCTCGCTGGGTGCGGCGCCATCGCTGCGGGGTGGTGCCGTAGCGGTCGCGGAAGCGGCGGACGAGATAGGTGGCGTCGCGCAGGCCGGTTCGGGCGGCCACGGCGTCGAGCGACAGGTCGGTCTCGCGCAACATGCGCCGGACCTCGGTCATGCGCCGTTCGGTGATCCATTCAAGCAGGGGGCGGCCGGTGCGCCGGCGGAGCACGGTCGTGAGGTGCCCCGGGGTGTAGCCGAGCGTGCGGGCGACATCGGCAGCGGAGACCGGTTCGCGGAAGGTTGCCTCGATCTCGGCGAAGACCCGCTCGACGAGTGGGTCCGGCGTGGCCGGAGCGTTGGCTGCCAGTCGCGCGGCCGCGACCAGAAGCCGGGTGAGCAGCGCGGCGACGGCCTCGGGGGCGCCGAGACGGCCTGGGTCGGCTACTTCCTCGGCCAGGTCCGCCAGCCACGCCGACCAGTTCGCCTGGTCGGGCTCTGCGATCCGGCCGTGCCCCGCGCTGGTGGCGAACAGGGCGAGGAGGGGATGGTGCATCCAGACCAGTGGGGACACTGATCTCAGGGCGGGAACGGCGTCCGGTGTGAACGCTACCGACCACGCGCGGCCGCGGGCCAGCTCGGCCACCCCCGCGACGCCGATGATCTGCCCGGGCGATACAGCGTGGACCTCGCCAGCGCGCAGCGATCGTTCGGCACCGTCGACGGTGAACGAGCCCCTGCCCTGCTCGACATAGACCAGGACGAAGAAGTCGTGGGCGTGCCGGTGGTCCGGCGGGAGGCTGGAGTGGGCGGCTTCGGTGTCGAAGCGGATCACCGAGACAGGAGGCAGGCCGGGGCGCTGCCGGTAGCGGTAGAGCGGCGTCCCGTCGGGTCGCACCGTGTGCAGCCACGACCGGCCTCCCGGCGAGTCACTGACCGAAGAATGTCCCATGGCTTCCACGTTAAGTCCTGCTCGGTAACCGCTGAATATCCAAGACTTGACGGTGACGACACCGGGTCTGTCACGGACCGCCGAGGCAGACCGCGTACCCAGGAGGCACCCATGACCGCTTCAAACCGCGTACGCATCCTCGACCAGCGAACTCCCGAGGATCGGGACCGCCCGTTCCTTCCGGGCGCGGGAAAGACCTGGCTTCTCCCGTTCTACGACACCTTCACCCGGGTGGCCGGCGTCCACGCACTGCACGAACGCGCGGTCGAGCTCGCCGGAATCGAGCCCGACCAGACGGTGGTCGATGTCGGCTGCGGCACGGGCAACCTTTCGTTCGCCGTGCTCGCGGCCCAGCCGAGCGCGCGGGTGACCGGCCTCGACCCCGACGCAGACGCCCTGCGCAGGGCAGCTCGCAAAGCGCGACGCCGCGGCGTCGCGCTTACCCTCGTCCAGGGATACGCCGACCGGATCCCCGCTGAAAACGCCTCGCTCGATCATGTGGTCTCGTCGTTGGCCCTGCATCACGTCGATGACGACGGCCGGATCGCGTTCGCGCGCGACACGCTGCGCGCTCTCCGGCCGGGAGGAAAGGTCACGATCGTCGATTTCGGCGGCCCAGCTTCCCACATCGAGGACCCCACTCACCCAACGCACCG
>NZ_BOPC01000170.1 GCF_016863555.1 Micromonospora qiuiae | reverse complement strand
GGCGTCTTCGGATCGGCCGGCGAGCACGCGGGCTACGGCCGCGACCATGTCAGGTATCGCCCTGCCTGAGGGGTCATCTTTTGGCATATGGAAGACGACGTTCACATACGTGTCGGGTTCCCATTCCCATTGGGAGCCGTCGTCGTCTTCGGCGTCGAAGTAGCCGTTGCTGCCGGCGTAGACGCTGATCGTGTATCCGGAGGTGTGTTTGAGGTCCGCGCTGAGCAGCCGCGGGTAGCCGGCCAGGGTCGACTCCTCGACGCCTTCCGGGGCGGCGAGTGCGGCCACCTGCTCCAGCGGGATGTTCCCTGCCAGCGTCAGTCGGTACTCGATAGCCACGCGTTGCCTGCCTTCTCAGTCGCGCCGGACGATTTGCATGATGTCACCGTTGCGGGTCACGGCCGTGAGTTCCTTGAGGTGGGGGATCGGCCAGTCGTTGAACTGCTTCTGTAGGGCGTCGAGGTCACCGCGCCAGTCGTGCAGGTTCAGCACCACCCGTTGGGTCTGCTGGCTGGTCACCTTCTCCGACACTTCCGTCCACACGCCTCGCACGGCCTTGGTGGGCGTCGGTGAGTAGCAGTCGAAGACGTGACCCTCGATCAGATAGTCCGGTTCCTTGTCCGGCTTCCCGAGGTCGCCGGTGTTCTGGCGCGCTGCGGCGATCTCCGGTCTTGTCGGGTTCTGGTGGATCCGGTAGCCCTTGCCGGCGACCGTGTCGGCGCAGGCGTTCTCCAACTCCAGTGCACGCTGCACCCGTGCGTCTTCCCGTGGTGGGATCCGCGTCCGCGGGCCGCTCGGCGTTGCGCCGAGCACACCGGTGGGCTGCCGGCTCCACGGGACCAGGGTGTGCTCATCGGAAGCGCCACCAGCATGCAGGGAACCAGGGTTGGTCGACTCGCCGGCGGTAGACGGGTTCGGGCTGGCCGGTCCGTGACCGCCAGCCCAACTCAGTTTCCCGAGGAACCGAGCTGACGCGCTTCGGCGACTGCCGATTCAACGTACTGCCGGGCGGTACCGGTGCGCTGGAGGACCACCACCAACACCTGCTTGATGCTTTCCAACGCCTGCAACAGCGGGCCAGGCTGCCCACCCTGCAACACCATGGTGACGAGTTGCTGCGCCTCACCGACCTGCTTGATGGTCCCGGCCGTCGCATCGCGGGCACTGTCCACCGCAGCCTGAACGGGTGTCAGCCCGGAGATCGTCTCCTGCGGAGTCGCTTCGCGCGGAACCGCCGCGGTCGCCTTCGTCGCCTCACCGATCGCACCGGAAAGGCTACCCAAGCCGCCCTGGATAGCGGTGACGGCGCTACGCACCCGGGTCAATCCCGCCGCCACAGCGGCAAAGCCAGCCCCTGCAGCCCGTACGGCCACTTCCTGCGCCTGCCGGTCAGCAGCGGCCGCCAACCCCTGCGCCCGCTCGACACCCGTCAGCAGCGCACGCAACTCACCAATGATCCTGTCGACGTGCGACATGCAACCGCCCCTCAGCCCAGCCAGTAAAGTTTTTCGACCGCGAACATACTTGGCCCCGGCTACGGACCTGGTGTGCTGAGCAAGATCGGTTTCGGCCTGAATCGTGGGCAGCAGGATGCTGTCGGCCGGTGTTCTGGCGACCCATGAGGGGTCTCTTCTACGCGGTGGTGGCTGCGGTTTTGCGGGACCGTTCGGCCTTGCGGCGCAGTTGCGTGTAGACGCT
>NZ_BOPC01000169.1 GCF_016863555.1 Micromonospora qiuiae | reverse complement strand
ACGCCGCCGCCCACCATCCGAGGCACAGCATCACCACGCCCGGATCCCGACCTCGCCTACTGCCGATCTCTCTCAGCTACGATCCGGCTGTTTCGAGCAGCCTTGGCCGGGGCTGGACGAATCACTGCTGTTTCCTTGGGTACGCGGTAATGCGGACGACACTTCCGAAGGAGGCAGGGCGATGAAGGACCGGATCCTCAAGGGGTTGAAGCGGCAGGTCAACTCGATCATGGTCCGCCGTAGGCGCAAGGATTCCATCATCAGCAGACCGGGCCGCTCCCGGAGGCCCGGCCGGCTCTTCCAGTAAGCGCGCTCCGCGTCGGAAACGTCATCGATCACATGGATCCCGAGCGGGTCATCCTTAACGGTGACAGCTTGCGAAGTTGAGGATCTTCCTGCCAGCGTCGCTAGGGTCGAGATCAGGTGGTGCTCACACAGAGCAGGAGGGGGTTCCCACAGGAGACGGGCTGAAGATTGGACATAACACCCGTCACCGCTGCTCTCAAGTCTCGTTGTCCCATCAAGATAGGACGAACCGGACAGATATCACCTTGATGCCGTTCGCGCGCTAGTTGACAGTGGAGGTACGTTATTGGTCCAACCGAGCGACATGGCGACTACAAAGAGCTAATGTGGACTCGTTTCGCAACGGATCGGGTAACGAGGAAGACGTGATCTTCCAATCCACAAGCGGAGGGAGAGAGATGGACCAGGAATTCCGGGAACTCATCGACTCGCTCGGCAACATGACTGCTGATCGCGTACGGCATTTCCCGGTGTCCAAAATCCGGATTGTCGCCAACGAGGATCTTTGCACTGCCCAGGTGACGGTGTTCGTAGCGCATGCCCTCACCGACAAGGAGTACACCGCCCTCATGGAGCGCATGATCGGAGCTCGCGAGTTTTACTTTGACGAGCTGTCGATTGGCTTTTCGATCAGCCTCGGTGAATCAGAGGATTTTCGCGGGATAGCGGAAGCCGCTGGCTCCCGTGAATTCGCGTACTCCGGCTGCTGACCGTGACCCGGCCGGTCTTGCAGGCTGCCGATCACACTGCTCGGGCAGCAATCCATCACCAGACTGCCGAGTCTCTGCTCGCTCGAACCGAGGAGTGGGCGGCGGTCTGCTATTTCTATGCCTCCCTCCATCGGGTGCGAGCCGCTTTGTTGGCTGACCCGATCTTCGGAGACCCTCCGCGCCTCGCGACAAAAAATCCCGCCCTCCATCCCAGCGACGCCCACTGCACCAAACATATGGGATACACAAGGATGCAAAACGGGCGAAGGAAGAGGGTCTGGGGGCTAAACGAACTCGTCTTTCTCCTCTACCCTGCGGTCGCCGCAAGCTATGAGCTTCTGTACAACTCCTCACTTGAAGTGCGTTACCAGCAAGGACTCGCGACGCTTTCCCTCCAGGGCGCATCTGGGCACGCTGACTTCATTCGTGAGGAGTTCGTGCGAGGGAATCTACGCGCCTAGCCTCAGCTAACACCCCATTGCGAGGATTCCCCCGTTTGCTCGTCGGCTCGCCCTTGTGGGGAGCGGGGGACATTGCGGTAGACCATCCCGCCTGTGCCGATTGGGCAGGCCGAGCAGACTACTCAGCGACCCGCCGGCGTCCGAACCTTCGTCTCAAGGCCGTGGCGGGCCGGGCGGGCGGCACGGACCCGTGAACCGCTGGCGAGCCCTCGGCCGACTGGAGCCGGAGCGCCCTGCCAAGGGACCACTAGAGCGACCGG
>NZ_BOPC01000168.1 GCF_016863555.1 Micromonospora qiuiae | reverse complement strand
GGCGCCCGCGACGGCGGCCGACTCAGCCGGCACGGCGCCCGCGACGGCGGCCGACTCAGCCGGCACGGCGCCCGCGACGGCGGCCGGCTCAGCCGGTGCGGTGGCCCGACCGGCGGACTGCTCGCGGGCCCGCCGCAGGGCGTCGGCCTCGGCCGTCTGCCCCTGCCGCAGCGCTGTCACCTCGGCTTCCAGGACCCCGATCAGCTCGGTCTTGTAGCCGATGTCGTACGCCGCCCGACGCATCGCCTGGTCGACCTGGGCCATCCGGTATCCGCGCAACGCGGTGTCGAAACGCACCTCGCCCACGTCCGACTCGCGAAGCGGACGGTCGCCGGGCAACGGCACCGCCCGCCCGTCCGCCTCGGTCGGCACCAGGCCGGGATCCCGGCCGTTGACCAGTACCGTCACGCCGAACACCACCACCGCGACGGTGACCGCCACGACCAGCACGAGCAGAAGCTGACCCATGCACTGATCGTGGCACGCCGACGGGAACAGAGCGACCCCACCCGGCGCGGCGTACCGGACGGAATCGAGGCCCTCGGCGACCACCGGATAGCGTCAGCGGTGCGCGGCGGGATCGCCGGCGGCGTACGGGCGTGAAGAAGGCGAGGTGGCCGGGGTGCTACGGCTCGGCGGGCGGACGTTCGGCCCCGACGACCTGGTGGTGATGGCGATCGTCAACCGCACCCCGGATTCGTTCTTCGACCGGGGCGCGACATTCGCCACCGACAGCGCGCTGCGGGCGGTGGAGCGCGCGGTGGACGAGGGCGCGGACATCGTCGACATCGGTGGGGTGAAGGCCGGGCCGGGCACCGAGGTGGACGTCGCCGAGGAGATCCGGCGTACCGTCGATCTCATCGCCGCGGTCCGGGCCGCCTTCCCTGAGCTGGTCATCTCGATCGACACGTGGCGCGCCGAAGTCGCGGTGGAGGCGGTGGCAGCCGGCGCGGACCTGCTCAACGACACCTGGTCCGGAGCGGATCCGGCGCTGGCCCAGGTCGCCGCGCGGACCGGCGCCGGCCTGGTCTGCTCGCACGCCGGCGGGCTCAGCCCACGGACCCGGCCGCACCGCGCGGCCTTCGACGACGTGGTGGCCGACGTCGTACGAACGGTGACCGGGCTCGCCGACCGCGCGGTCTCGCTCGGGGTCCGCGCCGACGGCATCCTCATCGACCCGGCACACGACTTCGGGAAGAACACCCGACACTCACTGGAGATCACCCGGCGGCTCGGGGAACTCGCCGACACCGGGTGGCCGCTGCTGGTCGCCCTGTCGAACAAGGACTTCATCGGCGAGACGTTGGACCTGCCGGTCAGCGAGCGGTTGGAGGGCACCCTGGCCGCCACCGCGATCTCCGCCTGGCTGGGCGCCCGGGTGTTCCGGGCCCATCAGGTCCGGCCGACCCGCCGCGTCCTCGACATGGTCGCCGCCGTCGCGGGCACCCGCCCACCCGTCCTCACCCGGCGCGGTCTCGCCTGACGAGCCGCCCGGCCGGTCACGATGGTCGGCGCGGCCTCGTCCGGCGCGGTCGGTGCCCGGGGCGAGGGAGGGACCGGGGTCAGGTCCAGGTGAGAATGCGGCGGCGCCAGGCGTAGAGCAGGCCGAGGGCGAGGACGGCGACGAAGACCGCCATCTCGGCCACGGTGACCAGCCCGAAGTCGGGTCGGTCGAAAACCAGTGCCCACGGGAAGAGGAACACCGCCTCGACGGCGAAGACCACGTAGAGGTAGGCGTACACGTAGTAGCGGATCTGCATCTGCGCCCAGTCGCCCCCGACCGGGTCGATGCCGCATTCGTAGCTGGCGCGCTTGCCGGGCGGGTCCGCCGGCCGGGCGGGCCGCAGCACCCGGTTGGCCGAGAACGCGACCGCCAGGAACAGCACGCCGGCGAGCAGCAACAGCCCGAGCGTCGCATACGAGCCCAGGTAACCGGTCACGGTCGGTCAGCCTACCGTCTGGGCCGATCCGGCACGGCGTCGTGAACTTGTTTCCACCGAGGAC
>NZ_BOPC01000167.1 GCF_016863555.1 Micromonospora qiuiae | reverse complement strand
TCATCCTCGGCGCGTCCGATCGACGGCAAAAGAGGAAGCGGTCCCAACCGGCCGGTGGTGTCTGCGCATAGTTTCAAGTGGCTTGCTTCATGGGCCGCGGGAGGGCGACCGCCGGGCAAAGTGACGATGTCTCGTACGATCAGATCCTCGGAGCCGAGACGACGGGGGTCGGTGAGGCGGGCAGGGAAGATCAGCAGGTCGACGGCTGCTGCCGCGCTCGCCGTGCTAGCGCTCGGCTGCGCGGCACCAGGCACCGGGGTCGGAGACGTGCAGGCGATACCCCCCACGAGTGCGCCAGCGTCGCCCGCAGTGGTGGCAGACCCGACTGGTCCGCAGGCAGGCGCACTCCCCAACCACGCCGGCAACAACGGCTGGAAGCAACGGCACGAGCTCTCCGCCGCGGACCAGCGCACCGGGCAGAAACTCGCCGCGCAGATCCGGCCCAGGCTCGAGGCGCTACGCGCGGCTGGAGACTTCGCGCCGGCGTCCACTCAGCGAGCGCTGCTCGACCTGGGCATCAAGGCCGACGCGATCGAGGTCACCGCCATGCGACCGCCGACCGGGCAGGAGACGCCCCCGACGGGTGCGGTATACGCGGTTCACTTCGCGAACGTGGGCTGTGTGATCGGGGACGTGCGGCCCGAGCGAGTCATGGTCGAGATCACCGGCTCGGCTGCTGAATTTGGGTGCCTGGAGCCTTTCTCGCACTGACGCCATCCGGCGTCACCAGCCTCGGAAGTGGCTGCCGTCGACGGCTCTGCGGCGATGTTGAGTCGGGCCGAGCAGACCGCCGGTCTGGCTGTGGCGCGTTGGGATCGGGCCAGGCGATGTCGTCAACTGCCAGCCACGGTTGACCGACTGCGATCGCCGGGGTCGATCCGGTGAACGCCGCGACGTCGCGATGTAAGTGGGACTGGTCGGAGTAGCCGCAAGCGGCGGCGACTCGGGCTGCGTGTTCACCCGCGACCAAGCGGTGGATGGCGTGGTCGAAGCGGACCAGCTTCGCGGCGCGTTTGGGCGCCGCGCCTATCTGCGTGTGGAACCGATACCACAAACGCTTACGGCTCCAGCCGACCTCGGCCGCCAGTCTGTCGACCCGGGCTTGGCCACGACTGACGAGGATCCGCTCCCAGGCCCAGGCCACCTCCGGATCCAAGGGTAATCCTGCGGTACGCGACCCAGCCTGCCATTGGTCGGCGAGCAACGCGTCGACCAAGGCGAACCGGTCCTTCCACGAGGAGGCGTTGCACAGTTGCTCACGCACCTGCGACGCCTGTCGCCCCCACACGTCCTCCAGAGTCACTACGGCACCGTTCAGGTCGCCCGGCGATACGCCAAGAATGGGGCGAGCGATGACCGGGGACAGGCGTACCTGCACGGCCTCGAAATTCTCGCCGCGCACCCACAACGCGTCGGATCCGGATCCGAGCCCGGCGACAAGATTTCCCCGTCGTTGCCGCCCTGCGGCATCGTCCACAATGAGCGGGCCGGAGCCGAACTCCAAGGCCAGCGTCACCGCAGGGTGTGGGATCACCAGCTGGCCGACTGCGGTCACGCCGCGATCACGAAAGCCGGCCATGCTGACACCGGCCACCCGGCTAGGCCGCGCGGGCCGGATGACCTCCCAGAGAGTCGCATCGCCACGTCCGCAAACGTTGGAAGGCATCATCGAATGCTACGCCGGGCCGGGTCGACCGGAACATTTGTTCAAGCCAACAGTGCCGCAGGCAACGACAGTAGGCTCATGACGACATCGCCACCCCCCGGCAACCAGCTCGACGAGACTCACCCGCGCTCGTCCGAGCAGCAATCGGCTAGGAGTCGCACCCGCCGGCGACGCCGCATCATCGCCTCGACAACCCTGCTCACGGTCGTCGGCTTGCTCCTGGCGAACGCGGCAATGGTGAACTGGCAGACCGCCCCTGCCACAGGAGACTCGATCCTGCATCTCGACGGCGGCGACATCAACGTCAGCCAGGACGGACCCCGCGACGCCCCGGCACTCGTGTTGATCCACGGGCTCGGTGCCTCAATCGAGTGGTGGAGTCCAC
>NZ_BOPC01000166.1 GCF_016863555.1 Micromonospora qiuiae | reverse complement strand
GTTGGGTCGGGCCCGGGCGCGGTGCCTGGATTGCTCCAGGTCCGTTTCCCGGACCCGCCCGCCGAACCCGGCGTGCGACTCTCACCGCACCGGGCTCTCCACGAGGTCATGCCGTTGGGGTGGGCTTGTCGGTGTGGGCTGCCAGGGGTTCGGGATCTTGGTGCCGCGATAGCGGTATCGGGTCACGGGGGCCTTCGCGATCTTGAACAGCTCGACCCCGTCGAAAGCGATCGGCTGCCACCCTTGCGGGGTGCGTAGCCATCGCTGGATGGCTCTCCAGGTCATGCGGTTGCGGCGCATCACCCAGTTGATCACTCGCCACCAGATGAAGTTCTGCAGGTGGGAGAAGGTGTGCTTGGCGACCGCGTGCTTGAAGTAGTTGGCCCATCCCCGCTGGATGTAGTTGATCCTCACCAGCGTTTCCCGGTAGCTCAGGTGCGACAACCGGCGGGTCAGTGACTTGATCTTCCGTTTCAGCGCCTGGACCGGTTTGTCGGCGATGAACGTGTAGACATGCCACTTGCTCGTTCCTCGTTTCCGCTGCCAGACGATGCGGAATCCGAGGAAGTCGTCGGCGTAGCGGACCAACTGCCACGTCGCCAGTCCTTTGGCGCGTCGTTGCCTGCGCTGCTGGCCGGTGCCCGCTGCCGCCCATTGCTCGACGAAGAACTCGTCGAGAACCGACAACGCGATGTTGGCCAGCAGTGGTGAGAGGATCCCTCCCTGGGGTGTGCCGGACGTGATCTCGTTCCGCTCGCCGAGCTCAGTCATGATCCCGGCCTTGAGGAACGCCTTCACCAACGTGAGCACTCGCTTGTCCTTCACCCGCGCTCGCACCCGGCCCATCAGGGCCGGGTGGTCGATACGGTCGAAGCACGCCTCGATGTCCGCGTCCAGCACCCACCGGTAACCGGCGGTGGCCAGATGCTGGATCTCAGCGATCGCGTCGTGCGCACGCCGGTTCGGCCGGAACCCATACGAGCAAGGCTGAAAGTCCGCCTCGAAGATGGGTTCCAGGACCAACTTCAGCGCCGCCTGGACCACGCGGTCCGTGATGGTCGGTATCCCGAGCCGGCGTAGTTTCCCGCCGGTCTTGGGGATCATCTTCTCCCGTACTGGTAGTGGCCGGAACGTGCCGGTCTTCAGCAGGGAACGGACATGGGTCAGGAACACTTCGGGCCCTGCCATGCTCACGTGGACAGCGGTGACGCCGTCCACTCCGGCAGTGCGGGCTCCGGCATTCCCGGCGACCCGTTGCAACGCCACGACCAGCGTGGCGGGGTCGCTGACGAAGTTGTAGACATCGTCAAACCGGCGACCGTGGTCGGCCGCCGCCCAACGGTGCAGCTTGACCTGCATTCCCCGTACCCCGTGTCCATGCCTCTTCCGGGGTCGGCCACGTGACGGCGGTATCCACCACCGTGTCTTCGGGCATCGCAGTACCTCCCTTGCGATCTCGCTGCCGCCCTTCCCCATGTGACCGGCTCTCCCGGCCTCGGAGTACTACGGCGGCTCCGCCCTCTCCCGACCCGATCGGCCGACGGTGGACCCAACCCGAGGCGCCGTCTCCGGCTGAGACGGCCCCGGGCAGAGCCGGGAGAGTTCCCGTGTTCACTGACTGATCGCTCGACGAAGGAGGCACCCGGCTATACCCCCGCGGCATCGCCACGGCTACCCCGCAGCACTTCACCGTGGCCTCCCGGACCGCCGAACGTCAGCAGCCGCAGGAGTTCCCCGTCCCGAGAGAAGAGGACCAGGACGCACCGCACCCAGCCCATATCCGCCAGGTTGGAGCTGGTAGGGATCGTTAGGAGGCTTCAGACACCGGTTCCTCGCGTATACCTCTCCGTCTCGCTTGCCGGACCCGCGCCATCTGGCAGTGCTGGTCACGTCCCGGCGTTGTCGGGGCCGCTTGCCACCCTCCCCGGCACCTCCCGGATCAGGCTGCCCCCAGCTTCACCACCCAGCTGCGACAGGGCGGCGGTGGCGGTCTCTCACCTCCACTCGATCAATCAGCGCCTCACGGCGCACCCTCTCGACTACCCAGCGTTTGCCGATCTGGACCGGGGCGGGCACGCCCTTGCGGGCGATG
>NZ_BOPC01000165.1 GCF_016863555.1 Micromonospora qiuiae | reverse complement strand
GGGCTTCAGTTCCTTGAGCAGGTCTTCGGTCCCGTCCAGTTCCTCCAACCTGGGACGGCGACCGAGCTTGGTGAGCGTTTCATAGTCGCCGCCGAGCGCCCGAAGGATCTGGTCCAACACCGGTAGCTCAATGTCGTGAAGGTGGGGTTTCAGCAGACTCAGGATGTGCTCGGCGGGCGCTTCGGCCTCGCTGAGTGTGACCAGCAGGTCCACCGTCACAGGGTTGCCCGTGGCCGCCCATTCGCAGATAGCGACGGCGCCGGGCGTGGACAGCCGTCCGTGTACGTACTCCGGGTCATCGGCGATCGCCCGCTTGACGGCCGGTACTACACGAGGGCTCCGCATGATCTTCGGTAGGTCGTCGCTTGAGAGCGGTAGCTCGCACACGTAGGACGCCAGCAGTTTCGACCTCGCGAAGTACTCCTCGCGGACCACGAACGGGCTACCCTCCAGGCGCGCGTACGTCTCGGGAGTATCGGGCACCAGGTCGGCGTCCAGCAGCGCCGGGAGCAGCGTGAGCCCGACGCCGGTCACGCGTTCGGGATTCAACCCGCCGGGAAGCTCAAGCTGCTTCACCAGCCGGATTCTTGCCGCCGGGTCCAGGTTCTCAGCATGAACCAGCGCGTACCCGAGGTCGTACCTGGACTCCTCCTCCACCTCCTCGGCCTCGGTGAGGTCGAGTCTGTTCAAGATTCTCGCCAGTTCCTCGCTGACGCCGAGCTTGTCGACGAAGTGGCTTACGTTCCAGACGGTCGGCGCGAGCCGACTCGCCGACACCACCGCAGCCCATGCCGTAGCCTCGAGTTCCTCCAGGTCGGCCACCTCGCACCCCTGCGACGCGCCTTTCGCCACCGGCAGCACCGCCGTCTCGGCGGCGCTGGCGACGTCGTTCAGCACCGCGACGAACTCCTCCGAGGCGTCAACGGTCACTTCGTCGTCCCTTCGGGCACGGAGGTAGCTGTCCATGTTGTCGAGGATGTACTGATAGACAGTTGCGTTGGTCGCTTTCGCCACGTCGAGGGCCAGCGGGGTGTGTTCACCGAGTGCTGCAAGCAGGTTCGCCCTCGTGATCGGGTACAGGCTGGCCGCCACCACCGCCTTGCGCTGCGCGTCCCCTAGCACCGTCAGGTCGCTGACTTGGGCGCCAAAACGACGAACCAGGGCGGCCACGTCAGTCGCCTTCGAGGTCTCCATGGTGCCGGTAAACGCCTGCATCTCGGCGTAGTGCTTCGAGAGGAACTCTGCCACCCGGTCCGAGGAGTCGTAGTCGACGTCTCGGCCAGCGCTCCGGACAGCGGCATCGACGAGCGCGACGGCCGCCGCGAGGTCGATCGGGGCGTTCTCGACCAGATGGACGAACACACCCTTCCAGCGGGGAGCCAGGTGGCTTACGAAGAGATCCCGGAACGCGCCGTCCAGCAGGTATGCGTCGATGAACGAGGTGTCGGTACCTGCGCGCCCGACGAGCTTGTCGAGTGCGGTGTAGAGCCGCTCGGGGTGCGTGGGTAGGTAGTGGTCGAAGACCTCGATGTTGAAGACGCTCTCGCCGTCGAGGAAACGGGTGCCCATCTCCGCTTCGACCGTGTCGATGGAGGCGGGCTCGTCGAATCGGAAGCGGTGGTCTGCGCGGTCGGTCTGGACGCAGTGGAGGATGAAGTTCATTGCGCTGACGCTGATGGCGATGCCGTGGTAGTCCGAGCAGTACAGGGTGAAGTTCTCGTCGATGTGGCCCTTGGCGAGGAGGTCGTGGGCCAAGGGCGATACGAGGTCGGCGACGATGGCATCCAGGTTGCGGGCAACGCCCCTGTCGGTGGGCATGACCAGGTCCGGCCGGGCCATGAGCTGCGCCATCGTGGCTTTCGCCACGAAGTCCTTGGTCTCCAACGCGGCCCGCGAGGCGCGCTGGAGATCTGCGCCACCGGCTTCGACGGCGTCATCTAACGCAGCCGCTTCATCCCCGACCAGCGCGATCACGTCATCGAACGATAGGTCTACACCCTGGTATCCAGGTGGGGCAGTTCGCACCCCGCCGCGAGTCTCGTACAACGGCCTCCAGAAGTCACCGGACGTAAGGTCCGAGAGCGCGTACTGCTCCGGGTGAATGTAAAGGACCGGTTCGCCGCCGCGCCGCGACGCCCGGTGAACAATCGGTAGCACCCTCTGGAGCCGTTCGCCGGCGGCCTTCGCGCGCTTGTCCCACAGGGCGTTCGACGCGATCTGGTCCAGTGCCTTCTTGCTGGTCGCTGCCTGGTGGCCCGTCTGATACGTGACCATGTCGCGGAACGCCCGGTAAGCCTCGTCGATCTTGCTCGTGCCAAGTCGGATGGCCTCGAAGTCCTCCAGATGCAGGTTCTTGTAGACCATCATCGCGAACAGCCGATCTGCGGTGAGGCCCTTGAGGCCCTTCCCCCC
>NZ_BOPC01000164.1 GCF_016863555.1 Micromonospora qiuiae | reverse complement strand
AATTGAGGATCGGCTTTCCGATCAGCGGCACGTCACCATCTGCCACCCGGTACGACGCGGTGTCGTTCGAGCATTCGGTCTGGCCGTAGAAGTTGTAGCTGGCGGTGTCAGGCGTCGACCGCATGGCGTTCCACAGCGTCTCGGTGACGGCCTCACCGCCGACCATGAGCACGGTCGGATGGTGCCGGCCGTCGGCGAACAGCCCGGCCGCGACGAGTTGCTGCATGAACGAGGGGGTCAGGTCGACGAAGCCGATGCGGTGCCGGTCGATGTAGTCGACGAACGCCTCGGCGTCGCGCCGGACGAAGTCGTTGATGACGTGCAGTTCGTGGCCGTCGAGCATCCACAGCAGGGAGTCCCACGAGGTGTCGAAGGTCAACGGCGCGGTGAAGCCGATCCGCAGCCGCCCACCGCCGGCCGCGGCCACCTCGGGACGGAAGAACGTGTTGCGGTGGCTCCAGAACAGGTTGACCATGCCCCGGTGCTCGATGACCACCGCCTTGGGTCGCCCGGTGGATCCGGAGGTGTAGATGACGTAGGCAGGGTTCTCCGGGCGCAGCGGCTGCACGCGCTCCGGATCGCCCAGCTCCGCGTCGGGCAGCGCGTCCAGCTCGGCCCGCGTCGCGTCGTGGTCGAGCTGGACCACGGGCACCGTCGGCGGGGGCAGGGCGGCCAGGCCGGCGGCGGTGCCGAGGACGACCGCCGGGGCCGCGTCGGCCAGCATGAACGCCAGCCGGTCCGCCGGGTGTTCCAGGTCCAGCGGGAGGTAGGCGCCGCCGGCCTTGAGCACCGCGAACAGCGCCACCACCATGTCGACCGAGCGGGGCACGGCCAGCGCGACCATCCGCTCCGGGCCGACCCCCCGGTCGACCAGCAGCCGTGCCAGCCGGTTGGCCCGCCGGTCGAGCTCGGCGAAGGTCATCCGCTGGTCGTCGCAGATCACCGCCACCTCGTCGGGGGTACGGGCGACCTGCTCGGCGAGCAGGTCGGTGATGCGCACCGGGGGCGCCGGCCAGATCGGGCCCATCCAACCCTCGGTGACCGCATGGCGTTCGGCCGCCGACATCAGCTCCAGCGTGCTGACCCGGGCATGCGGATCGGCGACCGCGCCGGTCAGCAGCCACACCAGGCGCTCGGCCAGAGCCGCCACGGAGGGCTCGTCGAACAGGTCGGTGGAGTACTCCAGATAGCCCCGCATTCCCGCCGGCGAACCGTCCGGGGCGTAGTCCTCGAACACGTCCAGGGTCAGGTCGTACTCGGACACGCCGTGGCGGACGGCCTCGTGACTGACCCGCAGGTCGGCGAAGTCGAACGCGGCCGAGGCGTTGTTCTGGAAGGCGAGCAGCACCTGGAACAGCGGGAACCGGGCCAGCGAGCGGGTCGGGCTGACCGCCTCCACCACCCGCTCGAACGGAACGTCCTGGTTGTCGTAGGCGGCCAGGTCGGTGTCGCGTACCCGGTCAAGCAGCTCGGCGAAGGTCGGATCACCGCTGACGTCGGTACGCAGCACCAGCGTGTTGACGAAGTAGCCGACCATCGCCTCCAGCGCCGGGTCGCCGCGGCCCGCCGACGGCGTGCCGATCGGGATGTCGGTGCCGGCGCCCATCCGGGACAACAGAGCCGCGAGCCCCGCCTGCACGACCATGAACGGGCTCAGCCGGCGGTCGCGGGCCAGGTTCAGCAGCGCGGCGTGCTGGTGGGCGTCCAGGCGCAGGGCGACGGTGTCACCCGCGTAGCTGGCCACCGCAGGTCGGGGCCGGTCGGTCGGTAGCGGCAGCTCCTCCGGGGCACCTGCCAGCTTCGCCCGCCAGTAGTCGAGCTGGCGGTTGATCTCGCTGTCGCGGTCCGCGTCGTCGCCGAGAATCTCGCGCTGCCAGATGGCGTAGTCGGCGTACTGGGCCGCCAGCGGCGCCCACTCCGGCGCCCGGCCCTGACACCGGGCCGAATAGGCCTCGGCAAGGTCGCGGCTGAGCGGCGCGAGCGACGCGCCGTCGACCGCGATGTGGTGCATGACCAGCAGCAGGACGTGAACTTCCGGGTCGAGCCGGAACAGCCGGGCCCGGATCGGGATCTGTGCCGACAGGTCGAAGCCGCGGGCGGTCGCCTCGGACAGCGCGGTGGGAAGGTCCGCCTCGACGGTGTCGACCACCGGCATCGGCAGCCGTGCCGGCGGTAGGACCGTCTGGAACGGCACGCCACCCTGCTCGCCGAAGACGGTCCGCAGCGGCTCGTGCCGAGCGACCAGGTCGCCGACGGCCGCGGCGAGGGCGTCGACGTCGAGGGCGCCGGCCAGCCGAAGCGCGATGGGGGTGTTCCGCGCGCCGATGTCCTGGCCGTCCATCCGGTCGAGGAACCACAGGCGCTGCTGCCCGAAGGAGAGTGGAATGGTCTCGCCGCGGGGCACCGCCCGTACGGCCGGACGGGCGGCAAGCGCCGG
>NZ_BOPC01000163.1 GCF_016863555.1 Micromonospora qiuiae | reverse complement strand
ACCTGGACCGGCCGCTCGGAGCCGTGGAAGACGAGCTTGGACTTGTCGATGTCGTTCGGGTCGCCCTCGCAGTCCACCACGACGATCTGACCCGGGGTCAGCTCGTTGAACAGGATCCGCTCGGAGAGGTTGTCCTCGATGTCGCGCTGGATCGTGCGGCGCAGCGGCCGCGCGCCCAGCACCGGGTCGAAGCCCTTGAGCGCCAGGTACTTCTTGGCGTTGTCGGTCAGCTCCAGGCCCATGTCCTTGTTACGCAGCTGGGTCTCGATCCGGGCGATCATGATGTCGACGATCGACAGGATCTCGTTCTGACGCAGCTGGTGGAAGACGATGGTGTCGTCGATCCGGTTGAGGAACTCGGGCCGGAAGTGCTGCTTCAACTCGTCGTTGACCTTCTGCTTCATCCGGTCGTAGTTCGACTCGGAGTCCTCCGACGCCTGGAAACCCAACGACACCGCCTTGGCCACGTCCCGGGTACCCAGGTTGGTGGTCAGGATGATGACCGTGTTCTTGAAGTCCACGATCCGACCCTGACCGTCGGTCAGCCGACCATCCTCCAGAATCTGCAGCAGCGTGTTGAACACATCCGGGTGGGCCTTCTCGATCTCGTCGAACAGGACCACCGAGAACGGCCGACGACGCACCTTCTCGGTCAGCTGCCCACCCTCGTCGTAACCGACGTAGCCAGGAGGCGCACCGACCAGCCGGGACACCGTGTACCGGTCATGGAACTCGGACATGTCCAACTGAATCAGGGCGTCCTCGGACCCGAACAGGAACTCCGCGAGCGCCTTGGACAACTCGGTCTTACCCACACCCGACGGACCGGCGAAGATGAACGAGCCAGACGGACGCTTCGGATCCTTCAGACCGGCCCGGGTACGCCGGATCGCCTTCGACACCGCCTTGACCGCGTCCTCCTGGCCGATGACGCGCTTGTGCAGCTCGTCCTCCATGCGCAGCAGACGCGAAGTCTCCTCCTCGGTCAGCTTGTAGACCGGGATACCCGTCCAGTTCCCCAGCACCTCGGCGATCTGCTCGTCGTCGACCTCACTGACGACGTCCAGGTCACCGGCCTTCCACTCCTTCTCCCGCTGCGCCTTCTGCCCGAGCAACTGCTTCTCCTTGTCACGCAGCTGGGCAGCACGCTCGAAGTCCTGCGCGTCGATCGCGGACTCCTTGTCACGACGCACCTGAGCAATCCGCTCATCAAAATCACGCAGGTCCGGCGGCGCGGTCATCCGACGGATCCGCATCCGGGCACCCGCCTCGTCGATCAGGTCAATCGCCTTGTCCGGCAGGAACCGATCGGAAATGTACCGATCAGCAAGAGTCGCCGCCGCCACCAGAGCCGCGTCAGTGATCGACACCCGGTGATGCGCCTCATACCGGTCCCGCAGCCCCTTCAGTATCTCAATCGTGTGCGCCAGCGACGGCTCACCCACCTGAATCGGCTGGAAACGACGCTCCAACGCGGCGTCCTTCTCCAGATGCTTGCGGTACTCATCCAGCGTGGTCGCGCCGATGGTCTGCAACTCACCACGAGCCAGCATCGGCTTGAGGATGCTCGCCGCGTCGATCGCACCCTCCGCAGCACCCGCACCCACCAGGGTGTGGATCTCGTCGATGAACAGAATGATGTCGCCCCGGGTACGGATCTCCTTGAGCACCTTCTTCAGACGCTCCTCGAAGTCACCCCGATAACGCGAACCCGCCACCAACGCGCCCAGGTCGAGCGTGTAGAGCTGCTTGTCCTTCAGCGTCTCAGGCACCTCACCCTTGATGATCTTCTGAGACAGCCCCTCCACCACAGCCGTCTTACCGACACCAGGCTCACCGATCAGGACCGGGTTGTTCTTCGTCCGGCGGGAGAGCACCTGCATCACCCGCTCGATCTCCTTCTCCCGCCCGATCACCGGGTCAAGCTTGCCCTCCCGAGCCGCCTGAGTCAGATTCCGGCCGAACTGGTCCAGCACCAGACTGGTCGACGGCGCCGCCTCACCCGGCGCAGTGCCAGCAGCCGCCGGCTCCTTGCCCTGATAGCCGGAGAGCAACTGAATCACCTGCTGGCGGACCCGGTTGAGGTCAGCACCAAGCTTCACCAGCACCTGAGCGGCGACGCCCTCACCCTCACGGATCAGACCCAGCAGGATGTGCTCCGTACCGATGTAATTATGGCCAAGCTGCAGAGCCTCCCGCAGCGACAGCTCCAGCACCTTCTTGGCCCGCGGCGTGAACGGAATATGCCCACTCGGCGCCTGCTGACCCTGGCCGATGATCTCCTCCACCTGCTGGCGGACACCCTCCAGGGAGATCCCCAAGCTCTCCAGAGCCTTGGCCGCGACGCCCTCACCCTCATGGATCAGGCCCAACAAAATGTGTTCCGTACCGATGTAGTTGTGGTTGAGCATCCGGGCCTCTTCCTGGGCCAGGACGACAACCCGTCGCGCTCGGTCGGTGAACCGCTCGAACAT
>NZ_BOPC01000162.1 GCF_016863555.1 Micromonospora qiuiae | reverse complement strand
CACCGCCGTCGTCGACGAAGCGATCGCCGCCCTGCGCTGCCTCACCGAACACCGCGACGACCTGGTCCGCACCCGAACCCAGACCATCAACCGGCTGCATGCGCTGCTCGCCCAGCTCATTCCCGCCGGCCTGCCCCGCGGACTGATCGCCGACACCGCAGCCGCCGCGCTGCGCAGCATCCGCCCCCGGGCGGTGCTGGCCCGCACCGTGCGCCAGGTTGCCGTGGAACTGCTCGGGGAACTGCGCCGCCTCGACCGGCGCATCGCCGAGGTAACCGCAACGCTGTCCGCCGCGGTCGCCGCGTCAGGCAGCACGCTGACCGATCTGCACGGCATCGGAGACGTCCTCGCCGCGAAGATCCTGGCTCGCGCCGGCGCTGCCCGCAGGTTCCGGTCGGAGTCTGCGTTCGCTTCATACTGCGGCGTCGCGCCGATAGAAGTGTCATCCGGTGACATCCAACGGCATCGCCTATCGCGTGCCGGCGACCGGCAGCTCAACTACGCGCTGCACGTCATGGCCATGGCCCAGATCAAACGAGCGACCCCAGGCCGGGACTACTACCAGCGCAAACGAGCCGAAGGCAAGACCCACAAAGAAGCTATGCGCTGCCTGAAACGCCGCCTCGCCGACGTCGTCTACCGCACCATGATCAACGACACGGAGACCTCTCTGCTGCCAACGCCTTGACACAGAGAGGTGCCGTTGGCGAGACAGCCCCCGCTTGTGTGCGCTCTGGGCCGTGATGACATTGTCTCGGCGGTAGACGGCGCGGGGCAGCACCAACTACGCAGTGCGGCCAAAACGCTGCAACTTGTCATACTGTCGCGATGGAAGCACCGTTTGACCGGACAGCGGCGGAAGCGGCCGAAGGGCGTGGCGACTGGGCTACGGCAATCGGCATGGTCAGCGGGTTCTCGGAGTGCTACAGCCGTGACTATTACCGACACGACGCGCACCTGTGGCATATGGAGTTACTCGCGAAGGCCGGGCTCTTGCATGAGTTGGCCGAGCTCGCCAAGAGCGACGTTCACGCACGGCGCCAGCTGGACAGGTTCCTGTACGAGGAAGGCTGCGAAAGCGAGCTACGGCGGCGCGCCGAGCACGGCGACAAAACCGCTCTTTATTTTCTGGTACGTCTGCTTCGTGCGCAAGGAGAGCAGACAGCCGCCCAACAGGCGGTCGCCGAGATCGACGTGGCCGACACCTATGCCATCGAACTGGCGAATGAGCCGCTGACGGGCGAGTAGGGGCCGGAAACGAAAATGTCTCGGCCACCGGTCGTGGCACCTCTTGTAGAGGCGGAAGCCTCATGACCACTGACACCGGCAGCTCAGGATGCCGGGTACCGCTGGGCGACGTCGAACACCGAGCGTGACGGCTCGTAGTCTGCGTACGCGCACGGGCGGCGGCAGATCTTGTCGTCCTGCATGGTCACGTCGTGACTTCTCCCTCCCATGTTCTGAGCGTCAGTTGCTGGCCATCGAAGTCCAGCTTGAGACCGACTACCTCGTTGACAGCGTTGAACGTCGGCGCCCAGTCAACTAAGGGCAGTGCGATGACGGAGGCGAAGGGCGGTTCGGTGGAGGCGTCGCGCGCAATCCAACGTCCACCGAGATAGTCGTAGTCGTAGGCGGAGAGCCACCCCTCGTCGCCCGGTTGGGTTCGGACGAACTCGAGGGTCCAGTCGCTTCGACCGTTGAGAAGCAGACCTCGACCGTCATCGAAGACGAGGTGGACCGGCCCCACCTTGAGGTCGGCGGGATCGCCCGGCTGATGCCAGGCCAACCGTGTGACCTTCGCGAGTCTGTGACTGATCAGCGCATCCATCAGCGGCGCCCCTCTCGTCGACTGGCACGTTAGCGGGCAGAGATTGGGCTGGAGTCAGTGCGCGCTCATCGGCACGACAGAGCATTAAACCGACCGCACCTCGTCACGGAGCGTGGTGACCCGTCAGCGGCATGTCAGTGCGTTCAGCCGAGGGTGGGTCGCCCCTCGGTGATCTGTTTCTTCCACCGGCCGACCGGACCAGGCCAGCCATGGATCCGCGCCGAACTTGGGCACGACCACAGGTCCGTTGCCTACCAACGAATCGTGTATGTCGCCTGACTCGATGAAGGCGCGGGACTGGTAGCCCACAGACCACGCAGTCACGCGCTCCCATGCACCGATGATTGTCAACGGCCAATCAGATTTGGCTCTGGCACGAAGTTGGTGAATCCGGCTCGGCCCCGGCGGTCGGACCCAGTCCGATATGGATGACCATGTTCACGGTGCGATGATCGCGGTGTTGGGGACCTGCTGCCTCATCTTTCGGCTCTTCGGATCAGGCGTGTACGCGTCGAGGGACGGTCGACCTGGTTGGATACGGATGTTTCGGCTGATGCAGGGCGGTGTCCGAACTGCGGGTCCAGCTCAGCGCGGGTGCACAGCCGGTACTGGCGGGTACTGGCAGAACCGGCGATCGGTGGTAGGCAGACGCTGCTT
>NZ_BOPC01000161.1 GCF_016863555.1 Micromonospora qiuiae | reverse complement strand
TCGCCGGTCGCCTTTAGAGACACGCAGCTTGTCCAATTGGTTTGGTTAATGGGTTGCGGGCATAGGACGCCTTGATTAGAACTGGCAGCCGAACCTACAGGGAAGGAGGGCTGAGCCATGTACGCCACGCACATCGCGCTCGTGTCCTCCCGGGCGACCAGCTGAGCTGATCCCGGAGCGGGAGGGGCGCCTCCAGACGGAGATTGCCTTGACTTTGCACCAGCATGATCTGACCCTGCGCCCGATCACCGGGCCCGACGAGCTAGACCTGTTCAACAGCTTGCCGTACGTCCTCAACAACGAGCTCGGCAGTGACTTGGCGGCCGGTCGCCGCCGCCCGGAATGGCTGTGGCTCGCGCTACGCGGTGATCGCGTGGTGGCCCGGGCCGGATGGTGGTCGCGCCCCGGGGACGAGCACGCCCTGTTGATGGACATCTTCGACATCGACGGTGACGTCGAAGACGGCGTGCGGTTACTGCAGGCCGCACTGCCCGCCGTGACACCTGCCGGCGCGACACCCCCAGAGTACGGCCGGTTTCTCCCGGCGGACTGGCGCAACCACCAACACACCCGTCAGGCCGTCAACGACCGGATGGGTGCACTGAAACGTGTCGGAGCCAAGCTGCTCGTCGAACGGCTGCGTCTGGAATGGCGACCCGGCACGCCCATCCCCGAGTTCGGCGGGCGGCTCGTCTTCCGGCCGGTTCGCAACGCGGGCGAACTCATCGAGCTGATGACGCTTGTGCTGGACGGCACCCTCGACGCGCACAGTCGCGAGACCCTGACCCGCATGACCGCCCGCCAGGCCGCTCAGGAGCAGTACCAGAACGAACTCGAGCGCTACGCCAGCCCGCACGATTGGTGGCGGATCGCGACGCTTCCGGACGGAGAACCGGTCGGGTTCGTCATGCCCGCGCACAACGGCAACAACCCGATCATCGCGTACCTCGCAGTGGTGCCCGCGCATCGCGGCCACGGCTACATCCACGACATCCTGGCCATGGGTACGAGCCTGCTCGCAGCGCAGAACGTACCGCGGATCCGGGCTTCCACCGACGTCGGCAACACGCCGATGGCGGCAGCCTTCGCCCGGGCCGGCTACGTCACCATCCAGCGCCAGATCGACATGACCTGGCGATGATCATCAGCCGCACTTGCCGGATTCGGGTTCTGGCAGCTCAGGATCGTTGTCTGCCGACACTCGTCCCCCTCGACAATTTCCTACTGGCGTTGCCCGGCGACTAGAAGATCCCCACCGAGACAGGCAGCGCCCACGCCGACGCGCTTGCCCCGGCACACCGGCCCTGGCGCGCGGGAGCTGCGGTGACGGTGTGGTGCCCGGGTCCGCGTACTTGCTGGACCGCCCAGTCGTTGATCGCTCGGGTGGCCAGGGTGATGTCGTCGCGGCGGTGGTGCGGGCGAACGAGCATCCTCGCGGTCCACCCCGGGGCGAGCCGATCGGTACTTTGCGGCGTTCTTCTCCGGTACGCGCAGCAGCGGGGCTTCCGCTGTCGCGCATCACTGGTGCCGTATGCCTTCGAGGGCTAGCCGGAGCAGCCGGCCAGCTGCAGGCGGGTCGCCTTCGGTGGCCTGGGAGATGGCCTGGACAAGCGTGATCAGGTCGTCCGGGGAGACACCAGGCCGGACTGCGGCCACTTGAAGCGCTCGGCTCATCAGGCCCTCCGTCGCCTCACGCACTATGCCATGGCAGGTGTGGCTGTACGATGCTGTGCTGTCCGCTGCGTCGAGTACAGCCGCCAAACCACGGGTGCTCGCTGCCGCGACTGTCAGCTCTTCCAGCCAGGTGAGCAATGCCGTGCGGGGATCTTTGTCAGCCAGTTCACCGGCCCGCCGGCGAAGGTGCGCGACGCTGTCTTGGAAAACCTCCTCGAGCAGCGCATGCCGGGAGGGAAAGTGCCGGTGCAACGTGGCAGAGCCCACGCCGGCCTCGCGGGCGATCTCCTCAAGGGAGACCTGAGCCCCGTCACGCGCGACGAGGGCCGCGGCCACCGCGACGAGTCGCTTGTGGTTGCGCTGCCAGTCCGAGCGCTGCGGCCGGACTTTGCGTTCTGTCATCAGCGAGACCGCCCACTTGACTGAAATGGAGGGACACCCCGTATCGTAGCTCGAGTCAAATGGGGTGATGCCCCACATCGCTCGTTGAGGAGACTCCTATGCCCGCATCACCAACGCCCGTACTGGTCACGGGAGCGACCGGCAACCAGGGCGGCGCCGTGGCACGAGCCCTACTCGCCACCGGCGTCCCGGTACACGCCCTGGTGCGAAACCCCAACACCGAGAGCGCCGCCGCCCTAGCTAATCTCGGCGCCGTCCTGGTGCACGGCGACCTCGACGACATCACGTCGCTGGCGGCGGCCCTCGTCGGCGTCAACGCGGTGTTCTCCGTGCAGACGTCCGACGTCACCGACCCCACGGGCGACTCCGAAATCCAGCGTGGAGACAACCTCGTCAAGGCCGCGCGCTCGGCGGGCGTCGAACACTTCGTTCACACTTCGGTCGCGGGCACAGCCGCTGTCGATGTCGAGCACTTCGACGAGGCACGCTACGGCGCGATCACGCGGCAGTACTATCACAGCAAGGCCGCGGTCGAGGAACTCGTGCGCGCCGCCGGCTTCCCCCAATGGA
>NZ_BOPC01000160.1 GCF_016863555.1 Micromonospora qiuiae | reverse complement strand
CCGGACCGGCCCCGCTCCGCCCTACCCCCTCCCCGAACCCCCTCACCCCCGATCTCCTCGCTGATCATGAGGCCAGCGACAGGTCACCCTCGAGCAGGACGTCAAGGCGGCCCTTTGAAGATCAACCACGCCACTAACTCATGATCAACGCGAGGGGGTCGGGGAGGGGTGGGGTGGGTCAGGGCGTCTGGTGGAGAAAGGCGAGGGTGACCGCTGCGAAGAGCGGGGAGGCGAAGAGGTCGTAGTGCGTCAGCCCGGGCAGGATCGCCAGGGCGTGGCCACCCTTCGGCCGGCCCTCACCCGTCCAGCCGCCGTCGCGCAGCCCGCCGTCGAGCAGGTTGAAGACCTCGACGTAGTGGCTCGGCGGTGCCATGTCGGCGTCGGCGGCGACCACCAGCGTCGGCACCTGCAGGCCACGGACCTGCTCGGTGTAGTCGAAGTCCTTGCTCATCGCCACGCCGATCTTGTCCAGCAGCCGGGGGAAGTCCTCCGGGCGCGGCGCCACCCGCTGGTAGAGCTCGTACATCGGGGTGTCCTTCATGAACTCGGCGGCCGCGCTGTTGACCTGTCCCTGCTGCGCGAGCATCTCCGGGTAGATGGCGTCGCGGCGGATGTTCGCCGACGCCGCGACCAGACGGCCCACCTTGTCGGGGTGACGGATGGCGACCTCGAGCGCGACCCCGCCGCCGAGGGAGTAGCCGACGACGTCCGGCTTCTCCAGCCCGAGGTGGTCGATCAGGGCCGCGACGTCGTCCGCCATCAGCGTCACGTCCAACGGCCGGTCCACGTCGGCGGTGCGGCCGTGCCCCTGCAGGTCGACCAGGATGACCTGGTGCTGGTCGGTCAGCATGGGCAGGATCGGCGCGAACATCTCGCCCGAGCCGAGGCCGCCGTGCAGCAGGATCATCGGGCGGCCGGTGCCGTGCGTCTCGTAGTACAGGTTGACGCCGTTGACGTCGGCGTACTGGCCGGAGGTGCCGGGCTCGGCGGTCCATGCAGTGGCGGTCATGAGGTGCTCCTCGTGTCGTGTCGTTGTCCGATGTCTTGAAGACCGGGCAGGCGCCGAAGACTCATCGCCGCGGGCGACACGAATTTTCGGGTCCCGAGGTTGTCGGGGGGGAGCGTTAGATTGACGGTGTGGGTGACGTGGCAATCAGCACCTCGATCGAATCCCAGTTGGAGCCGTACCGCTCGGAGCTGACCGGCTACTGCTACCGGATGCTGGGCTCGGCCTTCGATGCCGAGGACGCCGTGCAGGACACCTTCGTGCGGGCGTGGCGCAGCTACGAGCGGTTCGAGGGCCGGTCGGCGCTGCGGACCTGGCTGTACCGGATCGCGACCAACGTCTGTCTCAACATGCTCGCCAGTGCGCAGCGCCGGGTCCGGCCGATGGATCTCGGTCCCGCCGGGTCCGGCACCGCCACCCACCCGGGCGAGCCGCGCCCCGACGAGATCTGGGTGGGCCCGGTGCCGGACAGCCGGGTCCTGCCGCAGACCAGCGACCCGGCTGAGGTGATCGCCGGCCGCGAGTCCGTCCGGTTGGCGTTCGTCGCCGCGCTGCAGCACCTGCCGCCGCGGCAGCGGGCCGTGCTCATCCTGCGGGAAGTGCTGGCCTGGTCGGCCCAGGAGGTGGCCGAGCTCCTCGACACCTCGGTGGCCAGCGTCAACAGCGCCCTGCAACGGGCCCGGGCCACCCTCACCGCCGCCGACACCGCCGCTGATGTGCACCAACCGCTGGACGAGGAGCAGAAGGCGCTGCTCGCGCGCTATGTGCGCGCGTTCGAGGCGTACGACCTGGCGGCGCTCACCGCGCTGCTGCACGAGGACGCCACGCTGTCGATGCCGCCGCTGCCGCTGTGGCTGCGCGGCCACGGCGACATCCTCGCCTGGATGAGCGGCACGGGCTCCGGATGCCGAGGCTCCCGGCTGGTGCCGGTGGTGGCGAACGGCCTGCCGGCGTTCGGGCAGTACCGCCCCAGCCTCGGCGGCTCGGGGCACGACCCCTGGGCGCTGATCGTGCTGGAGATCTCAGCCGGACGGATCGCTGCGGTCAACAACTTCCTCGACACCGCCCGCCTGTTTCCGTTGTTCGGCTTGCCGGAGCGGCTGCAATAACACGCCGGCCAGGCCGAGCAGGTCGGCAATCTCGAGCAGGTCGGCGTTGGCGCCGCTGAGGACCAGTTGCCAGCCGTGCCGCCGCGCCGTCAGGCAGAGCCGGGCCAGCGCCTCGACCGTGACCACATCGGGACGGATCGCTCCGGACACGTCGCAGACCACCACGCCAGGATCCCGGCCGCGCAGCACGTCGGCCAGGTCGCCGCAGAGCGCGGGGATGTCCGCGCGGGTCAGTGTCCCATCCATGGCGAAGCTGATCGCGAAGGTCGTCACGCAGATAGGACCGGCCGCCGCCGGCAAAATCATCCGCGGCGATGTTCCCGATCCGCACCGACGAGCTGAAGGCGGGCCTTCGGGAGGGCACAAGCAGGATCAGAGCGACCGGCAGTAGTGCGGTGGCGACGAAGCGAGCCCTGCGCCCTGCATCGACCGGCCAACCGGCCTGCGGCACCCCCATCCGGCACCGCCGCACCTCGTGCTTCCCGGCAGAAAACACCTGCCAGATCGCCGAACGCGCCGCACACGAGATGCCGCG
>NZ_BOPC01000159.1 GCF_016863555.1 Micromonospora qiuiae | reverse complement strand
ACTCGCCCGTCCCCGGAGCGCACTCGCCCGTCCCCGGAACGCACCCGGCCCTCCCCGGAGCGCACCCGCCCGTCCCCGGAACGCAGCAGCACTGGCCGGTCATGCCCGGCCAGGTGCAGCTCCACGTCGAGCCGGCCGCCCTCGCCCGGCCCGACGGCGGCCAGGGCCAGCGTGCAGTAGCGGCCGGCACCCCGCTCGACCAGGGTCTCGTTGAGCCGGGCCAGCACCTCGGGCAGCGGTTTGCCGTCCCCGGCCAGCACCCGGATCACGTCCCGCACCAGCCCGGTGACCGCGGCGGCCTGCACGCCCTTGCCCGAGACGTCGCCGATCACCACCAGCCAGCGGCCGTCCGGCAGCGACACCACGTCGTAGAAGTCGCCGCCGACGTCGGCGTCCCCACCGGTCGGGACGTACTCGGCGGCGAAACCGATGCCCTCCACGACCGGCAGCACCGGCGGTAGCAGCGACTGTTGCAGCGCCTGCGCCACCCGCCGCCGTTCGGCGTGGATCCGGGCGTTCTCGATCGCCAGCGCCGCTCGCCGGGCGACGTCCTCCAGCACCGCGATCTCGTCGGGGTCGTGCCGGTGCCGCTGGTGTCGCCCGACGGCGAGGGTGCCGAGGCGCTGCCCCCGGGCGATCAGCGGTACGGCGAAGCCCTCCATCGGCGCGCCCAGCGGGGTCTGGGCCCCGTTGCGGCTGGCCTCGCGCAGCCGCGACTGGATCGAGTCGGGGCCGGCCTCGCGCAGGGTGGCGTGCAGTTGCGGCAGCATCGACTCGTCCGCGTGGCTGGCCGCGGCGAGGCGGAGCCGGCCCCACTCGTCGGCGGTGTGCACCGCGCACCACTGGCCGAGCCGGGGCACCACCAGCTGCGGGATGAGCGCCATGGTCAGTTCCACGTCCAAGGACTGCGCGAGCAGCTCACTGGCCTCGGCGAGGAAGGTCAGCCAGGCCTGCCGGCGGACGTCGGCACGACGCAGCCGGTCGTTCTCCAGGTGCAGCGAGAGCCGCTCGGCGGTCAGCACCGCCAGCGGCCGGGCGTACGCGGTGGGCGCGGCGTCCAGCTCCAGCTCTCCGGCGTACGGGCGGTGCACCGCCAGCGGCACCCGGATCAGCTCGTTGCCGGCCCGGGGCTGCCGGCCGTACCGGGCGAGCGTCTGCGTGCCCTGGCCGTCCCCGCGGTCCAGTCGGATCACGCCCCCGGAGGCGCCGACCATGTCCGCCACCCGGGTGAGCAGGCTGGCGGCGAAGTCGGGCAGCGGATCGTCGGCGTACGGATCGGGGGTGGTCTGCAGCAGTGCGCTCATCGCACCGGCGCTGGGTGCGGAGGTGTGTCCGGTGGAGTCCCGATCGCCGACCGGCGGCCCGAAGTCGTCCTCGTGTGACCCGGAGTCGTCCCCGTGCTGCCCGCCGCGGCGCCTGCGGTCCAGCCGGAACCACACGCCCTTGCCCTTGGGAAGGTACGTCGTGCCCCAGCGACTGGCGAAGTGGTCGACCAGCAGCAGTCCGCGCCCGCGTTCGGCCACGTCGACGATGTCGTTCGCCACATTTCGTACGCCCACGGTCAGCTCGTCGACGGGGCCGGCGGCGAAGTCCGAGACGGTCACGGTCAACCCTGCGGGGTCCGCGCTGACCTCGATGTCCAGTTCGGTGCCGGCGTGCTCGACGGCGTTGGTGGACAGCTCCGTGGTGAGCAGCAGTGCCTCGTTGGCCAGTTCGTCCAGGTTTGCCTCGGTGAGCACGGACCGGACGACCGCCCGTGCAGCGGCTGGCGTACGGCGATCGGCAGGAAGCCTCACGCGCCGTACGTGTTCGTCTGGGCCCTTGGTCGTGGCGGGCCCCGTCTCCGCCGACACCCCCGTATCCTCCCCCCACACCCGCTCGGTGCCAAGCCGATCACCTGCCGGGTCAGCATCACCAACGGCGGTGCGGCGTGGCGATTTCCAGCTCACGGGGACAATGATGGGGTGGCCGGCGCGAGCCGGCGTACCCCAGAGTTGAGCGAGGAATGATGACCACGGCGAAACAGTCGGGGCTGGCGGAGACCTTCGCCGCCGACCACGAGGCGGTCCTCACCGAGCTGGCGGAGGCGCTGCGGCAGGTCCGCCGTGGCGACCTCAAGGTCCGGCTGCCCCGGCGATCGGGCGCGGCCGGCGAGGTGGCGGACGCCTTCAACGACGTGGTGTCGCTCCAGGAGCGGCAGCATCTGGACCTACGCCGGATCAGCCGGATCGTCGGCCGCGACGGCCGGTTGACCGAGCGGCTGGACGAGGAAGGGCTGGACGGCTCCTGGGCGGAGGGCCAGCGGGCGATCAACTCGCTCATCGACGACCTGGGCCGGCCCACCACGGAGATCGGCCGGGTCATCGTCGCGGTCGCCAACGGCGACCTCTCCCAGCACATGGCGCTGGAGATCGATGGCCGCCCGCTGCGCGGTGAGTACCTGCGCATCGGCCGCACGGTCAACACCATGGTCGACCAGCTCTCCTCCTTCTCCAACGAGGTGACCCGGGTCGCTCGCGAGGTGGGCACGGAGGGCAAGCTCGGCGGCCAGGCCGATGTCCGCGGCGCCGCCGGCACCTGGAAGGACCTCACCGACTCGGTCAACACCATGGCGTCGAACCTCACCGATCAGGTGCGGTCGATCTCACAGATGGCCACGGCGGTGGCCAAGGGCGACCTGAGCCAGAAGATCACGGTGGGTGCCCGGGGCGAGGTCGCCGAGCTGGCCGACACCATGAACTCCCTCACCGACACCCTGCGGCTCTTCGCCGAGCAGGTGACCCGGGTGGCCCGTGAGGTGGGCACGGAGGGCAAGCTGGGTGGCCAGGCCGACGTGCCCAACGTCGCCGGCACCTGGAAGGACCTGACCGACAACGTCAACTCGATGGCGTCGAACCTGACCGCCCAGGTGCGCAACATCGCCCAGGTCTCCACGGCGGTGGCCAAGGGCGACCTCTCGCAGAAGATCACCGTGGCCGCGCAGGGCGAGATCCTCGAACTCAAGGACACCGTCAACACGATGGTGGACCAGTTGTCGTCG
>NZ_BOPC01000158.1 GCF_016863555.1 Micromonospora qiuiae | reverse complement strand
GCCGATCGGATGGCCAAAAATGATGATCGGCTATTTCCATGTGCGACGGACACCCTGCGACGTTTAGGAAGGGGGCATGACCAACGAGCGGACCGTTCCCCTGCTGCCGTGTGCATCCATTGACGGCATCGAAACCTTCTACGGAGTTCTCGGTTTCCGCACCACTTACAAGCAGCGCAAGCCCAACGCGTTTGTGGCGGTGCAGCGGGAAGACCTGCATCTACAGTTCTTCGAGATCCCCGGATTTGACCCGGAGCAGTCCTATGGCTCCTGTCTCGTACTCACCGCGGACATCGAGGGACTACACGGGGCATTCGCAGCAGGAATGCGCGCCGCGTACGGCAAGGTACTGGTGTCCGGAACGCCGCGGATGACCCGGCCTCGGGCACGGAAGAACGCCGACGGGTTGGGCGGGTTCAGCGTCATCGACCCGGGCGGCAACTGGATCCGCGTCTTTCGGGACACCGCCACCGCGCCCATGCCGGCCACCACACCTGCCGGGCGGCTGGCCAAGGCCCTAGCGAATGCTGTCGTACAGGCCGATTCCAGGGGAAACGCCGGACAGGCCGTTCGGATCCTCGACAGCGCGTTGGCCCGCCCGCAAGCCGACGACGACCCGGTCGAGCAGGTAGAGGTCCTGGTCTACCGCGCCGAACTCGCGATGGTGCTGCACGATCCACAGACTGCGGCCGAGATGCTGGCCCGCGCCCAGTCCGTCACGCTCACGGAAGACGAATCCGAAAGGGCGGCACCCGCGTTCGACAACGCCGCCGAACTCGCAGCAGCACTGCGATGACTCACCACCCGAACGCCTCCCTCATCTCGGCTACGACCGGATGTCCTCACACCTGGACGCGGTCGCTGGCGGCTACCGCAGGTGATGGGAGCCCTGGCGCTTACATGCCCGGTCGGCGGCAGATGCGTACACACGATCAAGCGGATTGCCAGCCCGAACGGCCGATCCGACGTGGCCGCCATTAGCGACCAGGGGTGCTGATGCGGGCCAGGGTGCCGTTTTCCAATGCTGTCCACAGGGCGCCGTCGGGTCCGAGGGTGATGCCGTGTGGCTCGGAGCGGGGGGTGGGCAGGTCATGGACTTCGATCTTCCCGTCTGTGGTGATGGAGCCGACCCGGTTGCCTCCCCACTCGGTGAACCATAGGTCGCCGTTGTCGCTGGTGGTGATGGCGTGGGGCCGGCCGGTGCGGTCCGGTAGCGGAAACTCGTCGATCGTGCCGTCGGGGGTGATCCGCCCGATCTGGCCGGCGGCGATCTCGACGAACCAGACTGCGCCGTCGGGGCCGGCGGTGATTCCAACGGGGGCGGCGGCTTCTGTCGGCAGCGGGTGCGTGGTGATGGTGCCGTCCGTGTCGATCCGGCCGATCGCGTTCGCCTGGTTCATCGTGAACCACATGCCGCCGTCGGTGCCGGCGGTGATGGCCGAGGGGTAGGCGCCGGTGACCGGGAGCGGGAAATCGGTGGTCTCGCCGCCGGTGGTGATCCGGCCGATTCGATTGGCGTTCATCTCGGTGAACCACAGGGCGCCGTCGGGCCCGGGGGCGATGCCGTACGGTCCGCCGTTGCGGCTGGGCACGGGGAATCGGGTGATCGCGCCGTCGGTGGTGATTCTGCCGATGCGGTGGGCCCGAGACTCGGTGAACCACAGCGCGCCGTCGGGTCCGGTGGTGACGGCGTACAGACCGCGGCCGGCGTCGGCCACTGCGTGTTCCTGAATGAACGCGGATTTCATGGGGCTTGCTCCAGTCCGTTCTCGATGGCGATGCGTTCGATCTCGGCCGGTGTGCCGGTCATGAGGGTGCGGCAGTGCTGGTTGATCAGGTCGGCGGGCCAGTCCCACCACGCGGCGCGGAGCAGCCGGTGGATGTCTTGGTCGCTGAAGCGTTGCCGGATCGGTCGGGCTGGATTCCCGCCGACGATCGTGTAGGCCGGGACGTCGGTGGTGACTACCGCGCCGGCCGCGATGATCGCCCCGTCGCCGATGCGTACCCCCGGCATGACAGTGGCCCGGTAGCCGAACCACACATCGTTGCCGATGATGGTGTCGCCGCGGCTGGGCATGGCGCTCACGGCATCGAGGGTCCGTTCGGCCCATTCGCCGCCGAAGAGGGTGAACGGGTAGGTGGACGGGCCCATGACCGGGTGGTCGCCGCCGGCCATCAGGAACCGGGTTCCTGCCGCTATCGCGCAGAACTTGCCGATGATCAGCTGTTCCGGTCCGTAGCCGTAGAGCACGTTGTGCCGCTCGAAGCCGGTCGCGTCGTCGGGATCGTCGTAGTACGTGTAGTCCCCGACGGTGATCTTGGGGAAGGTGACCAGCGCCTTGAGAAACACCACACGTGGATGCGCCGCCACCGGGTGAAGGGCCGTTGGGTCGGGTGTCAAGGAAATCCTCCCTGGTTAAATCTACTTTTGTAGCGATAGCATCGTGGCATGGCGTCGCCCCGACCGACAAGCGATCTTCCCGAGGAGTCCGTGACCGGCCGCGCACGCCGCCCTGGCGGGCGCAGCGCAGCGGTCCGTCGCCGCGTGCTCGACGCCGCGCTCGCCCAGTTGGTGCAGCACGGCTACGACTCCATGAGCATCGACGTGGTGGCCGAGCGCTCGGGCGTACACCGCACGACGGTGTACCGGCGCTGGCGGGATGTCGGTGGCCTGCTGGTCGACGTCTTGGACGAGGCGAGCGACGACGCGTGGCGCCCGCCCGACACGGGTTCGCTCGAGGGTGACCTGGTCGCGGTCAACCACGAGGTTTATGCCGCACTCACCGCCAACCCGGTGACCGTCGCGCTGATCGCGGCGTCGTTCCGGTCCGAGCAGGCCGCCGAGGCCCTACGCGCCTTCTGGGCCGACCGGTACGACCGCTGCGCCGACATCGCGCGGCGCGCCGCCGAACGCGGTGAGATACCGGCGGGCACCGATGCGCGCCGGCTGCTCATCGCCGCAACCGCCCCGCTGTATCACGAGCTGGTACTTCTACGGGCGGCGGCCGACGCGCACCTTCCCGAGCTTGTCGCCCGCAGCGCTGCCACCGCCGCCCGCGCAGGCGCCTTCACCGATCGATAGAACAACGCCGGTCCCCGGGCTCAGCTTTGCCACTTGCTTCGCCGATGTCGTGCGATTACCCATCGGGGCCCGATTACGGGCGCGTGGCAATGGTACGGACGCGCTCATCGGCAGGTCAGGACGTCCACCCCGGACATACTCCGACAATTCCGTTACCGAAATGGATGCCGGTGAGGCGAACAGGA
>NZ_BOPC01000157.1 GCF_016863555.1 Micromonospora qiuiae | reverse complement strand
GGAACGACCTTGGCCTCGTCCGGGGGGCTGGTAGCCCTTGTGGTGCCCGGCGAGGTGAGCCGCGGCGGCATCTCTGAGGAGGGCCGGGGTTCGGGGCCAACCGACCGCGGCCCAAGTGACCGCCCCCACCAGGACCACCCTGGCCGGAATCACCCACGACCGTAAGGGCCCGCCCCTGCCGATCCGGCGGCATCGGCGCGGCAGACACCTCATGCTTCACACCGTCCCGCCGCCACAGCAGCACCCCCGCGACCAGCACCGCCAAGCCCCGCCACCGGCACCAACACCGGCCACCCGGAAGCCAGGACACCCCGCCACGACCAAGGAACCGACACCAGCGCGACCGACAGCAGAACCGACCCGCCGAACGCCATCAAAGCGACACTCAACCGTCACGTCACACCACGGAATCGTGCCCGTACACGGCAACCCCGTCGCACATCACCTGGCAGAGCTACGTCGCACATCAGCTGTCGGATCACACTGCGATCACTTACCGGGCAGTGTCCGCTTGCTGAGGACCACGCCGCCGAGAACCAGTACGACACCGACAAGGATCGCCATGTTGATGGCCTCGCCCAGGACCGTCCATCCGAGGGCCACGGTCACGAGAGGAAGCAGGTAAGTGACGACGGATGCGGCGGTCGGCCCTTCGTCCTGGATGATCCGGTAGTTCAGAACATCGGCGGCATCCGTTCCGAGGGCTCCGAGCACGAGCACGCTCGCCACGGCGTCCCACCACCATTCACGGGTGTCGAGTCCTGCGATGGGCATGGCGGCAGCGAGCAGGATCGCTGCGGCTCCGAGCTGGCTCGCGGAGAGCATGAGCGGACTGATTCCACGGCCAAGTAACGGCCCATGTAGACGTAGCTCAGGCCGTAGCTGGCCGATGCTGCTAGGCAGGCCAGGCCACCCCAGCTCGCCGAAGGCGGGTTCTCGCCCATTCGAGAAACCGCCTGTGACCTGCTGCTTGCAGTGGAGCCGAGGGGATTTGAACCCTTACACCCACCACAGTGAAAGAACATCATCGATCATTCAGTCCTTCAACCAGGGCGGAGTCTGCCGACGCTTGCCAACGCCAGCCGGCACTGGTTGCCTCGGTTGTAGTGGATCTGTCTCGTTGATCTTGCATGAGGCGAGCTGCCGCCCTGGTCTGCGCCAGTGGCCAGCGCCAGCCAGGCGAGCTACGGGCCACAGGGGACTCAGGCCCCTTACGCGCTTCCCTTGCCGCTCGCCAAGCTTTAGGTTAGGCCAATGACCCCGCCTCCTCAAAGGACCGGTCGCCCTGCTTATGGCCTAGCTTCCCTGGAAGAAGGCACCCAGGGTGCAAAATTGAGCTTCCGGTTCGATGCCGAGCTAGACGCAGCAGAGTATAGGGAACTTGAGGAGGCACTTAAGCCTGTTCTGCGACTTGGGGTACGCGACGTTTTTAAGCTGGTGGCCCGGAGCTACGAGGAAATAGAATCGCTGAACACGTACTATTTGAGACTGTTCGGTTTACCTCGGGAGCGTGGGCGCATCCAGCCTCGCGAGGCGGCAACCGGGTTCATGAGTTCCTGCGTTAACTGGCTGAACGTTGTCCGGCTGTTCCTTGACCACGAAGAAACATGGCTCAAGCGAACATTTGGTGAAACCTCCACCAACTTCGTCGACTTCAAATCGGCATGCAGTCGCGCGTTTGACTCCTCCATTGCATATCGATTTCTTTACAAGCTGAGGAACTATACTACCCACTGCGGCCTGCCCATTAGCAGCGTGAATCTTGATGCACCCACGGAAGAGGAGCGAGCGGCCGGATTGCACCAACGAATTTCTTTCCGCCTCAACCGGGACGATCTGTTGCGCGATTTTAGCTGGGGCGCGAAGGTTCGAGCTGACTTGGCCGCAATGGAGCCAGCCTTTGAACTGCTTCCGCTGATTAGACAGGCCATGCCTCACCTCGACAACATCCTGCAGATCACCGTTGCAACCGACGTGAGGGAATGCCTTCAAGCGCTTCCAGTTGTTCGGCGATACCTCGATCGGATGACCGTTGAGACGGCTCAGCCATGCCTTCTGCGTCTAACGCCGAACGACCTGGGAGGGTACCAAATATCGCCAATGCTGCTACCGATGGATGCCATCGCCAAGCTTGAGACGGTGGATCCGGCAGGCGACCTGCTTGCTCCTTTCCGGCGTACTGGCGGATTGGTTAGGCCTGGCCCACCCACTATGTCACCCGAGGGCCGGTATCGCATGAAGCGCGGATCCTTGGTGCTCAGCGCGCATCTGCACGAAGGCGGACCTTCGCCAGCATTCTTCAATACGGTAAATCAACTGATAGATGAGGACGGGGACATTGAACCAGTGCTGACTGGGACGATCAACCTAGGAATGACATTACTTCACTTGGCATCGATGGCAACAAATACGACTCCGCAATCAATCCTTGCCTCGTTCGGGGAAGGTGACGAAGATCGAGCAAGGCATCAGCCATAGATTACCCTTATTCCCCAGAAATCGGCAACGCGGTCCCGTTCAGTGCGTACCGCTGGTCGGCCGACCTGATGGCGCTCATCGTGGTTTCGCTCGGCGTAGTCGGTTGCTGCACTTCGCTGCTGTACGGCCCTACCACTCCTGCGGGCTCGGTTGGCCGACAACTTGAAGAGGCCGATCGCACTAACCGCGCCTTCGAGATATGCGTACTCTTCGCCCATTTGCGTCAGGAAATCATTGTATTGATGGGTAATCCAATCAAGGTGATGTCGCCACTCATTTATCTGACGGATTTGGCCCTCGGCGGGCGTGGGCTTCATGCAGTCCGAATCGCCAGAATGAAAGGCCTGAAAATGCTCGTCACCCATCACTTGCACTTCGTGCATCATTGTCAATATTCGTCTGCACAACTCCTTGGCCTCGGCCCGGCGCTGATTATTAAAAGTCGCCTAAGCCTGGCGCTTGCAGTCCGCCCACGACCGAGAAGCGAGCTGAGACTTCCGGACCAAAACGTAGACACGATTCCACGGTCTTAGAGGCATGCAAGCAACCTGTTTGCCAGCGCAGATTCAGCAGCTTGCCGATCGCTCGTCAGGACGGCTTTTGGCTCGGCCCGCCTTGGTCGTCTTGTTCGAAGTCGCGCAGGGCGCGACCCAGAGCCCGGATCATCTCCAAGCGGTGGCGCCCGGCATCGGTCAGGGTCAACGACCGGTGGCCATCGACGAACGCCTCCTGGGCGAGGCCGCTTTCCAGTAGCCGGGTCACCGTCCGGGTGATCTCGCCGTCGCCGATACGAGTGCCGGTCCATCCGGTGATGCCGTTGCCCAACTCGCTGTATCGCAGGGGGCCCTGTTCGCCTAGGCAGAC
>NZ_BOPC01000156.1 GCF_016863555.1 Micromonospora qiuiae | reverse complement strand
CTAGCTGCCCCTGGCTGGCAAAAGTGGTCCCGTTGACCTCCTCACTAATGGCAGAACCACAGCCATCCGAGGATGGAGAAATGCCCGACACCTTCGAGTCGCCGAAAATAACCGGAGACGCGAACTTCACAATGATCGATCTCAACATCACCGCTCCTGAAGGACAGAGAATCCGGATCAGTGAGATCAGGATCCGAGTCCTGGAAAGTGCTCCGGCGCCGACTAGTGAGACTGCGGCGGTTGTCGGGGTGCAGAGGTGGGGCTGTGGCGCTCCCCCGACTGAGGTGAATACCCACGCTTTGATTCGCCCTAGCGACCACGAGGTGACCGCCGTGCCCGACAAGGGCAGCGAACACAACCTCCCTCAGGTCATCGCGGATGACGACGAGGGATTGGTGATCTCCCTCAAGGTGGGGACTGCCACCTGCGATTGCAGATGGTTTCCAGTCGTCCATTGGTCAGTTGCTGGAAAGGACGAGGTAGCTCAAGAGGTTAGGCCCCGGGAAGGCTTCTACCGAACTGTGGCAGCAGCTCACCTCGACCGCTATGCATGGAAACAGGACCATGATCGCCCTTTGCCTGGTGGGCGGTTCCGATGGGTGCCGACGGAGTTCCCGGAGGAGCTCCTTGTTGCGTGGCCGGATGAGTAGGGTTTATCGCGTATGTCTCTGGGCGGGCGCGACCTTCGCTGTCGGCGTCGGCGGTCGTGATCGGATGCCTGCTTGCGCAACTGCTCGCAAGCGGCGTGGACTGAGTGATGCTCGACGACTGACCACATGGCCGTTGTCCGGCCGATGATCGCCGGCAACGGCGCCGATGATCGCGAGCGTGTTCGCCTCCGTCGCATCCGACGTAAATATCACCTCGCTTTCATGCTTGGCGGCCAAGGCGTTCTGCACGCTAGGTGCATCACGACGCCGCTCGCCCTGCAGAGTTGGGCAACGCCTGGAGCCGGGATCGTCATCCCCGTCTTTGACCAGCGCTGAAGTTGTTGTTGCTCCGAAAGCTGCCACAGGCCGTAAACCGGGTTTCCGGCCCGGCGGTCGGGTTGGCTGGCCGGGTGCTGTCCGGTACGCCGCGCGACACCCCTGAGCATGGTCGACCGTGCTGTCGCCCATCCAACGCCATCATTGGCAGCCGGTCACCAATCGCATACGTTCGAACATCATCAGTCGTGGTGCAGGCCGATATTTCGTGGGCCGCACCGTCAACGCCCCCCCGATGGGGCTCGTCACACGGGAGGTTCATGGCGATGATGCGATCAGCAGACAGGGCGCGACGGCGATGGCACACGATCGGCGCAACCCTCGGCGCGGCGGCGGTGGGCATGGTGGGAGTGCTGGTCGCGCCGACCGACGCGCAGGCAGCCAGCGACCGAGTCGCGGTGGTCGACCAGCGGTACGGGATCAGGATCTTCAGTGCTGGCGCCAGCCGGTGGACGGCTGGTTCGGCCCAGTGGTCGTGGAAGCGACCCGCCGGCAGCGGCTGGAAGAACCTCTCCGACGTCAAGTTCCGCAAGCAGGGCTCGCGGAATGTGGTCCTGGTGGCCGCGTCCGGCGGCCGGGCCGGGATTGTCGACTACGCCACCCGCAAGGTGCGGTACCAGGTCACGCCAGGCGGCAACCCACACGCCATCGAGTTGCTGCCCAACGGCGCTGTCGTGGTCGCCTCCTCCGCTCCCGGCAAGCTCACCCTCTACGGCAAGGGCCGGACCAGCCCGGCCGCCACGAAGGCGTTCGCCAAGGCGCACGCCGTCTACTGGGACAGTGCCATCAAGCGCCTCTGGGCCGCTGGCGGCACCCGGCTGTGCAGCTACAAGGTGAGCGGCACGGCCACCGCTCCTAAACTCACCAACGCCGCCTGCCGGACGGTCACCGGAAACGTGCACGACCTGTCACCGGTCTACGGCACCTCTGCCAACCTCTGGATGAGCAACACCAGCCACGTTTACCGGTACGACATCAACCGCAACCGATTCCAGCGAGCACCCGGGTACATCGACACAAACAAGATCAAGAGTGTCGGTAACCACTCCGGTGGGCTGGTCTTCACCACCAAGGTCGACGGCGCGAACCGCGACGGCACCTACGGCAACGGCAACGTCTGGCTGTATCGGCTGAACGGTTCCTACGTCGGCAACCGCTACCTCTCCGGGGCAGCGATCTACAAGGCCCGGCCAGTGGTCTGGAGCTACCGGTAGCCACGCCCGGAGTCGGTGACGGGTGCCCGCCAAATCTCCTACCGATGGGGCCCGTGCAGCGACGACGAGGACGGCCAGTGGACGGTCGGTTACCCGTGCGGACCGTCCACTGGCCGAGATCGGCGGGCGGATGAGCTGCCCGAACGGCGCCAGGGCTCCGACGGCGGTCGTCCGCTGGCGGAGCTCTGGCCTCACCCCAGGGCCGTCGACCGCCCTGGCCGCGTACCCACCGGCTGCGGCAGCACCGACGGCGGCCTTACCGGCCAAGCCACCGCCTGCAGTGCCCTGCCTCTCGGCGCCGTTCGGATGCTGGCGATAATCGACCCGTGAGCACCATCGATCGTCCTATGCCGCCCCTGAACGCCGACGAGCGCACGACGCTCGAAAGCTGGCTCGACTTTCACCGCGCCACACTGGCCATGAAGTGCGAAGGGCTGGACGATGAGCAGGCCGCCGTGGCGTCCGTGCCACCGTCCGGCTTCACGTTGACCGGCCTGGTCCAGCACATGGCGGAGGTGGAGCGGAATTGGTTCCGTCGCGTGTTCGCCGGAGAACAGGCTCCGCCTATCTACGACCGGCAGGCCGACCCGGATGGCCCCGACGGTGGTTTCGATGTGGCTGAGGGCGCCACCCTGAATGAGGCCCTCGCCATCTGGCACGCGGAGATCGCCCGCGCCCGTGAGCACTGCGCCGAGCGTGCTCTGGACGATACGGGTCGATTCATGGAGCAGGACGTCAACCTTCGCTGGATCTACGTCCACATGATCGAGGAGTACGCTCGCCACAACGGCCACGCCGACCTGGTCCGGGAACGCATCGATGGCACTACCGGCGTGTAGCGCCGGATCGGCGCTTGGGGACCATCGCTCGGGAAAGTCACGCTAGCCAAGATCAGGTGATGTTGATCAGGGCAGGGAGCGCCCCGAAAACGTCACGACGCCGGCGCCCGCGAGCGGGCACTGCCGGATCATCGACAGCAACGCCCAGCCCGCCGCCCTGGCAAGTACCGTCTGGCGCAACGGCTCTCTCGGCCGCCGTCACCGAGGGAGGTCCCATGATCCGGTTCCACGCCATCTCTCGCCCCCTCGTGCCGGGCCGTAGCGGTGACGGAGGGATCTCGATGCCCGCCCCGTCCAGGCGGGGCACACTCAACTCGGCACGACAAGCAGTTCGGGGTCTTGCTCAGGCCCGGCAGATGATCTCGCCGTGGAGCACGGTGAACCAGGCGTCGCTGGCGTCAGCCCATTCCCGCCAGCCCTGAGAGATGCGGTGTAGGTCGTCCTCGGTGGCCAGACCGGAGGCCAATACCTGCTGGGCCAGGTCCGAATACAGAATCCGTTCGGCCCACATCTGGCCCCACCACTGCCGGTCGGCGGGGGCGGCGAAGCACCAGGTGCTCGCTGTCGCGGTGACGTCGGTGAACCCGGCCTTGTTGGCCCAGGACAGCAGGCGGCGTCCGGCGTCCGGCTCGCCGCCGTTGTCGCGGGCGGCCTGTCTGTAGAGGGCTAGCCAGTCGTTGAGCGCGGGCACGTGCGGGAACCAGGTGAACGCCGTGTAGTCGCTGTCACGGGCGGCGATGATGCCGCCGGGCCGGCATACTCGGCGCATTTCGGTCAGCGCCCGGACCGGATCGGCCACGTGTTGAAGGACCTGGTGGGCATGGACGACGTCGAAGGTGTTGTCGGGCAGATCGAGGGAGTGGACATCGGCGACGACGAAGTCGATGTTTTCCTGTCGACGTGCGTTGGCCTCCGCCCGAGCCAGTTGCAGCGCCGGTTCGGTGATCTCCGTGGCGGCGGTACGCCATCGATGTGAGCGCAGAACCGTCTCGTGATGCCCGTGGGTGTACACGTGTGGCGCTGCGGCCATTTCGTCTCCAGCCTTCT
>NZ_BOPC01000155.1 GCF_016863555.1 Micromonospora qiuiae | reverse complement strand
GGCGTCTACACGCAACTGCGCCGCAAGGCCGAACGGTCCCGCAAAACCGCAGCCACCACCGCGTAGAAGAGGACCCTCATGAGTGGCCACGACGCCGGCCGGCAGGTCGGCAGTTTCCTGCTGCGTACGATCAGGTCTGGAACCTCGGGCGCCCAGGTGTTCCTGCTGCGGCAACCCGGAGGCGCGACTGTCGCCACGAAGGTCACCCGCAACCCAAGGGTCAGCTCGTTTGTGCAGCTCCAGCGGCACGCCCTCATGGCGAAGCACTTCGCCTCGCACACCCCGGCGGTACTCGCCACCGCAACCGAGGCCGAGCTTGACATCATCGTGACGGCGGCGCCCGCCCTGTGTAGCCTCGACGAGGCCATCGACTGTCACGGACCGACACCGGAGCTTCACGCGATCTGGCGGGACGTGGTGGCCGCTCTCGTCACGGTGTGGCGGTCAACCGCCCGGCCCGGTTTCGATCGCTCCACCATCTGCTGAGCAAACCCCGCGTGCGTCGGCGTCGGCTGCGAAAGGAGAGCAGCGTTCTTGGTCTGTCATAACGTGACCCTTCCCGAACAGGATCAATGTCCTGCCCAAGGGACCACACCCAGGTCAAACACGGAATCTACCCAACCCCTGGGATCGTCGCACGCAAATTCATCGATGAGCCGAGCTTGACGGTTCGGCGTTTGAAGGGCAGCGGACCGCCTTCGAGGTGGTAGAGCGTCAGGACGTTGAGGTCGTGGCGTTCGAGGGAGCCGGTGGCTTCGATGGCGCCGTTGTTGGCGTCGGAGGTGAGTGTGATGATCATTTCGGCGTCGGCGGAGACGACGAGGCCAGGGCTGCGGGTGGCGAAGATGTACTGCCGGTCGCCGCGCAGGTCGCGGAGTTTCGCGACGAGGTATTCCTCGATCCACGGGGCGTGGAGTGCGTCCTCGGGCTGGTCGATGATCAGGGGATCGTTGCCGTCGGCGAGGGCGATGATGAGGATGGCGGTGCACTTCTGGCCGTGCGCGAGCCGCTCGATCGGCACGTAGCCGTCGTTGGCGTGTTTGCGGAACTCGACGGAGAGGCCGTCGTGCAGGTCGAGGGTCTGCATCCGCAGGAAGTCCTCGATGGAGCCCTTTTCCCGCACGTGGTCGAACAGGGTCTCGACGTGTTTGTGCTCGGCGCCCGTGGCGGCACACACGCCGTCGACATCGTTGGCGAGGAACGAGCGGACCAGCTTGACTGGGGTCGACTTCTTACAGATCAGCTGAAGGACCGGCGCGCGCAGCCTTGAGCCCTTGGCGATGGCCGTCAGGTCGGCGAGGTAGGCCGAATCGTCGTTTTCGGAGAGCATCTTGATCCGGACGATGCCGCCCATCAGCTTGTTGAGTGCCTTGATCCGGTCCTCGCGCCGCCGCCGCCGTGCCTTGCGCGTTTCGAGCAGCTCGGCGATCAGCTCTTCCCGGTACGACGTAACCGTGGCCAAGTTCGGCACGAGCTCGTCGTTGAGCTGGGTTTGCTGCGCGTCGAGTTTCGCCTTTTCCGTCTGGAGTTCGACGAGGCGGGTGCGCAGCGCGGCGAGACCCTTGTTGTCGACGTCGATACGGCTGACCGCTTCGGCAAGTTCACGGTCGAACTGCCGGTACCGTTCGAGCCACTCCTGCCGGATGGCGACCAGTTCCTTGTTCACCACCAGCAGGACCTGCGCCAACTGAGCGTTTACCGCCTCGACCGCGTCGCGCAACTGTGCGTACGCCGCCTGCGCCCGCTGGTAGAGGTCCTGGTTGTCAGCGATGGCGGCCACCACCCGGAACTTCTCTCCGCTGTCCGTCCGCGCGGTGACCTTAAGTTCGGGGATGCCGACCAATGGCTCGAAAAGAGCCTTTTCCGCACTCCACTTCGCCTGCATCTTGATGGTCTCGCCGTCGAACAGGCCGGACAGCTCCTCCAGCCGCTTCTCGACCTCCGGAAGGGTCTCCAACCTCGCGCTGGCCTGCGCGATCTTGGATTCGAGCGAGCCGATGAGCCGGCCGTTGTCGTTGAGCCGCGTCACCGCATCCGTTTCACGAATCTCGAACTCGCAGAGGTCAAGCTCGGCATCGATAAGGGCCATCCGTCCCACCGGCGTCCGGGCGTATTCGATCACCTCGCTCTGCGAGAAGCCGGTGATCGCGATCCGGCCGGATAGGCCGGTCAGATGCTCAGTGTCACCGATGAACTCAGGCTGGGTGGAGCCATCCTCGAAGTACGCACGGCGTACGAGGCACCGCGCGTGGCCGCGGGTGAGCACGACCTCGACGGTTGAACCCGAGGTGAGCGCGTACTTCAGCCGGGACTCGACCTCTTTGCGGACTTGCGGGAAGTCGCCGGCGTCGGTCTGCTGATCGAGAGCGAACCGGACCAGCTCAATGAGCAGCGACTTGCCCGCTCCCGTCCCGCCGAGCAGGCAGTTGAGGTCGCACGAAAACTGGAACTGCTGACCGTCGAGGAACCCGCCGGTCACGGTCACGGACTCGATTACCGTGTGCTCCGGCGCTGTCGGCTCTTCCAGGCGGACACGCAGAGCCGGATCCGCCAGCGCGTGCCGCAGGCCGCACAGGTCCGGCCTCGACGCCTTGATCCAGGTCCGGCGGTGGCCGATGCCGTGCAGGACGTGGGTGCTGGCGCCGGGTGCGGTGGTGTCGGAACTGCGGACCACCGCGAGTTCGCGCCGGCCGTCGAGCCGCGTCTTAATCCTCTCGGCCTCGGTGATGTCGACAATCTCGACGGCATCGATGGCATCGTCGAGCAGCGTCTGGTTGACGCGGTCGGCCACGGCGAGGCGGAGCAGGCCCTTCTCCCGGTCGGCGTGCGCCGGGATTGCCAGGCCGCCCCGGGCGGTGATGACCTTCGCGGTGTCGGCGAAGCCCTTGTCCAAGGCCTTGTGCAGGTCACCGTGGTCGGCGCGGACCACCCCGAGTTCGACGAGCACGTCCTCGATGTGCTGCGCCGGGGTTCCCTCTTCCCAGATGGCGAGGAGATGCCCTTCAGCCGTGCTGAGCTCCAGGCCGGGCAGCACCACAAGCGTCGTGTCGCGGGCGGCCTCAGCCATCCTGTCGCACCAGCCGGCGGTGTTGTGATCGGTGACGGCGATCGCGTGCAGCCCGGCGGCGATCGCCGCGTCGACGATCTGACGGGGCTCGCTCGCGCCGTAGGTGTGCACGTCGACATCGCGTGAGGCCGGGGTGTGCACGTGAAGGTCGACAGCCCAGAACTGTGCGGGTCCGTGCTTCGTTCCCGCTGGCGATGCCGCCCGACTGATCCCCGTTGATGCCGTTGCTGACGTCAAAGCACTCGCTCCGTGTGATCATTCGCCGTGGTCTGAGCGTCCGGGTCGACACTGTAACGTTCGGTGAGCTGAGGAAAAGGCGCGACACCCGCCCATACGTACGAATCGGCGCCACCGGATGAGGCCTCGCCAGGCCATCCGCCTCGGTCAGCTGTCCAACCGTCGAGGAGTTCCGACTTGGCGGCGTGGTCGGCCTCGTCAAGGACGAGGCCGGCCACCCGCACTTTCCGTTAGCGGGGTGTGCTGAAGAACCACTGGTCTTGTGCCCCTGCGAAGACCGGCAGCCGTATCGTTTCCAGCGGTTGGAGCACCGCGCCGCCGCGTCCTTCGATCCGGCGCACGAGGCTCGCCTCGGTGTCCGGGATCAGGGGCACCACCATCAGCCGGTCCAGCGTGCGGCTCGGCCGGTCCGTGCATGTTCCTGGATACGGCCGTCCACGCCGGCCAAGCGTGACCGCACCGCGCTTCCGACGTATCGGACGGCGTTGTTCGAGTCGCCGCGATGTAGAAGTAGGTCACGCACCCTGCCCCCGACACTGCCGACACTGCGCCCGCGAATCCAACCAGACAGACTCCGCCGAAGCCCAATGACGTGCTCCACGGCGATGCCCGGAATAGGCCGCCCGTCGCTTTGTACATCGCCAGGCGCCTCACCACCTCCACACGGTCTCCGGAAGGCGATAGCTCGCCATGAACCCGAACTCGCCTTCAGGGCAATTCCTCGGCGGGGTGTCAATGACGCATGTTGACCCGGATGCCACCGAGCTTCGATGGGCGGTACGAGCTGACCCGGCCGTGGCGCTT
>NZ_BOPC01000154.1 GCF_016863555.1 Micromonospora qiuiae | reverse complement strand
GGATGTAGACCTATGCCGGTCATTCCTGCTTCCACCAAGACGTCCCTGCCACAGCGGCTGCGGGCCAGGGCCAGGCAGAAGCGGCCGCAACTGACCGCGGTGCATGTATGCGCTACCACGGCCAGCTCGCCTAGGTCACCGGTGAGTTGACCGGCGGAGAACATCTGCCATTGATGCGACTGCGCTACAGCGGATCCGCGCACCGCTGGAGCCTCGCGACCTACCGGGCCAGCAACAACAGCTACGAAGACCAGTACTGGTTCAGTGGTACCGCCGACGACGCCCTCGACTTCGTCTGCGACGTACTCATCAGCCCCATCACCGACTGGCCGCATCCAAACCCCGGACCGTCAACCCCGAAGGACTTACGAACTGAAGCACTAAGAAACAGCCGCAATGGCTGCGTTGATGGCGCGGTGGTGGACAACTCCCGGTCTCGTGATCGTCGCCTGCGTTTCGGTGCAGTCGACGATAGTTAGGTGGTTGGCCAGTGGACTTATGCCACCGTCGATACAGTACGCGACGCTGGTTTGGGACTCCGATACAAAGCTCTCAACCTCGGCTGCTGTGATCGCTGGACCTAACGTGTTAGTCGGGTCCGAGCGGTTGGCCGTTGTGGCAGCGATAGGAACGCGGCTTTTTCGGGCAAGTTGACCGAGTGTGCCTGAGTCGAGGGTTACGAGTGCGTTGGGCACGCCGACAGATTGGTGCTGCTGGGCGTGTTCGGAGTTTCGCCAACGGAGGATCATAGCCAGATCGCCGGGCCAGAAGGCTGAGGCGAGTTGGATCGCGGCCGGTGTCATGACGAACAACTCGTCGGCTGCGACGAGCGATGGCAGTATGTAGGCCAACGACTTCGACCGTGGTCGGCTCTTGCCAGCGTAGATGCTCTCGCAGGCGTCGTGATCGCGCGCGTTGGCGCAGATCATGTACCAGCGTCGAGTTGGGACAACGACAAGCTCGCCGGCTTCGAGCGCTTCAATCGCGAGCGGGAGTTCGTCGGGGAGGATCAATTTCACGACCGCTTTCCTTCAACCCTAGGAGTGATATTCTGCTCTGCTTTTCTCGAATCTGGTGGCCCCCGAACTTGCGGTATCGGACGGGAAATTCCGTACCGTGGCCGGACGCGAACACAGGACGTTGCTGGCAGTTTCCGGCACCAGTTGATGCGCCAGTGCCGGCCATGATGTCGGGCTCGGCTATCGAACTCGCGCGGTGAGTGGCGGGAAGTCCAGCCACGGGTTGCGAAGTGCGTCGAGGCGGCGGCTGGCATGGCTCACGTGGGACACCCGGAAGTAGGCCATGATTCGCGGGATAGCGGTCACGTTGCGGCCAACGGCATGGGGGACCAAGTGGTGCATCAGCAGTACATCACCGGGCTTGCCGAGTAGCGGGGTGCCCTGCTCGATGTCGATGTGCGGGGGGACTTGGGCTGTGATGCCCAGCGACCATTGGGTCCGGAACCACTCCGCCATCCGCAGGTGTCCGCCGATCACGTAACGCAGGGCACCACCGGCCGGGTCGCTGATGTCGGAAAGCACGACACCCACGAGAAGCGAGAAGGTGCGCAGTTCCGCGGGGTCGAGGTGCGGGCAGGCGACGCCGTCCACGTGCATGGCCTTTTCGGGTTGCGCTTGTCCGAGGTCGCGTTCCGGCACGCGGATCTGGATCTGCGAGATGGTGACCGGTGCCATATCGCCAAGGAGTTCGCCTGCCAGCCCGGCCACACCGGACTGGGCAAACAGCGCAAGCAAGTCTCGGTGGTCGGCAAGGTGCGGGGCGAAGGTCCGCTGCGTGAACTCGGTGAGCCGGCTTTGATCTAAGTCGGTGCGGTACCAGTCGGTTACCAGCGCCGTCGCGCAGTCGATCAAGTGTGCCGGGACGAAGTTGCGTTTGACGATAACTCCGCTGGTGGTGAAGGTGGACAGATCGTCAGCGGTGAGGGGCATGGTCGTTTCCCATCGTTGACGGACTACAGACGTTGTAGTACCTGATCGGATGCGTCCAGGGCGCTGGTGATGATGGCTTCCCCCAGTTCGGCGGAGGCCAGCCGCGGGTCACCGCCAATGATGCCGAGGCTGGCGATGCGGTCGTCGCCCGAACTCCACGGCCACGTGGTGCCGCGGTAGAGGATGAGTCGCTGGATTTCGTCGCGGTGGGCTGAGTCGGTGGCGAACGTCTCGGGTAGGCGATTTAGGTGCACGTCGTTGGGGGCGAGGGTCAGCATGATGCTGGTTTCTTTCACGCCGGCGTGGATCTCCGGCGGTGTCGACGCCGTATGTGCTGTCGAGAGTGAGCTGGGGTGAATGATGCAGACCCGCACCTGGTGCGTGGCCTGCAGTTCGTAGCCAACTGCCTCGAGGACGCCGCGGTTGCCGCCATGGCCGTTGACGATGAGCAGCCGACGGGCTGGGGTGGCCCGCGCGTACTCGCCGACAATGGAGTTGAGCAGGGTGGTGAGTGCGCTGACGCTTAGGGAGACCGTGCCGATCGCCCAGGAATGCTCCAGGGACAGGCCATACGGCAGCGCGGGGAGGGCCCAGAGGTCGTGTTGGTTGCCGTAGCGGTCGATGAGGCGGTTGGTGAACTGCGCGGCGATGACGGTGTCGGTATGCAGGGGCAGGTGCGGGCCGTGCTGTTCATATGAGCCGATGGGCAGGCACAGGACCGATCTCTCGGTTAGCTGCGTGGCGATCTCCGGTGCCGGGAGCGATCCGTACCAACGGTTCATGCCCGTTCTCGCCGGCCGATGCGGATGAGGAATTCGTTATCCTCGGCGAAGGTGTCGGTGTCGCTGTACCGGGCAAGGGTGGCACGGACAGCGCTGTCGAACTCGCCGAGCCGGTCGCCGAACAGTTGTGGCGCCGCGAAAGAGGTGGAGTACAGGTACCCAAGGATGCTGTCGGCGGTCCAGGTCCGGTTGACGGGCACGGTGTGCTCCTCGACCTGGCCGAACGGCGACTCACGCATGATCTCGCTGTACGGGCGGTTGTGGTGCTGGAACGTGCGTTCGCCGGCGCGACGCTGCTCGCCGAGGAAATCCTGGATGACCGCGCGGATTGCGGCCTTCCAGTCGCTGGTAGCGGTCCAGAAACTGTTGTCGCCGAAGATCGCGACCGCGCCGTCCGGGCTGACCTGTGCGTCCAATCGGGTCAGAATCGCGGCCTGATCGAGCCAGTGGAAGGCCCGGCAGATCGTCACCAGATCGGCCTGCCATCCCGCCGGTGGTGTGAAGTCCTCCGCCGTAACCTCCTGCAGCCGCAGCTGAGAGTCGGCGGGTAGCTGCTGGTGGAGCGCGTCTTCGGCAGCGGCGAGCATGTCTGGATCGTTGTCGATGGCGATGATGTCATCGAAGCGACCGAGCAGAGCCTCCACCACGAGGCCGGTGCCGGTGCCTACGTCGAGCAGGCGCCGCGGTACCCCGGTAGGGACTGCGGCATCCAACACGTCGGCCACGGTCGCCGGGATGCCGGGCCGGTACTGCCGGTAGAAGCTGACGGTTCCGTGAAACAGGCCCATGATCATCTCCTTGTGGCGAGTTCGATGAGGTGCTGGCTGGCGGCGGTGAGGTCAGCGGCCACGAGCAGGCCGCCGTCGTCGAGCCGTTCGGGCTCGGGCACCGGCCGTCCGTTCGCCACCCAGATGACGGTGACCCCGGCGGTTCGGGCACCGATGACGTCACAATCCCAATCGTCGCCGATGTGTACCATATTCGCCGGGCTGCTTTGGCACGCAGTGGCCACGCAATGGAAAGCGGCTGGATCGGGTTTGGCGTAGCCGGTCCGACAGGAGGGGAAGTAGTCGATCACCCACGGGTGCAACAGGGTGCGCAGCCGACCGGTATCGGCCTCCAGACAGCTCACATTCGACAACGTGACGATGGTGGCGTGCCGACTCATAGTCCGCAGCGCCGCATCTGCCCCTGGCAGGAGCTGTGCCGGCGGCGACTCGATGGGTGCCGGGAAGGCGCTCACGGAAATCTGTAGCGCATCGCAGACCTCCGCAATGACTGCGGCATCAATCGAGGCTCGGGTGTGCAGCTGCTGGCGGATGATCGAGCGCGCGTCGGCAGGCCTGAGCGGCGAGGCCTTCGCCAAGATCGCGGCTACTGTGGGCCCTTCGAACCGGCAAAGGGTCCCCCCAACATCGATGC
>NZ_BOPC01000153.1 GCF_016863555.1 Micromonospora qiuiae | reverse complement strand
GCCCTCTACAGACACACCACTACCGAGACACCCGGACTCGAGAGCTGCTCATGCGGCTCGGCCGCCAGGAAGACGACGACACCGTACGGCGGTTGGCCGGGCAACTACTGGCCACGCTACCCCACATCACGCCCGACGACTTCCCGTGATCAGGCCCGACCCACCACCCGACCGAGCGCGTCGGGCCCGCTTCTGATCGACCGTCAAACACCAGCAACGCCGGGACACACCTGGTCGTGAGGAACGCGGTGAACCTGGCCAGCTCCGTAGCGGCCGACCACAGCTGCCCGGCAGGCGCCATCAGACCGGTGTCTACGGCGGGCTCCGCCAGCAGCACACCGAATTGGATATTTGTCGTCCGGCACGCGTGGAGTCACCCGCGCAGATCACTGATCCTGTGGTGAAGGGTCCTCACGGGCCCACCGGTCCGCGTCCCTCGGACGGAGCCCGTCGACTACTACGGCCAGCACGGTCTCCCGCAGCCGCTCGTCGCCGTCGGTGTGCTCCGCCGCGCGGGAAGCGCCGACCAGCAGCGCCACGACGGCGGTGATGTCGATGTCGCCCCGGATCTCCTTTGCCCGCTGCGCCCGGTCGAGCAGGGCGGTCATGGCCCGTCGCAGGTCTTGCGCGGCCTCTGCGACCGGGCCGCGAGACATCACGGCGGTGTTGTCGCCGCCCATTTGGCGGGCGAAGGCGTGCTTCGCAGTGGACCGGGTGATCGCCTCGGTTAAGAAGGTGATGAACGCGGCACCCGGCTCCGGTGCCGTGCACAGCCGGCGGGCCTGCTCGGCGAGCTGGCGTAGCCCGGCCACGAAGACCGCCTCCACCAAGGCTTCCTTGGTGGGGAAGTGCCGGAATATGGTGCCGACGGCGACCTCGGCCCGGTGAGCGATCTCCTCGGTCGACGCGGACGGCCCCTTATCGGCCAGCGTCGCCTCGGCTGCGGCGAGGATCCGGGCCCGGTTGCGCTGCGCGTCGGCACGCAGCGGCCGGCCGGACAATGCCTGCCCGGTCTTGCTTGCGCGGGTGCGTGGCGCCACGGTCGCTGTCCCCTTCGATGCCGTTGACAAGGTGGGCCGTTACTCGTAGTGTCGAGAAGATGAGTCTGTCATTCATCTTATCCGTGCGCCGTCCAAGACTGGACGTGGCCAAGTCAACGTAGCACCGGGGAGACCGGGAGAGATCGTGGACGTGAAGACGGTAGTCATGACGGGTGGGACCTCCGGGCTCGGCGCCGATGCTCTGCGGCGGATAGCACGGGAGCCAGGCATCCGGGTGCTGCTCGGGGCGCGTGGCAAGGCGCCATCGGGTGTCCCGGCGAGCGTGGAGACGCTGCCCGTCGACTTGTCCAAGATGGACAGTGTGCGTTCGTTCGCATCGGCGGTGCAGGAAAGACTGCAGGGCAGCGAGATCGACGCGCTCGTGCTCAACGCGGGGTTGAGCCTCCACGACCACCACCGCACCTCGGACGGTTTCGAGACGACCTTCGCCATCAACCATCTCTCGCACTACCTGTTGCTGCGTCTGCTGCTGCCGCACATCGCCCGCAACGGGCTCGTCACCCTCACCACGAGCGCCACGCACGACCCGGCGGCGAAGACCATCCTCCCGCCGCCTCGGCACGCCGACGCCCGGCTGCTGGCCTACCCGGACCAGGATCCGGAACGCGACGAGCAGGCCAAGACCGCCGGAGGGCGGGCGTACACCTCGTCGAAGCTCTGCGCGGTGCTGACCGCCCGGGCGCTCGCCGTTCAGCCCGAGGCACGTGACGCCGCGCTGCGGGTGGTCGCCTACGACCCAGGCCCCACGCCGGGCACCGGCCTGTTGCGCTCCGCCCCGGCTCCGGTCCGTGGCATGTGGCGGATCCTGGGCACCGGGTTGGGGGTGCTCGTTCCCCGGTTCAACAGCGTCGAGGCGGCCGGCGGAGCCTTGGCCGACATCGTCACGGGCCGGGTCGTGCCGCCGCCCGGGGAATACCATGTCCGGCTGGTGAAGGGCGAGCTGACCTGGTTGCCGCCGTCCGACCTGGCCCGCCGTGACGACGTCATGGAGGCGCTCTGGCGCGACAGCGCCGAGCTGCTGGGGCTGCCGGCGGTCAGTCGCTGAGCCCATCGCCGCACCATCCCCATCCTCGACCCCGGCCCTTACCGGCCGGGGTCGGTTGTTGTTGTTCTCTATGGACGTAGGTGGTGCTGATGGCAGGGCGTTGGCGCGGGACGGCAAAGGCATGGGCGCGGCCGCCCATGCCTGCGTTCGCGTGAGCGTCAGCCGCTGGCCGTGCGGAAGCGGTTGATCGCGTTGACGTGGCGGGCACGCGTCTCGGGATCGGTGACACCGAGGCCCTCGCGCGGCGCCAGGCAGAGCACCCCGACTTTGCCGCTGTGCTGGTTGCCGTGCACCTGGCGGGCGGCTTCGCCGGCGTCGGCCAGGGAGTACACAGTCGACAGCGTGGGATGCACCATGCCCTTGGCGATCAGCCGGTTCGCCTCCCACGCCTCGCGGTAGTTCGCGAAGTGGCTTCCGACAATCCGCTTCAAGCCCATCCAGAGGTAGCGGTTGTCGTACTCGTGCCGGTATCCCGACGAGGACGCGCAGGTAACCACCGTTCCGCCGCGACGGGCGACGTAGACACTCACGCCGAACGTCTGGCGACCCGGGTGCTCGAAGACGATATCCGGGTCGTCTCCGCCGGTGAGTTCCCGGATGCGGGTGCCGAAGCGACGCCACTCCCGCGGGTCGGCCGCATCGTCGCCGGTCCAGAACTGGAAATCCTCGTCCGCCCGATTGATGACCAACCCGGCACCCATCTCCCGTACCCGCGCCTCCTTGTCCGCGCCGGAGACCACGCAGACCGGCACACCACCGCCGTTGAGTACCAGCTGGGTGGCGTAGGAGCCGAGACCGCCGCCTGCGCCCCAGATCAGCACGACGTCGCCCTGCTTCATCGCCGCGCCGTTCCGGGACACCAGCTGTCGGTACGCGGTCGAGTTGACAAGTCCGGAGGCGGCGCCTTCCTCCCACGTCAGGTGTGCCGGCTTCGGCATCAGCTGGTTCGCCTTGACCAGGGCCAGCTCGGCCAGCCCGCCGAAGTTCGTCTCGTACCCCCAGATGCGCTGCTCCGGGTCAAGCATCGTGTCGTCGTGGCCGTCCGGTTCGTTCAGTTCGACCGACAGGCAATGCGCCACGACCCTGTCTCCGGGCCGCCACCTGCGCACCCCTGCACCGGTGCGCAGGACGACACCGGCGAGATCCGAGCCGAGTACGTGGTACGGCTGGTCGTGGCGGGCCGCCAACGGTCCGGTGCGCGCGTACCGCTTGAGAAAGCGGAAGGTGTCCATCGGTTCGAAGATGGAACTCCACACGGTGTTGTAGTTGATGGAGCTGGCCATCACCGCCACCAGCACCTCTCCGGGGCCTGGCTCAGGCGTTGCCACATCGTGCACGTGCAGGGACTTACCCGGATCACGGTCGCGCGGGGACAAGCCCTCGAACATGTCGACCTCTCCGGCCAGCACCACGACGCCCCGGAAGCTTTCGGGGACGGTGAGGTTTGCGAAGTCGGCGACGCTGGTCCCCTCGGCGGCGATCGCGCTGACGAGCTCTTCCAACAGGTCCTCCGGCCTTGGTAGCGGGATCATCCGGAGCCTAGGTACCGGGCCACCGCCACCCGTACCCCTGTTGCCCCCTAACTTGCCGGCCACGGCGTCGCGGCCGGCACTGGCGGGCAGAGCAGGAGGTCAGCGATCGGGTTTTGGGGCACGCCAAGTTCCACTTAAGGGGGGAGCCCCACGATGGCTGCGGTTGCGATTCGGTTTGGAGTCTGACGATGGCTGAGCGGGGGGTTTCTGCCGGCGAGCCGGCGGCTCGGGTGGTCGACGCGCTGCGCGCGTCGCTGGTGGAGAACAAGCGGCTCCGGCAGGAGAATGAGCGGTTGGCCGGCGTGCGTTCGGAGCCCATCGCGGTCGTGGGCATGGCGGCCCGGTTTCCGGGTGGCGTGACCTCGCCGGAGGAGCTGTGGGACCTCGTCGCGGGCGGAGTCGACGCCGTCGGAGACTTCCCGACCGATCGCGGGTGGAACCTGGACGATCTCTTCGACCCGGATCCTGAGGCGGTCGGCAGGTCGTACGTGCAGCAGGGTGGGTTCCTGTCCGGCGCGGCCGACTTCGACGCCGAGTTGTTCGGGATCAGTCCGCGCGAGGCGGGCGCGATGGACCCGCAGCAGCGGCTGCTGCTGGAGACCACGTGGGAGTTGTTCGAGCACGCCGGCATCCCGGCGCCCGCGATGCGCGGGACTCCTACCGGCGTCTTCGTCGGCGTGATGTACAGCGACTACGGCGGCAGGCTCGTGCGCCGGATACCACCCGAGGTGGAAGGGCTGATCGGCACCGGCAGCGCGGGAAGCGTCGCCTCCGGACGCCTCGCTTACAT
>NZ_BOPC01000152.1 GCF_016863555.1 Micromonospora qiuiae | reverse complement strand
GGCGTGTCCTGCCGGCTTGCGGCACACCTGACCGGCATCCTCGGCCAGCCCTGAACGAGATCATCTTCGATGGAAGCTGGCCGGTGTCTTCCCCTCACGCACGCCCCATCACCCTGACTGCCGCCGAACGACACAGGCTCACCGCTGTGGCCCACTCCCATACCGCCGCATATCAACAGATCATCCGGGCCCGGATCGTCTGCGATGCGGCCCGCCGTGACTCTAACGTCGCGATCGCCCGCCGGCACGACCTCACCATCGACACCGTGCGGCGCTGGCGTGGCCGATTCGCCGACGAAGGCCTCGCCGGTCTCACCGATCGGCCACGCCCGGGGCGGCCGCCACGGTTCACCCCGGTCCAGGTCGCCGAGGTCAAAGCCCTGGCCTGCCAACTACCGGCCGAAACCCGCACGCCCCTGTCGGAGGGGACCTGCCCGGACTTGGCCGCGCAAGCCGTCGGCCGCGGCATCGTCTCGGCGATCTCGGCATCCACCATCCGCCGGATCCTTGCCCGCGACACGATCAAACCCTGGCAGCACCAGTCCTGGATCTTGCATGCGACCTCAGCCTGTGGCTGAAAGCCTTCTACACCCTGCCCGCGGCCCTTGACAAAGCAGCCACCACCCGAACACGCCGGCAGTCCGAAAGGTTGGCCCTGGTGGCAGCGTAGGAAAGCCAGGTGGACTTTGGCACTCGCGGCGGCACCCCGAGGCGCCGGTCGCCCGTCAGTGTCTGGTGCCTCCGTGTAGACCCCGGTAGGTTCAGAAGCACCTTCAGCATCATCGATCGGGGGATGCCGGCTACGTGTCGCACATCGAGAAGATCAGCGGTGAGCTCCGCGCGTTGATGACCGGGGTCGAACGGGCCCAAGGGCTCGCAGCCGGCGCGGACAGGCAGGTGCAGCAGGTGGCGTTGCGGGCTGCGGGCGCGGGCTTCGTCGCCGTCGCGGCGGGCGTGGCGCGGGTACGCGACGCGATCACGGGCATCCAGGGTGGCCTGGGAAGCATCGCCGGTTCGATCGGCGAGGCGACGAAAGCCACCGCGGCAGCGCCCCAGGAAGCCACCCCGCAGCAGACAATCGCCGGGCTCGCACCTGTGCAAAACGCTGTGGACAGCGCTCGTGACGCAGCGGCTGCGGTCATCGCCCAGGTCGGCGAGGCGCAGAAACTCGTCACCATGATCCTGCAGGGCGGGCAACCCGGACCGCTCCTCCAAGCCCTGGACAGCATCAAACAGGTCCTGGTGCTGGTCGTTACACGAGCCGGCGGCGCCCGGCAGCACATCGAAGCGGCGATCGCCGAGGCACGGCAGTTGGGGTCGTCGGGAAACTGACGTGGGCTGGAGGTCATGTACCGGCCAGCCCTCCCCCCTTCGGTAGCAGTGGTTCGCCGTCGACACCTCATGCCGTAGGAGACACCGCTTCCGGTGATCAGGTCCCTGGCAAGCCGTGGACGAGGCGGCCAACCGGCGTGCCGGGCGGTTCTCCGACGGGCCCGAGAACCAGAATCCCCGTGCGGTTGGACGACAAGGAGCGGCGCCCGTTGGAGCTTGAGAACGAATGCGCCGATATAGTCGCCGGGGAAAGCTATCGGGTTCACCAGAACCCCACACGGCAGGAGATCGCCGCCGCGCGGCTGCACACCGGCGACACGGGCGACCCGAACAAAGACCCCGATTACCTGGTCGAGGGTCACGTTTTCGATTGTTACTCCCCCACTCCGGGCAAGCCGGTACGGGGTGTCTGGAGCGAGGTCCGCACCAAGGTCGACAAGGGGCAGACCCAACGTGTCGTGCTGAACCTTCACGACTGGCACGGGGACCTCACCGCCCTGCGGGCACAGTTCGACAACTGGCCCATCGAGAGGTTGAAAGAACTGGTGGCGGTGACACCGAACGGTGCGATCGTGCAGATCGTACGGCGAGACTGAGGAGGGTGCGACGATGGCGGTCGACTTCAGATTGACCCTGGCGGGCGATGTCCCGTTGGAACACGTGGCCGCCCTTGTGGCCACCGACGCCGCCGGGAGGCCGCAGCCGACTGACACCGATCCGCGGCTGTTCAGCGCTCGGCTCTACGACACGTGCGGGTATGCGTTGAGCGTCTACTCGGGCAGCAACGGCTATTTCGATGCGGAGGACGACGATGGTTCCCGCTGGGAGTGGGAGCCGCAGACCTACGTCGATATTGACTTCTCCATGCGCGCCGACACCATCATCGACCTGGGGATCCCGACCATGGTGAAGGCCGTCGCGCGCGTCTTGGCGGGCCGGCAGGAGGACGCGGCGTTCGTCCAGAACGGCAACTGGCTGCTACTGACCCGTGTCGCCGGACACGTTCGCAGGCGCAGCCCAACGTGGTGGAGCCACTACGGCGTGGCCGACCTCATCCCCTCTTGAACGGGTCGGAAGCCTGATTGCCGTGGGTCTTTCGGGCGGCCAGCTGTCGGTGTACGGGTTCCATTGCACAGCCAGGTACGCCAGAAGTACGCAGGCCCGGCATCTCTGCCGCTTCGGCTCGGTGGGCGACTGCGGACCCAATGACCTCCCTCCACTGCTCGCCCTTAGTCGCCAGCAGGGTCAGGTCGGCCCCCCGGATCGCGGCTACATGCTTGTGCGCACCGATCAAGCGCAATCTGTCGCTCTCGCGGCCGGCTTGCGTCCGGCCCACGGCTCATTCCACGAGGCGCTTCCCTCACGGTCGCGTCCCGGAACCTGCCTCATTGATCTTGACAGGTTCCGGTCGGCCAGGAAAGATGCCACCGGGAGCCTCGTTGGACCGCGGTGGCATCTGTCCGAAAGTCGAGCTTGCGGGCGATGTCGCACCTCCCGAGTACAACTGACTCGTGGCCAATACTGAAGACCTCCCACCCAGCGTCGCCAGCATCGCTGAGTACCTCGCCATGATGGCCAGGGGCTACGACAACCACCTGAAGTGGAACGAACAGGCCAAGTTCAAGGCCGATCTCATGAACGCCCGCGACCGGTGGCGCGGGGTCGCACCTGAAGCCTTCGCGACGAAGCTACGCCGAGAAGGCATGCGCGAGGAGGACATCCTCGAACTTGTCGACTGGCTCAAGAGGGCTCAGGCTGGCCGGCGTCTCATCCCGCAGCGCACATACCGAAGTCACACCTTCAGCCCGCCTCCTGAGGCCCAGAGCAGTGGCCTAGGGCAGCACAGCCGGGTCTGGTGATGCTGCGTGAGGTCGAGTCTCCGGAGCAGTTCCGCGAGGTGGCCCAAGCTCCACGTCGGCAACGGGACCGTGGCGGGATCGCGCCACACGACATCCCAACATTCGAGAAAGGAGGACAACGCCAAGAATCGCTGCCACACGCACGCGGATTGACCGACACCCGCCCGGACGGAGGGGACGCTCGTCGCACGAGCACCCACCGAGCACCCAACCGACCAAAAGGGACAGAAACACGAAGGCACCTGACCCGCACTTCCGCAGGTCAGGCACCTTTTGATCTTGCGCGCCCGAAGGGACTCGAACCCCTAACCTTCTGATCCGTAGTCAGATGCCCGGCTTACCCACATCTGTTCGAATCCAGCAGTTGTGCACGCCCCATCGAAAGGTCACAACCCGGCCTGCCTTATTGACGCCGTAGGGCAATGCTGTGCTCAGAGATGACCTGCCGAACAACGCGGTCACTGCCATCAGGGCAGGGTGTTCTGCGTCCCCTGCCTAGGAGTCGAACCTGCGCGAGCCGAACAGCTTGGATCGATACGAGCCTCGACGTTTGCGACCGAAGCGCAGGCCAGGCTGTGCCCACCGACGGCCAGCCGAATGGCGGCAAAGCTTACACCCGCCGGACGCGCTCGCTGCCGCTCCGCCAGCAGGCTGTAGTATCAGCGCATGCGCACTCAATGTGCGCACCGATGCGGAAAACTTGTGTCCGAGGCCCGAGTTAAACCCTGAGTACATGATCACGGTGAGCGCTGACTTGCAATTATGTTGATCGTGGGGGTCTGTCCGGGGTCAGGGCCGAGCCGGGCAGACCCTCCTACGCTCGATCGGTCATTGGCCAAACCCATCCTCGCGACGCGTACGTGATCACACGGGCGCCGATGGGGCAGATGGCCGCACCGAGAAACCCAGAATCGATCATGGACGCCAGCTCACAGTGGTAGCCCGCATGTCTCGCAATCTCCATGATTGACCGGAGGCAAGTTGAGTGCGGCCGCCCTGGCCCGCGCTTGGGCAAAGAGCGCCTTGATCCGCTGCTGCTCTGGGTCAGTGCTGTCGGCGATCGTTCGGCTCCCGTCGCTGCCAATCCGGATTAGATCAAAATCGATCCCTTCCGGGAAATGCAGCTCAATGAGTCGAGTTGAGCCGGCTGCCTCGATGCACTTCCCAAGGGTCCTGGCGGCTACGACGACATCGTTGACCTTGACTCGCCGGCCGCGTGCCGATAGCACAACGTCGTTGTTCTCTAAGTCGACTCCCAGGGTTGGTCCCGGCTCGGTCGGCACGCCGTGGTCGAGGCGCCCATTCCCGGTAGCATACTCGTCGATGTGCTCCAGAATGTTGCGAATCTCGCGTACGCCTGACGTGGATGCATCGAACGCAGCCAGCGCGGCGCGGAGATGGGAGTC
>NZ_BOPC01000151.1 GCF_016863555.1 Micromonospora qiuiae | reverse complement strand
CTGGAGGATTTGTTGGGTGGGGGTGGTTTGGGGGGTGATGCGGTGGTGGAGGTATTGGGTGAGGGCTTTGGGGGTGGGGTGGTCGAAGATGATGGTGGCGGGGAGGTGTTGGCCGGTTGCGGTGTTGAGTCGGTTGCGTAGTTCGAGTGCGGTGAGGGAGTCGAAGCCGAGGTCTTTGAATGGTTGTTGTTCGTCGATGTGTTGGGGGTTTGTGTGGCCGAGGACGGCGGCGATGTGGGTGCGGATGGTGTTGAGGATGAGTTGTTGTTGTTCTTGGGGGGTTTGGTTGGTGAGTTGGTTGGTGAGGGTGGGGGTTTTTGTGGTGGGGGTTGTGGTGGGGGTGAGTGCGCGGAGGGTTGGGGGGAGTGTGTTGGTGGGTTGTTGGCGTAGGGCGGGGAGGTTGATGTTTGCGGTGAGGAGGTGGGGGTGGTTGGTGGTGAGGGCTTGGTCGAGGAGGTTGAGGGCGTGGGTGGTGGTCATGGGGTGGATGCCGGTGCGGGCGATGCGTTGTTGGTTTTGGGTGTTGAGGTGGGTGGTGAGGTTGGAGTTTTGGGCCCATAGGCCCCAGGCGAGTGAGGTGGTGGGTTGGCCTTGGGTGGTGCGGTGGTGGGCGAGGGCGTCGAGGAAGGTGTTGGCGGCGGCGTAGTTGGCTTGGCCTGGGCTGTCGATGGTGCCGGCGGCGGAGGAGTAGAGGATGAAGGCGGCGAGGGGGTGGTTTTGGGTGAGTTGGTGAAGGTGCCAGGCGGCGTCGATTTTGGGTTGGAGGGTGTGGTGGAGGTGGGTGGGGGTCATGGTGGTGATGGTGGCGTCGTTGAGGATGCCGGCGCAGTGAATGACTGCGGTGAGTGGGTGTTTTTTGGGGATGTTGTTGATGAGGGTGGTGAGTTGTTGTGGGTCGGTGGTGTCGCAGGCGGTGATGGTGACGGTGGCGCCGGTGGTTTCGAGTTCGGTTTTGAGTTTGGTGATGTGGGGTTTGTTGGGTCCGGTGCGGCTGGCGAGTAGGAGGTGGCGTGCGCCGTAGTGGGTGGCGAGGTGGTGGGCGGTGATGGCGCCGAGGGTGCCGGTGCCGCCGGTGATGAGGATGGTGCCGTCGGGGTTGAGTGGGGGTGGGGGTGTGGGGGTGGTTCGGGTGCGGGTGAGTCGTGGGGTGAGTAGTTGGTTGCCGCGGATGGCGAGTTGGGGTTCGCCGGTGTGGTGGGCGGCGGTGAGGAGGGTTGGGTTGGGTGGGGTGGTGTCGGTGTCGATGGTGAGGATGCGGTTGGGGTGTTCGGCTTGGGCGGAGCGGAGCATTCCCCAGGCGGCGGCGGTGGTGAGGTTGATTGGTTGGGTGGGGTTGGTGGCGACGGCGTTGTGGGTCAGGACGGTGAGGGTGGTGGTGTCGTCGGTGTTGGTGAGGTGTTGTTGGAGTTGGTGCAGGAGGTTTTCGAGGGTGTTGTGGGTGGTGGTGAGGGGGTCGTCGGTGGGGATGTCGGTGAGGTCGATGAGGTGGTGTGGGGGTTTGGTGGTGGGGGTGGTGGGGGTTGGGATGGGGGTCCAGGTGAGGTGGTAGAGGGGGTGGTTGGTGGTGTGGAGTTGGTGGGGTTGGACGGGGCGGAGGGTGAGTTTTTTGATGGTGGCGATGGGGGTGCCGGTGGTGTTGGTGAGGTGAAGGGTGACGGTGTCGGGCTGGTCGGGTGTGGTGGTGAGGTGGACGTGGGCGGTGGTGTCGCCGCCGGTGGTGTGGAAGGTGACGTTGTGGAAGGTGAAGGGGAGGCGGATGGGGAGGTCTTGTGGGGGGGTGGGGTCGGCGAAGCCTTGGTGGGCGGCGATGGTGTGTAGTGCGGCGTCGAGTAGTGCGGGGTGGAGGGTGTAGTTGGTGGTGTCGGTGTCGTCTGGGAGGGCGATGGTGGCCCAGGCGTGGTCGTTGTCGTGCCAGGCGGTTTGCAGGCCTTGGAAGGTGGGGCCGTAGGTGAGGCCGGCTTGGGCGAGGGTGTGGTAGAGGGTGGCGGGGTCGATGGGGGTGCCGGTGGGTTGTTCGGGTAGGGGGTGGCTGGTGGTGGGGGTTTCGGTGGTGGTGAGGAGGCCGTGGGCGTTGCGGTTCCAGTCGTCGTCGGTTCGGGAGTGGACTGTGATGGGGCGGTGACCGGTTTCGTCGGCGGGGCCGGTGAGGATTTGGATGTCGACTGGTTGGTGGTCGGGTAGGGCTAGCGGTGTTTCGATGGTGAGTTCGTGGATGTGGGTGTGTCCGGTGTGGCTGCCGGCGTGAACGGCGAGTTCGAGGAATGCGGTGGCGGGGAGGATGGGGGTGTTGCCGACGGCGTGGTCGGTGAGCCAGGGGTGGGTGTGTTGGCTGAGCCGGCCGGTGAATAGGTGTCCGCCGTCGGGGAGTTGGGTCATCGCTGGTAGGAGTGGGTGGTGGGTGGGGGTGAGGCCGGCGCCGGTGACGTCGGTGTGTTGGGGGGTGTCCAGCCAGTAGCGGCGGTGTTGGAAGGCGTAGGTGGGTAGGTCCACTGGTTGGCGGGTGGGCAGGATTGTTGGCCAGTCGATGGGGTGGCCGTGGGTGTGTAGTCGGGCGACCGCGGTCAGCAGGGTGTGGGGTTCGGGTCGGTTGGTCTGGCTGGTCGCGATGGTGATGTGGTCTTGGGTGTCGTCGCTGGTTGCGGCGAGGTTGTGTTCGGTGATCGCGGTGAGGACGGGGGCGGGTCCGAGTTCCAGCCAGCGGGTGGCTCCCTGTTGGCGCAGGGTTTGGACGCCGTGGTGGAAGCGGACGGGTTGGCGGATGTGCTCGACCCAGTAGTCGGGGTTCTGGAGTTGGTCGCCGGCGATGTCTCCGGTCAGGTTCGAGACCACCGGTGTCCGTGCCGGTTGGTAGGTCAGGGTGGCGGCGATCTGCCGGAACTGGTCGAGGACCGGGTCCATGTGGGGGGAGTGGAAGGCGTGGCTGACGGTCAGATGGCGGGTTTTGCGGCCTTGTCCGGCGAATTCGGCGGCCAGCTGGGTGACGGTGTCGGCGTCGCCGGAGATGACGACCTGGTCGGGGGTGTTGATCGCGGCGATTGATACCTGGGGGTGGCCGGTGAGTAGGTCGGTGATCTCGTCTTCGGTGGCCTGGATGGAGACCATGGCGCCGATGCCGGCTGGTAGCTGTTGCATCAGCTGGCCGCGGGCGGTCACCAGCCGGGCGGCGTCGGCCAGGTCGAACACGCCGGCCAGGTGAGCGGCGGACAGTTCACCGATGGAGTGGCCGGCGAGCAGGTCCGGGGTGATGCCCCATGAGGTCAGCAGGTGGTAGAGGGCGGTCTGGGTGGCGAACAGGGCCGGCTGGGCGAACTGGGTCTGGTCCAGCAGGCCGGTGTCGTCGTCGTGCCACATCACGTCGCGTAGTGGCCGGGGCAGGTGTTCGTCCAGGGCGGAGCAGGCCTCGTCCAACGCTTTGGCGTAGGTGGGATAGGTGTGGGCCAGTTCCTGGCCCATTCCCGGCCGTTGCGAGCCCTGCCCGGTGAACAGCATCGCCAGGCGGCCGCTGCCGGTCCGGCCGGTCACGGTGCCGGCGGCCGGTGTCCCGTCGGCCAGCGCGGCCAGGCCGGTCAGCAGGTCGTCGTGGTCGGTGCCGATCACTGCGGCGCGGTGTTCCAGGTGGCTGCGGCTGGTCGCCAGCGTCCAGGCCGTGTCGATGGCTGCCGGGGCGGTGTCCCGGACCCGTTCGAGCAGGCGGCGGGCCTGGGCCGGCAACGCGGCCGCGGTCTTGGCCGATACCAGCCACGGCACCGGCCCGGTCGGGTCGTCACCAGCTGGGACGGCGGCGGGTTCCGGGTCGGGGGCCTGTTCCAGGATGACGTGCGCGTTCGTGCCGGAGATACCGAACGAGGACACCGCGGCCCGCCGTGGCCGGTCGACCTGGGGCCAGGGCCGGTTCTCGGTCAGTAACGCCAACCCGCTGCGTTCCCAGTCGATGTGGGTGGAGGGCTGGTCCACATGCAACGTCTTGGGCAGCACGCCGTGCCGGATCGCCTGAACCATCTTGATGATCCCGGCCGCCCCGGCCGCCGCCTGGGTGTGACCGATGTTCGACTTGATCGATCCCAACCACAACGGGTGCTCACCCCGGTCACGGCCATAGGTGGCCGACAACGCCTGGGCCTCGATCGGGTCGCCCAGACTGGTGCCCGTTCCGTGGGCCTCCACCGCGTCCACGTCCGCCGGCCGCAGACCCGCCCGGGCCAACGCGTGCCGGATCAACCGTTCCTGCGACGGCCCGTTCGGCGCGGTCAACCCGTTCGAGGCACCATCCTGGTTCACCGCGGAACTGCGCACCACCGCCAGCACCTGATGCCCGTTGGCCAGCGCGTCCGACAACCGCTCCAACACCAGCAGACCGACACCCTCAGCCCAACCGGTGCCGTCCGCGTCCGCCGAGAACGACTTGCACCGCCCGTCCGGCGCCAGCCCCCGCTGCCGAGAGAACTCCACGAACGTCGACGGGGTCGACATCACCGTCACCCCACCAGCCAACGCCAGATCACACTCTCCACCACGCAACGCCTGCGCAGCCAAATGAACCGTCACCAACGACGACGAACACGCCGTGTCCACCGTGACCGCCGGCCCTTCCAGACCGAACAGATAAGAAACCCGACCCGACGCCACACTCCCCGCACTACCAGTACCGACCATTCCCTCGAACTCAGCCGGGAACCGATCCTGGAAACGCGCCCCATAATCCGAATACATCACACCAGCGAAAACACCCGTCCGTGAACCACGCAAACCAACCGGCGCGATCCCCGCACGCTCAAACGCCTCCCACGCGACCTCCAACAACAACCGCTGCTGCGGATCCATCGCCGACGCCTCACGCGGCGAAATGCCAAACAACTCAGCATCAAACCCATCAGCGTCATACAAAAACCCACCCCACCGGGTATACGACTTCCCCGCCACACCCGGATCCGGATCAAACAAACCCTCAACATCCCACCCACGACCAGCCGGAAACTCCCCAACCGCATCAACCCCCGACACCACCAAATCCCACAAACCCTCCGGCGAACACACCCCACCCGGAAAACGAGCAGCCATACCCACCACAGCAACCGGCTC
>NZ_BOPC01000150.1 GCF_016863555.1 Micromonospora qiuiae | reverse complement strand
CAGGACTCGCCCGACGGGCCACCGCCCTGACCGAGGAGATCACCACCCTGGACCGGCAACTCACCCCGCTGGTCCGTCGAGCCGCACCCCGCACCAGCGCCCTGTTCGGCGTCGGCACCGACGTCGCCGCGCAACTGCTCACCACCGCCGGCGACAACCCCGACCGGCTCCGCTCCGAAGCCGCACTGGCCCACCTCTGCGGCGCAGCCCCCATCCCCGCCAGCTCCGGACGAGTACGCCGCCACCGCCTCCACCGAGAAGGCGACCGCGGCGCCAACCACGCCCTACACACCATCGCCCTCTGCCGCCTACGCTACGACCAGAGAACCCGCACCTACCTCCACCGACGCATCTCAGAGGGCCTCAGCAAGCAAGAGATCCTCCGCTGCCTCAAGCGCTACATCGTCCGCGACGTCTACACCGCCCTCCGCGCCGACTTCGCCGCCCTCACCCCTTGACCTCCATAGGAGCATCGGGATGGCAGGGGTGTACCGCAGGGAAGCCGCCAGCTGTGACGGCGTGCTCACCATAGCGCGTTGCGTACAGCGAACTCGGTCAGATCCGCCTCAATCTCGCCCAGCTTGCCCACGACACCGTTGGCGAGTGCCCAGGAAACGAACTCGGCAAACGCGATCCTCGCAATGCTCTCGCTAGAGCTGCTGCCGCCCCAGCCGGCCGTGTATCTCCACCAGTACTGGTACAGATGACCATCGACCCCGAGTACGAGGCGAAGAGAGCTGCTGCTGCTATGCGGGCTGTCGTATTCGCTGTAGGAACTCGACTTCAGGTCCGCGATCGTCCAACCCCTCACGACAGGACCGTTAGGCACCGCCTTCTTTCCGCTTCCCCACAGCTTGTTTACCCATCGCGTAGGTTGGCACGCGACCGTGGGGGCGAGGCCCGTGGCTACGGCCTGACGTGCCACCAATGGGGCTAGCTCCGCAAGCCGGGATGCCACAGAACCATAGATCTCATGTGCCCGCCGAACCCTTTCGGCAGCGGCTTCCGCTGCCTCCCGCTCTGCGGCGCGGGCCGCCTGTTGTTCTGTCAGTGCCTCTGCCCGTTCCTGCGCTTGCCGCTCAGCGCTCAGCTTCCGAACCTTCTGGACAAACTCGCGATCGTTGGTCATGACCGTCCTTCTTTCTGGCTCGCAACGCTACGCGACCATTGTGGCAGGCCGACCACTCCGAGGGTTCGCCCAAAATTTTCCGTAGACAAGCGGCGTTGGCGGCGTGCCGTATAGCCATCTCAAGATCAACAGGCACAGATTCGGCACAGCTGAGGACGACAACGCATGCAAAATGTTCCTCATAGGCGCTGACGTATGTGTCCGGTTGGCCGCCTTGATCGCGGCTCTCAGCTGGTAAACGACGGACGAGTCGACGTGTATGCCCGCGCTACTCCGTCGAGCCGCACTAATAGGGCTTTTCCTGATCCTCCTCGGCCAGTCGATCCACTGATATAACAGCGTCTACCCCTAGGTAAATTTGCAGGAGACGTAGCAAGTCTTGACCCTCAATGAGTTCGATGCCGCTGCTTGTCGCATTCAGCCGAGCGTGGCTTGTGAACCGGCTAGTGGTAATGAATTTACCGCGATTTGCACCGGCGGCATCCATCGCTCCTATTAGGGCGAAGATCGGCTCAGTTCCAACGACGCGGGAGTATCTTTTGATCTGGACCAGGGTTGTGTCGTCCGAATTTTGGTGGTAGACGAGGACCATGTCGAAGCCAGAGTTCGCTATGCGGACGACATCGCCGATTTGCATTGCTTGCAAGAGTAGGACGACAAGGCTCTCGAACTTGGAAATTGGCAGCGCAAGCAAGTCAGGCTTTTCTGGCAGCGCTCGCGGATCACTCCCAAGAATTTCTTTCAGCTTGTCCGCCGTGTCTACCTTGACCTCTGACGAGCGTACTTCCTCCACGGTCTCAGGTGAAACGCGGCCTGGCAGGCGGGACTCTACGGCAGCTAAAAAGTCAGATAAGGTCATGAGCATGAGTTTGCTGCTGGTGTTGTCGTAGAACTCTTGCCGCAACTCGGGTCGAGCTGTCTCTGGCCGTCTTCTGTTGTCGAGCACCCACCAGTCCTCTTTGGCGTCAACCGTAATGAGCGTGACCGGGCGACGGTGCAGATTCTCAGACGCAAAGTCGATGAGTTGGCGCCAAAGGATGTAGTCGCCGGCAGCCAGATAAGGAGTGGATTTCTTGGCGGCGTCCTCGTATCCCGGAGGAATGCGGTTTGGGTATCGGAATTCCATGGCCTCCCGGACGAGCTCTGCAATTTGGCTCTGACTATAGGTTGGGCCGATCCGGCCTTGTGTGATTTCGTCGAGAGCGGTCAGCACTCGATCCTGAGCTTGCATGTCAGCCGGGCCGAGGTCATGCTCGGATTCGAGTTCCCTCAGCTCTAGTAGTGCCGGATCCATGACCCCTCGCAGCCTCCGCTTGAAGTCCTCGAGAGTCAGGCCGTGGGTGCTGGGCTCCCAGTCTCTTCTCGTCATATTCGCTTGTCGCAACGTGACTAGCTTGTCAATTGCCTTCTGCAGCTCGGCTGCGGCGTTCGAGCCAGATTGCTCGAGGATGCGCCTGGTCTCTCGGAACTGGCCGGTTCTCGTTGTTACTACGCTCGTCCTGTTGCGATGGAATTCGAGGGCCGCCTGGTGGGGGATCCAGATTCGTTCCCGGAGCTCCCGGAACAGGCCTAGGACTTGGTCGCGAGTAGCTGGTGTCACACGATACATATGCAGGAGTGTGCTTGCGTCCAAGGCGACAATGCCGTTTTGGATGAACTGGGCAGGATCGTTGTCGCGCGCCCACCACGCTTCAAAGCTTTCTGCTATGCCTTGCCCTGTTCCGTAAGGCCTTCTGCTCCGCGGCTGTGTCACCCTAGGTAAGGTACAGGTCTCGGTACATGCCGCACATGACTCTGTGCCCACTCCGGGCCGGGGCCCCGCCCGTTGGTTGCGTCAGTCTGCCTGTGGGACATGTGGGTAAGCGGGTGCGTCGACAGTGGCCGGGGGCATGGCCTGCGACGGTGCTCGCGCGTCGGCGTGGGCGAGGCCCGACGAGGGGCCCAGATGGACTGGATTGCCACGTCAGCAGGAAGTCAGCAAGAGGCGCACCGTCATCCGTCGTTAGGTGGCGTCCGACGGTGGCTGGCGTGCATGCGACGGCATCAGACGGCATCGGTCGACGTGCGGCGGCAGGCGAAATCGAAGTTCACACCGAAGAGGTCACTGGTTCGATCCCAGTATCGCCCACCATCGATATATGCAGGTCAGAAGCTCGTTGCCGGAAGAGTCGGTAACGAGCTTCTTGGCTGTCACCCCTTGAATTGGGAGCAGTTTGGGAGCAGGGTGGCGATGACGCGGGCCGGGCCCTCCCAGCCCGCCATTGACCCGCAGGCACTGCCGACCTTGTCCCACATTGGAGGTCGGGATACCACCGCTGAGTGCTCGCAGCGACTGCCACCCGATGGCAATGACGGCAACCACCCGAGGTCTTCGAACGGGTCGACGCCTTCTCTCACTGGTGCGGCCAACGGCCCTTCGTCTTCTTCAAACCCGCCAAGAACGACAAGGCCTGCTGCGGATGGAGTCGCACACGAACTCGGACACCTACTCCTGTACCACGACGCCGAGCCCGGCAGGCAGATCCTGGAACGCGAGGCCACCCGCGTTCGCCTCCGAGTTCCTCGCCCCCAGCACGCTCCTGGCCGACGAACTGCCACCCCGGCTCGACCTCGAACTCAAACGCCGCTGGGGCATCAGCCTCAAAACCCTCGTCTACCGGCGCCACGACCTCGGCATCTACCGCGACCACACCTACCGGCTCGGCATGAGCCTGCTCGTCCAATGGGGCTACCCTGAACCCGGCGACCTCGGCCCCCGCGAACAACCCCCCATTTTCAAGCGCCTTGATGCGCGATCCCAGTCTCCCGGTGCGACCTCATCTCTTCCACGCCTCACGCTTCTTCATCTCGGGTCACCGCGAACCAGATCTGGATCAAGGAACGGGTTAGCCGGCATGGGTCATCTCCCCATGCCGCGTCGGTCAGGTCATCGGCTGGGCTTGTTGTCGTATCCGTTCGATCAGTTGGTTGGCTTGGCGGCGGCTGGTGAGCGAGATCAGTCGGATGTGTGGCCCGTGTTCTCGGATGAGGTTCTGAAGGCGGGGTCGCATGGTGCGTCGGTAGCTGAGGATGTATCGGACGAAGTTCCAGGTGATCCGGTCGTAGACGCCGTCGGCCTGGTGCTGGCCACCCCGGTAGCGTCGGCGTCGCTGGGCGATGCCCCAGAGGCAGGTGGCGGCGGGAAGGTCGAGGAAGATCACGGTGTCGGCGGCGGCCAGCCGGATCGGCAGGGTGCCGGCGTAGTTGCCTTCGATGATCCAGCGCTCGCCGGTGACAAGTTTCTCCTGCTTGGCAGCGAACTCCTCCTGGGGCAGCGGGTTCCACTGCTCGTCGTAGAAGATCGCGTCGAGGTGGGTCAGCGGCGCGTCGAGGATCTGGGCGAGCTGCCGGGCAATGGTCGACTTGCCGCTGCCGCCGCAGCCGATGATGGCGATCCTGTCCATGGTCCTCCAGGGTAAGGGCGGTGCGGGGTGAGGTTGGGCGGACACGGCGGGTCATGACGGCACCGGTTCCGGATGGCGTAGGAGACGATCGAGCACGCCGAGCTGGGGGAGAGCCGGAATCCACCTGTGGGCGGTCCATTGCGCCATGTTTTGCAGCTCGATGGCGAGGAACTGGTTGGAGGACCACTCACCGGTCCCGCAAGGTCCCGCGAGAGACCGATCCGGCCACATGCCGCGAGGGGATCAATGAGGTAGCCATCGGCGAGTGAGCTTCAGCGTGAGCGTGCATGGTGGCGATCGCCCTCTTTGGGCTATCGCAATCCGCGAGTGGACCGGCGATCCGGCAGGCGAGGTGGACCGCCGCGAACACTGGCGGGGTCGATTGCCGCTTGCGCGGCGGTGCTGGCGACATCAACTGCCGTGGTCAGCGCATCCTATTCACCTCTTGCGCGTGGTCGGACGGGTGCCGTGGGGGCGGTCGTGGGATGGATGATGCGTGTCCACACTCGGGCTGCCCACCAGATCGCTACGGCGAGGGCGTAGCAGACGGCGAGGATGCCGGTGGATTGCGGG
>NZ_BOPC01000149.1 GCF_016863555.1 Micromonospora qiuiae | reverse complement strand
CCCGACCCGGAGGAGCCGACCGCGCATCGCGCGATCCGGCCCCCAAAGGAACCACTGGAGCAGATTGTCGCCTCGGTGTGGAGCGAGGTGCTCGGGCTCGACGAAATCGGCCTCGACGACAATTTCTTCGCCCTCGGCGGCCATTCCCTGCACGCCGTTCAGGTTTGCGGCCGCCTGGAACGCACCCTGCGCACCCCGGTCTCGGTCCGGCAACTCGTCGAGCAACCCACCGTCGACAACCTGGCGCGGCGCCTGCGCGCCGACTCGTCGGACGTACGCCGACTCGACCAGATCGCCGCCGTCGTCATGCAGGTCCGCCAACTCAGCCCGGCCGAACGCGCCCACCGACTCGGCGACACGTCCGAAGCCACGAAGGAGAAGTACGGTGACGACCACTGATTCCACCGGGTCGACTGGGCCGACCGAGGATGCCCTCATCGACCAATTGCTGGCAGAGGCGGGGATCACCAACGCGGCCCCACGCCCGGCCATCGTCGCCACCGGCGAGCCGACGCTGCTCTCACCGGGCCAGGAGCGCCTGTGGTTCCTGGACCGCTGGCGCCCCGGCTCCCCGCTGTACAACGTGCCGGTCGCCATCGAGCTGACCGGCCAGGTGGCGCCCGCCGCGCTGTGCGCCGCGCTGCAGACCCTGGTCGACCGACACGAGGCGCTCCGCACCGCGGTCGTCACCGAGCAGGGGCGGCCTCGACTGTTCCGGGCCGCCGAGGGCATCGAGGTGCCGTGGACCGTCAGCGATGTCCGTGACTCCGGGCCCCGGGCCGAGGCCGAGGCGCGGGACGCGGTACGGGCCGCCGTCCGCGAGCCGTTCGACCTGTCGCGGGCGCCGCTGCTGCGTGGCGGCCTGGTCCGGTACGCCGCCGACCGGTGGCTGCTGTGGTTGTCGATTCACCACATCGCCTGCGACGGGCAGTCGATGGAGATCCTGCTCGCCGAACTGGCCGAGGCGTACCAGGCGCTGGTCGCCGGTACGCTGCCCCCACGGCGGGACCGGACCCTCGGGTACGGCGACTACGCCGCCTGGCAGCGCGACCAGCTGGCCGGCTCCCGCCTCACCGAGGGCGTCGACTGGTGGCGCCGGCAGCTCGACGAGCTGCCGCCGGTGCTGGAGTTGCCGGCCGACCGGGTCCGGCCGCCAGTCCAGAGCTACGCGGGGCGTACCGTGCACGCCGAGCTGGCTCCCGCCGTGGCCGACGCCGTACGGTCGCTGGCCCGGCAACGCTCCAGCACCGTCTTCGATGTCTTGTTCTCCGCCTTCGCCCTGCTGGTCGGACGCTGGTCCGGGCGCTCCGACGTGGTCGTGGCCACGCCGGTCGCCGGTCGGCCGCTGCCCGAACTGGACGACCTGGTCGGCTTCTTCGTCAACACCCTCGCACTGCGAGTGGACCTGTCCGGCGAACCGACCTTCGCCGACCTGGTCGCCCGGGTCCGCGTCGCCTCGGCCGACGCCCAGGATCACCAGGAGGTGCCGTTCGCGGCGCTGGTCGAGGCACTGGCCCCGGAGCGCGAGCTGGCCTGGTCGCCGCTGGTGCAGGTGCAGTTCGTGCTCCAGCGCCAGGACTCCGCCCGGTGGCGGCTCGGCGACAGCATCACCGCCCGGACTGTCGGCGTCGACACCGGTACGGCGAAGTTCGACCTCACCCTGCTCGTCTACGACGCCGGCACCGACGGCATGCGCGTCGAGTTGGAGTACGCCACCGACCTGTTCGACGCGCCCACGATGGATCGCTTTGCCAAACAGTGGTTCACCCTGGTGGAGCGGCTGACGGCCAGCGTGGACCGGCCCGTCGCCGAGGTCTGCGGGCTGCCGGAGGAGGAACGCCGCACCATCGAGGGTTGGTCGCGCGTCCAGCGAACCTTCCCCGTCGACGAGCCCATCGGCGATCTGGTCGCCCGGCACGCGAGGCAACACCCCGACCACGTCGCGGTGATCGACGGCGAGACCCGGATGACGTACCGGCAGTTGCTGACCGCCGCCGACGCGGTCGCCGCCGCGCTGCGCCGGGAGGGCATCGGCCGTGGCGCCATGGTGGGGGTGTGCTGCCGCCGGTCGGCCGATCTCGTCGTCGGCATGCTGGGCGCGCTGCGGGCCGGGGCGGCGTACGTGCCGCTGGACCCCGACTACCCGGTCGACCGGCTCGACTTCATCGTGCGGGACAGCGGCCTGCGGGTCGTCGTCACGCAGGACGGCGCGATCCCGGCCGACCTCGCGCTGCCGGAGGACGTCCGCACGGTACGGATCGACGAGGCGACGCGCACCGGCACGGACGGCACCCCGGCGGCCGTCGCCCCGATGGTCGACGACCCCGCCTACCTGATCTACACCTCCGGCTCCACCGGCCTGCCGAAGGCCGTCATGGTCTCGCACCGCAACGTGCTCCGGCTGTTCGCGGCGACCGACGAGCAGTTCCGGTTCGGCCCGCAGGACGTCTTCAGCCTCTTCCACTCCGCCTCCTTCGACGTGTCGGTCTTCGAGACCTGGGGTGCGCTGACCCACGGCTCGTCCCTGGTCGTGGTGCGCTACTGGGAGAGCCGCGACCCGGAGGCGTTCTACGACGTGGTGGCCCGCGAGGGGGTCACCGTGCTGAGCCAGACGCCGGGCGTCTTCCGGCAGTTCGAGGCCGTCGACGAGCGACGCCGGGCGGAACTGGCCGTGCGGGTGGTCATCTTCGCCGGCGAGGCGCTGGACCCGGACGCGGTACGCCGCTGGTGGACCCGGCACCCGGAGACCAGCCCGGAAATGATCAACATGTACGGCATCACCGAGACCACGGTGCACACGACGTACTGCCGGCTCACCGCCGACCTGCTGGCCCACCGGCACAGTCCGATCGGCCGGCAGGTCGCCGACCTGGCCCTGCACGTGCTCGACGAGCACGGCCGGCCGGCCCCCATCGGCGTCCCCGGTGAGCTCTACGTCGGCGGCGACGGCCTCGCCCACGGCTACTGGCGTCGGCCGGCCCTGACCGCCCAGCGTTTCGTCGCCGACCCGGCCACCTCCGGCGGCCGGCTCTACCGCAGCGGCGACCTGGCGGCCTGGCGGCCCGACGGCACGCTGGAGTACCTCGGCCGCCTCGACCAGCAGGTGAAGATCCGTGGTTTCCGGATCGAGCCGGCCGAGGTCGAGGCCGCGCTGCTGGCCCACCCCGGGGTCGACGCCTGCCTGGTGGTCGCGCACGGCGAGGCGGGCACCGAGCGCCGGCTGGTCGGCTACGTGGTCGCCGACGGCGACCTCACGGTCGAGGACGTGCACGACTTCCTCGAACCCACCCTGCCCAGCCACATGATCCCGTCGGTCGTGATCGTGCTCGACTCGTTCCCGCTCACCGCGAACGGCAAGATCGACCGGCGGAAGCTGCCGGCGCCCGGAGACGGACGGCCGGTTCTGGCGCGGCCGTACGTCGCACCGCGCAACGACACCGAGCGCGTCCTGGCCGACATCTGGGCGACGGTGCTCGAACTCGACCAGGTGAGCGTGGAGGACAACTTCTTCCACCTCGGCGGCGACTCGATCCGCAGCGTCCAGGTGATCGGCCTGGCCCGCGCCCAGGGCCTCGACTTCTCGTTGCAGCAACTGTTCCAGCGCACCACCATCGCCGCGCTGGCCGGCGAGGTCACCGCCGCCCAGGCGCCCGCCACCGAACAGCAGCCCTTCGCCCTGGTCTCCGCGCAGGACCGGGAGCTGCTGCCCGAGGACGCGGTCGACGCGTACCCGATGGCGGTGCTGCAGGCCGGCATGATCTTCCACATGGAGGCCGACGAGGAGCGCCGCCTCTACCAGAACGTCGACAGCTTCCACGTCCGTGCGCCTTTCGACGAGACGCTGTTCCGGCAGGCCGTGCAGCAGATCGTCGACCGGCACGACATCCTGCGGACCTCCTTCCACCTCAGCGAGTACAGCGAGATGCTCCAGGTGGTGCACCAGAGCGCCGAACTGCCGATCGAGGTGGTCGACGTACGGGGGTTGACCGAACAGGAGCAGGACCGCCGCATTGTCGAGGTGATCGAGGGACTGCGCGACGTGCCCTTCGACCTGGCCCGGCCGCCGCTGTGGCGTTACGTGATCCACTGGCGCAGCGACGAGTCCTTCGAGTGGACGCTGGTGGAGCACCACGCGATCCTCGACGGCTGGAGCCTGCACTCCTCGATCACCGAGATCCTCCAGCGCTACATGGAGCTGACGGGGGACCCGGCGAGCACCGCGGCGCCGAAACCCGCCTCGACCTACCGAGATTTCGTCGAGGCCGAACGCGCCGCGCTCGCGTCTGCCGAGGAGCGTGAGTTCTGGTCGGCGAAGGTACGGCAGACGAACCGGCTCCGGCTGCCGCGCTGGCCGCAGGACGCCACGGTCGACCCGCTGGTGGAGCCGCAGCCCGGGCCGGACGGGCAGCCGCTGCTGGAGTGGGAGCTGCCGCCGGGCCACTCCGACTTCTACCGGTGGCTGGAGACCAGGATCCCGGACGACATCTGCGCCGGCCTGGAGCAGGCCGCCGCTCGGATCGGCGTACCGCTGAAGAGCGTGCTGCTCGCCGCGCACATGCGGGTGCTGGCCCACCTGACCGGGAGCCGCGACGTCGTCACCGGCATGGCCTTCAACGGCCGGCTGGAGGTGATCGACGGTACCGAGTCACGGGGCCTGTTCCTGAACTCGTTGCCGGTCTCGGCAACGGTGGCGGACGGCACGTGGACGGACCTGATCCGGACGATGCTGGCCGAGGAGAACTACCTCCTGCCGCACCGGCGCTTCCCGATGGCCGAGATCCAGCGCCTTGCCGACGGGGAGCCCCTCTACGAGACCCACTTCGTCTACAACCACTTCCACGTCATGCGCGGCCTGGCGGACCGTGACGTGCGGATCGTCGACCCGAAGATCAACTCCTTCACCACGATGCGGGTCGAGCCGACCAACTACCCGTTCGTCTGCGGCTTCCTGCGCGACCCGGGTGCCGACGGCCTGCTGATGGGGCTCGACTACCACACCACCGAGTTCTCCCCGGAGCAGATCCGGCGCATCCGTGGCTATTACCTGGCCGCGCTGCGCTCCATCGTGGCCGACCCGGACCGTTCGCTCGCCCAGGTGGACCTCACCTCGCCCGCCGAGCGGGAGCAGATCCACCGGTGGAACCGGACCGGCCGGGATCAGTCCCCGGAGCTGA
>NZ_BOPC01000148.1:2500-5282 GCF_016863555.1 Micromonospora qiuiae | reverse complement strand
TGTCCGGCGGTGTCCTACTCTCCCACACCCTCCCGAGTGCAGTACCATCGGCGCTGGAAGGCTTAGCTTCCGGGTTCGGAATGTAACCGGGCGTTTCCCCTCCGCCATAACCGCCGTAACCCTATCAACATGACAAACAACACCAAACCAAACCAGGGTGTGTGTTTGTTTGCTGTGAGTTACACAGTGGACGCGAGCAGAATCTTTGTAGTCAAGTCCTCGGCCTATTAGTACCGGTCAACTGAACCAGTTACCTGGCTTACATCTCCGGCCTATCAACCCAGTCGTCTAGCTGGGGGCCTTACCCCCACAAAGTGGGGTGGGATACCTCATCTTGAAGCAGGCTTCCCGCTTAGATGCTTTCAGCGGTTATCCCTTCCGAACGTAGCTAACCAGCCGTGCCCCTGGCGGGACAACTGGCACACCAGAGGTTCGTCCGTCCCGGTCCTCTCGTACTAGGGACAGCCCTTCTCAAGTATCCTACGCGCACGGCGGATAGGGACCGAACTGTCTCACGACGTTCTAAACCCAGCTCGCGTACCGCTTTAATGGGCGAACAGCCCAACCCTTGGGACCTGCTACAGCCCCAGGATGCGACGAGCCGACATCGAGGTGCCAAACCATCCCGTCGATATGGACTCTTGGGGAAGATCAGCCTGTTATCCCCGGGGTACCTTTTATCCGTTGAGCGACACCGCTTCCACACGCAAGTGCCGGATCACTAGTCCCGACTTTCGTCCCTGCTCGACCTGTCAGTCTCACAGTCAAGCTCCCTTGTGCACTTACACTCAACACCTGATTGCCAACCAGGCTGAGGGAACCTTTGGGCGCCTCCGTTACCCTTTAGGAGGCAACCGCCCCAGTTAAACTACCCACCAGACACTGTCCCTGAACCGGATCACGGCCCGAAGTTAGATACCCGAATCAACCAGAGTGGTATTTCAAGATTGCCTCCCCACCAACTGGCGTCGATGGTTCACCGGCTCCCACCTATCCTACACAAATCAACTCAGATACCAATGTCAAGCTATAGTAAAGGTCCCGGGGTCTTTCCGTCCTGCCGCGCGTAACGAGCATCTTTACTCGTACTGCAATTTCGCCGGGCCTGTGGTTGAGACAGTGGGGAAGTCGTTACGCCATTCGTGCAGGTCGGAACTTACCCGACAAGGAATTTCGCTACCTTAGGATGGTTATAGTTACCACCGCCGTTTACTGGCGCTTAAGTTCTCCGCTTCGCCCCCAAAGGAGCTAACAGGTCCCCTTAACGTTCCAGCACCGGGCAGGCGTCAGTCCATATACATCGAATTACTTCTTCGCATGGACCTGTGTTTTTAGTAAACAGTCGCTTCCCCCTGCTCTCTGCGGCCATACAACGCTCCACCCGCACAGGGCTTCACGTCTCCGGCCCCCCTTCTCCCAAAGTTACGGGGGCAATTTGCCGAGTTCCTTAACCACAGTTCACCCGATCGCCTCGGTATTCTCTACCTGACCACCTGTGTCGGTTTAGGGTACGGGCCGCTCGGAACTCGCTAGAGGCTTTTCTCGACAGCATAGGATCACTGACTTCACCTGAATCGGCTCGGCATCACGTCTCAGCCTCTATGTGTTGCGGATTTGCCTACAACACGGCCTACACGCTTACCCCGGCACAACCACCGGCCGGGCTCAGCTACCTTCCTGCGTCACCCCATCGCTTGACTACTACCCGCCAGGTTCCCACGCTCCCCACCCTCAACCCGAAGGTCGTGGATGGTTTGGATGGTTAGCACAACGAGGTTCATCACGGGCGCTCCTTCGCGGGTACGGGAATATCAACCCGTTATCCATCGACTACGCCTCTCGGCCTCGCCTTAGGCCCCGACTCACCCAGGGCGGAATAACCTGGCCCTGGAACCCTTGGTCATCCGGCGGAAGGGTTTCTCACCCTTCTTGCGCTACTCATGCCTGCATTCTCACTCGTGCCGCGTCCACAACTCGATCACTCGGCTGCTTCACCCCCGGCACGACGCTCCCCTACCCACCCACACACCTGGATGCCCCACCCAAAAGCAGGACACCGAGTACATGTGTGAATGCCACAGCTTCGGCGGTGTGCTTGAGCCCCGCTACATTGTCGGCGCGGAACCACTTGACCAGTGAGCTATTACGCACTCTTTAAAGGATGGCTGCTTCTAAGCCAACCTCCTGGTTGTCTAAGCGACCCCACATCCTTTTCCACTTAGCACACGCTTAGGGGCCTTAGCTGGTGATCTGGGCTGTTTCCCTCTCGACTACGAAGCTTATCCCCCGCAGTCTCACTGCCGCGCTCTCACTTACCGGCATTCGGAGTTTGGCTGATTTCGGTAAGCTTGTAGGCCCCCTAGACCATCCAGTGCTCTACCTCCGGCAAGAAACACGCGACGCTGCACCTAAATGCATTTCGGGGAGAACCAGCTATCACGGAGTTTGATTGGCCTTTCACCCCTAACCACAGGTCATCCCCCAACTTTTCAACGTTGGTGGGTTCGGCCCTCCACGCAGTCTTACCCACGCTTCAGCCTGCCCATGGCTAGATCACTCCGCTTCGGGTCTAGAACACGCGACTCAACGCCCTCTTCAGACTCGCTTTCGCTACGGCTCCCCCACACAGGTTAACCTCGCCACGTGCCACTAACTCGCAGGCTCATTCTTCAAAAGGCACGCCGTCACCCCACAAAAAGGGCTCCGACGGATTGTAGGCGAACGGTTTCAGGTACTATTTCACTCCCCTCCCGGGGTACTTTTCACCATTCCCTCACGGTAC
>NZ_BOPC01000147.1 GCF_016863555.1 Micromonospora qiuiae | reverse complement strand
CAAGTCATACCGGGCCGGGCGACCGAGGAGTCCCCGGCTGGGGACGACCAAAAAGGTAACGGGATTCATAGCATCGCCCGGTCCGACAGGACGGTAGGACCCAATGACGGTGGACGAAGCGAGGCGGGTCCCGTCCGGTTGGACGGAACCCGCCTCGATCGTCACGCGCGGCGCGACGTGGTACGAGCTCCCGTGGACCCGTGCGGGTCAGCGGAGGGGCAGCAGCCGCCGACGTCCGCGCACGTGCATCCCCAGCAGGCCGACACCGAGGACAGCCGCGGCCAGCAGCGCGATGGTCGCGCCCATCGGGACACCGGGGCCGCCCTCGGTGCCGCCGGCGGTGAGGGTCATGCCGTCCTGCGACGACTCCTGGGCGGTGTCGTTCGTGGCGTTGGCCGCGTTGCCCTTGCCCTTGCCGTTGCCCTTGCCGTTGCCCTTGCTGTCGTCGGCCGGCGCGGGGACCGGCGTCTGGATCAGCGCCTGGGACGCCTGGGCGAAGGTCTCCGGCGTCACGTCCGGAGCCTCACCCTGGGTACGCCACTGCTCCAGCTGTCGCATGCCACGGCACGCGGAGGGGTAGCGGTCGCAGTAGCTGCTGGTGTTGCCGATGCTCTCGGCCGAGAGCACCGCCTTGGCGATGGCGCGGGCCAGCGTGTTGGCGCCAGCGTTGAAAATGGCGTTGAGCTGGCGGCTGTCGGCCGGGTCGTTGATCTGCAGCGCCTCCCCCTTGCCGGTCGATACCGCGAAGACGGTGTCACCGTCGCCGAGCGTGTGGATCGGGCTGATGGCGCGGGCCATGCCGTCGTGCGCGTTGCCCGACATGCGCTGGGCGGCGGCCTTCTCCAGCGGGGCGTTGGTGGCCACCACGGCGATCGTGGTGTTCGCCGGCTGCTCCTGGGCGGCAGCCGAGTTCCCGCGCGGGTTGCACTCGTTCCCCCTAGGGGCCTTGTACCCGGCGAACTCGTCGCCGATGCCGTACTTCACCCCATACAGGGTGCAGTCGGCCGGGTCGACCGGGGAACCTGCGGGGTTAACGATCACCATCGCGCCAACGTAGATGCCATCACCGAGGTAAACGCTGGCGGTGCCGACGCCTCCACGCAGACCACCGCCGCGGGCACCGGTGCCGCCGCCGACGCTACCCTGCCGGACAGGTCCGTCCGACGTGGCCTGCGCGGCGAGGTAACCCCACTCGGCGGACGTGCGCGCCTTGGGATCACCGCCGCGGCCGAGGTCGAAGATGTCCGCGGCCGGCACAATCGGGGCCACGCCCCCGGCCCCGACCCGGACGCCCTCGCCGCGGTCCTCGAGCCACCGGATGATCCCGTTGGTGGCGGACAGCCCGTACATGCTGCTTCCCCCAAGCTGGATCGCGTTGACCCCCGGGTTGGAGTTGAGCGGGCTGAGAAGGTCGGTCTCCTTGGTGGCGGGTGCACCGCCACGCTGATCCACGCTTGCCACGGACATCTGCGGCATGTACACCACCGAGGTTCCGGTCAGGTACGGGGGCGTGTCGGACTGGACCTGCCCTACCTGGATGCCGGGGACGTCGGTGATGGCGTTGTGGATGCCGGGCGCGCCGACGGCTGGCTCGGCGAACGCGGGTGCTGCGCCGGCGAGCATGATGCCCTGGCACGCCAGGGCCATCGCGGCGAGCACCGCGATTCTGGACGACTTCATGGAGCTTCTCCTGTGGAAAAAAGTGCGACGTCCGCCCGAGTTGCGACGGTCCACGCATCGGTCGAGTGGTGTGTCAAAGACAGGTCATGCACGCAGGTTCTGGTTGCTGTGCGGGCCGGTACCGGCGATATGCAAGTCGATCTCGGCCGGCTTGTCACAGACCGGCCCATCGCTAACGCCCCCATTGGTCGAAGACGACATTGGCGACGTCGGTGTTGTCGACGTAGGGGCCCCACACGGCGTCGCGGCCTTGTGCCGCGTGGCGGAATCGCTCGGCGGCCGGCCCCTTCGCGAACAGCGGGACGAGTGAGTTGGTGTGGTAGTCATGCTTCCACTCGTGGCCGGGCATCTCTCCCGGACCATTGTTGATCAGCGGCTTCCAGTCGGGGCCGGACTTCGGGCCGACGAGGTAGCCCGTTTCGTGGTCACCGGTGACGATCAGCAGCGTCTCGTCCCAGCTACTCTCCCGCTCGATCCAGTCGACGGCGGCCTTGACGGCTTCGTTGAAGAAGAGCATCTCCTCGATGTTTCGGCCCGTCAGGTTCCAGTGACCGGCCCAGTCAAGGGCACCGCCTTCGATCATGACGAAAAAGCCCTCGTCGGAGGCATTCGACAGGACGTTGAGGCCGGCCGCGGTCATCTCCGCCAGGGTGGGCACGTTGTCGTTGAGCGGCGTTTCGAACGGCTTCTCGTTGGGGTCGACAAGTCCGGGGGGGCCGAGACGGTAGCTGCGGTCGAGCGGGTTCGGCGTCCGGTTGAACTGGGTGGCGTTGAATCCCTTGGCGATGCCGAGCACGTGCTTGGGCGTCTCACCCTTGGCTAGGGCGACAAAGTCGTCGCGCTCGTCCACAAAGGTGTAGGGCGTCGCGCCGTCCTGAACCGCGGTCCACACGTCCGACGGAAGCCAGAGGTAGCGGGGGCTGCCGTACTGGCCGTCGTCGTTGTAGTAGGGATGACCGGCGCCCATGATGACGTTGGCGCCGCTGTCGAGGATCATCTCGCGCGCAACGGCGTGGCGGTTGTTACGATCCAGGTTGTGCGCGAGAAAGGCCGCCGGGGTCGCGTGGTTGAAAGCGACATTGGAGATGACGCCGGTCGCCTTGCCGAGTTCCTTTGCTCGCTCGGCGAGGTTCTTGACCGGTTCACCGTTGACATCGAGCCCGACGCGCGGATCGATAGTCTTCACTCCGGTTGCCAGCGCGGTCCCGGAGGCGGCCGATCCAGTGACCGTCGTGGAGTCGCCCTCGATGCCGATACGCAGGTCGAAGTCGGACCACATCGCGGTCGAGTCATAACCGCCGACCGCCGTGTGGGTCGACATGGCGAGCTGGTGCGGAAAGCGCTCGTAGACCCAGTTCGGATTGCGGGGGCCGGGGATCCGGCGAACGTCGCCCGGACTCCCCTCGATCTGGTAGCGGCTCTTCCCGAAGGCGTACATACTGGCCGCGTCGATGTGGTTGTACCCCATACCATCGGCGATCATGACGATGACGTTCTTCGGGCTGTTCGCCGTGGCGCCGGCGTCTTGCCGAGGTTGGGCGGCAGCCATAGGGGCGGCCAGGATGACGGCGAACGGCACGGCCAGTGCCGGGAGCCAGCGGTCCCGGCGGCCGAACGTCCATCTCGTCACGTTCTGCTTTAGCCTCGCCAGAGGCGAGCGGCTGGCGGGCGAGTTGCGCGATCGATCGAGGGGTGGCTTCTTCATCATCTCGGCTCTCCCGTCGGGGGCAGATGTTGATCAGCATCCTTGACCCGCCGATCGAGCCCTGGCGAGAGACAGTCTGATAAGCTGTCATTCGATTTCCGCACATTGTGTGTGTTGCGCACGACGGGCGTGATTGGGGCGGCGTGCTTGCCGCCTTCGCGGCCACCTACCGCGTGTACGCGCTGGAATTACGCGGCCACGGCCGCAGCTCGCACCCTGGCCGGTACTCCTTCGATCTGATGCGCGACAACGTCATCGGGTTTTTCGCGATGGTCGGAATCGGCCGTTGTGTGCTCATCGGCCACTCCATGGGCGGCACCGTGGCGGTCCTGCTCGCCGAGGCCGCCCCGCGCCCGGTCACGCACCTGATCCTGGAGGACGTGACGGCCCCCGACCGCGCGATCTGAAACGTCCATCGCTACAGCCGCCGGACGAGCCCACGCCGTTTGACTTCGCTGCCGTCAACGCCATCCGCGCGCAGATCAACGATCCCGATCCGGCCTGGTGGACGGAAGGCTATCGCCACCCCGAGACTGATCATCGGAGGCGCACGCAGCGTCATCCCTCGACACCTGCTTCCCGAGACCGCAGAGCGGATGCCGGACGCCTCCCTGGTCACCATCGACACCGGCCATCATGTCGACCACGACGAGCCAACGGAGTTCATCGCCACGGTCGACGCCCCCCTCGCCGTACGCGTGGTCCGCTGCCCGGCGCCACCGTCGAACATGGGCGAATAACCTGTTCGGACCTACGTTCGTCTGTCCGGTGACGTCGGGAATATCCAACACAAAGGGGCTTAACCCGCTGTCATGGGGCGCAGGCGGGCATGTGGAAGCGCCGCCAACCAGGACCGAGCCGCATCACGCCCAGTGATGGGCATGCACTCGCGCGCAATCGGTGACGGTTGAATTCCGGGCACATGGGACGTAGAGCACCGAGCGTGGCGTTTCCTCGCCTGCCTGCGCGCACGGTCGGCGGCAGATTCGTGCGCCGCTGGGTGGGCTTTCGCCTGCTGTTGGGGAACTGCCGTGGCGGGCATTTAGGCTGGCGCCGTGAGCATGAACGGTAACTGGCTGCGTGTTTCCCCGGACGAGTTGGAGCGGGCCAGGACCGACCTCACCTGGGCCTACGAACTCGCCATGACGGCTCGGGACGACAACTCCGGACGCTGGACCGCCACCGATAAGGCATGGAACGGCCTTGATTTCCTACTCGACCGGCTTGGCTTCGAGATTCCGCTGGTCCTCGGAGCGGAGGCGTTCGTGGAGGTGCCAGACGTCGAACCCGACAGCGAGGAGATGTTCGACTTCCGTTATCTGCTGGCTTGACTGAGCGGCGGCTCAGCCCGCCAGAGCATCCCGACTGGGTAGGACCGCTTCACGTACAGCTACAGCGAGGAGCTTCCTGCGCCGGCTGGTGCAGCAAGCCGCAAGGGCGATCGAAACCCGCAGCAGAAACTCACGGACGGTGATGGAACTTCATCCCCGCGCATACCGCTAGCGGCAGATCCGGATGCCGGCCCACCCCAGCCGGGCACTGATCTTGCAGGCGCGTTGATTGCTACGGGCGCGATGCGGGTGGTGTTTCGCGCTATCCAGGTTGGGTGGCGTCGATGAGGATGGGTACCTCGATCACTGTGACCAAGTAAAGGAATTCGTGATCGCCGTGCCGTAGCCATGGCCCCGGGGACCGCAGTGGACGCCAATCGGTTCCAGCAGTCCCGGCCGCCCGGGGCGAACCGGGCCGGGTATCCGTAACGCGACGCACGACGGACACGGCCATGTCAGCCTCCGTTTCGTCATCCGAGGCCCCGGGGCTACGATCCAGAAGCGTGGGAGGCATCCGTCGTGGTGACCCTCGACAGCGGCGAAGACATGCGACATCTCGCCGCCGAACTCACCGAGCTGGTCTCATAACACGCCTGGCCGGAGCACGACCGGCGGTTACTGCCCAACATCAACCGCACGGCCCCTCACGACGCGCGAAGGCTCCGGCTGGAGGCCGCACACGATCGGCGGCATGCTA
>NZ_BOPC01000146.1 GCF_016863555.1 Micromonospora qiuiae | reverse complement strand
AAACTCCGGGTGGCGAGTCCGATCGCCACCCGCCACCCGGTTGTGGTCCTCGGCGAGGGCCGTCCCGTCGGCCGCGACGAGCACCGAGCCGAAAGGCTCATCGCCCTTCTCCAACGCCTCGGCGGCCAGTTCCACGCACCGGCGCAGGTGCCGCAGGTCAGTGTCGCTCAGCATCGGATCTCCCGGAGTCAGTTGCTGGTTATCGGGCATTTTTGCCTAAACAGTCTTCCCGTCGACATCGTAGTGGTGTCAAGACCGGCGAGGCGTATGCGCGCAGCCCGCCTCCAGTCCGGCCGGTAGGGTGTACGCCCGTGGCGGTCCGCATCGATGTTGAGGCGTTTCGTGATTCGATCCCCATGGAGGTGGGTGAGATCGCGGCGCGGCTGCTGACCGAGAGCAGCGTTGGCGAGTTGGAGCCCGCCGGTGGCGGTGTCCAGGCGGTGGTACGCGACCACGACGTCGTCTTCCAACCCTGGGTGGGCATCGTCGACGGGATCTTCACCGGCGACTGCGACTGCGGAATCGCCGGTGAAGACTTGTGCGCGCACGGCGTGGCGACAGCGTTGACCGCGTTCGACGCCGGTGTCGCCTTCTCCGGCGCAGCGACCCCACCCGGCGACGCCGTCCCCGTCGAACCCGACCACGCCCACTACCTTCAGGCGGTGCAGCGGCTTTCGCCCCGCCAACTGGCCGACCTGGTGGCGGGGCACGCGGCCCGGGACCGCCTGTTCGCCACTCTGCTGCTGGCCGAGGCCGGCATGCTCGACGCCGCCGACACGTCCGGCCTCGCCGACTTCGGTGCCGCGGTCCGGGACGCGTCGCAGGCCACCGCCGATAGCAGGTGGCAGATCTCCGATGTGGAGGCCGCCGGGCACCGCCTGGCCGCCGAAGTCCAGATCCTGTGCGCCCGCCCCGCGATTCCTACCGCGCTCGACCTGGTCGAAGAAGCCATTCTCGTCTGGGACGAACTGTCCGGACACCTCCGCGACGCCTACCACATCGCCCGCACCGAACCGGAAGAAATCGCCGAGCCGATCGTGAACGCGCACCGTGACCTGTGCGAACGCCTCGACCTCGACCCGGACGAGATCGCCCAGCGACTGAACCAGCTCCTGGCACGCTGCCACCACGACACCGTGGACGTCGACATGTACGCCGATCTCCTCGGCGAACACGCCGACGCGATCAGTCCGTCGGCCCGCTGGTAGCCCCGCTACGTGTCCGGTATGTGCTGCCAGCGCAGTCACCCTCGGTCTGCACCGTCATCAGCTCGCGGAGAAACGGCGAACTGCCGATCCCGTGCGGCTACGGGACCCGCCCGACTCCCCCGAGCCCGGCGCTGAGCTTCGGGTCATCGGCGAAGTACTGCGGGTCGTCTGGAGCGGGTCGCCACAGCGGTAGCCACACCACGCCCGGTTCGACCAGGTCGAGCCCGGCGAAGAAGCGCTCGATCTGAGACCTGGTGCGCAGGCCGAGCGGCGTGGCGGTCTTGCGCCGGTAGATGTCATGGGCCACGTCGATTTCGTCCTGGTCGTGGGGTACCTCGTCCGCCGTCGCATGGGACACGAGCAGACAACTTCCGGGCACGAGTGCGGCGCGCAGCTGTTCTACCGCGTCGTACGCGACCTCGTCATCGGACACGAAGTGCAGGACCGCGCCCAGCAGGAGGCCAATCGGCCGCTCGAAGTCAAGCATCGCCGTGACCTGCGGATGCGAGAGGATCGACTGAGGATCACGCAGGTCACCATTGACCGCGGTCGCCAGCGGGTTGCCCTCAAGAAGCTCCAAGCTCTCCGCGACCGCCACCGGGTCGATGTCCACGTAGACGACGCGTGCGTCGGGCTCGACCTGCTGGACGATCTCGTGAACGTTGCCCTCGGTGGGGATGCCGGAGCCGATATCGAGGAACTGACGCACCCCGGATTCGGCGAGGTACCGCACAGCACGCCGCAGGAAGGCGCGGTTCGTCTTGGCGAGTTGCGGCCCCAACGGCAGCACCTGCAGCATCGCCTGCGCGGCCTCTCGGTCAGCCGGGAAGTTGTGGGTGCCGCCGAGGTAGTAGTCGTAAATCCGGGCCGCCGTCGCCGGCTTCGCATCGCCGTCGCCACTCACACCAGCCATGCCGCCTCTTCCCGTGAGCAGTAGTGAGAGGTAGTCCACTTGCGACTATCGGAGACCTTACATCGCTTTGCCTGAGCCGGCGGCGGGCAATGGACGTAACGTGCGGATAATCCACCATCGCCTGTCTGACGACGAAGCCGGCGTCCGGGGGTCAGCCGCAGCAGCCACTCCGACATCGCGTCGGGTAGGGCGACGGGTAGCATCGCGTCCGGCGGACCGCACGGCACCGCCGCTTCTGGCAGGATCCGTCGGGTGCGCGGACTGATGGTGCTCCTTCTCGTGGTGGCTCTTGCTGGCTGCGGCGACGGTGACGCGACCGAGACGGGAGCCACCGAACAGTTCACCCAGGGCGGCGTCAGTATGGAGCCGACGGTCAAAGCCGGCCAGGTCGTCACCGCACGGACAGTCACCGGCGCCTATGAGCCACGGCACGGTGATATCGTCCTGATCCGCTCCCCCGGCGGTCTCTGGGGTGACCATCAGGCTCCGCTGCTCAAACGCGTCGTCGCGGTCGGCGGTGAAACCATCGCCTGCTGCGACACCTCGGGCAGGGTGACCGTCGACGGTAAGGCGCTGGCCGAGCCGTATGTGGCTGAAGACGCGTCGCTCGACGATCCGCCGAACCCGGACCACTGCGGGCCGCGGCGATTCGCTGCGGTCACCGTCCCCGCCGGCTCCGTCTTCGTCATGGGCGACAACCGCGCCCGGTCGAACGACTCCCGGTGCGCCGGGCCGGTGCCGGTGTCGTCGGTCTCCGCCGTCATGGTCGACTGAGCAGCGCACACCTGCCGGGCCCGATGGCCGATCAGGCTTGCATGCTGTACCTGGGTACCGGGTTACCGTCAGCACATGACCGAGATGAAGTCCCTGGTTGACGGATCGTGGCTGTCGCAGGCGTGCACGTTGCCGACGGCCGAGCAGCCGCTGCGGCCGGCCGAGTTCGACGAGTTGTTTACCTCGGCCGTGGTCGGCGTGCAGCGGGTTGACCGGCTGCGGGTACGGCTGGCTGAGGCGGCGGGGTGAACCAGCAGACGCTGCGCTACCACGAGCGGCGGGGCCTGGTGGCCGAGCCGGATCGGGCGCTTGGTGGGCATCGGCGCTACCCGCCGGAGACGGTCACGGTCCTGCGGGTGATCAAGACCGCGCAGCGGCTCGGGTTCACCCTGAACGAGGTCGCTGAGCTGATGAAGGTGGGCACTCACCGGCATGGCCGACAGCCGGAGCCGGGGTTGCGAGCCCGAGCGCAGGCGAAGCTGGTCGAGGTGGAGCAGAAAGTCGCCGGCCTGGCGGTGATCCGGGACCGCTACGCGGGGCGGTGGCGGCTGGTTGCGACGATCTGGTTATCTGCGCCGACAGCCCGTACTGCCCGTTGCCGTTCGTCGAAATCGCCGTCAAGGGAGACTCGTCGTGACCGTCGCGCGTTCCCTCATCTTGTTCGTTCTCGCGGCGGTGGCCGAGATCGGTGGAGCGTGGCTGATCTGGCAGGGCTGGCGGGAGCATCGCGGGTTGCTGTGGATCGCGGCCGGCGTCGTGGCTCTCGGTGTGTATGGGTTCGCGGCGTCATTGCAACCGGATCCGAACTTCGGCCGGATCCTGGCCGCCTACGGTGGGATCTTCGTCGCCGGCTCCCTCGCCTGGGGCGTCGTGGTGGACAAGTTCCGGCCGGACCGGTGGGACATCACGGGCGCGGTGATCTGTCTGATCGGCGTCGCCGTCATCATGTACGCGCCGCGCGGCTGATTTCCTGCTGTGGTGCTCGGGGACAGGCCGAGCAGCTCGCAGAGCATGAGCAGGCTACGAGAGACGCCCCGGGTGAGCGGTGTTGACCGATGGCTGCCATCGGTGCGGCGGCGGCCCGGCCACGGATGGAGCGAGCGACCCGGGCAGACCTGCCTCCTGCACGTCGGCGTGCCCGATCTCGACGCGCTGCACGCCTTCCTCCTCGACCGGCTCAGCAAACGGCGCGAGGTCACCGGCTTCCGCACCTTGGTGATCTTCCAGCAAGTCAGCAATCCAGCGCCGGGCATTCTGCCTCGGCCTGCTTGAGAGCGCGGCGCGGCTGTCGCCAGTGCGGCGCCACTGCGCAAGGCTGCCCCACCGAAGGCCATCAGGCCGCCTCGCGGTCGGTCTTCGGGCGCCACATCGCGCCGAGCAGGTCGGGCAGGATCCGGCGGTAGCCGTCGGAGACGTGGGCGCTTTGCGGCGCCACTTCGCGGTGCAGCGACGGAAGCTCGCTGAAGGGTGCGCGTGGCTTGAGGTGGTGCTCGACGTGGTAGTTGTTGGCGTTCACGAACCAGACCACGATTCGGTTGGTGCGTACCGTCCGGGTGTTGAGGAAAACTTCCTGGGTGTCGGTCTGGCAACCGTAGTGCTCGGGAAGCTCGATCAGCGCGTGCACCGGGCAGGCGACGAGCACGAGCGGCAGCAGCCAGGCGGTGAGAACCAGCGGCTCTCCGACGGCCACGGAGAGCGCTGCCGTGAGCGCCAGCACACCCAGGATCACGAGATGATCGCGCCGGATGCGGCGCGAACTGACCGGCGTCTCCCCCGGAAACTGCCGACCGGTGACGGTCAGCCACAGCTTGGCCACGAACTGCCGGTAGTGGTTGAACATGAGGAACCGTACGGTCAACAGGGCGAATCGGGACGCGCGACCGCGGTTGCCGGCGCCGTACTGGTCGCCGTAGTCGAAGAATTCACGGTTGCGGTCCGTGCCAAGGTCGCGGTGGTGGCGCAGATGGCTCACCTGGTAGTCGGCGAACGACACGAGCATCGGCAGACCGAGGCAAATGCCGGCGATCTCGTTGGCCCGGCGGCTGCGGAACGCCAGGCCGTGCAAGGCTTCGTGCTGCAACTCGAGGGCGTGCGCGAAGATCAGGCCGATAAGACAGATCCCCACGGCGACGCCGACGAAGCTGGAGTGAAGCGTGAACATCACGCCCACCGCAAAGATCGCGCCGGCCAGGCACAATTTTGCGATGAATGGCCAGGAAGAGTGCTGCTGACCGTTGGTGTGACTTGATCTGCTGAGCTCAGGCGACTGTCGAGCCGTGTTGGTGGACATGTGGTGACACCCCCGCTGGTTGCCTAACAGCGAATTGATCGATAGCAATTAATCGTATGTGGACGTTGGCTGCCAGCGCAACGGGCTGCCCAAATTAAACTTCGGTCCACAGCTCATCCGCCTGCTGCCGGCGTCGCGAAATTCTTCGGCCGCGCTCATAGCCTTTCTCGCATATTTCGCGAGCGGGGATTCGGACGCCCCGGGATCAAAGGTGTGCCCCGCCACCGGGGGCACACCTATGACACGTCTACCGGGACACGGCCGTGCACAACTGCCGGTTGCCATCCACGTCGCCAGAGGTCAGCAGCCGACCC
>NZ_BOPC01000145.1 GCF_016863555.1 Micromonospora qiuiae | reverse complement strand
GCGCTGACGGCGGGCCGCGCCGCGAGGTGGCGCGCCTTGGCGGCGTCGGGCGCCGTGCCACCCCTGCTGAGTGGGCGACCGAGTCGGGCCCGCATGCCGTGCCGAAGCAGGTTGAGCGTCTCAATAGGGCCGGGCCGGACGTGTCCGGCCTCGGCAGCCATGAGCAGCGTGTCTGCCAGTTCTCCGCGACGTGAGCCCTTCGGGTAGACGTGCAGCAGCAGGCGATATGGGGTGGCGAGGCGGCGGCTCATGCGAACGCCGGGCCAGGCCGCGAGGCGTTCAGCCGCCGCGATGCGGTGCGAACGTTGTGGGCCAGTCGCGCTGTCTCCTCAGCGAGTGCTGCCGCGCCGCCGTCGGTGAGGCGGTAGTAGCGCCGAGGACGCCCTTCAACGGTCTCCTCTCTGTCGATCGCGACCAGTCCTTGGGCGGCTAAACGGTCCAGCGCCGCGTAGAGGGTGCCGGCCTGCAACCTGACCTGGCCTTCGGAGAGCGCCTCGGCCGTCTGGATCACGCCGTACCCGTGCCGTGGTTGATCGACCAGCGCGGTCAGGATCCAGAACGTCGGTTCTCGCATGGCCTTCGACATGACCGCCAATATAAAGATTATCTGACTATGGTGCAACGGCGCTGGTGCCGCGCCGGCCGGGGCGCTCACATCGCCCGCTTGCAGTCCCGAGCCACGCCCCGCGACCGGCAGACCCGAAAAAGCCACACGAGCACTCTCCGGTGGCCGGAGGAAGCACGAACGGCCACTGCACCGCCGGGCAACGCCGCTATCGCAACGTCCCGAACAGCGCGCACGTCGGCTACTGGCTCGCGGCCGCCGTTCATCCGGTGGTACCGGTTGTTGGCGTCGCGCTGGGTCAGACTGGGGTCCGACGGTGATCGGCGACACGACTGTCTCGATGCGACCACCTCCGACGGATCAGGTGAGCGCACATCGGCAGATCCGCGCGCCCCTCGACGGGTTGTGCTCGCCGTCACCGGGTGTAGCTCAGATTCAGGCGCGGAGCGTCTCTGCCGTTGCCGATTGCCCAGACGTACTGCCGATGGTGGTGGTTTGTCATGTGCGTGGTGGCGTGCATGGCTCTGCACTGATCTCGTGCGCCGGCATCGTGCCCCACAGACACGGAACTGGGCGTGACCTGCTGTTGTAAGGGTGTGTAAGGCCGTGTGAGGTGTTGTCAGCATTGACACCAGCGCTTCCGTCCTCCTCCGCACCTACCGTCGGTTCCACCGCACAGGACCCGCACGGCAGGAGACCCAGGCATGCCACGATCAGCTGCTGCTGCAACCGTTGTCGCCGCGGGCGGCGCTGTCCTGATCGCGGCGGCACCGCCGGTCACGTTGTTCCTGACCGGCTGGCTCTCCATCACGACGCCGTCAGCGGAGCAGCTGCGGGCGTGGCTGCAGCAGCCGCTGACTACCGGCTTCGTGACCGCGTTTTTCCAGTTCAGTGCGTGGCTACTCTGGACACTGCTCGCCGCCATCGTGTCCCGGCGCGTCTATTACCACCTGGCCCGTCGGATCCGATGGCGGTGTGCTCTTCGCTTGCCCAGCCCTCTGCAGGGCCTGACGGCAGCGTTCCTTGGCGCCACCGCCGTCACCACCACCGCCGCCGTGCCCGCGGTCGCGCACACCACCTCCAGCGCGGACACCGTCCCACCCGACATTCCATCCCAGCCCTCCGAAAGAATTCTCGAAGACGAGGAGTCGGGTGAACCGGCGAGGTCGACGTACACCGTGCGTCGGGGTGACACTCTGTCCGCCATCGCCGACCGCTTCCTCGACGACCCGGACCGGTGGCGGGAGATTTACATCCTCAACCGCGGCACCCGCTACCCCCAGATCGGCGGCACCCTGACAGACCCGAACCTGATCCGCCCCGGCTGGACCCTCGACCTACCCGCCGCAGAGGCCGAAACACCATCCACACCGCGCCCGCCCGACCGGCCGGCTCCGACCAGCCCGTCGACTCCGGACAACCCACCACCGCATGACCACTGTGCTGCCGCGCCATCACCCACCCAGCCACACACGCCGAACCAGCCAGCACCAATGTCCACCGCCCCACCTCGTGCCACACCGGGTACGGCATCACCCGCCACGCAGTCCACGGCAGTGCCATCGACGACGGTCGCCCCCGACCCCGATTCCGTGGTCGAACGTCCGCCGGCCACCACGCCGTCTGCCGCTGCGACCTCCCCGACGACCACACCGGTTCCGAGCAGCACCACACCGGCCGCCTCCCCAACGGCCGACAACCGACCGAACGACGACACCCACGAAGTCAGCCTTCCCGGAGGTTGGGTACCCATCGGACTGGCAGCGGCGCTGGCCGCCGCAGCATCCGTGGTCTGGCTGCGACGCCGCACCCGCTACGACCCCATCGCCGATCTCGACCCGGCCAACGATCCGACCCTGCAACCTCTGCCCGCCGTCATCAGCCGGCTGCGCCGAGTGGCCCGCGAGCAGGCACCCGACCTGTTCGCCCCACCAGCTCCGCAGCCCACCGTCCGCGACATCGCCGAAGGCACACCACCGACACCAACCCCGTCCGGCCCGTCCGGCCCGCAACTCGCCGGCCTGCCGGAGCACCCCGCCGACGGACTCGGGCTCACCGGACCAGGCGGACCCGACGCGATCCGCGCAATGCTCGTCGCCACGCTGTCCTCCGGCAGCCGCGACGACCCCGACGCTCGCGGCCACATCGTCATCCCCGCCACCGCGCTGGCCGACCTGATCGGCGGCAACGCCATCACCAACCTCGTCGGCGTCATCCCCCGACTCCACGTCACCGCCGGACTGGACCACGCCCTTGCCCATATCGAAGCCCAAATCATTCACCGCACCCGCGCCGTCACCGACGCCGACGTCACCAACCTCGACGACCTCCACAAAGCCGACCCGCACCACGAACCGCTCCCGCCGATCATCCTGATCACCGATGTGCCGGACACCGCGATCCGAGCCCGGCTCTCCACCGCCCTGCACCTCGGCCACCCCCTCGGCATCACCGCCCTCATCGCCGGCGACTGGCCCCGCGGCGCCACCCTCACCGTCGCCCCGGACGGCACCACCACAGACGGCGACACCCAACCCGGACCCAAACTGTCCGTCCTGGACAGCGATACCACCCTGCAACTGCTCGCAGTCCTCAAAGAGGCACACACCGGCGACCCCGTCAGCCCACCACCCTCGTCGGATTCGAATCAGGACCAGGCCGTTGCTACGGCGGAGCCCGGTGCCAACACCGACCTCGCAGCGCCCGTCACCGCTGATACCGACACCAACCAGGCGGACATTGCCCGCCAGCAGCCAACCGACAGCCCCGAGCCGCCAGAACCAGCGGCAGACCGTAGGCAACCGAAGGTCCGCGTCCAGATCCTCGGCAGCCCTGCGATCATCGGCGCCGACGGGACCCCGGTAACGGGCGTCCGGCGGGCCAGCTACGAACTCCTCACCTACCTCGCGGTCCACCGCGACGGCGCCGACATCGCCGACATCGAAGTCGCCATGACCCCAGACGCCACACCCCGCCGGGCCCGCGACCGCCTCTCCACCAACGTCGCCAACCTCCGCAACCGGCTCACTGCCGCCGCCGGGCTCAACCCAGGCGACGACACCCACACCTTCAAACCGGTGGTCAACCCCGGCGGGCGCTACTACCTCGACCCCAACCTCCTTGACATCGACTGGTGGCGAGTCCTCGACGCCACCAGCCGCGCCGGACGCACCACCGACCGACAAGCCCAGCGGGAAGCGCTTGAGGAAGCCGTCGGCAACTGGGGTGGCCTGCTCCACGACGACTTCGAATGGTCCGACGGCCCGCAACACACCTGCCGACAGGTCGGCGTCAACATCCATGCCCGCCTTGCCGTCCTGGTCGCCGACACGGATCCCGCCCGCGCCCGCGATCTCCTCGACGCGGCATGCACCATCGACCCCATCAACGAGGAGATCGCCCGCCTCGCTATGACCGCCCACAGCCAGACCGGCGACACGGCAGCCGTGCGAACGCGACTCACCGCACTCACCCAGGCGCTGCAGACGATTGACGAAGAACCGTCCGAGGAAACCCACCGACTTGCCCGCCGCCTGCTCCACCCCACATCACCACGAACGCACAAACGGTCGAGGTAGCTCGGAAACGGCCTCCGGCGAATTACGCAGCACCAACAGTTGGACCGCACTGCCCGGAGCGCCACCACGATCAGCCGCTCGACGATTGCCCAACCGCTCTCCGTTACTGAACCGCTGTTCAGGGCGACTTGTCGGCGTACGGGTTCCAGTGCAGAACCAGGTACGCCAGACGTACACAGGCCGGGTTGTCTGCCGCTTCGGCTGCGGACGTAGCGGCCTCTCTTCCGCTGCTCACGCTGCGTTACCAGTAGAGTCTGGTCGGCGCCGGGATCGCGGCATCCGTGCGTTCCGACCTGAGAGCCGCAGGCCCCGTCAGCGGTCCGCAAAAGCACTCGTCAATTGGCCACGGGCTGTTATCGGTAGAGCGGCTGGTCCTGGGTGGGGTCGGCGGGGACCACGTCGAGGCGCGGGTCGGTGGTGAGTTGGGTGATCAGCGCCCGTGTCCCGCCGATCCCGGCCCAGTGGGGATCGACGTCCTTGGCCACGCACCAGGCGTGATCAGCGGGCCAGGTGAATGCCGGCTCGGCGTTGCTGAGACGATGCTGGCCCGGCCATTCCGCAGCGGTGTCCCATGTGCCGACGTCGGATAACGGCCCTCGAAACAACCAGTACGCGCGGTGGGGCACCACAACCTTGGGCACCTGCGGCATCGATGGTGGGGCAGCGGGTGTGGGCGCCAGGCCCGGCTGGCCGCCGGGCCGCTCGAGCGGGGCGGCGGTGTTCCCTTCGTCGATGTACATGGCGTCGTCGTCGGCTGCGACGTCGGTGCCGGCGAAGCCTTCCCAGACACAGAAGTAGCAATCTTCGGGGGTCGTGGTGGGCTGCCAGCCCTTCGAAAAGGGTGGGCAGTTGGTCGGTGCGCCAGCCCGCGTCGGCATCGTTCTCGCTTTGGCCGGGGCGTGTCGGATCGGGCAGGAACCGAAGCCGCGCGTAGGCGTCGAAGCCCGCAGGGCCGAGGCCCACAAGCTGCTGCCACGGCAGGTCGCTACGGGCGATCCAATCGGCGGCCGACAGTTCCCGACAGAAGTTGGCACCTCTCTGTGTCAAGGCGTTGGCAGCAGAGAGGTCTCCAACTTGTTGGATTGGTGGCGGAGATCAGGGTCTGCAGCCATGATCTTCGAGGTTGTGGTCGGGGTCGCTCGGGAAACACCTGCCGCCCACGGGCTGGCCCCCTAACGGCCTGCGCCCCGGCCGCAACCGCCGGCGAGAGTGGCTCGAGAGAGGTCTGTCTAGCCCGAAGTTGGTCTGCCCTCCTCGCCGGACGCCCTTTCCCGGCCCTGCGAGGAGAATCTGTGCCCTCCGTCCTGCCCACAGTGCCTACCCCGGTCGTCATTGCGATCGATCCCCACAAGGCGTCTTGGACCGCTGTCGCGGTCGACAACCGTCTTCAGCCTCTCGCCGCGATCCGTGTCGAGGTCAACCGCGGCGGCTATCGGAAACTGCGTCGCTTCGCCGGCCGTTGGCCGCACGCGACCTGGGCAGTCGAAGGCGCAGCTGGCCTCGGCGCCGCGCTGACCGCCCGTCTGGGCACCGATGGCGTGGACGTTGTCGACGTGCCCGCGAAGCTGGCCCGCCGCGTGCGGCTGCTGTCCACGGGCCACGGCCGCAAGACCGACCAGGCCGATGCCCTGTCGGTCGGTATCGCCGCGCATACCGCCACTGGGCTT
>NZ_BOPC01000144.1 GCF_016863555.1 Micromonospora qiuiae | reverse complement strand
ACGCCGTCGATCGGGCGGCCGATGTCGCTGCGGACGGTGCGGAGGTCGAGCGCGGACGTCGGCTCGTACACCCGCGAGCTGACGTCGATGGTCGCCTCGCTCGGCCCGTAGGCGTTGACCAGCCGTCGGCCCGTCGACCAGAAGGCGGCGACGTCGGGTGGGCAGCCCTCACCCCCGGTCACGAGCGTGGTCAGGTGCGGCAGTTCCCGCTGCGGCACGGTGGCCAGCACGGAGGGTGGGATGTGCGCGTGGGTGATCCGGTTCTCCGCGAGGTACGCGTAGAGCTCGTCGCCGGTGAAGGTGGTCGGGGCCACGACGAGGCAGCCGCCGGCGAGCAACGCCATCGACACCTCCGCCACCATCACGTCGAAGCTCTGCGACACGAGCTGCGACACCCGGGCACCTGGCCGCGCGGCGTGCCGGGCGATCTGGTTGGCCAGCAGTCCGGCGATGCCGGCGTGCGTCACCTGCACCCCCTTCGGGGTGCCGGTAGAGCCCGAGGTGTAGATGAGGTAGGCCGGGTTCGAGACGCGTAGCGGGCCGAGCCGGTCCAGGTCGGACAGGTTGGTCGAGGCCAGCTCGGCCAGGTCGAGGTCCTCCAGCACGATCGTCTCGGCGTCCCCGACCGGAGGCAGCGCGGCCAGGCCGGCCCGGGTGGTCAGCACCACGGTGGGCGCGACGTCGCCGATCAGGAAGGCCAGCCGCTCGGCGGGGTGGGCGAGGTCCACCGGCACGTAGGCGCCGCCGGCCTTGGTCACCGCGACGATGCCGACGATCAGGTCGATCGACCGGGGCAGCGCCAGCGCCACCATCCGTTCCGGGTCGACCCCCCGCGCCACCAGGGCTCGCGCCAGCCGGTTGGCCCGCTCGTTGAGCTCCGCGTACCGCACCGTCCGGCCGTCCGCCTCGACGGCGGGCGCCGACGGGGTGGCCGCGACCTGCGCCTCGAACAGCGCGGCGAGAGTGGCGGCGGGCCGCTCGGAAGGCTGGCCCGCCCAGGTGTTGAGCAGGTCGTGGCGCTCCCGCTTTGCCAGGATCTCCACCCGGCCGACGCTGGCCAGAGGCTCCGCCACCAGGTTGCCGATCAGCCGGACCAGCCGGTCGGCCAGCGCCGCCACAGTGTCGCGTTCGAACAGTTCGGTGGCGAAGTAGACCTCCCCGGTGAGGCGGTCGCCGGAGAGGTGCATCATCAGCGCGAGGTCGAACTGAAGTGACGAGAGCGTCATGTCCTGCGCCCGCACCTGGACGTCGGCCAGGTCGGTGGGGTCGTCCTCGGCCCCGGCGAGGGTGAACATCACCTGGAACAGCGGGGACATGCTCTGGTCCCGTACCGGATTGAGCCGCTCCACCACCTGTTCGAACGGCACCTCGGCGTGGGTGAGTGCGCCGAGGACGGTGCCACGCACCTGGTCCAGTAGCTCGACGAAGGCCGGGCCGGGCAGGGCGTCGCCGAGGTCGGTGCGGATGACGACGCTGTTGACCAGGAAGCCGATGACGTCGGCCAGCTCGGGGCGGTCCCGGCCGGTCACCGGGGTGCCCACGGCGATGTCGCGCTGGCCGGTCAGGCGCGCGAGAAGCACCTGGAACGCGGCCAGCAGCACCACGAACGGCGTGACGCCCCGCGCCGCGCACAACTCGCGCAGGCCCTGCACGACCTCCGCCGGGAGTTCCAGGCGGACCCGGTCGGCGGCGAAGCTGGGTGACGCCGGGCGAGGACGGTCGACCGGCAGGCGGAGCACGGGAAGATCGGCGAGCTGCCGCTCCCAGTAGGCGAGGGCGTCATCGAACTTGCCGCTGTCCCGCCGTTCCCGCTGCCACCAGGCGAAGTCCGCGTAGTGCAGGGTCACCGGGGCGAGCGTGGGCGCGATGCCCGCCCGGCGGGCCCGGTAGCACTCGGCTACCTCGCGCCATAGAACGTTGTGGGACCAGCCGTCGTAGCCGATGTGGTGCAGCACGAGCAGCAGCACGTGCTCGTCGTCGCTGACCCGCAGCAGTTCGCCGCGCAGCACCGGGCCGGTGGCGAGGTCGAAGGGGCGAGCCCAGTCGTCATGCAGGATCCGGGTGACCTGGTCGTCGGGCAGACCGGTCACCGAGACGACCGGCAGTTCGACCGGGCACGGCGGGTCGACGACCTGCACCGGACCGTTGTCGGTCGCGATGTAGCGGGTGCGCAGGATCTCGTGTCGGGCCACCACGTCGCCCAGCGCGCCGGCCAGGGCGTCCACGTCGAGCGCACCGCACAGCCGTACCGCGACCGGCATGTTGTACGCCGGCGATTCCGGCGCGTACTGCCAGAGGAAGTAGAGGCGTTCCTGCGCGTACGACAGTGGCATCCCGTCGGCCTGGCGCGGCACTCGCGCCGGCGCCGGCCCGTCGGCGCGAGCGGCGGATGAGAGCTGGGCCGCCATCGCGGCGACCGTCGGCGCGTCGAAGACCGCCTGGACCGGCAGCTCGACCCCGAGGGCCTGGCGCAGGCCGAAGACGATCCGGGTGGCCAGCAGCGAGTGGCCACCGATCTCGAAGAAGTCGTCGTGGACGCCGATCTCGTCGGTACCGCCGAGCACCTGCCGCCACACCTCGGCCACGGCACGCTCGGCGTCGTCACGCGGGGCAACCCGCTCCACTGTGTCGGCCTCGGTGGTGACGGCCGGCAGCCGGGACTTGTCGACCTTTCCGCTCAGCGTGCGGGGCAACCGGTCGATCGGCACGAACGTGGAGACCCGCAGGTGGGCCGGGAGCCGCTCGTCCAGGTAGGCCCGCAGGGCGGTGCCGGACGGTGGGTTCGCGGGCGAGGTGACGATGTACGCGACGAGCCGGTGGTGGGAGACGCCGTCGCGCACCGCCACCACGCACGCCTCGCTGATTCCGTCGTGCCCGCGCAGCACCGTCTCGATCTCGCCGGGCTCGACCCGGTGGCCACGGATCTGCACCTGGTCGTCGCTGCGGCCGATGAACTCGATGCTGCCGTCGGCGAGCCACCGACCGCGGTCGCCGGTCCGGTACAGCCGGCTTCCGCTCTCGCTGCCGTACGGGTCGGGCAGGAAGCGGTCGGCCGTCAGCCCGGGACGGTTCAGGTAGCCCCGGGTCACCCCGTGTCCGCCGACGTACAGGTCGCCGATCACGCCCACCGGCACCGGTCGCAGCCGCTCGTCGAGCACGTGCACGGCGGTGTTCGCGACCGGCGAGCCCACCGGGACGATCCCGGAGGCGGTCGTGACGCCAGGGCGGGCGGCGAACATGGTGCTGTCGATCGAGGTCTCGGTTGCCCCCCAGGCGTTGACCACGCGGATCCCCGGCGGCAGGACCGCCAGCGCGGCCGCGTAGTCGCTGACCGCGAAGCTGTCCGCGCCGACCATCATCAGCTTGAGGTCAGGCAGGGACCGACCGCTCTCGGCCAGGTGCACGGTGACCGCGGTCAGCACCGCGGGAATGGTGTCGAAGGCGTCGATGCGTTCCGCCGCCAGCGCGGTCACCAGCGCCTCCGGATCACGGGCGAGCGACCGTGCGCCGAGCACCAGGCAGCTGCCGAACGTCACGCTGCGCACCAGGTCGCCGACGAACACGTCGAAGGCGGCGCTGGCGATGGTCATCCAACGGCGCAGGGGCGTTGGGTCCCAGGGGGTCCAGGCGACCCGCAGGTTGGCCAACCCGCCCCGGGTGCCCATCACGCCCTTCGGGGTGCCGGTCGAGCCCGAGGTGTGGATGACGTACGCGAGGGCGGACGGCGGCGCCGTGCGCGGCGGCCGGTCGGCCGACACCCCGACGAGGGCGGCCGGGTCGTCCAGCCGGACCGCCCGCCACCGGCCGGGCGGCAGGAGCGGTTCGGTGGCCGCGTCGCACAGCACCACGGTGGGCGCGACGCTGTCGAGCAGCGCGGCGACGCGGGCGGGTGGCTGTTCCGGGTCGACCGGCATGAACGCGGCGTCGGCCTTGAGCACGGCGAGCGGCGCGACAACGCTGTCATGGCCGCGTTCGACACAGATCGCGACCCGGTCGTCGATGCCGACCCCGTGCCGGCGCAGCAGGTTCGCGATGCGGTTCGCGCGCTCCTCGACCGCGGCGAAGTCGAGCACGTGCCCATCCCAGACCAGTGCGGGCGCGTCCGGGGTCAGGTCGGCGTACTCCTCGAAGTGCTGCTCGACGGAGACCTTGGGCGAATAGGTCAGCCGGGTGTTGTTCCAGTCCCGGACCATGCGGCGCTCTTGGCTGGTCGACAGGCGGTAGTCGCCGATCGGCCGGTCCGGTGTGGCGGCTATGCCGGCGAGAAGCTGTTCCAGGTGCTCCACGAACCGCTCGGCCGTGTCCCGGTCGAAGAGATCCACGCTGTACTCGAGTTCACCGGTCAGGCCCCCCGGGCCGTCGCGCAGGCCGAGCGTCAGGTCGACCTGCGCGCCCTGGGCCGCCCCGAGGTACGGCTCGACGTCGACGTCACCCAGGTCCCACGCGTCGTTGGCGGTGGCCGCGTCGCCGTCGGTGGTGAACATGACCTGGAACAGCGGGGTCGCACCCGCGTCGCGCACCGGGTTGATCCGCTCGACGACCTGGTCGAACGGCACGTCCTGGTGGGCCAGGCCGTCGAGGACGACGGCGCGGACCCGGGAGAGCACCTCGGTGAAGGTCGGGTCGCCGGACAGGTCGGTCCGCAGCACGACGGTGTTGGCGAAGAACCCGATCAGCCCGGCGACCTCGTCGGAATCCCGGCCGGCGACGGGCGTGCCGACCGCGACGTCCTGCTGGCCGGACAGCCGTGACAGCAGCACCTGGAAGGCGGCGAGCAGGACGACGAACGAGGTACAGCCGCTGGTCCGGCCGAGTTCCCGGAGCCCGGCGGCGACCGTGGCGGGCAGCCGTACCGGCACGCGGTCGCCGACGAACGTCGGCGACACCGGCCGGGGCCGGGCCACCGGCAGGTCAAGCGTGGGGACCTGCGCCAACCGGTCGTGCCAGTGGCGCAGGCTCCGCTCGTACCCGCCGGCGGCCCGCTGGCGGCGCTGCCACCAGGCGATGTCGGCGTACTGCAGGGGCAGCGGCGGCAACTGCGCCGCCGCCGCGGCGCCGCCGCGGTAGACCGCGGACAGCTCCCGCCACATGATCGGCAAGGACCACCCGTCGCAGGCGATGTGGTGCATCACCAGCAGCAGCACGTGCTCCCGGGAGCTCCGCCGGTAGAGCGTCGCCCGCAGCACCGGCCCGCCGGCCAGATCGAACGGGCGCAGCGTCTCCGCGTCGACCAGGTCGCGCAACGCCGCCTCGGAGCCGGTGCCGTCCGGGACGTCCACCACCGGCAGCGGCACCGGGGCAGCCGTGTCGACCACCTGTTCGGGGCCGCCGACGCCGTCGACGTAGCGGGTACGCAGCACCTCGTGCCGGGCCACCACCGCCGACAGCGCCTCGGCGAGCGCCGCGACGTCGACCGGTCCGTGCAGGCGCACCGCCACCGGTGCGTGGTAGGCCGCGGAGGCCGGTGCCAGCCGCCAGAGGAAGTAGAGCCGCTCCTGTGCGAACGACAGCGGCAGGGGCACGTCCCGGGGCGCCGCACCGATCCCGGCGCCGCGACTGTCGTTGCCCCGCATCCGCTGCAGCAGCAGCCGACGCCGCTCCGGAGAGAGCTGGGCGAGCCGCTCGGCGCGCGTGTCAGACATGGATGTCCCCTTCGATCTGGGCCGGCGGTGGATCTTTAGGACCTGGCGAGGTGTGCGCGAACGTCCTCGTCGGACATCGACTCGACCTCGCTGAGGGCGTCGGCGAGCAGATCGCCCTGTTCGTCGAGCGCCTCGGTGATGGCCTTGGCCAGGTCCTCGACGTACGGGGCTTCGAGGATCCGGCGCAGTTCGAGGTCCACCCCGAACGTGGTGCGGATGCGGAAGGCGACCTGCACGGCCTGCAGCGAGTGCCCGCCGAGGGCGAAGAAGTTGTCGCCGACGCCGACCCGCTCGATGCCGAGGACGTCGGACCAGACGGCGGCCACCTCCCGCTCCACCGCGTCGCGCGGGGAGACGTGGTCCGCCAGGTCGGTTGGCCGTTCCGGGCCGGGTTCCGG
>NZ_BOPC01000143.1 GCF_016863555.1 Micromonospora qiuiae | reverse complement strand
CCGGAAGTTGCCATCGTGAGCCGTCACGGAACCGCAGCCCACAGGCCCGCAGCAACGCGAGGACCTGGTCACGCCGGTCCCCGAGATCGATCAGAAGGAAGTTCGTATCCGATTGGGCGTACTCAATGCGTAGCCGGACGAGTTCGGCGGACAGCGCCGCGTACGCCCGCCGGTTGCACGCGATGGTGCGCCGGAGGTTGTTGTCGTCGACCAGCGACGCGTGTGCCGCCGTGGCGGCCAGCGCGCTGACGGCGTACGGCAACCGGTGTCGACGCAGCCTGCCCGCGTAGCCGGCGCTGGTGACCGCGTAGCCGACTCGGGCGCCGAGCAGACAATGTGCCTTCGGCAGTGACCTGCACACCACAAGCTCGTCGCGCTCCTCAATGAGTCGCGGCGTCAGCGCGAGTGGTTGTGCCATGAACTCACCGTAGACGTTGTCAATGATCAGCTTCGCCCCGCTGGGCAACCAAGGCGCGACTGCGGTCAGCGCGCTGACCGTGGCGGGCGGCTGCGAGGTGGTGTAGTTCCTTGACGGCTGACGGCACCTGACTGGCGAGCTGCTCGGCTCGGATGAGGTCGGCCGCACCAGTTCGGCGGTGGGCGTCGTAGTCGTTGAGTATTCGCGCTGTCTCAGTGCCGGGCCAGTGCTGGTCGAGGGTGGCCACGACGTCGGGCAAGCGGAGCAGTGCCTGGGCGTCGAAAGTGAGGACGGTTTGGCGGGCAGCGCTGGACAGCAACGCCAGGGTACGGCGGGCGCGATAAGTGCGGTCGGTGCCGGCGGTGGATGTCGCCGCTGGCTCTGGTGAGCGAAGTCGAGCAGGTGACCGATATCGGCGGCAAGGTCGGCGGTGTGGGGCCCTTCCGGCAGCGATGGTGCGGTGGTGCCGGCCACGATAGGGACGTCGATGTGGGTTCGACGCAGGACGGCGCGCAGCTTCATGCTGTGCAGCCGCTTGAGTCCATCGGCACCGTCTTCGTCGGGGTGGTCGAGGTGCAGTGAGATGGGGATGCTGGTTTGGTGGCTGACCTCGTCGGCGATCTGGCGCAGGGCGAGGGCGGCCGGGGATGCGGGTTCGAGTCCCCAGGCGATGAAGTCGAGGTCGCTCCAGCCTTCGATGAAGTCTCCGCGTGCGCCGGAGCCGCATAGGGCGGCACCGGCCCCGAAATGCTTGGCCAGCAGGGCCTTGGCGCGGCGGCTGAAGTCCCACACCGCTTGGCTGAGGGTGTCGCTGTAGTCGAGCGGGCCACTGCGGCGCCAGGCGATGATCTCCCCGGCCTGTCGGACGTACTCATGGAAGCTGGCGTGGCTCGCGGCGATCAGCGCGTCGGGCAGGTCGTGCCATTGGGCGGCAACGAACCCTTCGGTCTGCCGTGCAGTGGCGGTCGTGTCGTTGGTGGCGAACAGGAACCAGTCGACGGTCTTCCGCGCTGGCGTGCCGTCGTGGTCGGTGAAGCGGTATGCCTCCTGTCCGAGGTAGGCGACGTAGCACATGTCGTGCAGCCCGGCCTCTTCCGACACCTCCCGGGCGGCGGCGATCAGCGGCGACTCGCCCGGCTCGATTCGTCCTTTCGGGGCGACCACCTGGCGCTCGCCGGTGGTGCGGATCTGCTCCAACAGCAGCATCTGCGGACGTTGCAGGTCCGCGCAGACGACGATCGCGCCAGCGGAGGCGTACAGCCGTGTCATGAGTGTTCCGTCCTCGTGATGGAAGGGCAGGTCGCGGCGTAGACGTCGTCCAGCGTCGCCGTAGAGTGGGCACGGTGGCGATTGTCGATCCAATGATCGGCGATCTGCCGCCAGCGGGGCAGTTGCATGTTCATTCGCTTCCGAACATCTTTGGCCTCGATGAGAGCGCTGGCCGCAGTGTGGTCGATGTTGATGGCCGCCGCCAGGCGATTTACGCGTAGAGGCTCGGCTGTCATGACGGACACGATGGCGGCGGAACCGGCAAGATGCCTTCGTCGCGGGTGAGTTCAGCGTCGATGAAGCCTTCCACCACGGCCACGTCGGCCATTCCGATGCGGACGCGCTCGTGGAGGCCCGCTGCTCATCGTGCACCGCTGCGACGGCGTCCTCGACATACGAGCGGCTCGTCGTGGCAGGTCATACAAGGTGCTCGAGGTCACGGCCTGAAGCGCTCAGGAGATCCTGCTCCGATGGAGAACGCGCAAACGCCGCTTCAATTCCCGAAGCATGGCAGCACGTTCTACTTGCGCCTGGGCCAAAGAACATCAGTTTGAGATTGCGGCCGCTCGGGATATTCACGTCAGGGTGATCGCCATAAAACCGCTGATGCGGGCAGCTGCTTCCGCTCATCATCGAGGTGATTACGAGCCGCTGGTGCGGGATCGGGCGTTGCCTCGCCGAGCTGCTGCCCTTCGACTCGGACAGCCATGAGGAAGAGGAAAATCCCGCTGACCGCGCACGGCCGGGCAACCCGAATGCGAACTTCAACGTTGCAGGCCCGGAACCTAGTTTTTGGCAGCCTTCACGCTGCCGCAGTGCTGGCCGAACTCCGTGTCCCCGGCATGGGTGACAATCAGGCAGACGCCGCTGATCGCCCTCCGACGGAAAGACCGTACCTACCAATGGGCGACAGTCGCGACCGTGCCCCTGGCCGAATGACATCGGCTCGTCATCGAGGCTAGGTGGTGATGCCGCTGAGGCGGAACGGGCGGCGCTGCTGGCAGCATGTCAGCCGGCGACACCGCCAGCGTCGGTCGTCGTACCCGTCCGTGCGCGCCTGGCGCTACCGTCGCAATCGCGTGGTGCTCATCGGTGAGGCGAGGATGCGATCGCGGTGGCGACGCTGAATGAGGGATGACTCCCGATGGCGTTGGCCTGCCATCAAATCCAATCCGGGCATCAGGTTAGAACGGCGCCAGCGTGTTGGACGGTGTCGGATCCGGCGTGGACGGCGGCGGTGATGGCATCGGGTAGTGGGGTGTGTCGGGCTAGGCCGAGGGCGAGGGAGCCGAGGAAGGCGTCGCCGGCGCCGGTGGTGTCGATGACTTGGACGGCGGGTGCGGGCACGGTGCCGGATCCGTGGGGGTGGGTGTAGGCGGCGCCGTGTGGGCCGGCGGTGACAACGACGGTGCGGGGGCCGAGACGCTGGAGGGCGGTGGCCGCATCGAGAGGGCTGTCGATGCTCGTGTGCAGGATGGCGGCGGCCTCGTGTTGGTTGACCACGAGGACGTCGAGGTGCCGCAAGACGGCGGGGTCGAGGTCGGGGTGGGGAATGAGGTTCCCGATGACGACCGGCGCGCGACGCTGGCCCAGCAGCGCGGCCACAGGCTCGGGCGGCAGGTCGAGTTGGGCGACCACCGCCCTTGTGGCGAGGCCGGTGGTGGCCTGATGGATGTCGTTGGCGGTGAGTTCGGTGGCGGGTGACAGGGCGAGGGTGATGTAACTTTCGCCGTCCGGGGTGACCTCGATAATGGCCGCGCCGGTGGTGGTGCCAGGGATGGCCCGGACGTGGCGGGTGTCGACGCCAGCGCCGATGAGGGCTGCCGCGATCTGCTGGCCCCAGGCGTCGACGCCCACATTGGCGATCAGGGCGGCGCGCCCGCCGCGGCGGGCGGCGGCGATGGCCTGGTTGAGGCTCTTGCCGCCGGCACTGGAGGACAGGGATGAGCCAACAGCGGTGCGGCCTGGTCGAGAACGGTGAGGGACGCGGATGGTCAGATCGATGTTGGCCCGTCCGACGAAGGCGACATCGATGCTGTCGCTGGGATTGCCGTTGCCGGTCATGCCGTCATCGCGGAGGCGGCGAGGGCGGCGTACAGCCGCTGCACCCCGGGCTCGGTGGGGAACGCCGAGAGCTGACGGCCGACGGTGGTGACGTCACGCTGGATGCGTGCCGACTGGGTAATGCGGGCGAGGTCGAGCGCGGCGAGGGCGGCGGCAGCGGCCTGCTGGGGTTCGTCGGCAGCGGCGTGGGCGGCGGCGGTGCGGGCCAGGTAGCGGCCCCGCTCACGTCGGTACGATTCCGGCCACGCGTCGAGTGCCTGGTGAAAGCACTGGACAGCGGCGCGGGGGCGGCCCAGCCGAAGCCAGCCGTCGCCTTCCTGCGCCCACACGTATGCGGCGGTGCAGAAGGAACCGAGACCAGCGTCGTTTGGTCCGGTATCGGCGGCGAGGTGCTGGGCGTCGTCGATGGCGGCCTGGAACGCGGCGCTGTCGCCCTCGACGGTGTGGCCGTGCGCGCGTTGCACCGCCGCGAAGGCCCGTACCTGGGTCCGGATGCTGCCGGCGCGTTCGGCAGCGCGAGCGAGCCCAAGCACCCGGTCTTGGTCGGCGGCGTCGGTGGCCCGTTGGGCCATGCGGGCGAACACGTAGGCGGTGAACTCCGTGTCGCCGGACTCCTGGGCCATGCTCAACGCTTGGGCCAGCCACCAGTCTCCGGTGCCACGGTCGCCCAGGTCGTCGCTGAGCCAGCCGGCGAACTCCGCCCACTGCGCCTCGGTGCGCAGAAACGCGTCACGCAGGCCACCCCGCGCAGCTCGGCGGTAGTCGGCGATGTGACCGAGCTGCTGCCGGGCCGTCGGGAGGATCGCCGCGGCGCCGACTCGGTTGTCGGACTCCACGAGCACCGATCGCAGCACCGCGAAGTGCTCCACGATGGCTGGGTCCACAACCCGTGCCGCCTCAGCCGGCGGATCTCCGTCTATCAGGGACGCCATCATGCCGCCGGGGACCGCCTGCAGGAGCGCGCGACGGCTGACCTGGACCTGCCGCTCTTGCCCGTCTACCACAGCCGTCACGATAACCGTCTCCTCAGCGGCCTCACGGTCCGCGCCGGACGTTAACAACGCGGTGAAAGCTGCCGTGCCCCTGGCCCGCCGGTAATGCTGCTGAAGGGCAACGACCTGGTCATACCCCGCGGTGAGAGCACCATCAGTGTTGAGGACCTCGTCGCAACGCTCCCAGAAGCCCCGGTCCGGATGTTGTCGCCCGACCTCGGTGTTCGCGATCGTGCTGCGGCCGGCCAGCACCGTGGGTGCCAGCGAATGCTGGGTGTGACCTGCTGCCTTGCGGAAGTCGGCCAGCCGCTGCCCGAGCGCTCGCCATGCCTCGCTCGTGTCGTGCGGGTCCGCCATTGCCGCCTCTCCCGGAACACCGCGCCTCGGTCGGTGTCAACAGCAGAACGCCGATCTGAGGCGGTCTTCGATGTGCCAATCACCCTACCGTGCGGTCGCGGCCGAAGCCGATCCACGGATCGAGGCTTAGGCGATGTCAGTGCTGTCGTCGGTGGCGCATCGGGTGAGCTAGGCGCCGTGAGGGCCGATGATCCCGAGGGCATCGCCGTGCTGTACTGCGCAGGGAGGAAGACGCTGACCGACTGGTTCACGGTGGCGGTGTGTACCCGTGCGACGATCTCGAAGATCGGGTCATGGGGAGAAGGTCGAGAACCGCAGCGGACGGCGTGCTCATGCTCGTCTGCGGCGGCGTGGCGAAAAACGCCCGATGTGTGCTCGGGTCACGGCGGCGTATATTTCCGTAGCTATCACCATATTGCGTACGCCATGCCGAATGGGTGGATTACGACGCGGTGGCGAGGGTGAACTGATCGTTCGTAGCGGCCTGGCAGTCGGGTGGCCCCATCGCGGCTGGGCCGAGTAGCTCTGGGTCGGGTGGTAATGGCGTGGACAGCAGGGCCGACGGGATTGCTGTACCGGTCGGTCCATGCGGCACCGAGGTGCTGAAGCCGGAAGGCGCGGACGGCGTCGACGGTGACGACGTCTGCGCCCAGTTCGGTCATCGCCGTCAGGCTGTAGGCGGGGTGTGGCGGCGTCGACCATGACATGCATCGGTAGCGGCACTCAGCGGCACAGGCCGGCGAGGGCGATGCCGAGGTCGCCGGATGTTGACTCGGCGGCCTGCCCGCCAGGCCGGAGAGCGCCCGGGCGACAAGGGAGTCGAGCAGGGCTTGGACGGTGCGGGCCTTGACGGAGCCATACCGGTTTACGGCTTCGACTTTGAGGCGCAACTGCACGATCGGGACGGCAAAGACAGTTGCAGGACGCGACCGGGGTTGTCGCACCGCCCCTTGATCATTTGTCATCGCCCTGTCACCTGGACTGATCCTCAGCGAGCAGCAGGAGATGACACAGGTCCGCGGAAGATGTGATGTAGCCCGCATCGCAGTTGATGGACGGAGCCGCAGTCCTCTACCGCCTCGACGGTGACGAGTTGACCATCCACGCGGTCGGGCATCGCAAGGACGTCTACTCGTAAGCCGTCCAGGTCGCGGCGGCCTTGTCCGGCCGCAATGGGGTCGAGGTCGAGAGCCGGCCGAGTCGCCGACCGGCGGTCCCTCGGAGGCCGGGTTGCGCCCCTGGCACGGAGTATCGCCGGTGTCCTGGCGGCGCGGAG
>NZ_BOPC01000142.1 GCF_016863555.1 Micromonospora qiuiae | reverse complement strand
GAACCACCTGCCCCGGGGTCGTCCGGCCGGTGGTGGTGCCGTCACCGAGCTGCCCGAGGAAGTTGTCGCCCCAGCACCACAGGCTGCCGTCGGTGCGCGCCGCACAGCCGTGGTGGGACACCGCCAGACCCCCCGTCCAGGTCGTCGCGGTGCCGACCTGGGTCGGGGCCGACCGGTGGGTGGTGGTGCCGTCACCGACCTGACCGTAGGTGTTCCTGCCCCAGCACCACAGGCTGCCGTTGGTACGGGCCGCGCAGGACGAGTCGATACTCGTCTCGACCCGCGCCCAGGTGGTGGCGGTACCGACCTGCAGTGGCGTGGTCTGGTAGCCGCTGCCCCCGCCCACCTGGCCGTACCCGTTCTCGCCCCAGCACCACAGGGTCCCGTCGGTGCGGACCGCACAGGTGTGGACGTACCCGGTCGTCACCCCGGACCACGTGGTCGCGGTGCCCACCTGGGTCGGGGTCGCCTTGAAGCTCAGGATGCCGAGACCGAGCTGCCCGTCGGAACTGCTGCCCCAGCACCACAGGGTTCCGTCGGTGCGGACGGCGCAGCTGTGCGCGTACCCGGTGGCGACCTTCGCCCAGGTGGTCGCCGTGCCGACCTGCAGGGGGGTGGTCGACATCAGAGGGGTCGTACCGATGCCGAGCTGGGCGTGACCGTTCAGGCCCCAGCACCACAGGGTGCCGGTGGTCCGGATCGCGCAGGTGTGGTTGTTGCTGGTGCTGACGCTGGCCCAGGTGGTGGCGTCGCCGATCCGCACGGGGCTGTTCCGGGTCGTGGTGGTTCCGTCGCCGAGCTGCCCGTTGTTGTTGGCACCCCAGCACCACAGCGTTCCATCCGTGCGCACCGCGCAGGTGTTGCTCCTGCCGGCGTCGACCTGCGCCCAGGTGGTGGCATCGCCGATCCGGACCGGAGCGGTCCGGCTCGTGGTGGTCCCGTCCCCGAGCTGGCCGTTGAAGTTGTTGCCCCAGCACCAGAGCGTCCCGTCGGTACGGATCACACAGGTGTGCAGATCGCCCGTGGCGACCTGGGACACCGCCGCGGCGGCGACCGAGGCGCTCGACGTACCCCGGTCGGCGGGGCTGCCGCCCGCCGTGGCCGCGCCCGCCGTAAGGCCGACGGCGAGCACGGTGATTCCCACGACGGCTGTCGCTGCTGCGGCGGCGGCCCGGGCTGCCTGCCGCCACCGTGTCCGCAGCCGGCCCTCCTGATGTTCCTTCATGTCCTGTTCTCCCAAGGCATCGTCGTGTTCTGCAGAGCGGAGGCGGCGCTGCCTCGGTAGGTCGCCAGCGACCTGTCACGTCATATCGATCAGCACGGTTGGCTGACTGGACGAACTCGATCCCGGACTACGGGCACGGCACGGCAGCATGGCTCGCCGGCATGCTGCGAGCGCGATCAAACGCACCGTGGCAGGCGGGTTGACGTTGCCCAGACGTCGCCCATGCCCCCAGCCGATACAAGAGGGTCGGGTGTACCCGCACGGATGGCCCGCGGTAATCCTGCCGTACACCAAAACAACCGTCAATATCACTTTCTGGCGCTGGAAATTTTTCGTCGATGCTGTCCACCTGCTGATCGCGACGAAGAAGGTGTCTCCGTCGAGGATGCGCTGCGGCTGGTAGAAGCCATTGTTCAGGTAGCGCCGGCCCACAGCCCTGGTTGTCCACGTTGGTCAGTTGAGGCGGTGGTCGAGGGCGGTGTGGCGGCGGCCGGCGCCGACGGTACGTACGGCGGCGGCGAGGGCGCGGCGGGAGCCGACGAGGACGACGAGTTTTTTGGCACGGGTGACGGCGGTGTAGAGCAGGTTGCGTTGCAGCATCATCCAGGCGCTGGTGGTGAGGGGGATGACGACTGCGGGGTATTCGGAGCCCTGGGATCGGTGGATCGTCATGGCGTAGGCGTGAGCGAGTTCGTCGAGTTCGTCGAACTCGTAGTCGATGTTCTCGTCCTCGTCGGTGCGTACCGTGAGGGTTTGCTCTTCTGCGGACAGAGTGGTGACGATGCCGAGGGTGCCGTTGAAGACGCCGGCTTGGCCCTTGTCGTAGTTGTTGCGGATCTGGGTGACCTTGTCGCCGACGCGGAACACCCGGCCGCCGGCGCGTCGTTCGGGTTGGCCTTCGCGGTGTGGGGTGAGGTGCTGCTGAAGCAGGGTGTTCAGCGCGCCGGCGCCGGCGGGGCCGCGATGCATGGGGGTGAGGACCTGCACGTCCCGGCGGGGGTCGAACCCGAACTTGGTGGGGATGCGGGTGTAGGCGACATCGACGGTGAGCGCGGCGGTGGCGTCGGTGTCGTCGCTGGCGAACAGGAAGAAGTCCGGCAGTCCTTGCAGCAGGGGTGGGCGACCGGCGTTGATGCGGTGAGCGTTGGTGACCACACCGGACTGGGCGGCCTGACGGAAGATCTGCGTCAGCCGCACCCGGGGAATGCTGGGGGCAGCGAGGAGGTCCCGCAGGACTTCGCCGGCACCGACGGAGGGAAGTTGATCGACGTCGCCGACGAGCAGCAGATGCGCGCCGGGCGGGATGGCTTTGACGAGTTTGTTGGCCAGGATCAGGTCGAGCATGGAGGCCTCGTCGACGACGAGCAGGTCGACGTCGAGGGGGTTGTCGCGGTCGTAGGAGGCGTCGCCGCCGGGGCGTAGTTGAAGAAGCCGGTGCACGGTGGCGGCGGGGTGGCCGGTGAGTTCGGCGAGACGTTTGGCGGCGCGGCCGGTGGGCGCGACGAGGGTGACCTTGGCTTTCTTCGCTGCGGCGAGTTCGACGATCGAGCGGACCGTGAAGCTCTTACCGCAGCCCGGCCCGCCGGTCAGGACCGCGACCTTGGACGTCAGGGCCAGGCGTACGGCCTGCTGCTGTTCGGGGGCGAGGTCGTGGCCGGTTCGGGCCTTGAGCCAGGTCAGGGCTCTGTCCCAGTCGACGGTGTGAAAATGGGGCAGCCGGTCGGCGCGGTCGTTCAGCAGCCGCAGCAACGACCCCGCCAGGGACTGCTCCGCGCGGTGAAACGGCACCAGATACACCGCCGGCAGCAACTGCTGGCCGTCACCGCCCGGCACCATCTCCCGGACCACACCCTCCCCGGCGACCAGGTCGTCGAGACAGCGGGTGACAAGGTCGGCGGGCACGTCGAGAATCTTCGTGGCGTCAGCGACCAGGTTCGGCTCGGGCAGGTAGCAGTGCCCGGAGTCGGTGGCCTCGGACAGCGTGTACTGCAAACCGGCCATCACCCGCTGCGGGCTGTCGTGCGGAATCCCCACCGACCTGGCGATCGCATCAGCGGTCTTGAAACCAATCCCCCACACGTCCGCGGCCAGCCGGTACGGCTCCTTGGTCACCACGTCGGTCGAGGCGTCGCCGTACTGCTTGTAGATCCGGACCGCCAACGACGTCGACACCCCGACACCCTGAAGAAAGACCATCACCTCCTTGATGGCCTTCTGCTCCTCCCACGCCGCAGTGATCCTCGCCGTGCGTTTCGGACCCAGCCCGGGCACCTCGACCAGCCGCCCCGGCTCATCCTCGATGACCCGCAACGTGTCCAGACCGAAGTGCGCCACGATCCGCTCGGCGAACACCGGCCCGATCCCCTTCACCAAACCCGAACCCAGATACCGCTGAATGCCCTGAATCGTCGCCGGCAACACCGTGGTGTACGAGTCGACCTCAAACTGCCGCCCGTACTGCGGATGCGACGACCAACGACCCTGCAACCGCAAGCTCTCCCCCGGCTGCGCCCCCAGAAGCGCACCCACCACCGTCAACAAGTCGCTGCTACGGTCAGTGGACACCCGCGCCACCGTGTAGCCCGTCTCCTCGTTGACATACGTCAACCGCTCCAACACCGCCTCCAGCACGGCAGGCGGACGACGAACGGGTGCAGCAGTCACCCCACCATCCTGCCCTCCACCCCAAACCCGCCTCCCACCAGTGCACACTGCTCGGCAGTCCGCTGCACGCCCGCAGACGGATCGGTTGCCAACCACCGCTTCGTGCACCGAAACCGCGATCGCGGCAAGATCCATGCTGATGCCAGCTTGATCGCTCAACCGACCAACTACGCGAGATCTGCGCAGTCTGTCCGAGTCACGGACGGTGCCGACGGTTCGGGAGTGCTCGGCGTGGGCGATCCGGTGGAGTTCGCTGGCCAGCGCCTTGGGTCGAAGACCCTATCGGGCCATCTCGTCGATGTCGCCGCGAAAGCGGTGGGGAATGGGCTGCGATGGTGAGGTGACGACATCACCGAGATGGTGGGGCCGGGGGCATGCGGTCAGGTACCTTCGCAGCCCGACGAGCACTCAGCAGTCCACGTACGTGGAACTGTTCTTCGATCTGGTCCCGCTAGGGTGCCACTGTGGCCGCCCCAGAAACACCTGAGCAGATCACGCGCACCCGCACGGTGACCGCCGAAGCGATCCTCGGCAATCGCGCCGATCTCCGCGGATACCCCTATCGATTGCTGTCCGTCGTAGCCCGGCGAGGGATCGGCGGCGACCAGATCACGCAGGCCGTAGCGGCTGCGGAGGTGCTTGAGGCGTTCGGCTGGGAACTTGTGACCGTCGCTGAATTAGCCAGTAGCAGGATGGTCTACGCCGTTCTCCGTCGACGATGACACGCAGCAGGAGATCGTGGCGGCAGCGGGGGGGGTCCGGCGCCGCGGACGTCAGCGGCTCATTGCCTGACGGTCCGCGCCAGAACGCCGCGATCGTGCGGACCGTCGGCGACGCGTCACCGGAGAGCGCACCCCGCCTCCTCGCCCTCGCCCTCGACGGCGTACACACCGGCAGCCCCACCGCCCTGCCCGAGCCGCCCCCGCCGGAACGCCTCGTACGCGCACTGCAACGACTGCCCATCATCAGCCGCAAACCGACGTGACGATCGGGGCACCCCCGCCGGCATGACCGCCCGAAGCTCCTCCGCACCGCGAGATCCATGCGGGGACGCAGGTACTGACAGAATGCAACCGCCTGAAAGACCAGCCATGACAGCATTGGACGCAACGAAGCCCTTGATACCAACCTTGGTGATCATTCGCGGCAACTCCGGCAGCGGAAAGACCACCGCCGCACGCGAGGTCCGCCGCCGCTTCGGACGTGGCACCGCCCTGCTGGAACTGGTACACCCACCGCGACCTGCTCGACATAGCCGGCGAAACCGTCATCAGCGAGACCAGCACCTTCGAACAGACCGTCACCACGATCCTGCACACCAGCGGCCTCACCACCGCCGCACCACAAACCCCCTGCCCCCGGCGCTGCCGGCACTGCGCCCGCTAATCCAAGCGTTCGGAGTGGCGCTTGGGTAGGTTGCCGGAGTGATCGAGCTTGTCACGCAACGCACCGTTCTTGCGGTGGTGGTCGGATCACGGGCGTACGGACTCCACGGTCCCGACTCCGACTACGACCGGCGCGGTGTGTACGTGGCGCCGACCCGCGCGTTCTGGCGTCTCGACAAACCACCCACCCACCTCGACGGGCCGGCGGGAAAGGAACCTGCAGTGACCATCGAGGTGCCGCCGTGGGCCGCCGACGCCGCCCGCGCGCTACCCCACCCCCTGCTGTTCGCCACCGTCAGCGGCGCCCACCTGTACGGATTCGCCTCCCACGACTCCGACCTGGACCTACGCGCCGCACACCTCCTACCCGCGGCCGACGTCGTCGGCCTGCGCACCGGCCCACAAACCCTGCAACAAACCGGCGTACGCGACGGAGTCGAGCTCGACGTGGTCAGCCACGACCTCCTGGAATTCGCCACACTCCTCAACAGCCGCAACGGATACGTCCTGGAACAACTACTGTCCCCGCTGGTGCTCGTGACCACCCCCGTGCACGCCGAACTCACCTCACTGGCCCCACAACTGATCACCCGCCACCACGCTCACCACTAGGTCCTGTCACCGGGCGCCGACGTCCCGTCTACCGGTCCTTCTGCGCACGCAGCATCCTCGGCTGGTCGAACAGGACGTTGTCGATGACCACATCAACGAACCGTAGTGGGTCCACCTCGGCAAGATACAGCCGTTCGGCGACCAGATAACGGTCTCGGTGCACCGCTTCAGCCTCCGCGCCGGCCCAGGTCTGATCCCGATGGGTCCCCCGGCGCACCGACGTCTGCTCGTCAATGTCGAGCCAGATCCGGAAGTCCCAGTGGTCGTTGAGCTGCGGACGAAACGCGAAAACGCCATCGACGATCAGCACCGCGTCCGCTGCTGCACGAGTGACAACGTCACGGTGCTCGCGCTGGGTCAGCGGGTCGATGCTGCACAGCACACACGCACCCGAACCCTGAGGACCGGCCGGTTCCAACAACAACCGCACGACCGAGTCATAGTCAAAGGCGTTGCGGTAGTAGCCCTCGCCCGATTCGCGGTCATACAGATGCCGATCTCGCCATGGCTTCTTGAAGTCGTCCAGGCTCGCGCGCAGCACCGGTCGGCCACGCGAGTTGATCTGCTGCGCCAACTCGTGGCCGAAGCTGGTCTTGCCAGCGGCCGTCAGCCCGTCGATGCCCACCCGTAGGCGCCCGTCACCACACGCCAACACGCGTTCGGCGACGTCGGCGACCAACGCCGCACGGTGCGCCGACACAGTCGCCGGCAGCGGCTGCTGCCACGTCGACACCGACAGCTGCACCGCCCCGTGGCCACCATCCATGAACTGAACCTATCCCAGACTGTCGAAGGGCCGGTCGCCCACCTCGCCGCACCTCGGTTGTGGCTGCGGCTTCGCTGGGCCGCCTGGCGCGCAGCCAGCAGCGCCATCACCGCTGACGACGCCCAGGAACTGCCGCTCGAGCTGGCCAGCGGCTCACGGCTGCCGCAGATGCTCTACAGGCACCCCGACCTGGCTGGATAAACCTGCCCGTTCGCGGCACGAGGCCGTTCCCTATGGGAAACTCCCTTCTCCAGCCCCTGGTGTGGAACCCTTCTCGTCCCGGCGGTGTCGACCATTCGTACATCTACCGGGAGGAGACTGCCGTATGCCCGCCACGCCGCGCCGCGAGCTGATGGTCTGGAGTGAGGCCGAGCCACCTGGTGGCGAGCTATCGCCTGGCCGGCGGCCGCAGGCCGCAGGTCGGTGGCGTCGCCGAGTTGGTAGCGCCTTCATCGCGGCGGCGTTGTTGGCGGCGATCGGCGTTTCGGTCATGCACAGGGCACCTGGCGAGAAGGTCAGCCGGGGCAGCGCGGCGGCGGCGATCGCGACGTACTCCGACAATGCTGTTACCGAAGTGGATGCCGGTGAGGTGAACAGCG
>NZ_BOPC01000141.1 GCF_016863555.1 Micromonospora qiuiae | reverse complement strand
CCAAGGTGGCCACCGTCCTATTGCCGGTCGCTCTTGCTGATCTGCCGGTGCAGGTTCTGGTGCGGATGCGGTCCGACCGGGTGCTGCGCCTTCTCGGCGGCGGTCTCGGCGGTGAATTGGGGGGATGATGGGTGTGCTCATTGGTACTTCTCAGGCAGGTAGGGCAGATGGGTGCGTGCCGCTGAGATGGCGCTGGAACTCGGCACGAAAGGGGGCGAGCCGGCTGGTCCGGTTGGCGGTGAGCGCGCCGATGAGCTGGCCGTTGCGGTGGTAGGTGACGACGAGGCGGTGTTTGGAGTCGTCGTGCTCGATCACCGCGCTCACGTCGGCGAGGTGCGGCAGCCCGACTGAGCGCATCCGCACCCCGTAGAGGTCTGACCAGAACGACGGCACCGGCCGGTAGCCGGGGGTGGTGTCGGGCTGGAGCAGGGTCTGCGCTGCGGCGGTGGCCTGCTCGACGGCGTTACTCCAGTGCCCGAGCGAGATCAGCTCGTTCCCGGCCAACGGGTGCGGCCACCGGGCCAGGTCGCCGGCGGCAACCACATCCGGGGCGGGCCGTCCGTCGTCCCACAGCGGCCGGCAGTATTCGTCGCAGACCAGCCCTCCGTCGGTGATCAGACCGGACCCGGCGAGCCATTCGATGTTCGGCTTGGCGCCGAGCGCTAGGACCGCCAGGTCCGCCTCGACGTTGGTGCCGTCGGTCAGCTCGGCTCCGGTCAGCTCGCCCCGGGCGTTGCCGGTGAAGTCTCGTACCCTGACGCCGAGTCGCAGGTCGACGCCGTGCGCCCGGTGCAGGGCGGCCACGAACCGCCCGACGTGCGGGCCGGCGGGCGCGAGTAGCGGCCAATCCTGGGATTCGACGAGAGTCGCGGGGACACCGAGGGCCCGGGCCGCCGCGGCGACCTCGCCGCCGAGGAAGCCGGCGCCGACGATGAGCAGCCGGCCGGCATGGGGCAGCGCCTTGGCCACCTGAATCGCGTCGTCGAGCCCCCGGATGGTGTGCACGCCGGTAGGTGTCGTGGGGCCCGGCCAGGGCCGGGCGCGGGCGCCGGTGGCGAGCACCGCCCCGTCGTAATGGAGCCTGGCGCCGTCGGCGAGGTGCACCGCGTGGGCTGACACGTCGAGTCTGGTCACGGGTACGCCCAGCCGCCACGTGGCGTCGAGACCCGGTGCAACGGGCAGCGCGGTCTGTTCGGGTCGCCACCCGTCGTTGAGGAACTGCTTGGTCAGCGGCGGCCGGTCGTACGGCAGGTGTGGCTCGTCGCCGACCAGCACGAGTTCACCCGCGTAACCGGACCGGCGCAGTGCCTCGGCGGCGCGCAGCCCGGCGAGTGAGGCGCCGACCACCACGATCCGGCGCAGGGGGCTCATGACTCGCCCACAAGGCGAATGGCGCGGACGGGGCAGGCGGCGACGGCGGCGCGCACCTTGTCGTGCTGCGACTCCGGAGGCTCCGGCTGGTACGTCAGGATTTCGTCCTCGTCGAACGCGAACACCTCGGGTGCGGCGTACACGCACTGTCCGTGGTTCTGGCACAGGTCAAGGTCGACGGTCATGGTCATGGCTGGTCCGCCTCCAATTTGATGATGGGGTTGAAGCGCGAGTACTTCGGTGCGCTCCAGGTGAAGGGGCTGGCATGGTCGATCTGGACTACGCGCTCGACGTGGAAGTCGACCACCCGCTGCGCGCCGGGTAGCCGGACGGCTGGGTCCCAGTCGACCTCGGCGGTCCCGGTCAGGTGTAACGCCGTACCGGAGGGCCAGTCGACGAGCAGCAGGCCTGCGGCCGGGTCCTGTTGGAGATTGCCGAGGGTCATCAGCATGGCGTTGCCGACGTAGTCCGGCCAGCGCAACCGGTTGGGCGAGAGCACCTGCACGAAGCCGGGGTTGCCGCCCCGGTGCGAGGCGTCGCACGCACCCGCCGCGGATCGGGTCGCCACGAAGAAGGTGTCAGCCCGCCGCACGGTCTCCTGCTGGCTCGGGGTGAGCACCTCGCCGATGAGCGGTGGCTGGGGCGGTGGGGCGTCGGTGGCGCGCTGCGGGGTCCGCTGCTGGATGTACTTGGGGCAGTTGGCGTAGACCTGCTCGGCCCTGACCCGGAGCCCGCCGGGCCTCGGGTAGCTGACGCCGTTGAGCCGCATCCGTCGCCGCGTGCCGGGCTCGATCGCGATCGAGCCCACCTCGGCCGGCCCGACGAGCACCGAAGCGAGCGGATCACCGGGCACCGGCCGGGCTTCGATGTCGATGGTCCGCTGGTCGGGGGCGCTGATGAAACCGGCCGGCCCGGTGAGCAGGGTCGCCCACATGCGCCCGTCGTCGTCGGCCGCGCCGATGACGATCATGGGCTGCTCGGTCAGGAACTGCACGGCCGCTGGTGGGAGCGCCGCGCCGATCGCCAGGCGGGAATGCTCCGCCTGCTCGACGACTCCGGCCCGCCGCTGCGCGGCGAGTTCCCCGGGGTGGTACTGGGCCATCAAAGCCTCCTCTCGGCACTTCTGAAGCGGAACGGTGGTGGTGCCGGCCCGGAACACCGGGGCCGGCACCACCGGGCGGCCTAGAAGAATCCGCAGGTGGGAGCGCCGCCAACCGGGGCGGCGACCACGTCCGCGCCGGTCGGCGCGTACACCTCGAGCCGGATGCCGTCGGGGTCGGTGAAGAACACCCCGCCGGAGGACGCTCCCTCGCCGTGCGGAACAACACCGTCGTACGCGAACTCGGCGCCGAGTGCCCGCAAGGTCGCCTGGATGGCCTGCACCTCGGCGATCGTCTCGACCTGGAACGACAGGTGGTGCAGACCGGGACGGTTGGTGGGGAAACGGCCGTCGGACTGCTGCCAGAGCGTCACGAGCAGGTGCCCGTCCCGGCCGAGGAACGCAAAGCGCCGCCCCTCCTCCGCGCCCTCGGCCTGCACGTCGAGCCCAAGCACGGCTCGATAGAAGTCGATTGAGCGGGCGAGGTCGGTGACGTTGAGCCCGACGTGCCCGGTCTTCAGGGCGGTCGGTGCGGTGGTCGTGGTCATGGGACACCTCCGTGGCGGGCGCGCCGGACCCTCCCGGCGCTTCTAACCTACAACCGACACGTTAGGGGTTAGATCTTCAACCTGTCAAACAGCGCCGATGGGTTAGAGTGGTGGACGTGAGTGACAAGGACCAGCCGCGCGATCCACGCCCGCTCGTCGGCGAGCCGCTCGGTCTGGACCTGCTCAACACGATCTGGGTGGATGCTGAGGGCCCACACGACCTGCTCGGCGACCTGGCGGGGACGCGGCTCTGGCTCGCCAGCAACAACCGCTCCCACTGGCCGGCCACCGAGCCCGCCCGCCAAGCGCTGCTCCTAGCGCGCGAGGCGATACGGGCGCACATCACCGACCCGGCCTCCCCAGCAGCTCTCGCCAGCCTGAATGCCGTACTCGCCTGGGGCCACATCACGCGCAGCGTCGGGCCAGACGGGCCGGTAAGCGTGGTACGGGTCGACGACCCGGCGCACCTGGCGGCCTGGAGCGCGGCCGACGACTACCTCACACTGCTGGCGGAGCACCCCGACCGGCTGCGGCGCTGCGCTCACCCGGACTGCGTCCTGCACTTCTACGACACCAGCCCGAAAGGCAATCGCCGCTGGTGCTCGATGGCCGGTTGTGGCAACCGGGCCAAGGCCGCCCGGCACTACGCGCGCAGCCGGCGCCCGGCCAGCTAACGAACGGCGAGCCCAGCAGGCCGAGCGTGTAGCCGCAGGTCGGGGCGGTGCCCGGTACGCGGATGGGCCACGATCGTGCTGGTCGTTTCACGCTCGCCGCAGTTGGTGCTCACGGCGGGCGGGGCGCCGATGGGATCGCCACCGGCGCCCGCTGCCGGATCAGTGGTCAGAGCGGTGGCTTGGCGTGACGATGAGGGCTAGGAGAGCGGCGGCAGTGGCCAGGATGGCACCGGCGGTGAAGCCGCGGGTGAAGCCGGTCGTGCTGGCTCCGGTGATGCTCGCGGCAGCGATGCTCGACACCAATGCTGCGCCGAGCGACGCACCGAACTCGTGAAAGGTGCTGACGATCCCGGAGGCGAGTCCGGATTCCTGTGCAGTGACCTGCCCCAACGCGGTGGCGGAGGCGACGACGAAGACGGCACCGGTCCCTGCCGCGGCGACGCTGACCCCGGTCACCATGGCCACCATCCCGTCCCATAGGGCGGGGATCGCCATGCCTGCTGCCGCAACGAGAAGGCCCAAGACACCGAGAGCCCGCGGACCCGTACGACCGACGACCCGGCCGGCAGCGTTCGCCCCGACCATGGTCGCGAGCGCCACGGGCAGGAAGAGCAGGCCCGTCTGCAGCGCGCCGTACCCCCGGTAGTCCTGCAGGTAGAACGTGCCGAGGAAGAAGACACTGATCATGAGAGCGGTCGCGACGAGAATCAACAGGGCCCCGGTCGCCACCGGTCGGCGAAGCAGAAGCCGTATATCCATGAGCGGGCTGGCGGCGAGCCGCTGACGGGCGACGAACCCGCCGTAGAGGAGCACAGCGGCCGCTACGAGCATCAGGGTCGTCGCGCTGCCCCAGCCCCGGTCCCCATCCCCGATCACCGCGTAGAGCAGGGATCCGGTGGCCGCTGTCACCAGCACGGCGCCAAGCACGTCGAGTCGGTCCCGTGCGCCTGCCGGCGGCTGTGGTGGGAGTTGCGTTCGGAGCATGAGCAGCAGCACGAGACCCACCGGCACATTGACGTAGAACACCCACGGCCAACCCGGTCCGGCGGTCAACAGGCCGCCGAGGAGGACTCCGAGTGCGGCGCCACTGCCGCCGAGGGCGGACCAGATCCCGAGGGCCTTGTTGCGCTCGTCGCCGTCGAAGATGGTGACGACCAGCGACAGCGCGGCGGGGGACAGGATCGCTGCGGCGAGACCCTGCGCGACCCGACCGCCCAGCAGCATGGGCCCGGTGGTCGCGAGGCCTGCGGTCAGGGACGCGGCGGCGAACAGCAGGAGCCCGGTGAGCAGGAGGCGTCGGGCCCCGAACAGGTCGGCGGCGCGGCCTCCGAGTAGGAGCAGGCCGCCGAAGGTGAGGGTGTATCCGCTCACCACCCACGTGAGGGTTTCCCGCTGCAGCCCGAGGTCCGCGCCCATGTGCGGCAAGGCGATCGCGACAACGGTGACGTCCAGGATCAGCATCAGCTGTGCGATACCGACAAGTCCGAGGATCTTCCACCGCTGCGGGTGGGGTCTGCGGGGCGGACTGGCTGCGGTCAGGGACTCGACCACGACGATCAGCTCCTTCAGTAAGTCGAACAGGCATGTTCGAGTTCTGCGCGCTACGATAACCCGTACATGCGTGTTCGACTTGAAGGGGTTGCATGTCTCACTCAGGGGCCCGCAGAGCTGACGCCCGGCAGAACGTGGACAAGATCCTTGGCGCAGCTGTGGCCTGCCTGAGCCGGAACGCCGATGCCAGCGTGAGCGAAATCGCTCAGGCCGCCGGGGTGGGCCGGGTGACCCTGTACGGGCACTTCCCGTCGCGAGAGGCCCTCGTAGAGGCCGCGGTCATGCGGGTCCTGTCCGAAGGGGAGAAGGTTCTCGGGGGCATGGACCTCACGGGCGACCCGCGGGAAGCACTCAACGTCCTGATCAGATCAAGCTGGCTGCTGCTCGCCCAGGCCACCGCTGTCCTCGAAGCGGCTCAGGCGTCGTTGCCGCCCGGACGGTTGCAGGAACTCCACGCCAAACCCGCACAGCGCGTCGACAACCTGATCCGACGCGGCCAAGCCGAAGGAGTCTTCCGCACCGATCTCCCAGCCGACTGGCTGGTTAGCGTCCTGCACCACGTCCTGCACGGCGCAGCCCTCGATGTGGCCGCTGGCCGACTGGACCGGGCCGACGCTCCACACTTCATATCCGAGACGATCCTGGCCGCCTACACACGGAGCGACAAATAGCAGCTGCGGCCAATGTGCGGCCCTTTGCATGGGATGCCAGGCCCCGCCGCACATGGAGAAAATCAGCGGTGAGCTCCGCGCGCTGGCGACCGGAATCGAACGGGCCCACTTCGTCGCCGTGGCGGCGGCGCGGGTCGCAGCTGCTGTGGCAGTAGCAGTAGGACAGTTGCTGAACCTGTCCGTCGTGGCGAACGAGCCAGCTGAGCAGAGCGGCGCGGTCCTGCGGGTGGTGCGCCAGCAGGTGGTGAGCGTAGATAACGCCTCCGCCCCATGGTGTAGGCGGCGGTGGAGGGAACAAGTCCGGCACCCATCGCCGAGGCGTCGATGGGTGGTGGCCGGGGCATCGGCGGCGCGATCGGCGAGGCGTTGCCGTGGGAATCCCAGGAACTTTCGTCCGTGTGATGGAAAGTGTTCCCTGATTCGATGAAAGCCCTGGACAGCTTGGGGGTAAGTTAGTAATGTCGGTCAACATCAATAGGTTTGATCGACGGAAACTACCGGCACAGTAGCTCTCGGCGGTGACCCCCGAAGGGCGTAAGCCGTCAGGGGCCCCGACCGGCTACTGAACCCCCATCCCCAGGTCGACGCCGCACCGCGGCGATCGTTCGCGGTTCGCGCCGCAGGTCGACCGACAATCCTCCGTACCCGACGACACGCCATCGATTCCAACGCGGAACCTGCTCGATGTTGTGTGCGAACCGGCTCGCCGCAGGCGTTGGTCGACCATCCACATTAGACGGATGTGGCCTTCGGCCACGGCCGGGGATCCCGTGCGGCCAGGGAGGGGCTGAACGGATCTGCGCACCACCCGCACCTCTGGCGACGCCTGACACCGACGGGCTGCGCTCGCATGCCCGCATGTTGAAGGAGGCAAGTGTGCATCCACGTCCACGGAGAAAACGGCCGACCGCGAGCCGGATCCGGAGATCGGTAGCGGCCATCGCGACGGTGGCGCTGCTGCTGACCACCGGTCTGGCCGGCTCCCCGGCGAGCGCGCGTCCGACCGGGACCGACCGGCCGGCAACGGCAAACAAGGGTTCCTCGTCACAGATGCAGGCCCAGGTCCTTACCTGGACCGCCGGTGACGACTTCCGGGTGTACACGTCGGCACCGGCCACCGCCACGGCCGGGCCGGCCACCCTGGTCTTCGAGAACAGCCGGGCCACCGGTAACACCACGGGGATGCAGCACACTCTCACGTTCGACACGATCGACCCGAGATACAACAGCGACGTCGACGTGAACATCCTGGCGGATCCGACGGACAGTAACGGGGGCCGCTGGACCGTTGACGTGATGCTGACGCCCGGCACCTACCGCTACTTCTGTGCGATCCCCGGCCACGGCAGCATGGCCGGCCTCCTGGTGGTCACCCGCGACGACACGGACACCACGCCGCCCACGGTCACCGCGGCGGTGACGGGGGAGCGGAACGAGGACGGGGCGTACGTGGGTAGTGCCACGGTGACCCTGTCGGCGACGG
>NZ_BOPC01000140.1 GCF_016863555.1 Micromonospora qiuiae | reverse complement strand
CAGGGCAGGGCAGGGCAGGGCAGGGCAGGGCAGGGCAGGGCAGGGCAGGGCAGGGCAGGGCAGGGCAGAGCCGCGGGCGGGGGCAGCGGGGCGGGGAGTGGGGGGGGCGGCCCTCCGCTGCCGACACGGAGGGCCGCCATTCACCGGGGGATATCGGTGGCTTGAGAGGAGATTACCGGGGAAGGGGCGCCTCGGGAAGAGTGTCCGGTTCGCGTGATTCCGCCACCGGAGCGCCGGCCTCGGCACGCAGCGGCAGCGCGACCAGCAGCACCAGGCAGAGCAGCACGTACGTGTTGCGCAGCAGGAACGCCCAGGGGGTGCTGGTCGGCTCCGGGGCCACGCCGAAGTCGTAGAAGGAGACCACGCCGTACACGATGATCGCCGAGGTGCCGACGGCGAGGGCACCCAGCCGGCGGCGCTGACGTGCCCCGGTGGCGGTGCGCGGATCCGTGCTCAGCGTCGCGTCGACCAGGATCACCACCGCGGGGATGAACCAGTAGATGTGGTGGGTCCAGGTGATCGGGCTGACCAGGGCGGCGACCAGGCCGGTCAGGGTGAGGGCGGCGAGCGGGTCCCCGGCCCGGGACGCCCGAACCGCCCGCCACAGCCCGTACCCGGCGACCGCCACGACCAGCGGCAGCCAGATCAACCGGTCCGGCTCCTCCGGCGCGGTGAGCCGGCTCAGCAGCCCGAACAGGGACTGGTTGCCGGTGTAGTCGGTGCGGCCGACCCGGTCGGTGGCCCACAACTCGTGCGTCCAGAACCGCCACGAGTCGGCGGGCGCGACCGCCGCAGCGAGCAAAGTCGCCCCGGCGGCCGTCGCTGCGGCGACCGCCGCCGCCCGCCACCGCCGGGTCGCCAGCAGGTAGACCACGAAGATGCCCGGAAAGAGCTTGAGCGCCGTCGCCAGGCCGATGCCCACCCCGGCCCACCGGCTGTCCCGGGGTACGGCGAACAGCAGGTCGGCCAGGATCAGCACCACCAGCAGCATGTTGATCTGCCCGAAGGTGATGGTCTCCCGGGTGCTCTCCACCGCCAGCACGAGCAGCACCCCCACCACGAGAGTGAACAGGTGCGGCAGGCCGTGCCGACGGATCACCGGATCGAGCAGCCACTTCGTGGTGACCACCACGCCCAGCAGGGTCAACCCGGTGAAGATCACCACGGTCGCGCCCAGCTTCGGCAGGGCGAACGGCAGCAACAGTAGGGCGGTGAACGGGGGATAGGTGAAGTACAGCTCACCCTGCACCCGGTCCGGCTGGACGTAGTCGTAGAGCGGATTGCCAGCGAGCCACCAGTCCATCGCCGACATGTAGATCTTCAGGTCGAAGAAGTTGTGCGTGATACCGGGCAGGTAGAGTGCCGGCAGCACGGCCGCCATCGCCAGCGCGCCCACCATCCGACGTGCCGTACGGCTACCGGCGTCCTCGACGTCGGCGGCAGAGGGTGTGACGGGATCGGCGGGCACGGGAAAGACCCTAGCGGTCGGTGGCCCCGGCGGCGCGCAGCCACGTGGCTTGGGCTGCGCGTAGGCTGTCCCGGTGGCTGATCTTCTCGTCTGGATCGACTGTGAGATGACCGGGCTCGACCTGCGGGGCGACAAACTGATCGAGGTCGCCGCACTGGTCACCGACCCCGATCTCAACGTGCTCGGCGACGGCGTCGACGTGGTGATCCACGCCGACGACGCGGCGCTGGACGCCATGCCGGAGATCGTCCGGACAATGCACGCCAAGTCAGGGCTGACCGACGAGGTGCGCCGCTCCACCGTCACCCTGGCCGAGGCCGAGGACCTGGTGCTCGACTACGTCACCCGGCACGTCAAGGATCCGCGTACCGCCCCGCTCTGCGGCAACTCGATCGCCACCGATCGCGGGTTCATCGCCCGGGACATGCCCCGCCTCGACGCCCACCTGCACTACCGCATGATCGACGTCTCCTCGATCAAGGAGTTGTGCCGCCGCTGGTACCCGAGGGTGTACTTCGGCCAGCCGCCGAAGGGCCTGGCGCACCGGGCTCTGGCAGACATCCGGGAGAGCATCCGGGAGTTGGAGTACTACCGGCGGACCATTTTCGTACCGCTGCCCGGTCCCGACGTGGAGACCGCCAAGGCGATCGCGGCCGAGCTCTGAGGCTCCGCCGCCCGGCGGCGAGCCCGCTCGGCAACCCGGTGGACGCGGCCGGCGGTGGTGTGGGTATTATTGCCCCGCACCCGCTAAGGGCAACCGGCGCGGTGGCATGGTGGCTGTAGCTCAGTTGGCAGAGCACCGGGTTGTGGTCCCGGTTGTCGTGGGTTCAATTCCCATCAGTCACCCCAAAGCATCAGGCCCCCTCCAGCACGGAGGGGGCCTGATGTGTCCATGAGTCGCGGCGTGTCCGGCCGCTCGGGTTCTGGAGTCCGGATCGCCCGATCTAAATCGGCGACGGTGTCTCTTCCTTTGCGCCACGTTTCCGTGGTTTCGGCGGCCCCGCGCGGAAGGGGCCGCCGCAACGACGGGCTCAGGCGGTGGTGGCGGTCTCGCTCGCCGAGACGTCGGGATCGGTCACGTCGTCGTCCTCGGTCAGTGCGTCCTCGGCCGGCTCGTACGGCAGGGCGCTGCCCTTGACGTACTCCTCCCAGCTGACGTTCCAGTCGGTCCAGCCGTTACCGAGCTGCAGCTTGCGCTCGGTGCCCTTCACGACGATCGGGTCGCCGACGCGGGTGTTGTTGAACAACCAGGCGCCGTTGGCCATCGAGACGTTCACGCAGCCGTGCGACACGTTGGTGCGGCCCTGCACGCCCTCGGACCAGGGCGCGGCGTGGATGAACTCACCACCCCAGGTCAACCGCTGGGCGTAGTCGATCTTCGTCCGGTAGCCGTCCTCCGGGCCCAGCTCGTCGTACGTGTCGAAGACCGTCTTGCGCAGCTTCTCCATCACGACCATGGTGCCGCTGGAGGACGGGGTGCTCTTCTTGCCCAGGCTCACCGGAATCGTCTTGATCGTCTTGCCGTCCCGGGCCACCGTCATCCGCTTGGTCTTGTTGTCCACCGTCATCACGAGCTTGGGCCCGATCTTGATGTCGACGGTCAGGTCGGCCCGGCCGTACCAGCCGTCACCCAGCGGCAGGCCGCCCGCCTGCACCCGGTACGACACCTTGCTGCCGGCCTGCCAGAACTCCTTCGGCCGGTAGCGCACCTCGGTGGGGCTGACCCAGTGCCAGACGCCCTCCTGGGCCGGTGTCGAGGTCACCGTCATCCGCCGCTGGAGGTCGGCCCGGTACTTCTCGGGAATCTCCCGGCCGAACTTCACGATCAGTGGCATGGCCACCCCGACGGTTTGGTCGTCGCCGAGGAAGCTGCTGATCCGCACCTGCTTCTCCGGCTGCTTCATCACGGTGAACGCGCTGGTGGCGGTCACCGGACGGCCGTCGTCGCCGGTCGCGGTGACGGTGGCGGTGTACGACCCGCCGTACTCCAACGCCTTCGCCGGCAGCCAACTCTTGCCGTCCGTGGCGAGGGTGCCTTCGACAGCTTTGCCGGCCGCGTCGGCCAACTCAACCGTGGTCTCCTGGGCCTGCTCGGCGTCGAAGATGATCGCCGTGGACGCGGGGACATCCTTCGCGTCGGCTGCCGGCTCGGTGATGCTCACCGACGCCTTCGGGGCCGGCTCTTCGGCCGCGTCCTGCCAGCCCGGTCCCTGGCCGCCGCTCTTCCCGCCGGTACAGGCGGAGGTCAACGCCAACGTCGCGGCGAGCACCGCCGCGACGAGTGCCCCCCGCCGCCGGTTGCGCTGGTCCCGAACTCGCATGGTGTCCTCACAGTCGTGGTCCGCTGCCTGTTCACGTCACAGACGCACCAGAACTCCTACCCGTTGCAGGAGGTGAACTGAAACACGTGGCGCGGATTGTCCGGATGATGACAGGTCGGACCGGTCACAGGGCGGGACCGGCGCCACCCTCGGGAACCGGGAGCGCGCTGCCCTTGACGAACTCCGCCCAGCTCAGGTCCCACGCCGTCCAGCCGTTACCGTGCGCCAGCTTACGCTCAGTGCCGGTGATGGTGATGGGATCACCGATCTTGGTGCGCTGGAAGAGCCAACGGGCGTTCGCCATCGACACGTTCACACAGCCGTGCGAGACGTTCTGCCGCCCCTGCACGCCCTCCGACCAGGGGGCGGCGTGGATGTACTCGCCACCCCAGGTGATCCGCTGGGCGAACTGGATGGGGGTGACGTAGCGGTTCTCCGGATTCGGGTCGTCCCTGGTGTCGAAGATGGTGTCCTCCTTCTTCTCCATCACCACGAGCGTGCCGCTGGAGGAGGGAGTCTTCTTCTTGCCCAGGCTCACCGGAAGCGTCTTGACCAGCTTTCCGTTCTCGTACACCCGCATCTGCTTGTCGGAGTTGGTCACCTTCATCTCGAAGGCCGACCCGATCTTGGCGGTGGCCTTACGGTCCACGTTGCCGTAGCGGCCGTTGCTCAGCGGAATGCCGGCCAGCGCGATGCGTACGGTGATCTTGGTGCCCGGCTTCCAGTACTCCGGCGCCCGGTAGTAGGCCTGGGTGCCGCTGTCCACCCAGTGCCAAGCGCCCGGCTGCGGCGGATCGGTCTGCACGAACATCCGCTTCTGCACCTTGGCCCGGTCCTTCTTGGGGATGCCCGGGTGGAACTCCGCCACCACCGGCATCGCCACCCCGTACGTCTTGTCGTCGAAGAGGTAGAGCCCCGAGGCGATCATCGAGCTGGGCTTGGCCATCGTGGTGAAGGTGCTGGTCCCCTCGCTGACCGTGCCGTCGGGCCGGCTCGCGGTGACCTTGGCGACGTAGGTGGTGGACCACTTCAGCGGGGCCGACGGGACCCAGGAGGAGCCGTCCGTACGCAGCTTGCCCTTGACCTGCTTGCCATTTTCGGTGGTCAGCGTGACCTGAGATACCGTGGCACCGTCCGGTAGCTTCGTGCCGATCTCCACGCTGACCGGCCGGTCCTTCGCGCCGTCGGCCGGGCTCACCTCCAGCGGCGGCCCGCTCGGCGCCGCCGGCTCGTTCGGTGTCCCCGGTGCCGCTGCCCCGGTCGCGACAGCGGTGGCCCCGTCGACGAACTGGGCGCCCCCACGCTTCTCGCCACAACCCGACAGCGCCAGCGACGCCACCAGACCCAGGACGCCCACCAACGCCCCGGCCCGCGCGAACCTGCCCATCCCCACCCCTGTCTCACGCACCTGGCGGACATCGTGCCCTATCGCTGCCATCCGGCATCAGCGAGTCCCAAACCTTATGTGCGCTTTCGCGGCTGTTGCCGCAAAAGCTCGACCGAAGGGGGGACCCGGGTATCGGATTGGAACCCGGTTCAGCGGCCGTGCTAGTGTTTCCCCCGTTGTCAGCGAGCGCCGCTAGCTCAACTGGCAGAGCAGCGGACTCTTAATCCGCGGGTTGTAGGTTCGAGTCCTACGCGGCGCACCAACGAGCACGGCCCTTGACCTGGTAGATCTTCGCCGGTCGGGGCCTTTTTGGCGTACGCCGGCGGTGGCTGGTCGCTCGCCGGATACTCGAGAGCCGTTGGACCGGTCCGGCATCGGTCGGACGCGGTGCGATGCCACGGACAGCGGGTTAGGTGCGACCGGGGCCTGGTTTGGTTGCGATTAGCCGTGGCCGGACCTGGCCGATCGAGCCGCATCGGCAAGTCGGGTTGCTGTCTCGAATGCCGTCGTCCAGGGGAAGGTGCGCTGGCGGTCTTTCCCGCTGCCGGGCGGGTGTGGTTCCCATTGGTTCTCGGGGCCGAGCAGGATGTGTGCCCCTTCCTCGCGGAGGCTGGCCACGGCATGGCGGAAGGGCGAACGGGCAGCGAGTGCGGCGTTGACGAACGGGACGATGACGGTCGGTACCTTCCGTCCGATCAGTTCGGCGACCGAGGTCATGGCGTAGTTGTCGGCGAGGCCGAGGGCGATCTTGTTGATCGAGTTGTACGTGGCAGGTGCGATGAGCAGGGCGTCGGCGGCGGGTAGCGAGCGGCGGTCGCCCGGGGAGACCCGATAGCTGGATCGCACCGCAGCACCAGTCAGCTCCTCGATCGCAGGGGCGTCGAGAAAGCCGATGCTGTTGGGTGTGGCGGTGACGGCGGTTGTCCAGGAGTGCTTCTGCGCGGCGCTGATCAGTTGGGCCACGTCGGCGGCGGGCCCGGCGGCGCAGACGACGATCTGGAGGTGGCCGCCGGTCATAGCCGGATCCCGGCCTCTCGTGTGAAGTCGACGACGGCGGTGCGGGCGGAACCCTTGGCAAGGAGCGCGAGTTCGGTGGCGATGCGTTGGACGGCCGGGCGGCAGCGGACCTCCTCGGGTGCTACCTCGTACGCGGTGCGCAACGCGGTCAGGCCGTGTTCGTAGCGCCCCCACTGGGTGTAGGCACGGGCGACATCGACGTAGAGCGACGCCTTGCGCTCAGCAAGCGTCACCTTCTCCAGCGGTACCGTGCGCGCGATGCCGATAGCCGTGCCGGCATCGCCGAGGGTGCGGGCGACGTTGACCCGGTGGAGCAGGACGTTGGCGGCACCGAACCCGGTCCACCGGTCGTTGCCGTCGTAGCCGAGTTGGGCGGCGGCGCGGCTCGCTTCATCGAGCATTGCTTGCGCGGTATCACGGTCATCGCTGCGGGCGGCGGCGACGGCACCTCGGAGGACGAGGGCGCCGTAGACGGCTACCGCGTCAGTCGACGCGAGGCGCGTGTTCCGGTCGAGCACGGTGGCTGCGTTGCCGGCGAGGGTCACTGCCTGTTTGTCGTGGCCGTTGCTCATCAGGGCGTGGGTCATGATCCGAGCACTCGTGGCGGCGGCTACCGGCTCCTCACTGGCCGCAGCTGCTCGGGTGCTGCGTTCGGCTGCGACCAGGGCCATGCCTCGATCGCCGACCTTGAGCAGGACGCTGCCGACGACGTGGTAGAGGTCCGCTGCCAGGACTTCGATGTGCCTTCTCTGTTCGTCCTGCGCGTAGGCCCTGGCGGGTTCGAGTGCGGGCAGCAGCGTTACGAGCTGGTCGAGAACGCGTTCGTATCGGCAGGCTTGGTAGTCGATCTTCGCGGCGGCCACGGCTTGGGAGAACTGTTGAGCGGACAGCGCCACCGCGTTCGGATGGCGTGGCGAGACGAGCGCGTCGAGTAGTGGTGCGATGCCGGGCGCAGCGGCGATGCCGATCGTCGCCCCGCGTAGCAGATCTCTTCGTCGCACGTCACCATCCGAGCCGGAGTCACCTTGCGTGTCATCGCCAGTATCCGTATCCATACCGGCATTCGGCAGCGTGGTGCCCACGGTTGCACCGCTGGTACCCGTCGCCAGCAGGGCCTCGAAGCGTTCCCGTGCGTCGAGTGTGGCTCGGGCCAGCACGGTGTCCAGCGCAGCCTGCATGTCGGCGCGCGGGAGAACCTTGTCGCCCTGGCTGCTCCACTTGGCCACAGTCCGTCGCGCCGCGCCCAAGTGCTCGGCGAAGGCAGTCACGCTCATCCGCAGCGCGTTGCGCAGTGCGTTCGCTTCCCGGCCGGTCCAGGTCGTCACCGGAGCCATCGCAGGTCCTTCCGAAACGGACAGTCTTCGGCCTGGTGATCGTACCGGCACATGGGGTGACGGCAGGTGCGCCGCCAGTGCACCAGTCGGACATTCCGTCTACCCGCCTCCCCGGATCAGGCTGGGTGTGCCGGTTACACCGCTTCCCCCAGTGTTCCGGCAAGTCAGCGGCAATCCCACGCTAGGGAGTTCCAGATGGATGTGCCGATTGGCGACAGGTCGGAATGCGACCCGACGCACCGGCAAGTGCTCGCGCCAGGCACTCCGTCGATCGCACGGGTGACTCCTCGTTCGCGTACCCC
>NZ_BOPC01000139.1 GCF_016863555.1 Micromonospora qiuiae | reverse complement strand
GCCGCCTCCGGCCAACCTTCCTCGCCCTGCCCCGAACTCACACCACCGGGCCGCGCCGCCTCCGGCCAACCTTCCTCGCCCTGCCCCGAACTCACACCACCGGGCCGCGCCGCCTCCGGCCAGCCCTCGTCGTTCTCTCCGGAGGTCACGTCACCGGCAGAGGGTGCCGCCGATGACCTGCTCCCCACACCGGTACTCCGGTCCGCTCCGGGCGGGCCGCCGGGCTGCTTGGTCGCGGCGCCGGGCCGCCCACCGGTGGTGGCAGCGGACACCGGCCGGGACGGCGCCGGGCCGGGCCCCGACCCGGTACCGGAGTTGCCGGAGGAAACCCCACCACGTTCACCGGCCACCTCGCACCGGATCTGCCAGCGCTCACCCAGTTCCTCGTAAAGCGACTCGATCAGCAGGTCGGGTTCGTTCGAGAGGGCCTGCGCGTGGAACGGGTAGCGGAAGCTCAGCACCAGCGTCTGGCCGTCGACCTCGCGCACCGTGGCCTCGCGGGCCCAGGCGGCGACCTTCTTGCTCTTGCGGCCGACCTTGCCGACCACCTCAGGCCAGATTCGGCGCACCGCGGCGGCGTCGAGCGCGGCCGGTCTCGCCGCACCCGGCCGGGGCGGCTCGGGAGTGGCCGGATCGGGCATGACGGCCGACGGGGGCACCGGACGGCGGGAGGCCTGCACCCCGGTCGGGCCACCGGCACTCGCGGCAGCAGCCTGTGCAGCAGCCACCCCGGACTGCACACCGACACTCGCGGCAGCAGCCTGTGCAGCAGCCACCCCGGACTGCACACCGACACTCGCGGCAGCGGCCCGTGCGGCAGCCGCCCCGGACTGCACACCGGCGCTGGCCGCACTTCGGCCAGCGGCGCTCGCGGCGGCGGCCCGCGCGGCAGCCGCCCCGGACTGGGCACCGGAAGCCGCCGGCTCGCCGGCGGTGGCAGTCGGAGTCGCGGCGGCAGCCGCGGGCGGGGCGGGAGGCTGGGTGCGTACCGCCGGGGCGGTGATGTTCGGCGCGGAGTCGGCGGCGGCCGGCGGCGCGTCGGTGCCGGTGAGGGTGAGCCGGCGTTCCATGCGTTCGAGGCGCTGAAGCAGGCCGCCGGTGGAGTCGTCGACGCCGGGCAGCAGCATCCGGGCGCAGATCAACTCAAGCAGCAGCCGGGGTGCGGTGGTGCCGCGCATCTCCACCAGGCCGTCGTGCACGATGTCGGCGCAGCGGGACAGGGTGCCCGGCCCGAGGCGTTCCGCCTGGCCGGTCATCCGCTCGATCTGGTCGGCCGGCCCGTCGATCAGGCCCTTGGCGGCGGCGTCCGGCACCTGCTGGAGCACGATCAGGTCGCGCAGGCGTTCCAGCAGGTCGGAGGCGAACCGGCGGGGGTCGTGCCCGGCCTCGGCGACCCGGTCGACGGTGGCGTACGCGGCGGCGCCGTCCCCGGCCGCCAAGGCGTCGCACATCTCGTCGATCAGCGCCGAGTCGGTGACACCGAGCAACGCGGCGGCCCGGGCGTAGGTGACGCCGTCCGGGCCGGCACCGGCGATGAGCTGGTCGAGTACGGAGAGGCTGTCCCGGGCGCTGCCGCCACCGGCCCGCACGACGAGGGGGAAGACCGCCGGCTCGACCTGCACCCCCTCAGCCTGGCAGAGCTGCTCGAGATAGGGCCGGAGCACCTTCGGCGGGATCAGCCGGAACGGGTAGTGGTGGGTCCGCGACTTGATGGTGCCGAGGACCTTCTCCGGCTCGGTGGTGGCGAAGATGAACTTGACGTACTCCGGGGGCTCCTCGACCAGCTTGAGCAGGGCGTTGAAGCCGGCCGACGAGACCATGTGCGCCTCGTCGATGACGTAGATCTTGAAGCGGCTGTTGGCCGGCGCGAAGAATGCCTTCTCGCGCAGTTCGCGGGCGTCGTCCACCCCACCGTGGCTGGCCGCGTCGATCTCGATGACGTCGATCGAACCGGCCCCGTCACCAGACAACGAGCGGCACGAGTCACAGGTGCCGCAGGGCTCCGGGGTGGGGCCGTGCTCGCAGTTGAGCGAACGGGCCAGGATGCGGGCGCTGGAGGTCTTGCCGCAGCCGCGCGGGCCGGAGAAGAGGTACGCGTGGTTGAGTCGCCCGCTGCGCAGCGCCTGCGACAGCGGCTCGGTGACGTGCTCCTGCCCGATGACCTCGGCGAAGGTACGCGGCCGGTACTTGCGGTAGAGCGCCAATGCCACGGCGTACCGCCTCCTCTCGACCGCGCCATTCTCGCCCCGCCCACGCCCACCTGACCACCCACCCCGCCGGGCGCTCCCCGCCGACGACCAGGGGCCGTGTGATCAACTCCGTTCCGCCGGACTGGCGGCATCGGCGCGCTCGGGACACCCCCACATCGCCGGCGTGGAGTCGATCACCGCCACCATCGCGAGTCGATCACGCCGCCATCACCGCGAGCCACGAAGGCGTGAGACAAAAAGGCCCCCCGTGCACCCGGCAGAGCTCGCTTATCCTTGCTGCCTTCCGGCCCTGGGGAGGTTCACGAGATACCGCCGCACGGGAGGTGACACAAGCCTACCCGACCCGTCGTCGATCTTCAGAGGGTGGCGGGGTGGGCGTGGCAGCGACACCCTGTATCCTGTCTCACGGAGGATTCGCCTAGAGGCCTAGGGCGCACGCTTGGAAAGCGTGTTGGGTTAACACCCTCACGAGTTCGAATCTCGTATCCTCCGCTCGTCTGAGCAGCAAACGGAAGGGTCGGCCCCGGTAAGGGGCTGGCCCTTCCGTCGTCTCTACGTGGCTCTCGTCCCAGTTGTCGTCTCACTCAGAGAGACCGGCAATAAGTGGTGGCGACGAGGTTGGTGATCCATGTCTGTCTCCCTGGGGTGGTGGGCGACGCGGGATGCGGCGTGCCGGGGTGTTCGGGCTGATCGGGTGGGCGCGAGTTGCGGTATGTCGCGGTATCCCGTCCGGTGAGCGACACGAGTTGCGGTATGTCGGGGTGTCCGGGCCCGTTGAGGCCGCGAGTTGCGGCATCTCGTGCGTAGACCACGAGGTGCGACATCCTGCGCGTTGTCTTGAGGGCAGGAACAGCAGCACGAACAGCGGCACGCATGAACGGTTGACGGTATATAACGGCGGCCGTACTATCGACTCCATGCAGGAACCCACTTTTCTGATCCTCACTGCACTGGCCGCACAGCCGCTGCACGGCTACGGGGTCATCCGAGCGGTCGACGAACTCTCCGGCGGCGAGGTCAAGCTGCGGCCGGGGACCCTCTACGGCGCCCTCGACCGGCTGGCCGAGCAGGGCCTGGTCACCGTCGACCGGGAGGAGGCCGTCGAGGGCCGGCTGCGCCGCTACTACCGGCTCAGCGATCCGGGAGCCACCGCGTTGAAGGCACAGATCGAGCGGCTGCGCCGGCACGCCACCGCAGCCGAGATCCAGCTGGGCAAGCGCCTCGGAGACGCCCTGAGCTTCGGCCTGGTGACCCGATGACCGCCGCCTGGCCGGCCGATGACCCCAGCATCGCCGCCGCGGCGACCGGCGACCGCAGCCACGCCGCCTGGCCGCCGGCCGACCACACCGCCGCCTGGCCGGTGGCCGACGACCGGCTGGAGCGGGGGTATCGCAGACTGCTGCTCGCCTACCCACGCCGACACCGGCACCGGCACGGCACCGAGCTGGTGACCACCCTGCTGGAGATGGCAGCACCGGGGCAGCGCCGGCCTCGCATCGGCGACGCACTGCACCTGGTCGCCAGCGGCCTGCGGCTACGGTTCCGGCTGCCCGCCGGCCGACCGATCATGGCACTCGCGGCGCTGCTCACCGCACTGACCATGGGCGGCTTCGGCGCCGCCGCCGGCTCGTGGCTGGGCGCACAGACCTTCGCCGACCTCCCCGACGACGCCGCCATGGCCCGACTCATGCAGCAGGCGGGCGGTTCGCAGGGCGAGCTACTGCCGCATCGCAGTGCGTCGCCCTGGCAAGCCGAAAGCGCCACGTTGACCACTCACGGCGGCGGCAGTTGGGACGCCGAGCAGGTTCGGCAGCGGTTCGCCGCCGACGGCTGGTCGGTCTCCGGGCTCACGCCGGTCTCCGGCGCAAGCTTCACCGTCCACGAAGACGGGACCGAGACCGAGACCAGGCTGAGCGGAGCGCAGTTCACCGCCGGGTCGGATGGACTGATCGTCCACGTTCGGGGATGGGACGACGGCCACCATATGATCTGGGCCGGGCCGACGCGTACCCCCGCGTTCCTGCCCCTGGTCGTCGTCGGCACGGCTGTCGGGCTGGTCGTCGGCTGGCTGATCGCGGCGGCCGTCGCGTACCGGATTGCGGCGGCAGCGCCCGGACGGCGGGTGACCGCCGCCGCGCTCTGGGGGATCACCCTGCTGACGCTGGCGCTGCCGGCGGTCGCGCTGTACGGCAACGCCATGAGGGTGTTCCGCGACGGCAGCGCCACGGACTCCCCCGCGCTCACCGTGCACAGCGCCTTCACCCCAGGCGAGTACTACCCCTTCGGCCCGTCCTGGCTGGTCCTCGGGCTGAGCATCGCCGGGGTCGTGGCCGCCGTCGCCGCGGTTCTCGTCGCCCGACCCGGCGAGCAACCACCGCAACCAGAGGTCGCGGCGAGCTGAGCAAACCGCACTGAACGACACGGGGACAGGGGCCGCCGGTGACACGGCGGCCTCTGGTCACACCACGGCTCCGGCGAGCGGCCAGGGCTCGCTCCGCCCGCCGCTTTCGCTGGCAGCCGGGTCCGGCTCCTTCGGCGGTACGCGGACAGCCTCCTCACCCCCGGACACGTGCCCAGGACACGAAGCGGTCGAACAGGCCGACCGGAGACGTGACGTCACCGAGTTGCGCGGCGGCCTCCTCGTGCAGCGCCGCGAGGTGGATCAGCAGGCCAGGCCGGTCCTCCCGGTACTGCCCGAGCAGCCGCAACTTGGCCGCGCTGCACGGCCACGCGATCCCGCAGTCCCGGCAGCGCCAGGTCGGACGCGACGGCGCATGCTCCCGGGCACGTCGACTCATCGGCCCGGAACCCGACGCGTGGGCACGCCGACCGGCGTCCCGGTTGGGCCGGACTCGACCCCACCGGCTGATGGCACGGCTGGGCCGGAACCGACCCGGCTGGCCGGCGGCGGGGTTGGGTCGTGGCGGACCCGGCTGGCCGGCGGCACGGCTGAGCCGAGGCCGACCCGGCTGCCCGGCGGCGGGGTTGCGTCGGGGCGGACCCGGTCATCCCGTGCCGGGGTGGGGCGGGCGCGGATCAGGCCGGCCGGCATCACGTACAGCTCTCGGCGCTCTGTCGCGTCGCCGCGCCCGTCGAGCTGATATGCCTCGATCCAGGTCCAGCCGTGGTAGGTGCGCCGATCGGTCCGTTCGCGGATCACCCGCACCGTGATCGGCTTGGCGAACTGCGGCGACGCCGCACGGGTCAACACATACTCCTCGCCCGGCGCGATCACGCCACCACATCGGCACCCGGATTGGCGCGGCCCAGCTGTTCCGTCCCGCCCGGGGCGCGCGGCTTTGTGCGACACAGGTTCACCTCGATCCGTTCACCCGCCGAGCCGACCGACACAGGGCTCACGCACCCCGCCCCCTCCTTCCGGCGATCTTGCACTTTTGGTCGACTCAAACACTGACAAGAGGTGCGAATAGCCGACCGAAAGTGCAAGATCGGCGGCGAGGAGAGCGGGGGTCGGCCCGATCTCGCTCCCCGGTCGCGACCCCCGGTGCCCAGGTAGCCGGATCACGGTGAGTCGTCTGTGCTGTCAGCTCGACAGTGCTTTGTGTGGTGGATGGGGGCCGCCGTGGCTGCCGCCCCGACGGCGGCCCCCGACGTACGTGACCGCCGGGTCAGGGGGACGAACCTCCACCGGCCACGCCGTCTATGCACCAACTTCGCGCAAGTGACGAGACAGCTGACCGAATCCCGCACGCCCGACACCGGCTCACGGCGGCAGACGCGCTACAGAAAAACGTCTCGGACATTTGGCCGGACATTTCGCGGCGTCGTGCGCTGGTCTGGTTCCGCCCCTGGCAGGAGATCGAACGCGAGGCGACGACCCTGCGCTCCTTCGAATCCATGGTGGTCCCGGGCCTGCTCCAGACCGAGGCGTACGCCCGCGCGGTGCTCGCGGGTGGCGGCCTGATCCCTCGCAACGAGGTGGAACGGCTGGTTGCCCACCGAATGTCCCGCCAGTTGATTCTGCAGCGGGAGGAACCGCCGCGACTCACCGCCGTCCTGGACGAGTCGGTGCTCCGCCGCCCAGTCGGCGGCCCAACCGTCATGCGCGAGCAGTTGCTTGCCCTCGCCGATGCCGCCGGCCAGCCGCACATCCGGGTGTATGTGGTGCCGTCCACAGTGGGGGAATACGCCGGACTGAACGGTCCGTTCGTGCTGGCCACCGCAGCAGATCACCGCATCGCCGGCTACCTGGACAACCAACTCCAGGGCCAAGTGGTTAGCGAACAGGCCGACATCGCGGCGATACTGGCCGCATGGGAGAACGTGCGCGGTGAAACCCTCTCCCAGTGGCAGTCTGTCGATCTGATCAGGGAAGTGGCGGAGTCATGGCAATGAACGATACCCAGGACCTGCACGACGCCCAGTGGTGCAAGAGCAGCCGCAGCAGCGGCAACGGCGGCAACTGCATCGAGGTCGCTGGCAACCTGCCCGGCGTGGTCGGCGTACGCGACTCGAAGGACCGGAGCGGGCCGGCGCTGGCGTTCACTCCAGCCGCCTGGCGGGCCTTCGTCGACGGGCTGCGCGCCGAGCGCTGACCGCCGTCGCACACATGTGCTATCCACAGGCTGTGGACGCCGGGTGAGTTACCAGCTGAGCGCGATCGTCGCGGACGCCGAATTGCTGCGTGAGGAGACCCGCGAGCTGGATCATGCCGTCCTCGGCGAGCTGCGGCAGGATTTCGCGCTGCTGCCGGTGACCCCACAGTTGGTGGAGCAGCTGACCGGCACTCCCCCCGACTACGCGCTCGACGAACCGGGTCCGGAGCAGCCCTTCGCGCTCATTCTCTCCCCGGCGCTCACCGACGTGCTGGGGCGCTGGTCGCAGCGCGGGCCGGTGGCGTACGTCGAGGCGGAGTTCGCCCGTGGCGCCGGGCGCCAGGCGGCGGTGGTCTGGTTGGGCGGGATGCTGGCCTGGGGGCCGCGCTTCGACGCGGCCTTCGACGGGCCGCGTGCGGAGTGGCCCATCAACGCCGCCCTGGTCGAGTTGGGCGCGGAGCCGGGCCGGTGGATCGATCCCTTCGCCGAGCTGGGTCTGCACGTCGAGCGGAGCACCGCCGGCTGGCTCGCGCACGGGCGGCGCGGGCTGAGCGCCGACTACTGGGACGAGTTGGCCGACGAGTGGGAGGACCGGCAATAACCCTTCCGCTCCCGTCACGTTGGGGAGTGGGGGATCAGATGAGATTGCGACAATTCGGCTTCATTGCCGTACTGCTTTTGGCTGCCTCGGCATCGGGCAGCGGACCCATGTCACCGGACACCATCGGCGTGCACGAGCCCGTCGCGTCGGTCACCGTGGTCGGCCTCGACGGCCTCGCCGACGTGGGCTTCGGCGACACCGAGAGCGAGCTGACCAGGCGCGGCATTCTGCGTACGGACGTCGACGCCTGCGGTCCCACGCTTGCCGGGCACGACATGATCAGCCCGATCTTCATCGAAGGCCGGCTGGTGCTGCTCTGGGCCGGCGACCCGGTCCAGACCCCGGAAGGGATCACTGCCGGCACGCCGATCGCCGAGGTCGAGGCCAGCTACCCGAGGGTACGCTCCCTCCACGCTCCACAGGGGACGCACCGCTTCGACGGCCTGCTCGCCCGCGACGGCGATCGCGCGTACCTCTTCCTGCACGACGGCCGCACGGTTCGCAAGATCATCGCCGGCTACGCCAGCTGGGCCCACCGCCTCTTCCTCGACGGCCACTCCCCCTGCTGACCGCCACAGATCTTGGACCGCGAGCGCCCCTCCAAGGGCACTTTCGCACCAAGATCTCGGACGCAAAAACGCCCAGCCGGTCCGCAAGGCACCAGCGACAGTTAGAGCGACCGGCAGTAGGTGTTAC
>NZ_BOPC01000138.1 GCF_016863555.1 Micromonospora qiuiae | reverse complement strand
GGGAGCTCCCAGCTGGCTCGCCGCTCCTCCATCGTGGCTGCTGTTACCAGCGACGCCGATGATGTTCGGTGGAATCAGCCGCAAGCGAACGCGCAGGTGAGGGCCGCCATTATCAGCGTGACATCGCTGCTGGGTCCACACGTACTATGTGATGGCCGGCAACACGCCAGTGCTCGTGCACAACACGGGTCCCGGTGGATGCGTGCCGAACTGGAGTGCGAAGAGCAGGCCAACCTTCGGACACACCTTCAGCACGCATGGCGCTGGAGCGAAGAATACGCGGGCATTGACTGATCGTGCGCGCTCGACCGGGCAATCTCAGCTCAGTAGAGGGACCGGCATTCCTCAGCCGGAACTGTGGGGCGAGCACTTCCGGTAGATCCCGCCGGACACCTCACACGCGGCGTTCAGATGTACCAACCTTGTTTTCCCTGCTCAGCGGGGCTGACGGTTCAAGCTGTAGGCAAATACGGCGGATCTACTCGAATCTGCTCGGGTTCGCCGTGTCGGAGCCGGAGAGAGGCCAGGATCGCCGTAAAATATGCGGATGCAGCTATATGCCGTGAAACAGGCGGCTGCGCGTCTGGCTGTCGACAAGATGACGGTGCACCGGCCCATCTGGGACGGCAATCCTCCCTACGTCGACCTTGGGAAGCCCGGCAAGCGGCCACGTATACGGGTCACCGAGGCCGCGCTGAACGAGTTCGTGTCGGCTCGTGAGCCAGTCGCACGGGTTCGGCGGCCGTCGGCGGGCAGGCTGGCTTGACGCATGCCTCACTACGCCCTCAACGACCCCCGGTTGCAGGCCGAGATGGAACTTCTCGCCGCCGAAACGGCAGCCACCTGGCCAGTCACCGATCACACGTTGGCGGCGTTGGCCCGGATCCTGCCGACCACCAACGCGATGGCCGACCGCCACGTCGCTGCCGCTCCTGATGCCGCGCCAACCGAGAGGGTCCCCGATGGCTGCTGAGAAGCAGTACAAGGTCACCGAGCCGACCGATCTCGCTGACTGCTACGTCATCCCGGCCGCTGAGGTTGCCACCCGTACCGGCTGGTCTGAGCGGTCCCTGATCGACGACTGCAAAGCGGGCATGATCGACCACGTTCACCGCAAAGGTTCCTACGGCTTCACCCGCGAACAGTTGTCCGCGCTGATCGCCCAGTACACGCGCAAGGGATGCGGGCCGAAGAAGTCGGCTGCCGAGGTGGCTGAGGACGAGTTGGCAGCAGCCCGCGCCTACAACGCACAGGCACCCCGACGCGGCAGGTCACAGGCATCAAGCAGTTCATCTCGCCTGTCGTCCCGCGATGAACAGATGATCCAGGTGCTCGTGAATGCCGCTCCCGCCCCGACTCCAGAGCAGATCGACACGTTGCGCCGCGTGTTCGCCCGTAAGGTGCAGTCCGAATCTCCTCCGGCGGCGGGCCCCGGGGGTCCGCAAACGGCTAGCAAGCCAACGGACTAGGGCAAGTGGCCGCCCGAGCGAAGGTCCGAGAGCATCTCCGCGTCACCAGAACTCGGGCGAGCAGGCCGCGCGACGGGCGGGCAGAGGTTCGAGACCGGCGTGTCGAGCCAACCAGTCGGGGCGAGCACATTCAACGCGATGCCCACTGCCGACTGGCGCCTCTCCGGACCCATGAAGTCAGCCAAGGCCACCGCCGCATCAAGGCCGCTGTTGCGGATAGTCAGGGCAAGCGCGCAGCCATCTGGGTCAAGCTTCTGAATGACTAGCCGTGCGGACGCTTCCTGGATGTTCAAGGCGAACAGCGCCGTCCCAACTAGATGAGTGGTGAGAGGCGGGCTGGCGGCGATGGCAGCAGTGTGGTGTGCCAAGCAGGTAGAGCACTGGTCCCAGTGTGCTGCCAGAGCGTCAAGGATTGGCCTGAGGTCCATCGGCTGGAGCCGGCCGCCCTCCGACCTCTTGACACCGTAATCGACGGCGTAGATTGCCGTCATCTCCAGCGTTACGCCAGCCGGTCGCGGGTGACGCGGCGACTCGTTTAGGCCGGCCGCAGGTGGCTTGTCGCAACGGCGAGGCTGCACCTTGTCGTCGTAGAAGTCTGCCGGGATGCGTGATTCGGCCATGCGCAGCATCCTTCCGCCTGCAGCGAGCATCATCAACGCCTCGTAGCGGTCGGGGTCGCAGATGCTGCGCGAACTGGTGGCTGAGAAGAAGCGGGCCGCAGACGTAGACGACAAGATCGTGACGGTGCGAATATCGGAGCTGCACCAGGCGATCGACCAGCTTGCGGATCGGGCAGCCTGAGGCCGTGGTCTAGGGGCTGCCCGGCCAGCCCGCCGTGTCGATGGCCTCGGAGGCCAGCCACCGGCGACTAACCAGGCATCCCCACCGGCCACCCACACGAGCAGGTCACGGCCAGTCACCAGCCGAACCGTGACCGTTTCGGCGGCTGCCCGATGTCCGCCACCGCCGTAAACTGGTGGCATGCCCGCCTCAGCCCACACCATCGCCGCCGAGCCAACTTAATCGCAGGTTTGCTATAGTGGGCTGGTGTCCTGGCCAGTCTTCTACCACCCCGAGGCCGAAACCGAGCTTCAAGCCCTACCCACAACCGAACAGGCAGCAATCGGACACGCCGTGGAGAAGCTGGAAAGCCAAGGCGCCAACCTCGGTTACCCACACTCAAGCTCCATCAAGACCGCGCACAACCTGCGGGAACTCCGCCCGCGAGGCGGACGCAGCCGGTGGCGGGCCTTCTATGGGCAGGTTGGCGCCGCATTCGTCATCGGCGCTATCGGCCCCGAAGCCAACGTCAACCAGCGAAAATTCAATCGAGCAGTGACAGCCGCAGAACAAAGGATCAAAGACGTAGAGGACGCGTGATGAAGCTTTCCGACCTGAAAACCTCGCAGCAAGTCATCAAAGAACGCCGCAAGGACCCGGCGTTCCGCGCCGAGTGGGACCGGACGGCATTCGCCCGCGACGTGGCCATCCGCATCGTGAAGTACCGCGAGGACAACGGCCTCACCCAGACCGCTCTGGCGCGCATGGTCGGCATGACCCAGTCCGTCATTGCACGCCTGGAGTCCGGCGACCAGCCGCCCTCAATCGCCACCCTGGCGAAGCTTTCCAAAGGCACCGGCATGGACTTCGACGTCAAGATCACTCACGGCGCGGTTGAGTTCGTAGCCGCATAGCGCCCGAGTCTTTGGATGGTCCTGTGTTCTTTCCCTACGTCGCCAAGCGGCGCATCGAAGCCCTGATCAAATCCCTACAGGCACTGGTCGCCAGTGATCCCGAGCAGCAAGTTCAGGGCTTCGCCGTGCCGGTCGTGTCCGCCGCCTTGGACGACATCAAGCAGGCAGTCCCCAATGACCCTGTCGTGCGCTCACTCGTTGATCTCATGTCTGCTGATGCGATTGGCAGCGGCGATCCCGTCCGCGCCGCTGACATGCTGGTCATCGCCGAGCAGCTCAACGCGGCGATCGGCAAGCGACCCCCGTTCGTCGCATAATGCGTGTCCGCTACTGCGAGGGCTGGTTGGCGGCGATCCTGGCCGGGCAGCCATGGGTGCAGCAGGTAGCCCGCTGGTCGCCTGCTGGGCGGCCCGAAACCTGTCGGGCTCACCCTCAACACGCCCGGCTCACCTTAGAACCTGTCGCGCCAGTGGTGGGGAGTTGAGGCAACCATGGACCGCACGCTGCTGCGCATCGGACTCCGAGGACGCAGAACGAGCCTAAGATCGAAAACTCTCCTGGCTACCTCCGCATCGCGCCGGGACGCGTTCGCCGCCGCGGTGCAGCAGTTCGAGGAACTGATGGCTGCCTCCGCCGCCGTCGGTCCCGCGTCACGGCCCATCACTCTCTACTACGCCACGGTCCAAGCCGGGCTCGCAGTTGCCGCTGCCCACAAGACTGACCAATGGTCATTCCACAGGCACGGCCTCAAGCTGCACGACATCCGACCATCGATCGCTGACATCACAGTCGGGCCGGAAGGAACCGGAGCCTTCCAGGTCGTCGCGCAAGCCACAGGATCGCCGCTGCTACACGCGCCCGTCACGCTCGGCGCATTGTGGTCTTCCCTTCCTGACCTCAAAGATATGCCTCTGCCCGCATCTTCGGCGTCCAGTGCCTTGGATATCCACCCCAACAGTGCGTGGTCGAGGGTTGGCGCACGGCTCATCATGACCGATGAGAACCCTGGGCAGGAAAACTTCAAGCAGCACCTGACCAAGCTGCTGCCTGCATACCCCGGCATCGAGGGGTTCAGCGTCGTAGACGGCTCTTACGAGGAGATCCGAGAGTCACGCTGGGTCGCTGAAATCCGCTGGAACCGCCGGGTCGACTTCGATGAGGTGGCGCCTGCCTACCGGTACGTCGAGGAACGTTTCCTGCGGCCGTCGTTGGATGACCAGTCCGGCAGGCCGCCGTCTGCGCTTATGACGTGGTGGGCGATCCTATACACGTTTTCCATGCTCAGCCGCTACCGGCCGAGGGAGTGGGCGGCTGCCTTGGACATCGACAAGTCGCGTGCCGCGCATCGACTGGAATACTGTCTTGATCTTGCGCTTGATGTGCTGCCGCACTTGGTGCTAGAAGCACTCGACGGCGAGCCGATGCTACTTGCGAAGCCGATGGCGTTCTAGCGGGGGGATGCGCAGCAGCCCGCATAGTCACGCCATCAGGCTGCCGGACGGCATTTGCCGAGTCGGAATCTCCAACAGCTCCACCCAAGGGCCGAAACCCGGCTCTGGCACACATTCTGTGATTGATCTTGTTGATGGCTCACGGGGTGGTCAGGACGCGTTTGCGGAGGAGGTCGAGGTTCGCGCGGCCATACATCTGTCGCTTGATCGTCTTGATGCGGTTGACCGGGCCTTCGACGGGGCCTGAGCTCCAGGGCTGGGTGAGGCCGGCGACGACGGCGTCACGGTCGCTGGCCAGGCCGGCGACGAAGCCGCGGATTTCGGGGTATCCGGCGTGGCGGGCGCGGTTGATCCAGGCGTCGAGGTGTTGCCCGGTGCCCTGGTGGCGGACCAGCGCGGCGAACCCGCGGGCGAGGCCGGCGACGGTGTCGAGGTCCGGGCAGCGGCGGCGGGCGTCGGCGAGATCAGCGCGGTCGTCGTCGGTGAGTTTGTGGCCGGGTCGCATGATCCAGGCGGTGATCCGCCGGGCAGACGGCACCCGAACTGCGGTCGAAGGGGTAGGGCGGGTGCGGTTGATGGCGAGCCAGTCCCGCAGTACCCGCAAGCTGCCTTGATAGCCGCGGGCCACGATCTCGGCGTGCAGCACGGCTGTCTGGTGGACGCCGTCGGTGAGGCGTTGCCGCAGGTAGGAGTGGAACGGGGCGAGGACGCTGGGTCGGCTGCTGGCGTTCGGGCCGATCAACGCCTCGGCGGTGGTGGCGTGGGCGTACTTGCGGGCGGTTCTGACGTTCATGTCGAGCCGGCGGGCGGTCGCGCTGATCGAAAGTCCTTCGGCTCGCAGGGCGTGCACGGCCGCGTGGCGTTGGCGGGTGTTCGCCGCCCGCCGTCCCGTCCTGACCGGCTCGTCGGCCGGGGCGACCAGGGCAGATGCCGGTTCGTCGTGGGTGCGTAGGCAGCGCGGTGTCCACGGATGACTTTTTCGACGGTGTCGCTGAGGTTCTTCAGCAGGTGCCACCGGTCGGCGACCTGGATCGCGTCAGGCGCTCCCTTGCGGGCGCCCTCGGCGTAGCTGCCGCCTCGGTCACGGCAGATGATCTGAACGCCAGGGTGGCCGCGCAGCCAGGCGGCGAGGGTGTCGGCGGTGCGATCGGGCAGAACGTCGATCGGCCGGCGGGTGTGCATGTCGAGCAGCACCGTCGCGTATCGGTGCCCACGGCGGCGGGCGAAGTCGTCTACGCCCAGAACCGTCGGCGTCACCGGCGACGGGTCGGGCATCCGGCGGATCATCCGGATCAACGTGGAGCGGGACACACCGACACGGCCAACCGCTGCGCCAACCGGCTTCCCGGTCGGCCGCCCAACGCCGCCGCGACTGCTTGCAGATCACCTGTCGCGAGGACCGTGTGGCGGGCATGCCTTCGGGTCAGCCCCGGCACCTGCTCGACGAACGTCTGCCGTCTGCATTCGGCGTTCACGCAGGCGAATCGGCGGACCGTCAACGCGACCAGCACCTCGTGGCCACCCAACCTGACATCACCCAGCCGCCGCACATAGCGACCGTGCACCGTGGTCGACCAGGCGCCGCAGACCCCGCACGACGCCCGCACCGTCTGCGTCGCCGCGTCGATCCTGACCGTGATGCCCCGAACCACCACCGCTTCCAACCGCAGGCCCGTCAGGTGCGGCAACAACGCCGGAATGATCTCCACCTCGGCACCCAACCCGAACTACCGGCGAGAGCGACTCACAAAATGTGTGCCAGAGCCGGTCGAGCTTCAGCATCGCGGCACCGATGCCGGTGGATGTGGACGGGTCCGCGATCACCTGCGCGTCGAGGAAGCTGTCGTTGTCCGCGAGATGCCGTGGGTCGGGGTCGGTGGGCCGTGGGGGTTCGGGCCCGTTGGGGCCGAAGCGGGCGAACGTGTCGGCCCGTATGACCCGGTGCGCCTGGCCTGAAACCAGGACCTCGTCGACCTTCTCACGGTCGAGGATTCGGGCGGCGGCGGTCAGCTGGGCGGCCAGGGCTGGGTCGGTGGGTGTCGAGCAGCCGTTCCCGCAGCCGGTGCGCGAGGGTGGTGCGGGCGTCTTGCGGGGTGTCGTCGAATAGGGCGTGCACCTGCCATCGGCGCCCGTCGAGGTCCACGGCGTGGCCGAACAGCGGTGCCCCGATCCGGACGACCGGGTATGCCTGCATACGGGTGGCGGCGTCGTGGTCGGTGACCGCGCTGACGGGATCGTCCTGCCGTACGACCCGTATGACCGCAGGATTGGGTGCCTCGTCGTCACTCACGGCACATAATTCTGTCGGGCGGCGGTAGGTGCTGTCACGCGGCACGCGGTGCTGAACTGCACCACCCGCCCGGTAGCGGTGCCCAGGTCGACGATGGGCAAGCGCGTGGTGGGGATGTCTTGGGGGCCATTGCCCAGTCGATGGCACCGGCTGCACGGGCACTTACGCCCGGCTACAAAGAAACGGCCGTTCCCACTGCGGAGGGAATAGGTTCCTCTACTCGCCCCGATGCGGCCCGGCACCGATGGGGAGCTCGGTGACCGGACGCATCGGCGATTCGTGTGCCCGGGGGACTGGACCCGAGGCGCCCCTCGACGGGGCACGGCCTTCGGCTGTACCGCGGGAATGAGGTGTCCGGCGGGGACACGGGCGGGACGGGCAGGTGTGGCGGTTAGCGGCCAGCCTTCGCGTGGTACTCGTCCACGATCTCCTGCGGAATCCGGCCCCGGTCGGAGATGTCCTTACCGGCCTTCTTCGCCCAGTCCCGGATCGCCCTGTTCTGCTCCCGGTCGGCACTGGCGGTGCCCTGACCACGAGCGGCCCGGCCACCCACGACCACACCACCCCGACCTACCTTCGTGCCGTGGGCGAGGTATGGACCGAACACCTCACGCAACTTGCCGGCGTTCCCACTCGACAGGTCAATCTCGTACTGCACACCGTCGAGGGCGAACTTCACGGTCTCGTCCGCGTCGCCGCCGTCCAGGTCATCGACCAGCCTATGAATAATCTGCTTCGCCACGTTTGGGTACATCCTTTTTACGCGATGATGGTCCTACCAGTAGTTATCACAATAGTCTGCACGGTGCTTGCTGCGTCAACAGGGTCCACATAACGGCCCCGTATTGATCGACCCGCTCTCGCTGGAGTGCCGACCCGCCAGCCGGTCCCGGATATTCTTGGTAGGTAGGCGAATGGCAACTATGTGTTGCTGTGGAAGCCGGATCCGCAGTGACGTGGCCCTCACGTATTCATCATCAGAAATCGGATGTCGCTTTTCGGTGTCACTGTGACGCGTCATGCGAGTTCTGTTGTCGCTGGGGTTCGGGGCACGTCGGCTTGCCAGGTGGATGATGATCATCGTCCCGCGTCTAGGGCGAGCATCAGGGGTTGGTGTCGGGTGGGTTCTCGTGCCAGCGGGCGCGGAAGGCGGCCTCGTTGACCTCGTGAACGGTGCGCTCCTCGAAGACCGCCGCGCCCAGCGCGTGCCGGGCCTCGGCCATCAGCGCCACCTCGGCGGCGGCCAGGCCCGAGCCGCAGCTAGGAGAGCATGTGTAAGGTGCGCAAACTGGAGCGGCGTACTGCCGGCCAGGTAGCAGATCATCCCGCCGAACAGCAGCGGT
>NZ_BOPC01000137.1 GCF_016863555.1 Micromonospora qiuiae | reverse complement strand
GTCCCTACGCTGGCAACGTCCTATCGTGTCATCCGAATCGACCTGCTCGGACATGGCCAGTCCGCCAAACCGGCCGGCGGCGGCTATGCGATCCCGCGGCAAGGACGCCGCGTCGGGCAGGCACTGGACCAGCTCGGTATCGAACACGCCATAGTGATCGGCCACTCCACCGGCGGCTACGTCGCCACCGCACTCGCCGAGCACCGCAGCGACCTGGTGACCGCGCTCGTGCTCATCGACACCGGACCTGGCCTGGACGCCTTCATCTCGGACGGGCCGGTGGGCAAGCTCGTCTTCGTCCCTGTGCTGGGTCAACTGCTGTGGCGACTTCGGACCGATGGGATTCTGCGCCGGGGCTTGAGCACCGCGTTCGCGCCAGGCTTTCACGTCCCGCAGCAACTCGTCGACCACACGCGCAGCATGACCTACCACGCGCTCACGGCAACATCGCGGGCGTCCGACGACTATCTGACCCAGCGACCACTTCCGAATCGGCTCACGAGCCTCGGCAAACCACTGCTGGTCATCTTCGGCGAGCTCGACCAGAGGTGGCAACCCTCATCAGCGGCATCGTACCGCTCCATTGCAGGTGCGAAAGTCGAGTTGGTGCCCGGTGTCGGCCACTCACCCATGCTCGAAGATCCTCCGCATACAGCAGGACTTCTCACCAGCTTCATTCGCTCCGTGTCAGGCGGACAATGAATCACACGACCCGTAGACGCGGCTCACGTGAGGTCCCACGATCATCGGCACGGCCGGAAGTCGAGAACTCGGAAGGGCGCAGCAACATCGCTACCTACAGTCACTGTGCTGACCAGCGAGGGCGGTGCCCGGCCTTGGTCACTGCAGCCGCTTCCGCTCACCAAGCCCGAGCGGTGCCTGTTCGAGGCCCGGCACGCGCTCGCCGCGTACGGTGCCGTCCGCGTCCCGCTGCTGTTGGCATGCCTGGCTGACCCAGACGCCGAGGTGGTCGGGGAGGCGATCCACCCGGATGGGCAGCCATCCGCCAACAGGACACCCGGCAGACAATCCGGGGAGCGAGCCCCAGCTACGTGGCACTCGAAGTGCTCGACGCCTTCGCCGCGCCGGTGGCCGAGGACGTGCGGTCGGACCTCGTTGCGGCAGTGCTCGCCGAACAACCCGCGTCGAACTGGCACAACCATTTCAACGTGGTGCTGGGGTCCGGAGAGCCGACGATTACCAGACCGTCCACGACTGCACGATCGGATGGAAATACCGATTCAGCGAGACAGCTGTGACGATGATGCCCGAGTTGGCTGGTGTGGACGTGGCACAGAGCCGGTACGGTGGCTAACGCGAGTAACAGATATATGTCATCCACCCGACATAACCGATACCGCGAGCCGAGGATAGACATGACCAGGCTGCCAGCTAGCAAGCCCCTCCGCCTGTGCGTCGTCCAACTCGACGGCATTCCGCAAGCCCTCAGTGAGTACGGCAAGCTGTGGCTTCCGGCTGAACCCTTAGCGAGTGAAGCCGACTTCACTCAGGCACTGTCCGCCGCCGCGTTCTTCGCCGCCGCAGGGGGTACGAACGCGGCGAACATCCTGCGAGAGATCCAGGAGATCGCCACCACCGAGACTCGGCAGCTACTGTCCGAGGTGCTGGCGTTTGTCGACGATCGAGATGCCGACGTTGTGGTGCTGCCAGAGTATGTAATACCGGTCTCCTGCCTCGACGTGCTGGTCGGCTTCTCTCGTGGTCGTGCCCTGGTCGCCGGGCTGGGCGTGGTTCGTAACCGGATGGAGGCCGATGAGCTGGTCGCACAGTCGGACGGACGAATGCCGGCGGATGACCTGATTGGACGCAATGTTTCGGTGCTGGTCGAGAACGAGCACATGCATCTGGTCACCAAGCGCTACCCGTCCGAGCACGAGGTGGCCGAAGCAGGCACCGGGCCGATCGTGGTCGAGACGGTGCTGCGGGGACGCACGGTGCGGCTCGGGGTCGCGGTGTGCCTCGACTACCTGCGTAGCGACGGTGAACTCTTGGCACAGGCTCCTGACGTGGTCTGTGTGCCGGCATTCACCGCGACCGTCACACCGTTCGTTCCCGACAGCCCGCGCGACTACGTCCGATTGATCGCGAACTGCGCGCGATACGGCGGGTCCACCGTGGTCGCACCCTCACTGCGCGGATCCGCCTTCACCGACAAGCGCGGCGTCGCCCCTGTCGGCAAAGGCTACGCGGCCGTTTTGATGATCGACCACGACCGCTACGCACGGCGGCCCACGTCCCTGGTGAGCACGGAGAATCGGCTGGTTCTCCGATCGGAAATCATCGAACGCACTCCGGACAATGACGTGGCCGTGACAGTGGTACGCGCGTTGGAGGAGCGCCGCGACGGACAGAACGTCGCCGCCACCGCAGACCTCCCCGAGCAGTTGACCCGGTGGCTGATGCACCTACCGACGCAAGGCCCGCTGCGCGACAGCTTGGAGGAATATCGCAGAGCCCTTGCGCAAGGACTGGACGACGACACGCTCTACGCCACGCTCGCAACCCACCTCACCGTAACATCGATGGTGGATGAGGGTATGGTACGAGCCAAGCAGGCCAAGCTGATCGTGCGACGAATCGGCGACCTGATGGCTTCTGGGGTTGAGATCCCACCGGTCGGCTTGCTGCTGGACGCACACCGAGCGTTGGCGGACAAGCTCCGCGAGGAGATCAAAGTCCGCCGCCTTGATGGCGATCATTGGTCGTTCGCCATTCGTCTGGGCAGATACGACAGTAGTCGAGCGGTGTCCACCCTACCTCGACAGCTGAACTTCCTGCGCGCACTCAGCGCACTGCCACCCGGATCAATATCCATCACCTATCGGCTGCATTCGGCGTCCGATCCACACAGCCCCGATCTCCGCAACTATTTCGACGTGATCGTCACGGGAGACGACTCGGTGGTTCAGGCCGACCAAGTGGAAGGCCAACTGCGCTCGATGTTGGTGGCCTGCTGGTCGCTGTCGCACTCCGACGAAGTGTCCGCCGTGCCGGCGGACAGCTACTGCCTCAGGATCACACCTGACCTGAGCAACCATTCCCCCACCGTGCGGGACGACTGGTCGCCCATCTTCGATCTCATCCGCACGCACGATACGCCGATCAGCATGGACATGCGGGTCATCCCAGCGACACCGACCCGGAGCATCACCGCCGCTTCGCGCGCAGTCGACGACGACAAGGTGCTGCTCAACACCCTTACGTCGATTCCCTACATGACCGTCGGCGACGAGGCCGAGCGGCGGGCGGCCGCCTACTTCAACCTGTTGCGCGACATGTCGAAGGAAGAGACCAAGGGTCTTGGCATGTCGCTGGTGCTGAGCAGCGCGAAACCCATACCGGTTCTGCTCGCCGACACGATTCGACACGAGGTGTTCGGCACCATCCCCGCCACGATCGAGCACGTCGATGCGGAGGTGGCGTACGGAGAGCCTGTGCACTTCAGCCCCAGCGAATTGATCAGGATCTTCCATCCGCCCTACGGACAATTCCAGGCTCGAGGCCGGCAGGCCAAGTACGACGGGCTGATCCACTACCGGGGACCGGAATTGCCGAAGGTGGGACTCCGGCTGGGTAGCGCGAAGATCGCTGGGCCGAAGACAGACCGTAGCGTGGACGTTCTGCTCGACGAAACCGCGCGGGTCCGGCACATGTATGTGGTCGGCAAGACGGGCACCGGCAAGACCAATCTCCTCAAGGAATTGTGCAGGCAGGATCTGACAGGGAAGCGAGGCACGGATCTCGCCGGTAAACGCGGCCTGGTGGTGATCGACCCGCACGGCGACCTGGTGGATTACCTCGCCTGGCACTGCCAGGATCGACTCGCCGAAACCGTCCTCTTGGACTTCGGGCGCCCCGACTATCTTCCGGTGCTCAACCCCCTCCTGCTCGACATCCATGACGAGCGGAGCAAGATTCTGCACACAACGGACTTCCTTCGAGTGCTGGAGTCGCGGTACTACAACGAGTTCACCGGACCAGTCTTTGACGATATGGTTCGCCAGGCGTTGGAGACCATGTTCGAGCCGGATTTCCCAGTTCCGCGGTCGCTCGACCTGGTCGAGACCATGTATCGCAACCGGGAGATCCGCCGTATGGTGGCCCATTCCATCGAGTCCAACACCGTCCTGCGCGACAGATGGAATGTCTTTGAGTCGATCTCGGAAAGCGAACGCGCCGAACGCGTGGTGTGGATGTTGTCCAAGTTTGCTGACCTCATGCCGAGTGGCAGCCGGGTGCGGGCTTCGCTGTGCAGTACCCGGCCCTCACCTCTGTCGATAGATCAGATCGTCTGGAACAACGGTGTACTGCTGGTCAAGATCCCTGAGTCGGCACTCGGATCCGGCGCGGCCTCCTTCATCGGCAGTCTGCTTCTGCGTCGAATCCAGCGGGCGGTGTTCGACTATGAACTGGGCACGGGGAATCCTGTTGCCGATCGGCTGCCCCTCACGCTCTATATCGATGAGTTCCAGAAGTTCGCAACCGCCGGAGTTGAAGAGCTGATCGCCGAGGCTCGCAAGTTCGGCTGCGGTCTTGTGCTGGCACACCAGAACCTCGAACAGCTCTACGCGTTTTCCCGATTCGAGGGCGCACGCAGCCGAGAGCTACTCAACGCCATCCTGGGAAATGTTGGCACCGCCGTGTCGTTCCGAGTCGGGCCGCAGGATGCTGAGACCTTGTCCGATGTGCTGCGCACCAGCACCAGTTCGTTCGACGAGCTACCCAAGTTCAAGGCCCTCTGCCGCCTCGTCGTGGATCACGACGACACACCATGCTTCACCCTGTCAATCGAGGACTCGCGTAGACAACTTGGCATCAAGGCCGCCGCAGACCGGCTGAAAGAACGCATGATCGACGAGGGCTTCTGGATGTCCGTCGATGAAACGGCCGATGTCGAGCGCCACCTCCAGCGCTTTGAGGAGGCGCTGAGCGCTCGCCGTGACCAGGCAAAGGCGGCCGCTGACCGTGCCCGAGACGAACTGCGACAGGAACTGGTGTCCAACCCGGAAGAGTTCGCTGCCAAGCTAGACGAGCTCGGCAGGGCACATCCGGAGATCGGGACACCGATGATGGCCCAGATGCTGTCCGGCATCGTGTCGTTCCACCTCGACGCACCGGCGTCCGTACGACAGGAGGTAGCTGACGCGCTGGCCGATGTCGTCCTTGATGAGGAGGTACTTTCGGCGGCGCCGGACTCGTCGCCGGCGGAGGCACTCGTCCAGCCGCTGCTGCCTCCCGAGCTCGTCGGCTCAGCACAGGCGGGCCAACTGATCACGGCGGTGAGTCACATGATCGAGATCGCCAGATCCGTCACGGAGCCAGCGAACGCCGCCGATGCCGCGGTCGCCGGCGTCGATTTCTTCCTTGCTGGGTTCGTCGGCGCGGCCATGAACCCTGAGGACCGACGATCCTTGGCCTTCGAACTTGTGAAGGCGGGCGTGGCCAGCGCCGAGGGCAGAGCGATCGTGGCTCGTCAACTGGAACCGGCAGCAAGCGCGGTTCAAGCTTTCCTGGACACGTATCTGGAGGCCATGCAGTCCACCTCACTGGGCGCGTTCCTGGACGCGGCGCCGCCGGCACCGGATGAGCCGCAGGAGCAGGATCAAGCGGACGGCATGAGCGACACACAGACCGCTCAGACAAGGGAGGTGGCCGGCCCTAGAGACATTTCTGAGATTGATCTGGTGCCGAGCAGCCACATCGACCTCGGCTCAATATTTGTCACGGCCGTCGAGGGTGTCGATTTGAGCGCCATGGCGGGTCCCGACGGCACTTTTCGGACGCTCACCGCTAGTGAAGGCACCGAACAGATGAGTCTCGAGCTCTTCGCAGCGCCGGGTGGTCCGCTATGGCCCGAAATCCGGGCACTGATGGCGGGGAAGATCACCGAAGACGACGTCGCGTTACGTAAGGTCAACGGCCCCTTTGGCTGGGAGCTGCACTATGCATTGGGTGACGGCCAGCGACGGATTCGTGCATTCGGTATCGACGGACCAGGTTGGCTGCTACGGGTGCTGCACACAGGCCCGGGTGCCTGGGACGAAGGCAGCGCGCCAGGGCTGGAGACGATGGTACGGGGCATCATCGTCAAGGCCGCGCTGAGCAACATGGCCAGGAAAGAAGGGATATTGATGCGCCACCCTCGGTACGACCAGGCAGAGCCGACGGCGTCCAAGGCCAATGGTGATGGGTCGGAGTCGCCTGCGGCGACCCAGGACAACCCATGAGCGGCTTGGGTAGCACTCTGCTGGCCCTGACCTCCCCACTGGTGGCAATCGCGGTCGCCGTCTGGGGCTTTCGCCGTGCCAATCGAGCGGACCGGCTGCGGGCGTTCTTCGACCTGTACCAGCGCTACGTTGCGCCAGAACAGCGCGGCGGCAGGCGCTTGCTGCATGACCAGTTGTCCGGCCGGTCGACAGAGGATCTGGCGGCACTTCCTCAGGACGTACGCGATCAGGTCGGTGCCACCCTGGCGACCCTGAACGCGATCGCTATCGCCTGCGAGGGTGGCTACGTCGAGACCTCTCTGATCTCAGAGAGCATGGGACGTTCATACTGCAGCACGGTCCTGGCGGCCAAGCCGTACCTCGACCACCTTGAAAAACAGCGGGGGTATCGCCCGTACCAATTTGCCGAGCGCATGGCTCACCGGCTGATGGAGCGGGGCGTGGGCCGTTCGTAGGGCCAATGGTTCCCGGCCGAAGGCCTGCGGTGCGGGCAGAGCCATAGCCGGCTCCGCGCGGACCCGACCCGGGCGATCGAGAGGCATGGTTCCGTGCCGTACCACGGTAGACCGGCCGGGACGTCGCGGCGTGCTCGCCGATCCTGCTGCCGGCGGGGTGGCCGGCTGCCGAGGCCCTGCGCTGCACATATGGAGAGGCAGCCTGACTGACGCCAAGCGACAACTCGCACGGGCGCGCGGCTCCACTCCTACGACACCGCATCCTGCTCGGCCAACCAATACCCTCCGTAACCAACCACCGTCGACACCCACCCTCACTCTGCGAAGGGACCGTGCGGGGCGAATGCCTGCTTGGCAAAGCGTTCGGCGATGCGTCGGTGGCTGGCGGTGTCCGGGTGGAGCTGGTCGGGTAGCGGCAGTTCGGCGAAGTCGGCCTCGCCGTAGAGATCGAGGCCGTCGAGGTGGTGCAGGTTCGGGTCGCCGGCCGCCCGCTGCGCGGTGATGCGGGCCAGCTCGTCACGGATGACACCGAGCGTGAGCTTCCCGCTCGCCCGCTCCGCCGGGTCGCCGGTGGCCCGGAACCGCAGCTGCCCGGTGGCGAGGGCGGCGAGGTCGAACGCGCCGGGGCCGGGTGTGTCCTCGTGGATGGGGCAGTAGATCGGTGAGACGACCAGCAGTGGTGTGCTGGGGTGGCCGTCCCGGATGGTGTCGAGGAAGCCGTGCACGGCCGGGGTAAAGGCGCGCAGCCTCATCAGGTCGGTGTTGGTCAGGTTGACGCCGATCTTCACGCTGATGAGGTCGGCCGGCGTGTCCCGCATGGTGCGGGCGGTGAACGGGTCGAGCAGCGCGCTGCCGCCCAGGCCGAGGTTGACCAGTTCGACACCGCCGAGGGAAGCCGCGACGGCGGGCCAGGTGGCGGTCGGGCTGGCGGCGTTGGAGCCTTGACTGATGGAACTGCCATGGTGCAACCACACCCTGCGGCCCGATTGTGGTGCGGGTGTGACCGGGGCGTCGGTGCGCAGGGCGACGAGTTCGGTGGTCTCGTTGTGCGGCAGCCAGATCTCGATGTTCTTCATCCGGTCGGGTAGGCCGGTGAAGCGGATGGTGCCGGGTGGACCGGACCGGTGCTCGGCGGTCCCGGTGGTCATGTCGATGGTCACCGTGTCGCCGCCGGTGACGCTGGCCTGGTCGGTCAGGTGACCGTCGACGATCAGGTCGTACACGCCGACCGGGCGGGACGGCAGGCCTGGATAGGTCTGCCTGGTGGGCAGCGTGTCCAGCTCGACGGCGGTGGCCCGGGTGCGGAAAGCCAGCCGCACGCCGGCGGGTTGGGCCTCCACCATGGTGAGTTGGCCGTCGGTGCACTGGGCGCGGGCCCAGGCGGGCAGTCGGTGCGGCAGCACTCCTCGGGCGGTGCGTTGCAGGTCGAGCGCGCCTCGCAGGAGGTCCGCAGTGATCGGCGTGGCGATCCAGGTGGAGTTCATGCTCTCAATCCGTCGCTTTGATGTGCGTGCCGCGTACGTCGACTATCGGCCGTGCCGGGGGTTACAGCCAGTCGTTTTCGCGGGCGTAGTCGTCGTAGGCGCTCA
>NZ_BOPC01000136.1 GCF_016863555.1 Micromonospora qiuiae | reverse complement strand
TACCGCCAACAGGGCGCTGCGTGGGCGGGCGACCGGTGGTCAGTTCCCCGCCGCTGGCTGACAGCGGTGGGCTTGCCGGCACGCCGGCAAGCCCACCGCACGCAGTTGACAGCTCTGACCGGAGGTCGGTCATGACCGTGTACATCTCGCGCAACGCCAAGATCGGTGAACCCCCACAAGACCGTGCAGCCGGGGTTCCCCCGGTGGTGCGGCTGGGCCGTGCCGACCCGCCGCTGCTGACGCATGTCTGGCGGATCGTGCTCGAGCGACAGGCACGAGAGCACGACGACCGGTGACCGGCGACCGGGGCCAGAGCCGGGCACGAGCGAATGGTGCAGCGTTGTTCCGGCAGGAACATCTGCCAATGCGGCCGGTGTGGCTTTGCCGGCGGTGCGGTCAGCCGTGGCCGTGTGGCGCGGCGAAGCTCGCCCTCACGGCCGAGTACCAGGGCAGCCCGGTGGGCCTGTTCCTCTACCTAGCCAGCTGCCTGCACGACGCAATCGATGACCTGCACCGGCTCAATCCCAATGCGGCGGGTGGTACCGCCTCACTATTTGACCGGTTCCTGGGGTGGCCCGCCCGCGCCCGCGCCTACCGAGTCAACACCGTCACGGCGATCGAGAATGGGGAGACATCGTGAACGGCATTGGTCTCATCAACGCCAATCGCCAGCCGGCGATTGCCAGCAGGTTCCACACACTGGTCCTGCAGCCCACTAGCTTCTGCAACCTCGACTGCACCTACTGCTATCTGCCCGATCGTAGGTCCCTCCGCCTGATGAGCGATGCCGTCGCGCAGGCCTGCGCCGAGTCGACCGCGCAGCAGGACAGCAGTCATCCGGTGAGTGTCGTGTGGCACGGCGGCGAGCCGACTGCTACACCCGCCGAGACTTTTCAACGGCTGCTGACTCCGTTTGAGGATCTGCGGCGCGACGGCCGGGTGCGTCACGAGATCCAGACCAACGGCACCCTCATTAACCAGCGGTGGTGCGACCTGCTTGCCACCCACGGCTTCGAGATCGGGATCAGCATCGACGGTCCAGGCACGCTGAACGGCAACCGGCTCGACCGGGGCGGCAGGGCAACGGCCGCCCGAACGATGCGTGGCGTACAGAAGCTCGCCGACAACGGCTTGACGTACTCAGTGATCTGCGTCGTTACTCCCGAGACCATCGACCATGCCGACGACCTCGTCGAGTTCTTCACCGGTCTGCCGGGCTGTGAGTCGGTGGGCTTCAACATCGAGGAGCAGGAAGGTACCGACCGCCTGCCAGTCTCCGAGGAAGCCGCCTACCGGTTCTGGCACCAGATCGTGCGGTACCGGCTAGCCGGCAGTCCGCTCCGGATCCGCGACGTGGACCGCCTGGCCGATTACCTCGCCGCAACCCGCGCCGGGCTCGTTGACCACTTTCCGTACGAGCCGATCCCCACCGCCTCCCACGACGGCCAGGTGGTTCTGCTGTCACCGGAACTGCTCGGCATCAAGGACCCGCGCTACGCGGACTTCATCGCCGGCAACGTGCTCCACGAGCCGATCGGCGACATGCTCGCCCGTGCCAGCGAGCTGCGATACGTCACCGAGTTCGTGATCGCGCTCAACGACTGCGCCGACCGCTGCGACTTCTACGACTTCTGCCGGGGTGCGCAGGCCGGCAATCGCTACTTCGAACACGGCACCTTCACCACGCGGGAGACCGCCTACTGCCGCACGACCCGGCAAGCCCTGATCCGCGCTGCTGCGGATCACCTCACCCCTCAAGGAGGATCGTCATGACCCACGCCCTCGCCGCGCTGCTCGACACCCCGCCGGACCGTCTCGCCCTGCTCGGTGTCGACCCGACCCGCGCGGTAGCGTCGGTCGACGCGGCGAAGTTCGACAACCGTCCCACCTGGGACAACAAGGGGAAGTTCGACAGCCGCCCCGGCTGGGACAATTGGAACAAGAAGAAGTAGTTCGACAGCTGGCAGCATCGTTCGACGCGGGGTGACGTGCCCACCTCGCGCCCGAACAGGTTGAGGAGACATGCGGACGACGATCGTGGGCGACGTGACCATTCTCCTGCCGGACCTCGATCCGGAGGACCTCGACCAGGTCAGCGATCTGTCCGACGATGACGTCCGCGACGGCCTCGTCGATGGGGTCTCATGGCGTGGCGAGCAGCTTGTGGATCAGAGCGTCCGAGGCTGCCGGATCACCGGCGCGGACCTCGGTGAGGTCAGCTGGGAAGCGGGGGCTCTCTACGGGTGCGAGGTCGTGGGGACGGACCTGTCCGGCTCGACCCTCACCGGCATCAGCATCGAGCGGTGCTCGTTCACGGGATCCCGGTTCACCGGCGCTCGGCTCATCGACGTTCGCCTCAAAGACGTCCTGTTCGACAGTTGCCGGTTCGACTACGCCACCCTGAATCGCGTCAGCGTGGCAGGTTCGGTGGCCTTCACCAACTGCACCCTCAGCCATGGCAGTTGGTCGTCCTGCCGCCTGTCTGGCATCGCCCTGCACTCCTGCGATCTGAGCGACCTGGAGTTGGAATCCTGCCGCTTCGACGGCGCCGACCTGCGGGGCAGCCAGTTGCACCACTTCAGGACACCGTTGGACAACGTTCACGGCGTCGTTCTCGGCGAAGACCAGCTTCCTGACCTCACCCGCTTAGCCGTCGAGGCGCTGAGTATCGTCGTCCGTGCCGCCGGTTGACCGAGGCCGAGGCAGATGACCGCCTGACTACAGGTCGAGGCCGTCCTTGCCTCGATGTCCACCTCGAGCTCCACGTTGCCTGCAGGTTGCGGTACGTCGTGTTGGAAATCATCGAGGGTGAACGCTTGCCGCGCCAAGTGGACTGGGACGATGACGACCGGCTGGTGCGTCGTGAGCCCGATCGAGTCGACGGTGCGGGCGTCGCATGGAGCGGAGTCCTGCCGCTCGCCAAGTGGGTGCATGACAACCGGCGTGGTCTGGACCTCCTGGCCACCTGGCTGCACTCCGAGGTCGGGGTCGCCGTGCCCTGAGGCACGCCCGAAAGGCGACCGCGACGGTAGCGACAGGCGCAGTTCCGGGTGACAGCCCCGCGCGGGGCATGAGCCGCCTTGGCCGGAGCGCTTCGCGGGTGCTCGGAAGCCGTGGATGACCGTGTAGTTGGCTGGGCCTGTTGGACAAGGCGGGCCCGGAAAGCCGGGGCCGTGAGGTCGTGGTGAAGGATCCCCATCCTGGAAGCCGGTCGTTCGACCGTCTCCCATGCGCATATCAAGACGGAGGTAGTGGCGTGATCGACGACTACGAGCCCGAGCCAAGCATGGATCCCGAAGCCCGTCGGGCCTTGGTTCAGCAGCTTCTCGGCCCCGGTGCGCCGCAGGCGTGGTGCGAGCTGATCGAGGGCTTAGCGATCCTCGCCCATGCCCACAACAACGACACCGGCCCGCTGCACTGCGAGCCCGGCGAGCTGACCGTCTGCGCCCAGCCGGCCGGGATCGCGGTGCCCGAGCTGGAGCGGCTGGCGGAGATCGGCTTCCACGTCGCCTCTGATGAGGAGGACTTCCGCTCGACCCGGTTCGGCATCTCCTGAGAGTGAACCGCCAGGAGCTACTGGACGACCTCAGCATCTCAATGGAGCGGCGCGAGGTGGTCACCCTGACCTTCGCCCCCTCCAGAGCTTGGAGATCTGAGGTTTAGAAAGATCGGCACTACGATGCTGCCCGTTTCGGCCTCTGCGGTGAGGACTACCTGATCCAGAACGGCTGCTGTTTACGCGCCGTCCTCCGAGCCGGCGTACGGTCGTCCTGGACGCAGAATTCGGGTGCTCCACGGGTGCTCGCGCGCGATGGACATACAGCCATCCGGTGGCACACGGCGGCCCGTAGGCAATGGACCAGTAGGAGATGTAGGACTGCTGACGCCGCACGGGACCGATGAGCACGGCATCGACGGGGCTCTTATCCGCGGGTTGTAGGTTCGAGTCCTACGCGGCGCACCACCGAGCAAGGCCCTTGACCTGGTAGATCCCTGCAGGTCGGGGGCCTTTTTCGCGTACGCCGACGGTGGCTGGTCGCTCGCCAGGTGCCCGGGAGCCGTTGGGACCGGGTGGGCACGATCTGCTGACGAGCGCCCGTCGGAGCCTGTTGTCGGCAGTTAGGCTGACCGGGTGGTGGTGCAGTCCCGGGTTCGTGTGCAGGGGGATCTCTACCATCCGGTGGTGCCGTCCGGTGCCGTCTATGTCGGGCGGCAGGGGTTCGGGTTGCGGCGTTCTCCCTGGGCCAATCCGTTCAGTCTTCGACAGCATGATCGGGCTGAGGCGTTGCGTCTGTATCGGCAGTGGCTGGTGGGGCAGCCGGCGCTTGTCGAGCGGGCGCGTCGGGAGCTTGCCGGGAAACAGTTGGCGTGTTGGTGCCGTATTGAGGATGCCTGTCATGCCGATGTGCTGGCCGAGGTCATCGGCTGACGTGTAGCCGGTATCGAGTGGTTGGCCGCCTGGGTGCGTAGACGCCGCCGATGCTGAAGGACTGCGGTCTTGCCGCCTGGTTGCCCACGTAGAAGGCGACGTCGCGGTCGGACGCGCAGAGTTGGGTGAGGAACTTGTGTCTGAGTTGATCCGTGGCTTCCGCGTCGGTGAGCTGCGTGAGGTGACGTTGTAGGGCGACGAACTCCCAGTCCCACAGTGTCTGCTGGTGTCCGCGGCAACGGTGGTCTGCGCATCGGTAGCGGTAGGAGCCGGTGAATCGTGGTGCCTGGAGAGGGATGGGCTTGGACGGCTCCAGTAGGTCGAGCTGGTTGAGGTAGCCCGCGATCTTTCTGCGCTCTTCCGCCGACCAGCCGGGACGGCGCTTGATCTGCATGGACGAGACATCGGCGACGCGGATCAGGGCGATCGATCGTCCGCTCGGAGCGTCGCGTGCCTGCTCGTTGAGCCGGCACATGGAGTCTTCGACGAGTGGATCGAGGAGATTTCGGCGGGACTGCTGGTTGGCTGCAAGGTGCTGCTCGGTGGTGATGGTGTCCACGATCGGCGTCCAGCTCTCGCGGCGTACGTCTTTTCTGGCCGGCACTGCCTGAAGGCGGACGATGTCGTACTTACGGAACTTGCTGCCGTCGGCGAGTTCCCGAAAGTGGATCGGGTAGAGGCGTATCCAACCCGTCCAGGGCGGGTCCAGGCCGAGCGCGCCGACGCAGACTGTCTCTCCGTAGCGGGCGGAGGGGTTGGGTGCCGCCTTCACGGTGATCAGGAGGCGAAGCGTTGCTGGTTGGGTCAGTACTGGCTTCGACGGCGGATGCTCGTCCGTGCTCGGTCCCCACAACGGAAGTTGTTCCAACAGAACCACCAACATCGCTCAATGTGGCTTCCTGTGCACCTCTCGTTACATAGATAGCTTCGCATCTGAAGCCGCAGGGCGCTAGAGGACCTGTCCGGCGCGACACTCACCGGCATCAGCATCGAGCGGTGCTCGTTCACCGGATCCAGGTTCACCGGCAACCGGCTCATCAATGTCCGCCTCAAAGACGTCCTGTTCGACGACTGCCGCTTCGATTACGCCACCCTGAATCGAGTCAGCGCGGTCGGCTCGGTGGCCTTCACCAACTGCACCCTCGGCCACGGCAGTTGGTCGTCCTGCCGCCTGTCCGGCGTCGCTCTGCGCTCCTGCGACCTCAGCGATCTGGAGCTGGAATCCTGCCGCCTCGACGGCGCCGATCTGCGGGGCAGCCGGTTGCAGCACTTCAGGACACCGTTGGACAACCTGCACGGCGTCGCTCTCGGTGCAGACCAGCTTTCCGATCTCACCCGTCTGGTCGTCGAGGCCCTGAGCATCGTCGTCCGTGCCGACGGTTGACCGAAGCCGAAACGGCTGGCGTCCTGACCACCGGTCGAGGCTGTCATCCTCGGTACCCACCGATAGCTCGGCCACACCTGACTTGCCGTGCGTACCGCGTTCACGGTTCGGTGCGGCCAATTACCCGTTTGAGGTCGCTACTCCGTCTTCAAGGTAGACACCGCCACGTCCGATCGCGGCGACGGCTGCGGTAACCCGCCTAGCCATAGGTGGGATCAACACCTCATCGAGGCGCTCCGGCTCGATGAACTCGAACCGGTCCAGCTCGTCGGGGCACAGGCGGATCGCCGCGATCTGGTTCGCTGTCAGCACTCCGCCGTCGAACACGAACATGAGCCCGCCATCCCATGGCGGGCTCGCCGGCACCCAGTCCACGCACAGCAGCGGTCCTGCGGACACCGACAGAGCCAGTTCCTCCTTGACCTCGCGCGCGCACGCGTGCGCCGGTGACTCGTCCGGTTCCACCAATCCGCCGGGAATTTCCCACGCGTCCTTGTACGTCGGGTGAACCACCAACACCCGACCGGCCTCGTCACGCAGGACGATGCCGCCGGCCGCACGGACGCGCGTCACGCTGGCGATGTAGGAGAGATCAGGTTCGGTTTGTGTCTCGGCCACGCGACCGACCCTACGGGCTCGCCTCGTGGTTTCGCCCTGATCGCGCGGGTCGGGCGACCGTGCTGGTGGGGTGCCCCAGGTTCGCTCGGTGCGGCGGTGCGCCGGCTGGATCGAAGGCGGTGTGCCGGCTGTATCGAAGTGAGTTGGGGACGGCCGCACGGACGCGGCCGTCCCCGAGGGGTATTGCGGATGCGGATGTGTCGCCCGGGTTCAGCGGTTCGCCGCCCCGCCGCCAGAGGCTGGCTGGACTCGCTCGAACCGTACCCGGCTCAGCCATCCCGGCAGGTCACTGAGCACGTACAGTTCGCCGCGCACGTCCCTCTCGATGGCGGTCGGCTGGGTGGGAAAGTTGCCGATTTCGGCGGTCTCGTAGCCGCCGGTGAGTTTGGGTCGTACGGCGTACGCCCGGGTCGAGCAGTAGTCGCTCGCGACGTAGGTCCCCCATGCCTCCGGGGTGGCGGACCCTCGGTACACGACGCCGCCAATCACCGAGCAGCCATCCGTCATGAAATGTGGGTACTCGAAAACGGGGTCGGTGTACTGCACGCCCGGCCGGCACTGCTCCGGGTCGAACACCGGAGTGCCCTCCCGGCACGACCAGCCGAGGTTCGCCCCACGCTGCCACGGGCGGATGTGGTTGATCTCCTCGACCAGGCCCTGGCCGACGTCACCGATCCACAGCGAGTTGTCGACCGGGTCGATGGAGAACCGCCACGGGTTGCGCAGCCCATAGACCCAGATTTCCGGCCGCGCGCCGCGCGTGCGGACGAACGGGTTGTCGGCGGGCACGCAGTAGGGCTTCGCCCCGCAGGTGCGGTTGACGTCGATCCGCACGATCTTGCCGAGCAGGGTGCCGAGGTCCTGACCGGACTTGAAGGGGTCGTTCGCGTGGCCGCCGTCGCCGAGGGACCAGTAGAGGTAGCCGTCGCGGCCGAACGCCACCTGTCCGCCGTTGTGGTTGCCGTACTCGGCGTGCTCCTGGGTGAGCAGCACCTGCAACCGCCCAGGAGCGCCGATCGGCACTCGCGCCAGGGTCAGCGCGCCGGCCGGCAGGCTCGTGTAGGCCACGTAGAGGATCCCGGTCCGCGCGAAGTTCGGCGCAGGCGTGATGCCGAGCAGTCCGCGCTCGTTGTCCGACGTGTCGATCCGGGCGGTCAGGTCGAGCACCGGCTTGGCCGCCAAACCGGTGGCGGGGTGGTAGGCGCGGACGGTGCCGTTCTTCTCCGCGATCAGCATCCGGCCGTCCGGCAGCCCGGTGAGCGCGATCGGACGCTGCAGACCGAACGCCACCTGTTCGGTTACCACGGTCAGCTCGGTGAGTGGCACCGGCCTGGTGCGGGATGTGCCGGCCGCGGCGGTGCCGGCCACCGACGCCGGTGGCAACAGGGACACAGACAGGGCCAGAAGGAGCAGCCCGGCCAGTACGGGGGCTGCACGACGACGGCGTCGCAACATGTTTTCAGCTCCTCGAGCAGGTGGAGTGGGGGACGGGAACCGGTCCGACAAACATCAGCCATTGTAAATATCTAGCTGGCGTCGGCAACAGAAGGACGCTCGACGGGTGCTCAGCCGCCAGGGACGAATTCGACTTCGGCGGTACGGGTGGGCGGTAGAACCTGCCGACATCCGGCGACGCGTAAATTCCTGGGACCACAACGGACATGAGCAAGAGCGAGCAGCAGTATGTGGTGCTCTGGACGGTGGGAACCCCCGAGGTAGCAAGCAGGCACGAGCCGGTTGATGATCGCCGTCTCGCCGTAATGGTGGTGTCCCGAGCGCTCGGACACCGCTGTATCGACGAAACGGAGCCGATCAACTGTGCTGCCGCCATGCCACACCGGCATGGCTCCATCCTCTGGCTTGCCAGCCTCGGCCCGACTCGTCCCATCGCTTGATTGCCGGTCGCTCCAAGCGAGACCGGCAATAGGCGAGGTCGGGATCCAGGCGTGGTGATGCTGTGCCTCGGATGATGGGCGGCGGCGT
>NZ_BOPC01000135.1 GCF_016863555.1 Micromonospora qiuiae | reverse complement strand
GGGGGCCGACCGCGAGCAGTTCCTCGCCGGCCTGCAGGCGCTGACCACCGGCACCCCGACCGCGTACACCGTGACCGGCCACACCACCACGGGCCGCCTGGCCGTTCTCTTCACCGGCCAGGGCAGCCAGCACCCCGGCATGGGTCGCCTGCTGGCCGCCGAGTACCCGGCCTACGCCGCCGCCCTCGACGACGCATGCCGAGCCCTCGACCAGCACCTGCCGCAGCCTCTGCGCGACGTCATGTGGCACGACACCGGCGACGATGGGCTCCTCGATCAGACCCTCTACACCCAGGCCGCGCTCTTTGCCACGCACGTCGCCCTCTACCGGCTGCTTGAGCACTGGGGAATCACCGCGGACTACTTCGCCGGGCACTCGATCGGCGAGTTGGCCGCCGCGCACCTGGCCGGCGTGTTCAGCCTCGCGGACGCCGCCCGGCTCGTCACCGCCCGCGGCCGGCTCATGCAGAGCCTGCCCGCCGGCGCGATGCTCGCCGTCGAGGCCGTTGAGGAGGAGGTGGATGCCCTCGTCGCCGCGCACGACGACGTCGCCGTCGCCGCCGTCAACAGCCCGCGCCACGTCGTTCTCTCCGGGGGCACCGACGCCCTCGACGCGCTCGCGGCCACGCTCGCCAGCCAGGGCCGCAAGACCCGGCGCCTGACCGTCAGCCACGCCTTCCACTCACACCACATGGATCCAATCATCGACGGGTTCGCGGAGGTGGCGGCGACGGTGGCCTACAGTCAGCCGGCGATCCCGATCGTCTCCAATGTGACCGGCGAGCTTGTCAACGCCGAGCTGTGCGACCCGGCGTACTGGACCCGGCACATCCGCCAAGCCGTGCGGTTCGGCGACGGTGTGGAGACGCTCGCCCGCAACGGCGTCACGCACTGGCTCGAGCTCGGTCCGGCACCGGCTCTCGCCTCGCTCATCCAGCACAGCCTGGCCGAGCCGGACCGGCACCTCATCGTCACCGCATCGCACCGGCAGCAGCCGGAACCCACCGCCGCGGTCAGCGCCGCCGCGCGGCTGCACGTCAACGGGCACTCCGTCACGTGGGCCAACGTCCTTCCGGCCGCGCTGGCGACCACCCCGCCCCTGCCCGACCTGCCCACGTACCCCTTCCAGCGCCGCAGGTACTGGCTCAACGTCAGCTCCGGCAGTGCTTCGCGTACCGCGGATGAGCAGCGCTTCTGGTCCGCTGTCGACCAGCAGGACGCCCGCGCCATGGCCGACGAGCTGGGCACCGAGGCGGACCTTACGGCGCTGCTGCCCGCGCTGGCCCAGTGGCGACGGCGCAAGCATGACGACTCGATGGTGGACAAGTGGCGGTACCGGGTGACCTGGCGGCCGCTCGACCCGCCGGCGGAAAGCGACCTGACCGGCCGTTGGCTGCTCGTCGTGCCGGCGGGTGGGTACGCCGACGCGTGGGCGGACGCCGCCACGGAGGCGCTCACCGCCGCCGGGGCCGAGGTCCGGATCGCCGCGCTCGACGCGGCCCGGGCCGATCGGTCGTCCCTCGCCGAAACCCTGACCAAGGCCGGTGCGACACCGAGGGGCGTCGTCTCGCTGCTCGCCCTCGACGACTCCGCGCACCCGATGCAGCTGGCCGTGCCAGCGGGTGTGGCCAGCACCGTGGCACTACTGCAGGCCATCGCCGATGCGGCTGTGGAGGCGCCGCTGTGGCTGGCGACCCGGTCGGCGGTGGCAGCCGGGCCGGCTACCGAAGCGGTCCACCCCGCGCAGGCACAGGTCTGGGGGCTCGGGATCACCGCGACACTGGAGTACCCGGGCCGCGGCGGCGGGCTGATCGACCTCCCCGCGGCACCCGACGCGATCACGCCGGCCCAGCTGCGACAGGCGCTCTCCGCCGGCTCGGAAGACCAGCTCGCGTTGCGGCCGTCCGGGCTGTTCGCGCGACGCCTGGTGCCGGCGCCGGCGGTCCAGCAGCCTGTACGCGCCTGGCGCCCCACCGGTACGGCCCTCGTCACCGGCGGCACCGGCGGCCTCGGGGCCCACGTGGCGCGGTTCCTGGCCGCCGCGGGAGCGGAGCGGATCGTACTGGTCAGCCGCCGCGGCCCGGACGCGCCGGGGGCGCCGCAACTCGTCTCGCAGCTCACCGAGGCCGGCGCCGACGTCTCGGTGCTCGCCTGCGACGTCGCCGACCGCGCCGACCTGGCCGACCTGCTCGAACGGGTCCGTGCGGAAAACGGTCCCATCGGGACAGTCGTGCACGCGGCCGGCGCGGTAGGGCAAACTCCGCTGACCGAACTGACGCTCGACGAACTCGGGCGCATCGCCGCCAAGGCAGCCGCAGCGACCCACCTGAGTGAGCTGCTCGACACCGAGCCGCTGGATGCCTTCGTCCTCTTCTCGTCGATCGCGGGAATCTGGGGAAGCGGTGGCCATGCCGCGTACGCCGCCGCGAACGCCCACCTCGACGCGCTGGCCGAGCGGCGGCGAGCCGATGGCCACGCCGCCACCTCGGTGGCCTGGGGCGTATGGGACGGCGCCGGGATGGCCAGCCAGGACGGGCTGGGCGAACAGCTGCGCCGGCAGGGCGTCCGGGCCATGCCGCCAGCGCTGGCCCTCGCCGCTCTGCGGCAGGCGCTCAACCACGACGACACCGCGGTGACAGTGGCCGATGTGGACTGGTCCCGTTTCGTTCCGGTGTTCAGCGCCGTGCGGGCCCGCCCTCTGCTGGCCGACCTGCCGGGGGCCGCCGGGGAGGCCGACCAGGCCACCGGCGACGCCACGCCGGACGCCGCCGCCACGCTCAGGAACGAGCTGGCCTCCCTGCCCACGGCCGACCTGCGACCGCGGCTGCTGCGGCTCGTCGCCGAGTACGTGGCTCAGGTCTCCGGGCGCTCGGCGAACGAAGCCGTCGATCCCGACCGCTCCTTCCGCGACCTCGGTTTCGACTCGGTGATGGCGGTCGAGCTGCGCCAGTTGCTCACCGGCGCGAGCGGCCTGAACCTGCCCAACACCGTCGCGTTCGACTACCCGAGCCCGTCGGCCCTGGTCGAGCGTATGCAGGAGCTGCTCACCGACGAGCGGCCGGAGTCCGCCGTCGCGACCGTGGCAGCGGCGCCGGACGAGCCGATCGCGATCATCGGTATGGCCTGCAGGTACCCCGGTGGCGTCCGCACACCCGAAGACCTGTGGCATCTCGTGGCGTCGGAGACCGACGCGATCGGGCACTTCCCGACCGACCGCGGTTGGGACGTGGACGGGCTCTACCATCCCGATCCGGCGCATCCGGGCACCTCGTACGCGAACACCGGCGGGTTCCTCTACGAGGCGGCGGAGTTCGATCCCGTGTTCTTCGACATCAGCCCGCGCGAAGCGCTGGCGATCGACCCGCAGCAGCGCCTGCTGCTGGAGACGGCCTGGGAAGCCGTCGAGCGGGCCGGCATCGTCCCGTCCGCCCTGCGCGGCAGCCGGACCGGCGTGTTCGCCGGCACCTGGTCGCAGGAGTACGGCGGCGGCATCGGCCAGGGTACCGCCGAGACCGAGGGGTACCTGCTGACCGGCACGACGTCCAGCGTGGCGTCCGGGCGGATCGCCTACACGCTCGGCCTGCACGGACCGGCGGTCACGGTGGATACCGCCTGCTCCTCTTCGCTTGTCGCCATTCACCTCGCGGTGCAGGCGCTGCGCTCCGGCGATTGCACGCTGGCGCTGGCCGGCGGAGCGACAGTGATGGCCAATCCCGGCGTGTTCGTGGAGTTCAGCCGGCAGCGCGGGCTGGCGCCGGACGGGCGCTGCAAGTCGTTTTCGGCGACTGCGGACGGCACCGGCTGGGGCGAGGGCGTCGGCGTGCTGCTGCTCGAACGCCTCAGCGACGCACAGGCCAACGGCCGGCGGATCCTCGGCGTGGTCCGCGGCACCGCGGTCAACCAGGACGGGGCGAGCAACGGGCTCACCGCCCCCAACGGGCCCGCACAGCAGCGCGTCATCCGGCAGGCGCTGGCGAACGCCGGTTTGACCACGGCCGACGTCGACGCGATCGAGGCGCATGGCACGGGTACCCAGCTCGGCGACCCGATTGAGGCGCAGTCCGTCATCGCGACCTACGGTCAGGACCGGCCGGCCGACCGGCCGATCTGGCTGGGATCGCTCAAGTCCAACATCGGCCACACCCAGGCCGCCGCGGGCGTGGGCGGCGTGATCAAGATGATTGAGGCCATGCGGCACGGCGAGCTGCCGCGGACCCTGCACCTGGACGAACCGACCACTCAGGTGGACTGGAAGGCGGGAGCGGTCGCGCTGCTCGACCGGCGGGTGGCCTGGCCCGACAATGGACGCCTGCGCCGGGCCGGGGTTTCATCCTTCGGCATCAGCGGCACGAACGCCCACGTCATCGTCGAGCAGGCGCCCGCCGACCAGCCCGCGCCGCTGGACGTCACGCCGGTGGTCCTACCGCTGCCGGTCTCCGCGCGCTCCATGCCGGCGCTGCGGGCGCAGGCCCACCGGCTGGCCGGGTTCCTGCGCGAAAACCCCGACCTGCCGACCACGGCGGTCGCACGCACGCTCGCCACGGCTCGCAGCTCCTTCGAGTACCGAGCGGTAGTGCTCGGCCGGAACCGCGCGCACCTGCTGGACGGCCTCGAGCTGCTCGCCCGCGACGTCGAGGACGCGGCGGTGGTCACCGGCCGGGTGGGCGCGCCCGGAAAGACGGCGTTCCAGTTCACCGGGCAGGGCGCCCAGCGGCTGGGCATGGGCCGCGAGCTGTACCAGGATTCTGCCGTGTTCGCCGCGGCGCTCGACGCCGTATGCGCCGCGCTCGACCCGCATCTGGAGCGGCCGTTGCGGCAGGTCATGTGGGCCGCCGAAGGGTCGCCGGAGGCCGGGCTGCTCGACCAGACTCGGTACACGCAGCCGGCCCTGTTCGCCATCGAGGTCGCTCTCCACCGGCTGCTGACCCATCACGGGCTGCGGCCGGACTACCTGATCGGTCACTCGATCGGCGAGTTGGCGGCGGCGCACGTGGCCGGGGTGCTCAACCTGGAGTCGGCGGCGCTGCTGGTCGCGGCGCGCGGTCGGCTGATGCAGGAGCTCCGGCCGGGCGGTGCCATGGTGGCCATCCGGGCGCGCGAGGAGGAGGTACTGCCGCTGCTCGCCGACGTGCTGGACCGGGTCGGCGTCGCCGCGGTCAACGGTCCCGAGTCGCTGGTTGTCTCCGGCGAGGCGGAGGCGGTCGACACGATCGCGGCCCACTTCAAGGCGGAAGGCCGCAGGACCAGGCGGCTCACCGTGAGCCACAGCTTCCACTCCCCGCTCATGGAGCCGATGCTCGCCGGGTTCCGGGAGGTGGCTGCCCGCCTGACGTACCAGCCGCCACGGATACCCGTCGTTTCTAACCTGACCGGCCGGCTGGCCGAGGCGGAGGAGCTGTGCACGGCCGAGTACTGGGTCCGGCACGTACGTGCGGCGGTCCGCTTCAACGACGGCGTGCACGCCCTGCGTGAGCTCGGCGTGACCACGTACGTCGAGGTAGGACCGGACGCCACGCTGACCTCGATGGCTCGGGAGAGCGTGCAGGCCGAGGCGGACGACCCGGCCTCGTTCATCCCGGTCCTGCGGCGTGGCCAGAGCGAACCGGAGGTGTTCGCCACCGCCCTGGCCCAGGCACACGTCGGTGGCCTGCCCGTCGAATGGCACGACCTGCACGGTACGGCCGCCGGAGACCGGCCGGTCCCGGTCGACCTGCCGACGTACGCCTTTCAGCGGGAGCGGTTCTGGCTCGCGGCACCGCCTGCGCAAGCCACCGAGACCGGGGCGGCCACGCTCGACCACCCCCTGGTTCAGGTGCTCACCGAGTTGGACGACGGCGGCCAGCTGTACACGGGCCGGATGTCGCTGCGATCCCAGCCCTGGCTGTACGACCACGTCGTCTTCGAGGACGTGGTGGTACCCGGCACCACCTGGGTGGAGCTCAGCGCCTGGGCGGGTCGCCAAATCGGCTGTCACGTGCTGGCCGAGTTCTCACACGAGTCGCCGCTGATCCTGCCCGAGAACCGCACCGTCGATCTCCAGCTACGGATCGGAGCACCGGACGAGTCCGGCCGGCGCGTGGTCAGCCTGCGCTGCCGCCCGGCTGACGAGGCGACGCGGAAGCCGTGGCTACCCCTTGGGCGTGGCGTACTGGCCCTCGGCGACCCGATCGACGACCAGGCGGCTCCCTCCGAGCTGCTGGTCTGGCCGCCAGCGGAGGCCGAGCCGCTGGACGCCGAGCGTTTCTACCAGCGCCACGCGGAACTCGGCTTCTACATCTGGGGCCCGTCGTTCCGCTCGCTGCGGCAGGCCTGGGAGCGGGACGGCGATCTCTTCGCCGAGGTGCGCTTCCCGGACGAGTGCGACGCCGGCCGGTTCGACCTGCACCCGGCGTTCCTGGACGCGTCGATGCACGCACTCGGCCTCGACCAGATCAACAAGGATCTGACCGGCCTCGTGGCCGACACCGGCAAGGACAGCGAACGGCCGCGGATCCCGTTCGCCTGGCGGGATGTCCGCCTGCACGGGCGGGGTACCCGGTCGTTGCGGGTCAGGTTGTCGCCCTCGGCGGCCGGCGGGACCCGGCTTACCCTGGCTGACGAGGCCGGCCGGCTCATCGCCACCGTCGAGTCGGTGGTCATGCTGCCGGTGTCGATCGAACAGCTGAAGAGTTCGCTCACCGCTCCCCGGCACGAGTCGCTCTTCCACGTCGACTGGGCTCCGCTGCCGACCCCCTCGACGGCGGTGGACAGCCGCGAAGTGGCGCTGGTCGCCGGCGAAGGCGAGGTTTCGGCTGACTCCGCGTTCACCGTGTACCCCGATCTAGCCGCGCTCCGGGGGGCGGTGACCTCCGGCGCGGCGAAACCGCGCGCGGTGGTGCTGTCCCGCCTCGGACCCACCGGCGACGACACGGTCCGCGGTACCCACGCGGCCACCTGGCAGATGGTGGAGCGGGCGCGGTCGTGGCTGGCCGAGCCAGCGTTCGCCGAACGCCCGTTGGCGGTGTTGACCCGCGGCGCGGTGGCCGCCGTGCCCGGCGACCAGGTCGACCCGGCCCGGGCCGCCGTGTGGGGCCTGATCCGGTCCGCCCAGCTCGAACAGCCCGACCGGTTCATCCTGATCGACATCGACGACCGGCCCGCCTCGTGGCAGGCGTTGCCCGCGGTGCTGCACACCGCCAGGCGCGACCGGGAGGGACAGATCGCGGTACGGGACGGCCAGCCGTACGCACCGTCGCTGGTCCGGCTCCCCTCCGTGGCGGAACCCAAGCCACGGCAGCTGCTCGATCCGGCCGGCACGGTGCTCGTCACCGGCGGTACCGGGACGCTCGGCGGGCTGGTCGCCCGACACCTGGTGGTCGAGCATGGCGCACGGCATCTGCTGCTGACCAGCCGGCGCGGCCCGGACGCTGACGGCGCGACCGAACTGGCCGCGCAGCTCACCGAGTTGGGCGCCGAGGTACGCGTCGAGGCTTGCGACACGGCCGACCGGGACGCGCTGGCCCGCCTTCTGGACAGCATCCCGGTCGAGCGTCCGCTCACCTCGGTGGTGCATACCGCGGGTGTACTGGCCGACGCGGTGATCACCGCACTGACCGTGGACGACATCGAGCGTGTCCTACGGCCGAAGGTGGACGCCGCCTGGCATCTGCACGAGCTCACGCGCGACCGGAACCTGTCGAGCTTCGTGCTCTTCTCCGCCGCGGCCGGCGTCCTGGGCAACGCGGGGCAGGGCAACTACGCCGCCGCCAACGCGTTCCTGGATGCGCTCGCCCAGCACCGCCACGACCTCGGCCTGCCGGCCAGCTCGCTGGCCTGGGGTCTGTGGGCACCGGCCAGTGGCATCACCGGGCACCTCAGCGAGGCCGACCTGGGCCGCATCGCCCGCGGCGGCATGCACCCGCTGAGCCCGGCCGACGCGATGACCCTGCTCGACATCGCGCACGGCACGGGCAAGGCGAACCTGATGCCGGCCAACCTGGACGTGACGCCGCTGCGCGAATCCACGTCGGTGCCCACTCTGCTGCGCCGCCTGGTCCGCTCGTTGCCTCAGCAGATGACCGCGGCCGTGACGCGGCCCGCTCAGAAGGACGTGCTGCACCGCCTCGACGGACTATCCATGTCGGAGCAGGAGCGGCTGCTGATCGAGTTCGTGACCAGCCACGTCGCCACGGTCACGAACCACCCGCCGCAGACGATCGACCCGGCGCGGCCGTTCCGCGAGATGGGCTTCGACTCCCTGATGGCGCTGGAGCTGCGCAACCGGCTGGCGAATACCACCGGCCTGTCGCTGCCAGCCACGCTGGTCTTCGACCACCCGACCGCAGCCGCGCTCAGCCGCCAGCTCCGGACACTGCTCGCCCCGGCCACGAACGGCGGCAACGGCAACGACTCCGCCCGGAGCTTGGTGGACGCACCGGACACGGTGATCCGCCAAGCGCTGACCACGATCCCGGTGAGCCGGCTGCGAGCCGCCGGCCTCGTGGAAGCCCTGCTGCAGCTCGCCGCCCCGGACAAGCGGCAAACAGCGGACGACGACAACGCGGACATCAACGACATGGACGTCGACGAGCTGGTCCGCCTGGCTCTGAACGACACGACCGAAGCCGGTAACGACTCCTGAACCCGACGGACGCATTGGACCACGATCATGACTTTGTCTTCCGAATCCTCCGGGAAGGTTGTCGCGGCACTGCGGGCCGCCCTGCTGGAGAACAAGCGCCTCAAACAACAGAACGAGAATCTTCTCGACGACCTGGCT
>NZ_BOPC01000134.1 GCF_016863555.1 Micromonospora qiuiae | reverse complement strand
GCGAGTTGCGGCATCCTGCGTGACGGTGCTGGATGAGAGCGCCTCAAGCTGATTGATCGGTCGCTGTACGGGCAGGACTCGCCTCGTCGTCACCGCCCAATTGCCGGACTCGCCAATTCGGCGGGCGCCCCCACAGGGACGCCCGCCGAGTCCGTTGTCTCAAACCGGCGCAGGGCCGGCCGGACGGATCAGCCCACGGTGGCGAACCAGTCCTGTACGACCGGGATGTCGACGCGCTGGTAGCCGCCGAGGTAGCGGCAGTTGTCTGTGTAGCCGTAGCTGGTGACGGCCACGAGGTAACCGTTGAGGAAGGTGGGGCCGCCCGAGTCACCGAAGCAGGTGCCTCCACCACCGCGGTTGTCGTTCGGGTTGCCGTTCATCTGCAACACCTGCGGCGTGAGCTTCTGACCGGGGGAGGTGGTGTAGCGACGGAGCAGCGGGTAGCTCATCGGCTGCGGCTTCTGCGGGCCGTCCTCCGGCTTGCGCACCTCGGTGCCGTAGCCCACCACCTCGAAGATCGTCGAGTTCAGCTTCGGCTGGCGGAACTGGTCGAGGTAGTTCCTCGGCGCCACCGTCGCCGGCTGGATGTTCGTCACGGCTTCGTCGAGCACGATGACGCCCACGTCATTCCAGTTGTCAAGGTCCGTGAAGTCCGAGTACTCGGGGTGGGTGATCGCTGTGCCGGAGAGGTAGCCGGCCGCCTTGAGCTCCGCAGGGGTGTAGCCGACGCTCGGGTCCGTTGCCACCGGGAACGGGGCCGGCGCCGCCTCGGCGATGAAGGAGTCGAAGGTGACCAGAGTGCTGCCCAGGGTGCCCTGGGTGCAGTGGGCAGCGGTCAGCAGGACGGTCGGCGAGACGAGCGTTGCCGAGCAGCGGTACCGGCCGACGGAGTCGTAGAACATGATCAGCCCGACATTCGGGTTCCGGTCGCCATCCGGCTCGCCGCCGGTGACGGCGGCGGCGGGCATCGCGCTGGCCAGCAGGGCGACGGTAGTCATCACGGCAATGGCCACGGTGCGGCGGAGATGTCTCATGCCGAGGCATCCTGCCTGCATAGTTGCTCTTCGCACAACCATCGAATGACGCCGTACTTTGGACCGACAGGAAGTTGCGCCGTGAGGGCCGCATCAAGCGGCGGCGGTCCCTCGCTCCTGCTTGAGTTGGGCGCTCCCGCTCTTGCTGATCTTCCCGGCGCGGCCGGTGGCAGGCTTCCTCGGCGCTAGCTGCGATACGCGCTGCGGGAAGATGCCAAGAAGCCCACCCGCGTCACGGACCATGTAGCCCTTGGCGAGCAGCGCACGGGCCGCGCTCACCGTCGCTTTTTCGGCGGACTCCTCAGCTTTGCGTAGAGCGCTGCGGGCCTTGTGGGCGCGGGTCACCTCTTGCGGCAGTTCGGGCTGCACGTCGACATCGAAGCTGTTCGGGTCGATGTCGAGCATGAGGGCGATGGCTTCACGTGCCATCTCTTCGACCTGGTCGAGACGGCGAGCTTGAGAGAACACGCCCTTGATCTCTGCCACACTGATCGCCCACCAAGAGCCCGAGCGTACGCATCTGGCGGCGTACTTCATCAACTATCCCCTTCATGGAAGGCCAGACCGAGCAGGATTTGCGTCCGTAGTCGGTTGGTATCCCTGCTTCGAGGAATAACGATGCCAAGCCAGGCAAATTTGTAGATGGTGTGCGCCGTCACCTGGTCCGCCGAGGATCGCGAGTTGGTCGCCACCTGCGCCGAATTCCCCTCGCTCTCCTGGCTGGCTCCCACCCAGATCGAGGCGCTGCAAGGGCTCCAGGACCTGCTGTGTGAAGTGACCGAAGACATGCGGGAGCAGGGCGAGCAGGTGCCGCAGCCGTTCGCTGCCTGATCAACTCCGGCAAATCGAGGCTGCGCGGCTCCGTTTCGGCGTTGTGGCGGTGTCCAGGCGACCCGGATGCCGCCATGCCGCCGTAACGGAGCCGATCAACGCCGCCGCAGGCGCGCGGGTCAGTCGAAGGAGGGGAGGGTGGGGCCGAGGACGTCGTCGGCGTCGACGATGGTGTACGCGTAGCCCTGCTCGGCGAGGAAGCGTTGGCGGTGGGCGGCGTACTCGGTGTCGATGGTGTCGCGGGAGACGACCGTGTAGAAGTGGGCCTGCCGGCCGTCGGCCTTGGGGCGTAGCACCCGGCCGAGCCGCTGTGCCTCCTCCTGGCGGGAGCCGAACGTGCCGGAGACCTGGATCGCCACCGCCGCCTCGGGCAGGTCGATGGAGAAGTTGCCCACCTTCGAGATGACCAGTGTCCGAAGCGAGCCGGAGCGGAACGCGTCGAACAGCCGCTCGCGCTCGCGATTCGTGGTGGAGCCCTGCACGATCGGCGCGTCCAGATATTCCCCCAACTGGTGCAGCTGGTCGATGTACGCGCCGATGACCAGGGTCTGCTCGTCCGGGTGCCGGTCCACCAGGGCCTTCACCACCGGCAGCTTGGTGCGGGCGGTGGCCGCCATCCGGTAGCGCTCCTCGGTCTCCGCGGTGGCGTACGACATCCGCTCGGCGTCGGTCAGGGTGACGCGTACCTCGATGCACTCGGCCGGGGCGATCCAGCCCTGCGCCTCGATGTCCTTCCAGGGTGCGTCGTACCGCTTCGGGCCGATCAGGCTGAACACGTCGCCCTCCCGGCCGTCCTCCCGAACCAGGGTGGCGGTCAGGCCCAGCCGGCGGCGGGCCTGGAGGTCCGCGGTGAAGCGGAAGATCGGCGCGGGCAGCAGATGCACCTCGTCGTAGACGACCAGGCCCCAGTCGCGGGCGTTAAACAGGTCCAGGTGGGTGAAGACGCCCTTCTTCCGGGAGGTGAGCACCTGGTACGTGGCGATGGTGACCGGGCGGATCTCCTTGCGCTCGCCGGAGTATTCCCCGATCTCCTCCTCGGTCAGCGAGGTGCGGGCGATCAGCTCGCGCTTCCACTGCCGGCCGGCGACCGTGTTGGTGACCAGGATCAGCGTGGTCGCCTTCGCCTCGGCCATCGCCGCCGCGCCCACCAGGGTCTTGCCGGCGCCGCAGGGCAGCACCACCACCCCGGACCCGCCGGCCCAGAACGAATCCACGGCCTCCCGCTGGTACGACCGCAGCGTCCACGGCTTCCCGCCGTCCTTGCCGGCCTCGGCCAGCTCGATCGGGTGCGCCTCGCCGTCGACGTACCCAGCCAGGTCCTCCGCCGGCCAGCCCAGCTTGAGCAGGGCCTGCTTGAGCCGCCCCCGCTCGGACGGGTGCACCGCGATGGTGTCGTCGTCCAGCTTCGCGCCGAGCATCCCGGCCAGCTTCTTGCTCTTGGCCACCTCGACCAGCACCACCCGGTCCAGGGCCCGCAGCACCAGGCCGTGTGCCGGGTCGTTGACGAGCTGCAACCGGCCGTACCGGTCCATGGTCTCGGCCACGTCGACGAGCAGGGCGTGCGGCACCGGATAGCGCGAATACTTGATCAGCGCGTCGACCACGCCCTCGGCGTCGTGGCCGGCGGCGCGGGCGTTCCAGAGCCCGAGCGGGGTCAGCCGGTACGTGTGCACGTGCTCGGGGGAGCGCTCCAGCTCGGCGAAGGGCGCGATGGCCATCCGGCACGCCTGGGCGTCCGGGTGGTCGATCTCCAGCAGCAGGGTCTTGTCCGACTGCACGATCAGGGGTCCACCGCTCACGCCGAGTCTCCTCCTCCGTACGGATGATCCGCCCCCACGGCAGGCGTCTGACCTGCCTCAGGGCGACCATCCAGTGTTGCACGCTGCGGCCGGTGGCAAGAACACGCGCGCGAGCGCAACCGAACGGGTGCCTCGGTGCGTCTAGGAGGAGGGGGCGAGCGCGGGGGGCGGTGCTCCGTGAGGTTGGGCCGCCCTCGCGATCGTCCCGCCGGTCGGGACCGGTGCGTGCACGTTCGACCGCGGTCAGACGGGCCAGGCGCGGGGGCCGCTCCCGTCACCGCGGATCAGCCAACGGGGGCGAGCGGCGCGCCCGGGCCCGATCGGCGAGGTTTCGCCGTCGCCCCGCCACGGGTATGGGCCGCGTGAGATCGCTACACGCTGGTGCTGGCCGGCCGCCGTGCGGGATGACACCCTTGACGGCAGAGCCGGACGGTACGGGGAGGGCAGATGACCGTCGACCAGGACGTTGTCCCCGAGCACGAGCAGGCTGAACCCGTCTCCACCGCGACGGTGATCGGGTACACGGTGTTCGGGTTTTTGCTGGCCGGTTGGTTCCTCTTCATCTGGCTGGTGGTGCAGAAGGGCTTCGTCGACTCGGTGGGCGAGGTGGCGGGTATCGGTTTCGCGCTGCTGCTGCTCGTGGCGATCATCGGGTCGGTGCGGCGCAACCTGCGCTGACCGGGCTCATTTTCTCCAGCACCGCCGCTGACCGGGCTCACTTCTCCAGCACCGCCGCAGTGATCCGGTGCAGCGCGAAGGTGTGCAACATTTCCGTCCGCTCGTCCTCGGCGCGCAGGTAGCCCGCACCGAGTGAGACGGGCCGGACCAGCCGGGACGCGGTCGCCCCGTGCGCGTCGACATATCCGACCCAGACCAGCGCCTTGTCGCGTACCGCCTGCTGGAGCACGGCCAGGGCATCGCTGTGACTGTGCGCGGGCACCGGCCCGGTCGGCGTCGCGCCGCGTACCACCGCCGGCGCCCGACGTGCCGCCCGTGCTGCCGCGTCGCCTCGGCGGATCTGCTCGACCACGCCGAGCAGGCGCGGCAGCGGCAGGCGCGGAGTCGCCAACGGATCGCCCGACCGGGTGGCCACCGACACCCGGGCCGGCGCCCGCCGGGCTCTCGGGCGGGTGAGCATCGCCGAACCGGTGGAGTCCTCGGCCACCGGCGCGTAACCGGCCTCCCGCAGCACGCTGAGCATCCGGCCGGCCTGGTAGGAAGTGACCAGCACCGTCGGCGCGAGCCGCCGCAACGCCAACTCCGCCACCCGCCGGTCGGCCAGCACCTCGGCCAGCAGCGCCTCGTCGTCGCTGCGCAGATACGCCCCGGCGGAGCCGGCCCGCAGCCCGCCGTGTTTGCGCGCCACGTCGTCGATCAGGTAGGCCAATCCCTGCGGCACCGGCGTACGCGACCGGCGCCGGAAAAGTGCGTGCAGGTCGTCGGCGGAGTAGCCGATGTCCAACGCCCGGCGCACACTGCCCGAAGTCACCCGGTGCACGCTCGCCCCACCGGCCGATTCGGGTTCGGCGACCAGGTCCAACTCGGCGGCGAGCGCCGGCTCCGGCGGCCCGGGTACCACCACGGTCAGGTCGGCCTGCACCAGGAAGTGATCCACCGGGGCGGGCAGCAGCGCGTCCAACGCCCGGAGCGCCGTGCCGGCGTCCTCGGCGTCGGAACGCAGCCCGAGCGGGTCGTCGCTGTCGCGGTCCTCGGTCGCGGTCGCCTCGGCCAGCAGCAGCCGCCCGTACGAGGTGAGCGCCCCCAGTCCGGTCACGCCCAGCGTGGCCGCCTCGGCGAGCACCTCCCGATGGGCCGTCTCCCGGCCCCGGCTGCGCCGGGGCGCCCGCCACTCGAGCAGCGCCTGCAGCTCCTCGGCGGTGGGTGCGGTCGCCGGCTCCAGTTCGGCGAGCACGCCGAGCACCGCCCGTCGGGTGGCCGGCGCGCCGGCTCGCTCCGCCTCGGCGGAGAGCACCGTGATCGGCCGATCCCGGTCGTCGCGCTGGCCGACCAGCCCGGCCTGCCGGGTCATGGTCAGCCAGGCGCGGGCCAGCTGCTCCCAGCGCTGGGCCAGCGAACCCGCCCGCCACAGCTCGTAGCCGGCGGCGGGCAGCACCTGCTGGTCGACGCCGTACCGGGCGGCGGAGCCGGGCAGCTCCACCTCGCCGGTGAGCCCGGCCGCGTACGCCACCTCCAGCAGCAGCGCCGCCGTCGACTCGTCCAGCCCGGTGGCGCGTGCCAGCCGCCGCAGATCACGTACGCCGAGGCCGCCCGAGCGCAGCACCGGCGCCGGTTCGGCGGCCAGCTGTTCCAGCAGCGCCTCGGTGTGGCGTACCACCTCCATGGTCTGCCCGGCCCCGGCGGAGTCGACGGCTTTCGGCTCCCGGCCGGTGGCGGCCACCGGCGGCGGGCTGGTGCTCAGCGGGCCCAGCGGCCCGGTGTCGCGGCGCAGCAGCAGCCCGATCTCCCGGGGCAGCTCGACCATGCCCGTGGTGCCGCCTTTGCCGCCGGCGACCCGCACGAGCAGCCGGTGGTCGACCAGCCAGCGCACCGGTGAGCCGGTCGCCGCCCCGCCGTTGGTTTCGTCCGGGGGCAGCTCGTCATCGGCACCGGCGGCCGGGGCCTGCAACGCGCCGGGCGGCACGCTGCCGACCGGGGGCCCGGCCGCGAGCCGGTCCAGGATCGCCCGCGCCGACGGGGGCGCGGCCATCAGGGTCCGCCGCAGTTTCGCCGGGTCCGCGCAGAGCGCTGCCGTGCGCGGGTCCAGCTCGGCCGCCGGTCGGCCGAGTCCGGCCGGGTACGGGGAGATCTCGTCGATGCCACCGACGAGCTGCAACCGGTGGTCGGGGCCGTACAGCAGGAGGCGTGCGCGCAGCCGGTCGACGGCGGCTCGGACGGCGGCCGGTGCGGGCGGGTGCTGGCCGGCGGTGGCCATTGCCAGGACCCCGTCGACCGAGGTGGTGCCGTCGGCCGGATCACGGGTCAGCCGGGCGGCGTCCATGATCTGGAGGGTGAACCGGTCCAGCTCGTCCAGGGCACGCGACACCGAGACCCGGGACTGGGCCCGGATCGCGAGCGCGGCGATGTCGGCGGGTACCGGTACGACGAGGTCGGGCCGCTGCTGGAGCAGGGCGGCGAGTGACTCGTCGGGCAGCGACCGCAGGTGGTCGGCGAGTGAGGTGCTCATCGTCGTTCCACGCTAGCCCGCACCGGCCTGCTCCCGCCCATCGGACGACCGGGCTGGGGCGGTCGGTCGGCCAGGTAGCGTTCCAGGATGTCTGCACTGACCGTCGGGTTCGACCTCGACATGACCCTGGTCGATTCGCGTCCCGGCATCGCCGCGGCCTTCCGGGCACTGACCGAGCGGACGGGCGTACCCGTCGACGCCGAGGCGGCAGTGTCCCGGCTCGGCCCACCGTTGCGTACCGAGATCGCCCGCTGGTTCCCGCCCGAGCGGGTCGAGGAAGCGGTCCGGATCTACCGCGAGCTCTACCCGGCGTACGCGATCACCCCGTCCGTGCCGATGCCCGGCGCTCGGGCGGCCATCGACGCCGTCCGGGAACATGGCGGCCGGGTGCTGGTGGTAACGGCGAAGCACGGCCGGCTGGCCCGGCTGCATCTCGACCATCTGGGGCTGGTGGTGGACGAGCTGGCCGGAGATCTGTTCGCCGAGGAGAAGGCGACCGCGTTACGCGTCCACGGCGCAACCCACTATGTCGGCGATCACGTGGCGGACATGGCGGCTGCGCGGGCGGCCGGCGTGCCCGGGATCGCGGTGGCGACCGGGCCGTGCTCGGCCGACGAGCTGCGGTCCGCCGGGGCGGCTGAGCTGCTGGCGGATCTGACCGGATTCCCGGCGGCGATCGACCGCATGATCCGGCTAGCCTTGAGGCAGTAGACGGTTCAACACGAAGCAGAGGTTCTCAGGTGCCTACGGGTCGAGTGAAGTGGTACGACGCGACCAAGGGATATGGGTTCGTCACCAGTGACGAGGGTGGCGACGTGTTCCTGCCGAAGGCCGCGCTACCGGCGGGTGTCACCGACCTCAAGGGTGGTCAGCGGGTCGAGTTCAGCGTGGTGGACAGCCGGCGTGGTGCGCAGGCGATGGGAGTGAAGCTGCTGGAGGCCCCGCCGTCCGTGGCGGAACTGCGCCGCCGGCCCGCCGAGGAACTGCACGGCCTGGTGGAAGACATGATCAAGGTGCTGGAGGCGAAGGTCCAGCCCGACCTGCGCCGGGGTCGTTTCCCGGATCGCAAGGCCGCCCAGAAGATCGCTCAGCTGGTCCACGCGGTCGCCCGCGAGCTGGAGGTCTGAGGCACGAGCCCGGCGTCGGTGGCCCGGCCGAGCAACGCCTCGACGGCGGCGAACCCCGATTCTCCCAGGTCGGCGGTGTATTCGTTGACGTAGAGGCCGATGTGCCGGTCCACCACGTCGGGCTCCATCTCCTGGGCGTGCGCCAGCACGTATTCCCGGCTGGCCGTCGGGTCGGCCCAGGCCCGCTGGACGGAGTCCCGGATCCACCCGGCGGCCTGCTCCGGGTCGACCGTGCCGTGCCGGGCCAGGATGGCGCCGAGCGGGATCGGCAGGCCGGTGTCGCGCTCCCACCACTCACCCAGGTCGACCAGGGCGGTCAGGCCGTGCCGCGGATAGGTGAACCGCGCCTCGTGGATCACCAGCCCGGCGTCGTACCGCCCGGCGGCGACGCCGGGCATGATCTCGTGGAACGGCACCACCTCGATACGCTCTGGCGTGCGGCCGGCCGCCCAGAGCCGGAAGAGCAGGTACGCGGTGGTCCGATCGCCGGGCACCGCCACGGTCGCACCGCGCAGGTCGCTGCGCTCGGGCCCGCCGGCGCGGTCGGTCCGGGTCAGCACCAGCGGCCCGCACCCGCGCCCCAACGCACCCCCGCAGGGCAGCAGGTGGTAGCCGTCCAGCAGCCAGGGCAGCGCCGCGTAACTCACCTTCACCAGGTCGTACGCGCCGCGCTCGGCGGCGGTGTTGGTGACGTCGACGTCGGCGTAGGTCACCTCGACCGGCGGCGCGCCGGGCACCTGCCCGTGCACGAGAGCGTGGAAGACGAACGTGTCGTTGGGGCAGGGCGAGATCGCCAGCGAGAGCGCCACACCCCCACCGTAACCCCGCCCCCGGTGACCGCTCGCCGCGGCATTGTCGTCGTCAGCCAGAGCACATCCCGCTGCGGCCCAACCCGATCGAGGAGCCCCGCCCCCGTGCGTTAGGTGTTCGGCCCCCCAGGCTGATCGGGCTCGGCGCCGCACCACCACCTCCACGCCGCCCCGCCCCCGCTCCCACCGCCCCGCCGCCGCCCCGCCCCCGCTCCCGCCGCCCCGCCGCCCCGTCGCCCTCACCGCCGCCCCGTCGCCCTCACCGCCGCCCCGCCGCCCCCGCCGCCGCCCCGCCGCCGCCCCCGCCGCC
>NZ_BOPC01000133.1 GCF_016863555.1 Micromonospora qiuiae | reverse complement strand
GGGGCCCAGCCTCTGGCCGATCTCGGCGGCTTCGGAAAGCGCGCTGCGCGCGCAGGCGACGCGGCTGCGCGAGTACGCGGTGGCGAACCCGGACGTCGACCCCACGGATGTGGGCTGGTCACTGGCGACCACACGCGCCCACCTGCCGTTCCGGGCCGCGGTGCTCGGTGCCGACCGTGACAGCCTGATCGCCGGCCTGACCAGCCTGGCCGACGGGATGCCGGACGCGTCGGTGGTGCAGGGCTCCGTGGTGCCGGGCAAGACGGTGTTCGTCTTCCCCGGTCAGGGTTCGCAGTGGGCCGGTATGGCCCGCGAGCTGCTCCAGACCTCTGACACCTTCGCCGCGCACCTGCACGCCTGCGCCGACGCGCTCGCGCCGTACCTCGACTGGTCCATCCTCGACGTGCTGAACGGTGCCCCGGACGCCCCGTCGCTGGAGCGCATCGAGGTCGTTCAGCCCGCCCTCTTCGCGGTTCTCACCTCGCTCGCCCAGCTGTGGCGTCATCACGGCGTACACCCGAACGCGGTCGTCGGCCACTCGCAGGGCGAAGTGGCCGCCGCCTACGTGGCTGGAGCACTGACCCTCGACGACGCGGCGCGCATCGCCGCGCTGCGCTGCCGATCGCTCGCCACCATCGTCGGTCAGGGCACGCTGGCCTTCATACCGCTGCCCGCCGAAGAGGTCGAAGGCAGGCTTTCCAATTGGGGCGGTCAGCTCAACGTCGCGGCCGTCAACGGACCCGCCTCCACCATCGTCACCGGTGATCAGCCGGCCATCGACGAGCTCCTCGCCGACTGCGCCGCCGCCGGCATCCGGGCCAAGGCGGTACCCGCCGCCGTCGCCTCGCACGGCCCGCACATCGAGCCCTTGCGCGACCGGGTACTGCACGACCTCGCCGGGATCACCCCGCGCCCGTCCGAGGTGCCGTTCTACTCCACCGTCACGGGTGAGCTGCTCGACACCACCGAGCTCACAGCGGAGTACTGGTACACCAACCTGCGCCAGCCGGTGCTCTACCAGACCACCATCCAGACGCTCAGCACCCGCGGCCACAACCTCTTCATCGAGGTGAGTCCGCATCCGGTACTCACCACCGCCACCCAGGAGACGCTCGACGAGGGCTGTGCGGTGTTCGGCACGCTCCGCCGTGACCAGGGCGGCGAGGCCCAGTTCCTGGCGTCCCTGGCTCACGCCCATTCAAGCGGCGCCACTGTGGACTGGTCTGCTGTCTATGGCACGGACGCGTGTGTGACCGCGCTGCCCACGTACGGGTTCGAGCGCCAGCGCTACTGGGCGGTCGCCGAGCAGACGGCGGACGTCGTCTCCGCGGGCCTCACCGCCGCCGAGCATCCGTTCCTGGGCGCGATGGCTCAGCTGCCCGGCGGCGGGCACCTGTTCACCGGCCGCGTCTCGGCACAGGCCCACCCGTGGCTGGGTGAGCACTCGGTGGGCGGGCTCGTCCTGGTGCCCGGGACGGCCTTCGCCGAGCTTGCCCTGCACGCCGGCGAACAGGTCGGCTCCGCACGGCTGGACGAGCTGATCCTCCAGGCGCCGCTGATCCTTCGTGGCGACGCGGACCTGCAGGTGCAGGTCGGCGAGGCCGACGACGCCGGCCGACGTCCGGTCATCATCCGCTCCCGTGGGGTCGGACAGGACGGCTGGGTGTCCCATGTACACGCTGTCGTCGCGCCGGACAACGGCGTCGCCGAGCAGGCCCTGGCAGCCGCGTGGCCGCCCCCCGGGGCGACCGCCCTGTCCGTCGACGAGTTGTACGGGCGCCTCGTCCAGATGGATGTCACCTACGGGCCGAGCTACCGCGGCCTGCGTGCGGCCTGGCGCTCCGGCGACCGGGTGTACGCCGAAGTGAGCCTCCCGGAAGGGGTGGACACGGCCGGGTTCGCCATCCACCCGGCGCTGCTGGACGCCGCCCTCCAGCCGATCGGGCTGTTGGCCGATGACAGCGCCGGTGATCAGCTGCACATGCCGTTCGCCTGGAACGGCCTGCGCCTCCACGCCACAGGTGCGAGTGCGCTGCGTGTCGAGATGGCCGCCGTACCGGGCCAGGTGGACACGGTCGCGGTCAGGATCGCGGATGCCGCCGGTGCTCCCCTCGCGGATATCGAATCGGTGGCGCTGCGCGCTGTCACCGCCGACCAGCTGCGCGCCAGCGGTGCCCCGCCGCTCCTCCACGTCGGCTGGACGCCGGTCACGGCCGATTCCCCGGGCCCGGACCGGGCCGTGCGCGTCGTACCGCTGGCCGACCTGGCCGGGGATGGTGGCGCGGACCCGGTCGCGGCGACGCACACGGGCGTCGCGGGCCTGCTCGCCCTGCTGCACGACCACCTCGCCAGCGACACGGACGACCACCTCGTCATCCTGACCAGCGGCGCGGTATCCGCCGCCGGCGAGCCGGCCGCCGACCTGCCCGGCGCCGCCGCCTGGGGGCTGCTGGCCGCGTTCCAGGCCGAGCACCCCGGCCGCGTCACCGCCGTCGCCCACGACCCGGCCGCCGCCCTGAGCGAGCAGGAGCTAGCCGCCGCGCTGGCGACGGGCGAGCCGCAGGTCGCCGTCCACGACGGCCGGATGTTCGTACCGCGACTGCTCCGCGAGCATGTCGAGCCCGGTACCGTCGCTTTGGATCCAGACTCCACGATCCTGATCACCGAGGGCACCAGCGGCATCGGCGCGGCCAGCGCCCGGCATTTCGCCACCCGGCACGGCGCGCGGCACCTGATCCTGACCAGTTCACCTGGCACGGACACAACCGAGGCCGAGCGGCTGAGCGAAGAGCTGTCCGCGCTGGACGTAACGGTCACCGTCGCCAGCTGCGACACCGCCGACGCTGGGCAGTTGGCCGAGCTGATCGACGGCATCCCGGCCGAGCGTCCGCTCTCCGCCGTGGTGCACTGCGCCACCGCGCCGCAGGACGCCGGAAACGGCACGCTGTCCGCGCAGGAGCTGGCCGCGGTGCTGCGGCGGTACGTGGACGCCGCGTGGCACCTGCATGAGCTGACCCGCGACCACGACCTCACCGCTTTCGTGCTGCACTCCCCGGCAGCCGGTGCGATCGGGAACTCCGGTCCGGCGAGCCACTCGGCGGCCCGGGCGTTCCTCGACGCTCTGGCCAGGCAGCGACGCCAGGAGGGGCGGCCGGCCCTCTCGGTGGCCTACGAGACGGAGGCGGCCGCGGGGTCGGGCTCGGTCTCGGACCGGCCCGGGTGGCTGGCCACGATCAGCGTCGGTGCCGCTCTGGACCTGATGGACCAGGCGCTCGCCGCCGGCCAGCCGAGCCTGGTAGCCGTTCGCCTCGACCAGGCCGACCTTCGCCACGAGGAGTCGGTACCCGCGGTGCTGCGGGGATTCGTCCGGCCCGCCGTCCGGCGCGGTGTGGCGGCGGCGGCCGCCGCAGCCTCCCCGCTCGCCGGCCAGTTGGCCCGGCTGACCGAGCCGGAGCAGCTCCGCTTCCTGCACGACGTGATCAATGGCCATGTCACGGCGGTGCTCGGGCACCCGAGTGGATCGAAGATCGATATTCGCCGGCCGTTCAAAGAGCTGGGCTTCGACTCGCTCACCGCGGTCGAGCTCCGCAATCGGCTCGGCACCTCGATCGGGGTCCGGCTGCCGGCAACCCTGGTGTTCGACCACCCGACGCCGGTCGCGCTCGCCAGATATCTGCGGGCGGCGCTGCTCGAACGCGGGGGTGATCGGGCCACCCCGGTCGCCGCACCGACGGCCAGCGAGACGGACCCGATCGTCGTCGTCGGCATGGGCTGTCGGTACCCCGGTGGAGTGCGCTCGCCCGAAGATCTCTGGCAGCTGGTCGCGGGAGGCGTCAACGCGATCGGCGAGTTCCCCACCGACCGGGGCTGGGACATCGACTCCATCTACGATCCGACCCCGGGTGTGCGGGGCAAGACCTACGTACGCTCGGGCGGGTTCATCTACGACGTGGCCGGCTTCGACGCCGCGTTCTTCGGCATCAGCCCGCGTGAGGCGCTCGCCACCGACCCGCAACAGCGGATCCTGCTGGAGACGGCCTGGGAGACCCTGGAGGACGCCGGCATCCCGCCGGAGTCGCTGCGCGGTACCCGTACCGGCGTCTTCACCGGGCTCGTCACCCAGGGGTACGCGATGGGTGCCGGCGGCAGCACCGAGGCGGTGGACGGCTACCTGATGACGGGCGGCGCGGCGAGTGTCGCCTCGGGCCGGATCGCCTACACCCTCGGCCTCGAAGGCTCGGCGGTCACGGTCGACACCGCCTGTTCCTCGTCGCTGGTCGCGCTGCACCTGGCCGCGCAGGCCCTGCGGCGCGGCGAGTGCGACCTGGCCCTGGCCGGCGGCGCGACGGTGCTCGCCGCACCAACCTTCTTCAGCGAGTTCAGCTACCAGCAGGGTCTCGCCCCGGACGGGCGGTGTAAGGCGTTCGCCGCGGCCGCGGACGGCACCGGGCTTTCCGACGGGGCCGGCATGCTGCTGCTGGAGCGCCTCTCCGACGCCCGGGCCAACGGTCACCGGATCCTCGCCGTGATCCGCGGTTCGGCGATCAACCAGGACGGTGCCTCCAACGGGCTCACCGCCCCCAACGGCCCGTCACAGGAGCGGCTCATCCGGGAGGCGCTGGCCACGGCCGGGCTCGCTTCCGCCGACGTCGACGTGGTGGAAGGGCACGGCACCGGCACCACGCTCGGCGACCCGATCGAGGCGCACGCTGTGCTCGCCACGTACGGGCGGCACCGGCCCGAAAACCATCCGCTATGGCTTGGCTCGATCAAGTCGAACATCGGGCACACCTCGGCGGCCGCCGGCGTCGCTGGAGTGATCAAGATGATCCAGGCGATGCGCCACGGCGTACTGCCGAAGACCCTGCACGTCGACGAACCGTCACCGCACATCGATTGGGACTCCGGAGCGGTGCGCCTGATCACCGAGGCTGCGCCGTGGCCTGACGTGGACCGTCCACGCCGGGCCGCGATTTCCTCCTTCGGAATTTCCGGCACCAACGCGCACGTGATCCTCGAAGAGGGACCCCGCGAGCCGGAGGTACCGCACGGGGCGAACGAGCCGGACCAGCCCGTTGCCTGGCTCCTGTCCGCGAAGACTCCTTCCGCGCTGCGTATGCAGGCTCGCCGGATGGGTGAGTTCGTCGCCAACCGGTCCGAGCTGCCCGCCGCGGCTGTGGCCCACGCGCTTGCCACCACCCGCACCCACTTCGCGCACCGGGCGGTCGTGGTCGCCGCTGACCGGCAGGACCGGCTCGCGGCCCTGTCCAGCCTCGCGGACGGCCTGCCCGGCGCCGGCGTCGTACAGGGCGTGGCACAGGACGGCGGCAAAACCGTCTTCGTTTTCCCCGGCCAGGGCTCACAGTGGGCTGGCATGGCCCGCGAACTCATGCACGCCTCGGACGTGTTCGCCGCCGAGCTGCGCACCTGCGCCGATGCGCTCGCTCCTTACCTGGACTGGTCGGTTCTGGACGTGCTGGACGGCGCGCCGGATGCCCCGTCGCTGGAGCTCATCGAGGTCGTCCAGCCGGCCCTGTTCGCCGTGCTCGTCTCGCTCGCCGAGCTGTGGCGGCACCACGGGGTACATCCCGACGCGGTGGTGGGCCACTCGCAGGGCGAGGTCGCGGCCGCGTACGTGGCCGGGGCTTTGTCCCTCGACGACGCGGCGCGGATCGCGGCGCTGCGCTGCCGGGCGCTCGCGACCATGGTCGGCGGCGGCACGCTCGCCTTCGTTCCGCTGCCCGCCGCGGACGTCGAGGACAGGCTGGCGCGCTGGGGTGGGCGGCTCACCATCGCCGCGACGAACGGCCCCACCTCGACAATCGTGACCGGTGACCTGGCCGCCATCGACGAGTTGCTCGCCGACAGCGCCGCCGCCGGCATCCGCGCCAAGGCGGTACCCGCCGCCGTCGCCTCGCACGGCCCGCACATCGAATCGATCCGGGAGCAGGTCCTGCGTGATCTGGCCGGAATCACGCCGCGAGCCGCACGCGTGCCGTTCTATTCCACCGTCACCGCTGACGTGCTCGACACGACGCAGCTGACCCCCGAGTACTGGTACACCAACCTCCGCCAGCCGGTGCAGTACAAGGCCACGATCGAGGCCCTGCACAGCCGCGGCCACAACCTGTTCATCGAGGTGAGCCCGCACCCGGTGCTCACCACCGCCACTCAGGACACTCTGAACGAGGACAGCGCACCGGAACGCGCCATCGCGATCGGGACGCTGCGGCGCGACGACGGTGGTCGCGCCCGGTTGCTCGCCAGCCTGGGCGAAGCGTTCGCCGAGGGGGCGCCGGTCGACTGGACCACCGTGCTGCCGGCACCGGACGGTCCCCGGGTCACCCTGCCCACGTACCCGTTCGAACACCAGCAGTTCTGGCTCGTCCCGGGAAACGGTACCGACGTGACCGGCGCCGGACTGTCGAAGACGGATCATCCGCTGCTGTCCGCGATGGTCGAGCTGCCCGACGGCGGCTGGCTCTTCACCGGCCGGCTGTCGCTGGCCACGCACCGGTGGCTGGCCGACCACGCGCTGGCGGGGGCGGTCCTGCTGCCCGGCGCGGGTCACGTCGAGCTGGCGCTGTTCACCGGCCGGCACGCCGGTGCCGATCGCCTCGCCGAGCTGGCCATCGACACTCCGCTGATCCTGCCGGAACAGGGCTCGGTGGATCTGCAGGTGGCCATCGGCCCGTCCGCTGACAGCGGCCAGCGCACCGTCACCATCAGGTCCCGACGGTGGCAGCCCGGGCACGACAGCGAGTGGGCCCGACACGCGTACGGCCTGCTGGAGCGGAGCGAGGCAGCCGGTGAGGTGCTGCCGTGGCCCCCGCCACCCGACGCCGCACTGCCCGTGGAGGGCTTCTACGACCAGCTGTCCCGCTTCGGCCTCGACTACGGCCCGTCCTTCCAAGGGCTGTGCGCGGCCTGGCGGGCCGACTCCGGAGCCTGGGGTGAGGTCCGCCTGCCGGAGGGCACGGACGCCGATGGATTCGGCATCCATCCCGCCCTGCTCGACGCGGCCCTGCACACCCTGGCCGTACACCACGGCCTCCTCACCACCGGCGGCGAGGGCGAGCCGGTCCGGCTGCCGTTCGTGTTCCACGGCGTGAGCCTGCACAGCACCGGCGCCACCGCTGCCCGCACACGTCTGACCGTGCCCGAGGGCCAACCCGACACGCTGACCCTGCGGATGAGTGACTCGGCCGGCGCGCCGCTGCTCTCCATCGACAAGCTCACGCTTCGCCAGGTCGACGCCCAGCAGCTACGGGCCGGCAGCGCAAGCAGCCGGCCGCTCTACCGCGTGGAGTGGACGGTGGTGCCGGCTCCCGCGGCGCCGGCTCCGGACGAGGCGGTACCGCACGTCATCGACCTGACCGGTCTCGCCGACGACAGCGACGGCGATCCGGCGACGGTCACGCACGCCACCACCGAGGCACTGCTGCGGGAGCTTCAGCACCGCCTCGGCGAGGACGACCACACTCCGGTGGTGGTCCTCACCCACCACGCGATGGCCGTGAGCGGCGATCAACCGGTCAGCCTGCCTGCCGCCGCCGCTTGGGGCATGGTCCGCGCGGTGCAGGCCGAACACCCCGGGCGGATCACGGCCATCGACAACGAGGCCGCCGCCGCGCCCGACCTCGCCGTGATTCGGGCCGCCCGGTCCACCGGGGAACCCCAGATCGCGATCCGCGACCAGCAGCTGCACGCTCCGCGGCTCACGCGGCTTCCGGTGTCCGCACCGGGCGGCGAGCCCGTCGTCGACCCCGAGGGCACAGTGCTCATCACCGGCGGTACCGGCACCCTCGCGGCAGCCACCGCGGAGCACCTCATCACCCGCCACGGCGCCCGGCACCTCGTGCTCGCCAGCCGGACCGGGCCGAACACCGCGGCGACCGGCCGGCTGCATGATCGCCTCAGCGTTCTGGGCGCGACGGTCACCACCGCGTCCTGCGACACCGCCGATCCGGAACAGCTCGCCGCGCTCGTCGCCGCCATTCCGGCGGCACGCCCGATCACCGCGGTCATCCACTGCGCCGGCACGATCGAGGACGCGACCGTCGGCACGATGACGGTGGATCAGCTGCACGGCGTACTGGCACCGAAGGTGGACACCGCCTGGCATCTGCACCGGCTCACCCAGCACCACCCGGTCCTGACGTTCGCGCTCTTCTCCTCCGCCGCGGGCACGATCGGCAATCCTGGTCAGGCCAACTACGCGGCCGCCAACACGTTCCTGGACGCACTGGCGCACCACCGCAGGCGGGCCGGTCAGCCGGCCACCTCGCTGGCGTGGGGCATGTGGGAGCAGGACTCCGCACTGACCGCCACGCTCAGCGCCCAGGACCGGGCCAGGCTCACCCGCTACGGTCTCGTCCCGATGCCCACCCAGCAGGCGCTCCAGCTCCTGGACCGGGCAATCACCAGCGAGCAACCGGACGTGCTGACCGCTCATCTCAACCTCGCCACGCTCCGGCAGCTCGCGACGGACGGCCAGCTACCCGCGGTGATGCGTCGCCTGCTGCCGAGCACGCCCGGCACTGCCACCGCCACCACGGCGGCGCCGCTGGGTCAGCGCCTGGCCGACCTGAGCCCGCCTGAGCAGCAGGAGCTGATCCTCAACACCTTGCGGACGCACACCGCGGCGGTACTCGGGCACGGCAACGCTTCCCAGCTCGACCTCACACAGCCGTTCAAGGAGTTGGGCTTCGACTCGCTCACCGCAGTCGAGTTGCGCAACCGGCTCAGCGCCGCGACCGGCCAGCGGCTGCCCGCCACCGTCGTTTTCGACCACCCCACCCCCACCGCTCTCGCCACCTATCTGCGCCGTCGGCTGGCACCGGAGCAGACGGCGACCGCCACGGCGCTGGAGCATCTGGTGCGACTTGAGAGCGTGCTGTCCGGCATCCAGCCCGGCAGCGAGGACGAGGGCCAGGTCGGCAACCGGCTGCGAGCTCTGCTGGCGAAGTGGACCGGCGCACGGGAGTCCGCGGAGCAGGCCGTCACGGAGAAGCTCGAAGCGGCGAGCACAGCCGAAATATTTGACTTTATTGATCGCGAGCTCGGCCGGACCTCGAAGTGACGACGAGCATGCCCTCCCGGGCAGGAAGGAGAGCCTGATGTCGGACGAGGAGAAGCTCGTCGACTACCTCAAGTGGGCCACGTCCGAGCTGCACCAGACCAGGCAGCGCCTGCAGCAGATCGAGGCGGCGGCGCACGAGCCGATCGCGATCGTCGGC
>NZ_BOPC01000132.1 GCF_016863555.1 Micromonospora qiuiae | reverse complement strand
CTGGGTGGGCCTCGGCCGGATCGTGTACGTGGCTTCTTCCGAGCAGCTGACGGCCTGGCTGGCCGAGATGGGTGTGCCCGCGCCACCTGTCCGGAGCCTGCCGGTCCGGGACATCGCGCCCAATGTTGTGGTGCAGGGGCCCGTGGCCGAGCTCGCCGATCAGGTGCACGACCTGCATCGGCGCTACCACGGCGCACGTTGAGGAGACCTTCCGGCAGCGCTGCCGATCGGGGGCCTGAAGCCGGTAACTTTCTCCTGGTCTTCAGGAGGAGGCCGGTGGCGCGGAACGTGGACTTCTGGTTCGACCCGAGTTGCCCGTACACCTGGGTCACCTCGCGGTGGCTGGTCGAGGCCACCACGGTCCGACCGCTCGCCCTCCGCTGGCATGTGATGAGCCTGTCCGTGCTCAACGAGGGCCGGGACGTCGACCCGGAGGGCGACACCGAGGGCTGGCTGTGGCGCCCGGTGCGGGTCTGCGCGGCGGTGCGACAGCGGCACGGGCAGGACGGGCTGGCGCGCTTCTTCACGGCGTACGGTGAGCGGGTCCATGAAGGAGGCCAGTGGGGCGACTTCGGTGACGCGCTGGCGGACGCGGGCCTGCCGAGGGACCTGGCGGAGGCGGCCGGCACGACGGAGTTCGACGCAGCGGTGCGCGCCTCACACGCCGAGGGCATCGCGCTGGTCGGCGACCACGTCGGCACCCCGATCATCGCCACCGACGACGACACCGGCCGGCGGGTGGCCTTCTTCGGCCCGGTCATCTCCCGCATCCCACGCGGCGAGGCCGCCGGCCGCCTCTGGGACGGCACCCTCCTCGTCGCCGCAACCCCAGGCTTCCACGAGCTCAAAGGCCGCCCCCACGCCACCCCCCACCACGCCACCCCCGACCACCCTGGTTGATCATGAGGTTAGCGGCGAAGTCGATCTCCCCAACTGCCGCTAATACGGCAGCCGCCGTCCTCGATGATGCCGTGGGTTCGGGCTGCGGTCAGGTCATGGACCGAACCGGGCAGCGCCGGCGAAGCCCAGACGAGCCGGCCAACGGCATCGGCGATGACCTGCACGTTCACGCCGTGGTGCTTGTGTTTCCCGGAGTTCCGCTGGTCGGCGACCCGGTCGATCGGAATCAGGGTGCCGTCCAGGATCGCGTACGCCGGTCGGCGGATCCGGCCCATGGCGGTGGCCAGATCATCGGCGGCCGTCGCGAGCAGGGCTATCGCTTCCTGCACGTACCGCCAGGCGGTGGCGACGCCGATCTGAAAGCCGGCCGCGAGTCGGGTGTAGGTGTCGCCGTTACGCAGGTGAGCGAGAGCGAGCAGCGCCTGCCGGCCGGGTTCGAGGCGCCGCCACCGGGATCGGCGCTGCTTGCGGTGGCCGCGGATGCGTGCGGCCAAGTGGTTCAGAGTCCGGCTGGACAACGGAATCGTGGCGGGGTAGGACAGCATGGCGAGGCTCCCGGTCGGGGCTTCGAGTCTTGGTCGACAGCTGTCCTACCTGGAGCCTCGCACCCATCGATCACCGGGCCGGCCACACTCATCCTGACCTGCAAGATCAGCCTGGAAAAGGCTCAATCCGACCCGTATGGACGCTCCACATTCTGCTGACGAGCAGGCAGGATGAGGCGAGACTGAGGGGAGCACGATGGACGACGGCGACCGGGCACTTCCGAGGTGGCTTAGCGATCACGACGCTTTTACGGCCCACCTCAACGAGCAGCTCGCGGACGAGAATCCACACGGCAAGGGACTTCGTTTTGTCAACTTTGTTCTTGCGGTATTGCCTCGGGTGCCGCAGGTGTCAGAGTTTACTGACTTCGAGCGGAACAAGCGACTCAGTCATGACAAAGGTGTCGACATTCTGACGGCTGCCACAGACGGCGGCCGGCAACTTTTTGTCCAGTCGAAATTCAAGATTCGCCGCACCGATGAGATCGACACTATCCTGAGTCTCTTTGAAGCTTTGAGTACGAGCACCGGGAGCGGCAAGAGCCCGTTCAAGGAACGTTGTTTGATACGCCGGAAACCATCAAGGCAAGCGAGCCGGTCTATGTAATCGCAACTGCCACGAAGACTCAGCGCCTACTCGAGCTGTATCAAGAATCGAAACGAAGCTCTCGAAAGTTTTATGACACCTTGATGGCTGAAGGCCGTCTGCTGGTTGTCGATGGCCCGGAATTGCTCCGCACCTTGCAGTCTGTCTATAGGAAGTCGTTTGAGGTGCCCTCCGAGCTTCTGCTAAAGGCCGTGACTGATTGGCTAAAAGTCAAGAATGTGCGGCTTGGCGTGGTGACTGGAGGTGAGCTTATTAGGCTGTACGACACACATGGCGACGGTCTCTTCTTTGAGAATATACGATCGTTTCTAGGGCTTGAGCGGAATCAAGACCGCGAGTCAGTCAATCGGAGGATTGTAAAAACCGTCGAGATTCACCCGGAGAAGATGCTGGAGAGGAATAACGGCATCACTATCCGAGCGAGCAAGGTAAGATCGACCGGTTCGGGTGCTCTTAAACTCGAAAACGCTTCCATCGTCAACGGCTGCCAGACGACGATGTGCATCGTGGCTAGTCGTGACCAGGTGGAGGACACTCTTCTCGTTCCCGTTAAGGTGATCGAGTCCGCAGAGTCCTGGCAGGTTGCCCATTCGGCTAATTATCAGAACCGAGTGCGGCAGATCGACCTAGATCTGGCCAGGTACCTCCGCCCGCAGCTTGTTCAAAGGGCTGCGGCCCGCATGGGTATTGCGGTAAAGCCGGACGCTTCCCAGGGTGTGACCGACCTGATAGCCACGATCAGTGACATGCAAATTACTTACGAAGATACAAAGGCCTTCTATAAAGGTGTCTTCAGCGAGCGACCTACGAATGTTTTTGACAACAATTACAATAAGCTTCAGACCTCTGTTCTGGATGTCATCTATGAACATGAAGACTTGTCGGATAAGGTGTTCGAAGCCCTGTTTGGCCTAAGTGGCGCGGGTCGGAAGGGCAGGGAAGAGAGTGTTCGCGTTTACAGCTCAACGGAGAATAAGTACTTCCAGCGATTCCAAAAGCCGGAGTATAACGCTTACATCTCGCTTCTGGCTGCGGGTGCAGTCGCGGGAGTTAATCTTGCCAAACGAGAGCACTCCGCGAATGCTGAAGCGGAACGCCTACTCGGGTTCCTGGCGGCTGCTAAGGAAGTCGCCGAGGTGAAGACTCAAGAATTTGTAGATGCCTACCTGATGTCCTACGAGTTGCTGTCAGAGGCGGCGTTCGCATCGATTACCGCAGAGTCGGGTGATGCCTTAGTCTCGCAAGAGATGTGGAGAAAGATTACGCAGACGCCGTATGAGAGTTACTACAATACGTTACGGATGCGAATGCAGGGCGAACTAGCGAGACGGCAGCGGCAGTTATGAGACTTGCGCCCAGAGCCTATGACTGCCAACGTGGGTAGCGGGTATGTGGCTCCGGTTGATAACCTGTCCCGGCCCGATAAAACGCCGAGCAACCAAGAGTCCGGCGTCATGTGCATCGGTACCAGCGTGGCTGGCCGAGGCGTCGGCAACGAGCCAAGGAGTTAGTACGGCAGCCGCCGTTTGAGATCTTGCTGCTGGGCAGGGGTGGATGCGAGGCGACCACCGCGTGATCGTCTGTGCGTTGTGGCGAGAAGGGGCGGGGCGACGGGGTATCGGCGTACTGGAGCTGAGCGGGGTGAGCGCTAGGGGTTCGATGATCACAATATGCAGCATCTTCAGATGCCCAGAGTCACGGTCCAGGGTGTGAATCGGTGTACCGTCCGAAGTGGTGGCCCGTCGGACGGCCGGCGGGTTGGGGCCTGGTCCGCTACCTGGGAGGCTGCCATGCTTACGACCATCGGCGATCACCTGCGCAAGCTGCGCAGTGAGTCCACGTTCACGCAGGAGCTTCTGGCCGAGCGCGCTGGCGTGAGTGTCGAGACGATTCGCAAGCTGGAGCAGAACGAGCGGACCAGCGCCCGTATGTCGACCCTGAACAAGCTGGCGACCGCGCTGGGCGTACCTACGTCTGCGCTGATGGGGTCCGCCGCGCAGGCCCAAGCCATGCGCGAGCCCGACGCGGAACCACTCGGCCTTGTTGATGTCCGTCGCGCCCTGACTCCGGTCGCTGACCTCGACGGGCGTTCGGTGATTGACGAGCCCGAAATCGGCCCACCGACGGCCGCCGACGTTCGCCGCTCCATCCGGGCGGCGAACACGATCTACCACGCCAACGATTACGCAGCCGCCCTCACGCTGATCCCCGGACTACTTGACGAGGCCCGGACCTTCGTAGCGTGCGCCGATGGCGACGAGCAACTGGCCGCGCACGCGCTTGCGTCGCGGGCTCATCAGTTGGCTGGCCGGCTGCTCATCCAACTGCGCCGCGTCGACCTTGCACATGTCGCACTTACCGTAGCTCTCGACCACGCGCGCCGTAGCGGTGACCAGATGGTTGGGGCCGCAGCGGTGGCCCCGATGTGCTGGTTGTTGTTGCGGCAGGCCCGGTTCGGAGAGGCCGAAGTCCTTGCGGTGCGGACAGCCGACCAGGTGGAGCCGAAGCTGTCCACGGCGTCCCCGGCCGAGCTTGCCGCGTGGGGATTCCTACTGATCAAGGGCGCTTCGGCGGCGGTCCGGGATGCCCGGTACGACGATGCCCGGGACATGCTCGACCTGGCAGCGGCTGGCGCGCACCGACTTGGCGACCGGCCGCACCCGGACGCCGATATCACGGGCAACGACTACTCTCCAGAAGGGGTGCACCTTATGCGGGTGGAAACGGCCGTGATCGCGGGTCGTCCCGACGAAGCGCTGACCCTAGCGCAGCAGGTGCACCGGTCCCCGCAGGTGACCCCGTCGTCCCGGCAGCGGCACCGCTTGGACGTTGCGCACTCATACGCCCAGACCGGCGCGTACACCGAGGCGACCGGTGTGCTGATGGACCTACGGGATCGGGCACCAGCCTGGCTGCGGCAGCAGCGGTACGCCCGGGACATCGTCCAGTCGATCGCCGACCGACGTCGGCGGGCGATGACCAGAGAGTTGGCGGAACTGGCGTCTTTGGTCGGCGCGTAGTCGCACACGACGTACCAGTTCTCCGGCGGCCGCTTGAAATGGTGGTCTGCCGTGTACCTGGCCGCCGTCATCCCGTCGCGTGAGCATCCAATTACAGGGCGCGATCGATGGTGGCTGCCAGCAGAGTTCCGCTGCGAGTCGCGCCTCTTCGACCGGCACAGCGGCGTCGTCCCTCCAGGCGCACCGCCGTGCCTCCGAGAAGGGATGCCAGGTGGGCGACGGTAAGCAACGCGAGCCGAAGCAGAGTCGAGGCGAACAGATCCAAGCGGCGGAGCAGGAGGCTGCGAAGCAGCGGATTCTTGCGCAGGCTGAGGCAGAACGGATCCCGGCCGAGGAGACAACCCGGGCGGTGCCGGAGCGGCGGCGGCGTCGTGAAGGGTGACCGGGTGCCGGCAGCCGAGAGCAGTCGGCGACGCATGTCGTACGGCGATTATGTCGCGGCGGTGGCGCTCGTCCTCGCTTGCCGGCATCGGCCGGTCTGGTCGTGGCGGAAGCGGCGGCGGGTCTGTCGGTGTGGTGTGGACCTGCCGTGCCGGGCGCGGTTTCGTCTGCCGCTGCCCCGTGGCCGCTGGACGGTGCCGGATGAGCGGTGACGGGGTGCCGATCGGTCGGCGGGTCGCCTACCTGCGGGCGCGGCGAAAGCTGTCGCAGCAGTCGTTGGCGGATCGGTTGGGCAAGTCGAAGAGTTGGGTCGACAAGGTGGAGCGTGGGGTGCGCTCGCTGGAGCGGGTGTCGACCATCCGGGACATCGCCGCCGTGCTGCGGGTCGACGCCGCGGCGCTGCTCGGCCGCGAGGCCCGGCCCGCCGACACGGCCGCGCGCAGCGCGGACATCGTACGAATCCGTGGGGCGTTGTCGTCGTACGCGGTGGTGCGTGACCGGCCGATGCCGGTGGTGCCCGTCGATCGTCTCGTGCGGCAGGTCGGGTACGCCTGGACGGTCTACCAGCATGCGCGGTATCCGCAGGTGGTGCGGCTGCTGCCCGGGCTGCTCAGCGATATCGACCGGGCCGGTGCCCGGGATCCGGTGGCGGGTCGGGTGGCGGTCGTGGCGGCGTACCGATTGACTGCGGCGCTGCTGGTGAAGCTGGACGACACGGGTCTTGCCTGGTTGGCCGCGGACCGGGCGGTGGCTGCCGCGAACGGTGATCCCGTGCTGGTTGCTGCTGCGGCGGTGCAGCTCGGCCAGGTGCTGCGCGCCTCGGAGCGGGCACGGTCGGTGCTGCTGGCTGCCGCGCACCGGATCGCTCCGCCCGACCTCGACGTCGGCTCCCCCGAGGAGCTGTCGCTGTGTGGGGCGCTGCTGGTGCAGGCCGGTCTGGTGGCGGCCCGGTGCGGCGACGAGCGCGCGACCGGTGAGCTGTTGGACGAGGCCGCCGAGCTGGCGGCCCGGGTGGGTGACGGGCTCGACCATCACCGGACCGGGTTCGGGCCGACGGCTGTCGAGCTGGCCCGGTGCGCCGCCGCCGTGGAGTTGGGCGACGGGCGGGAGGCGGTCGCGCGGCACAAGCAGGCGATCCGGCGGAACGGGTGGCGGCTGCTGCCGGTCGAGCACCGGGCCGCGCACCTCATTGACGCTGCCCGTGCGTACCTTCAGATCGACGATCCCGGCAACGCGGCCCGGGTGCTGCTCGCTGCGGAGAGTGTGGCGCCGTACGAGGTGCGGCGCCGGCCGGCGGGCCGGGACGTCCTCGCCCAGGTCGCCCGTGATCCGAAGGCTCCGGCGGCGATCGGCGAGCTGGCCCTCAGCCTCGGGCTGGTGTGAACCAGCACCGAACGGCGCATCTTCGGGGAAGCTGTGGTGTCAGACGGCCCGCGAGGCAGCAACCTCCCCGAACTTGTCTCATCCTGTTTGTCCTGGTGGGTGGGTCTTGACGTGGTGATGGCAGGTGTATTGCCTCAGGTCAGTGGTCAAGTGATCTTCGTGGTGATCGTCTGCCTGGTGCCGGTTCGCGGCGTGGCTACCCAGGGATGAAGGAACCCGCGGCGAGGGTCATTGGTCGTGGCACACATCGATTCGCCCGCCGAGGGCCATGAACTGGTCTACCAAGTCCGCCTGCCCGTGTCGAGCCACACCTTCGCGCTGGTGACCGAGGCGATACGCACCTACCGGCGGCAGGTGAAGTCCCGCTGGGCCGCGGCGAACATGTCCCCTGAGGAGCGTGCGTAGGCAACGGTTCTCACCTCGGGCGAGCACTGCCCGATGTGTGCCGCCGCGCACGGCTGGGTCGGCCTCGGCCGGATCGTGTACGTGGCCTCTTCCGAGCAGCTCGCGGCCTGGCTGGCTGAGATGGGTGTGCCCGCGCCACCGGTCCGGAGCCTGCCGGTCCGGGACGTCGCGTCCGGTGTCGTGGTGCAGGGGCTGGTGGCCGAGCTCGCCGAGCAGGTGCACGACCTGCACCGGCGCTACCACCGCTCACGCTGAGGAGACCTTCCGCGAGTTCGGCGGTGATCTCGGGTTACGGGATCATTCAGGAGGTCGCCGGCCTGTCCGACGGCCGCGTCAACCTGACTGACGTCACGCGCACAATGGCGTGTTCGCGAAAGCTCAGGTGACCGGCTCAATGCCGATTACGGGGATGCTGCTTGGCCGTGCGCTCGTTGCCGCGTTTGTAGTTGCCGGTCACGCGGGCCATCAGGCCCTGTGGGTCGTCGTCGACCTCGTCGAGGAATTCGGCAGCCCGCTGCCCGCGCAGCGTGGTGGCCACCCGGCCGCGGTGCGTGATGACGACGCTGCCGTCCGGACGCGTGATGAAGGCGAACCCCTCCGCGGTGCCCATGGACGACGAGCCTACCGACTTCAGACGCTTCCGCTCGACAACGCTTGTTGCCGTCACCACGCTCAGCGGTGGCACGTCCTTCGCCACAACGGCACCTGCGCCGACGACCGAGCCGCGACCGATCGTCACTCCAGGGGTGATCGTGGCTGCGGCGCCGATCCACACGTCATCCTCGATGACGATGGGCGCGTGCGTGATGAAGTCGTACCGTTCGTCGAGCTCGACGGGGTGTCCGGCCGTGCACAGGGTCACTCGGGGACCGATCAGGACGCGGTCACCGATCGTGATGCCCCCGTAATCGAGAAAGAAGCATCCCTGATTGATGAACACGCGCTCGCCGAACGATGTGCCGAGCCCGTAGTCGCAATAGAACGGAGGCAGGATCGACAGCGAGTCGGGGATCGGTTTACCGAAGATCTCGGTCAGCAGCGTCCGGCGCGCGTCGAGGTCGTCGAAGGGCAGCACGTTGAGGCGCGAGGTCAGGTTCATGACGAGCTGTACGCGCTCCGCGAAGGCCCGTGACTCATGCGTCCGCGTCCGTAGGCGTTGCTCGTTGCGCACGAGCCATGCTGGCACACCGGGTCAGCGTCCCGGTGCGGACCCACCGGAACCCGGTAGCCAGGTCGATCCGGCTGATGGGATGATCGGCATCTGGGTCGCTAGCTCAACTGGCAGAGCATCCGCTGAGTAGCGCGTCCGCTCTCCGACCCGTGCGGTCATGGAGGCGCTTCCTTCTCCTGGCTAATCGGAAGGTTCGGGGTTCGAGTCCCCGGCGACCCACAACTCGCACCAGGTCAGGTCCGGCATGAGTAGAGGCACTGAGATCATGGTTCGATCCGGAGTTCGTACACCGCTCGGTGTTTCCCGGGCCCTTTGTAATCGTGGATCACCGATACTCCGTGCTCGACGGCGTCGCCGGAAACGTTGGTGAAGCCCAGGGCGAGCCAGGCCCGGTGCGCGGCCCGGTTGTCGGGTTCCGAGGTGAGGAAGAGGCGTTGGCATCCCCAGCGGGAGCCTTGGCGCTGCACCTGTTGAATGAGCGACCGCGTGATCCCTGCACGGCGATGGCTCGGGTGGGCCATCACGTCCTGGAGGTAGATCTCGGACGGGTCGACCTGGCTTCGGAAGGCGATCACGCTGCCAACGACCTGCCCGTCAACGATGGCGACCGGGCAGGTGTTCGCGAACAGCGTGGCGTACAGCCAGTAGTCCGATGAGCCCCGCACCCTGATGTACGGCTCTCCGAGCGCCAACAGTTTCTCGAGGTCGGAAATCCGGTCGACCGTGAGCGGAGTAATGATCATTTAGCGCTGCCCTTCGGTGAGCTTGATCGATGCGGTCAGATCATGTGCCCACGATCGACGGGGCCAGAGGGGCGCGCCGTCGCCGATGGTGGAACCGGCTCGGAAGCCGACATGACTCCCCGACAAGATAGACAGCTACTCCGGGGCGGGCCCAGTTATGGAAGGAGGTCCCTGGTGCCGTAGTTGTCCCACCACGAGGGCTGGTGCA
>NZ_BOPC01000131.1 GCF_016863555.1 Micromonospora qiuiae | reverse complement strand
GGGACAGCATCACCAGACCACCTCGCCTATTGCCGGCCGCTCTAATTGGACGATATTGGTGCGGTCGTCTGTCTCGACGGTGGGTGTCGGTTGCGCTCGGCGTGTTGGCGTGACGTGGAGCGGCCACCGCGTGATCCTCTTCGGGTTCCTTCCACAGAACTTGAAGAAGATGAAAGCGGTGGCCGTGGCTGTTGGTGTGCCGCAGGCGGTGGCTCGGGGCGAGCAGGGTGGTGCGGCGCGTCGGGATGAGCTTGTCGGGTTCCGTCGTTCGTTCTATGGCTGCCTGACGTCGTGTGCGGATGCGTTGTTCGAGCTCACCGACGCGGTGTTGTGTGTGGATGGTCCGGTGGTGTCGCTGGCGGGTTGTTTTCGACGTGGTCACGGTGCTCTTTACGACGCGTCGGCGGCCGGTGTCGATGTCGGCGGGGTGCGGGATCTGCTGGTTGATCAACTGTCAGGTGATGGGCCGGTGACGTTCGCGGTGGATGTGAGTGCCTGGCCGCGTCCGGATACCGAGTGTTCACCGCAGCGGTTGCATTGTCACCGGCCGTGCCGCTGCTCAGTAGCTGGTGGTTGCGCCACACGCCTTCCCGACGCGCTCCGAGGCGTTCGATGGCGCGCTGGGATCTCGTGTTGCGCAGGTCGGTCTTGATCGCGACCCGTCCGACGCCGAGCACCTGCTGGTGGCTCCCCTCCGCCTCGCCCTCCGCGCGAGCACCTCGGCCCGTCCCTGACCACCCTGGCGGTTCAGCTCTGCGGCAGGCCCGCGGCGCGCAGCGCCCGGAAGTTCGACCGGTACTGGTCGTGGATGGCCGCCGACTGGATCTGCAGCAGCGCCTCGTCGCTCTCCCGCAGCGACTGGTCGGAGTAGTTGTGGCTGCCCGTGATCACTGACTTGGTGTCCCGCAGGCCGCTGTACGTCCCCTCGATCAACATGTACTTCGAGTGGACGATGTGGCTGCCGCTGATCCGGTAGAGCTTGATCCGGGCGTGCCCGCCGAGGATGCTCCGCACGTCCCCGCCCATCTCGGTGTAGACGACGTCGACCCGGCACTTTCGGTCGGCCAGCTCACGCAGCTTGGTGGCGATCGGTTTGCGGCTGAAGTCCCACATGCCGATCCGGATGATGGTGTGTCCGGTTTCGGTGCCGACCGAGGTGTTGCCCTCACAGGTGACGTTCTTGTCGAGCGTGTTGTAGATCGTGTCGGTGCTGGCGCTCGAGCCGGCGCGCGGGAAGAAGTACGACTTCGCGTCGCCGCTGGAGGTGGTCCGGTAGTAGTCGTTGTTCTTCACCTGGGCCGCCAGGTCGTTGAAGTAGGCGACGTACGCGTTGTAGACGGCGGTGTTCCCCACCAGCGTCACCGTGTTGTTCCAGTTCCGTTCCGCGTCGTCGTTGGTCAGGTTCGCCGAGCTCTGCACCAGCACGTTCATCGTGCCGGACGTGTCGGAGAAGAGGAAGAACTTGTTGTGCATGATCGACGAGTTCAGGTTCCCGATGCAGGCCCGGCCGGTCGTGCAGATGGTGACCCAGGACGGCTTGGCCCGGCTGGTGCCCAGCTTGGCGACGAGATCGACGACCGCCGGGGAGTCCCGGGAGTTGGCGTCCACGACCAGTTGAACGTTGACGCCCCGATCGTGCGCGGCGATCAGGTCGTTCGACATCCGGGGGAGGGTGAAGTGGAACATCGCGATCCGGATGGTCGAGCCCGTAGCGGCGTTCTGGATCAGACCGCGCAGATGGTCGACGATGGCGTACTGCTGGCTGGCGATGGTGGGATTGTTGAAGATGGCGCCGCTGGTCACGGCGGCGGTGACCGGCGCGGCGGAGGTCAGGACTGTGGCCGCGAGGACGGCGGTGAGGGCGGTGGCGAGGGCCCGACGGATGGCCTGACACATGAGCTGACCGTAGTTCATATGTGACTCTCCGCGGCCCCGGACGTTCGCGCCGCCCGGCGCGAACGGGGGAATCCGGTGGCACGGTCACCTCGGCCTTGATGCAACCGCCGTTGCTGTCCCGCCCCGGAGAGCTGATCTCCGGGCCGTCCTTTGTACTGGTGGGCGCGGCAGGTTTCGAACCTGCGACCCCTCGCTTGTAAGGCGAGTGCTCTCCCACTGAGCTACGCGCCCGGAAACGCCGTGCGGCGGACCGGCGGTTGGCAGCTTACCCTGCCGCCCACCGGCCCGGCCGGACGCCTCATACCGGTCGGGACCGGGTCAGCCGGCGGTTTCCGCCAGGGCCTTGTGCCAGCCCTGCTGATCGCGGGGGTCGCCGGGCAGGTTCACCTGAGCGAAGCGGACGATGCCGGTCTTGTCGATGACGAAGGTGCCCCGGTTGGCGACCCCGGCGACGTCGTTGAAGACCCCGTACGCCTGGGCGACGGCACCGTGCGGCCAGAAGTCGGACAGCAGCGGGAACTGGTAGCCCTCCCGCTCCGCCCAGATCTTGTGGGCGTAGACCGAGTCGACGCTGACGGTCAGCACCTGGACGTCGTCGTTGACGTACTTGTCAAGGTTGTCCCGCACCTCGTTCAGCTCACCCTGGCATAGGCCGCTGAAGGCCAGCGGGTAGAAGACCAGCAGGACGGTACGCCGGCCACGCAGGTCGGCGAGCCGGACCTCCTGGTTGTTCTGGTCCTTCAGCACGAAGTCCGGTGCCTCGGCACCAACCTCGATCGGCATGTGGCACTCCTCGGAATCGGGTATCGGGATGGCCTCAGCCCGTCACAGCGTCCACCGGGTCACTTCCGGCCCTTGGCGCCGCGACGCAGCACGAGGCGGGCACCGCTCCAGTCCTTGCCGGCGTTCACCGTCGAGGTCTGCTGGAGGCCGGCGGTGGGAGCGGACTCGGCGATCTCGCTCGGCTCGACGTGGCCCTCGCGTCCCGCCTTGGGCGTCAGCAACCACACGACCCCGTTGTCGGCCAGCGGGCCGAGGGCGTCGACGAGAAGCTCGAAGAGATCACCGTCGCCGTCCCGGTACCACACCAGCACCGCGTCGACCACCTCGTCGGTGTCCTCGTCGACCAGTTCCCCACAACGGTCGGTCAGGGCGTCCCGGAGATCCTGGTCGACGTCGTCGTCGTAGCCCATCTCCATGACGACCATCCCCGGCTCGATGCCGAACCGGTCTGCCAGGCTGCGTACCCCGTCGGCAGCCTGACCAGCGGTCGCGCTCACTGTCGCGTGCCTCCTCATCTAGTGCAAGTTCACGGCGTCGGGTCGACGCCGTAAGGCAAAGTCCACACAGTTGTGCCCTCCTGCGCAAGTGGCGCACCGGGTGGAACGAAATTTACCGTGCCAGCAGCGTACGGGCACCCTGGGTGATGGCCTCCTCGGACACCAGGACCTGACGGGCAGCCGGACCTAACGGCACAAAAGAGTCAACAGCGGCCACTCGGCGCACGGCACCGACATATCCGGCATCCGCCAGGGCGGCGATCACCCCTTCGCCCACCCCGCCGGAGCGCCGCGTCTCGTCCACCACCAGCACCCGGCCGGTCGCAGCGGCTTCCCGGATGAGGTCGGCCACCGGCAGCGGCGCGAGCCATCGCAGGTCCACCACCCGGCACCCGATGCCCTCGTCGGCCAGCGTCGACGCGGCCCGCAACGACATCCGTACGCCGTTACCGAAGGTCACGATCGTCACATCATCGGCGGAGCCGACGCCGTACACGCGGGCCCGGCCGACGGGTACGTGCCCGCTCGCCCAGGCCCCCGGATCGAGATAGCCGGCCAGCCACTCCCCGTCACCCTCGTGGTAAAGATCACGGGTGTGGTAGAGCGCGATCGGTTCCAGGAAGACGCAGACGCTGCCGTCCACCGTCGCGCTCGCCAAGCAGGTCCGCAGCATCGCCGCCGCGTCGTCGGGACGGGCCGGCACGGCGATCACCAGGCCGGGCACGTCCCGCAGTACGGCCACCGAGTTCTCGTTCTGGAAGTGCCCCCCGAAGCCCTCCTGGGACGCCAGGCCCGGCACCCGGACAACCATCGGGTTACGCAGCGCGCCCTGCGAGAAGAACCCCATGCTCGCCGCCTCGCCGCGCAACTGGTCCTCGGCGCCGTGCAGATACGCCAGGTGCTGGATCTCCGGCACCGGCAGCATGCCGGCCAGCCCCGCGCCGAGACCGAGGCCGAGAATCGAGGTCTCGTCGAGCAGCGTGTCGAACACACGAGCCGCTCCGAAGCGCTCCCGCAGACCCTTGGTCACCCCGTACATCCCGCCCTTGACGGCGACGTCCTCGCCGAAGACGGCCAGCTGCGGATGGTCGAGCAGTCCGTCGGTGAGCGCGGCGTTGATGCTCTGCGCGAGCGTGAGCGGGCCGGTCAGCTCGGGCGGCTTGCCACCGAAGGCCTCGGCCCGGCCCGCCGCGCCCACCCCTGCGGCCCGGGTACCGGCATCGGCCACCGCCCGTGCCACCCGGGCCGGCCGGCGCGGCGCCAGTGGGGCGATCACCTCTGCCGGGCTGGTCAGCTTAGGTTCGTCGAGTACCTGCTCGGCGATCCGGCGGATCTGCCAGCCGATCTCGTCGTACCGGTCGAGCAGCTCCGCGCCACTGGCCAGGCCTGCCTCGACCAGCCGGCGCGCGGTCGCGACCACCGGGTCGGCGGCCAGGTCGGCGGCGATTTCCTCGGCGCTACGGTACGCGCGCTCGGCGTCCGCGCCGGCATGACCCATCAGCCGTACGGTGCTCATGTGCAGCACGGCCGGGCGTCGGTGCCGGCGCACCCAGTTGGCCGCCTCGGCCGCCGCCTGGTACGCCCCGACCAGGTCGGCGCCGTCCGCGGCGAAGTACCGGATGCCGGGCTTCGACCGCAGCGCGGTCGCCACCCAGCCCTGCGGCGAACGGACGCTGACTCCCAGGCCGTTGTCCTCGCAGACGAAGAGCACCGGGATACGCAGCCCGGTGTGGTCGTACCAGCCGGCGGTGTTGAACGCGGCGGTGGCGCTGGCATGGTTGATCGAGGCGTCGCCGAACGAGCAGACCACGATCGCGTCCGACGCCCAGGGTGCGGGCGACACCGCCGCGTCGGGCCAGGTCGGCAGGCGCCGGGCGTCGAGCCGGCGCAACCGTTCCACGGCGAGCCCCATCCCGACCGCCCGGGGCAGGTGTGAGGCGACGATCGAGGTGGTCGGCACCACGGCGAGATCGACCCGGCCGAAAACCTTGTGTCGGCCGCCGGCGATCGGCTCCTGCGCGGAGGCGACCATCCCGCGCAGCACGTCCCGCGCCGCCTCGGCGTACGCCGGAATCACCGGTCGCCGCACCGAGGTCATCCGCGCGCCGGGCCCGACTTCGTCGTGGTGTCCGGGCACGGCCTCGGTCAGCCGGCCAGAGACCGCAGGCGACCCGATTGCCGCAGGCGGTGCGGCGGTGGCCGCGGGCGGTGCGGCGGTGGCCGCGGGCGGTGCGGCGGTGGCCGCGGGCGGTGCGGAGACCGAGGGGGACCCGGTGGCCGCGGGCGGTGCGGAGACCGCAGGCGGTGGGGAGGCCGCAGGCGACGCGGAGGCCGTCGGGTCGTTCTCCGTGCTCGCGGCGGCTCCGCCGGCCGGGTCGGGCGTGGGCGCGACCCGGCCGATCTCGGTATCGGAGGTGGCACCGCCGGGCGGGGCGCTGCCGTCTACGGCGGCCCGGTCGGCGGTGGCATCGCCCGGGTCGGCGCCGACCGAGCCGCTGGCACCGGCCGAATCACTCGCCGACGCGGCTCGCTGCTCGCCGGGCCCGGACGTCGCCTCCGGACCGGTCGACGTGGCCTCGCCGGCAGGGGTCTCGCCTCCGGTGCCGAAGCGTAGACCGGCGGCCTGGGCGGCGCGTACGCAGTAGAACGCACCGGAGCGGTAGTGCAGCAACGCCGGGTCGGTGGGGCGCAGGGCCGCCGCGAGCGCGGCGTTGCCCTCGTGGCCGGCGGAGCCGATGGTGTGGTAGCCCTCACCGAAGCTGCGCAGCCAGTGTCCGGCGAGGTCGAGTTGCCGGCTGGTGACCTGGGCGTCGAAGAGGGTCAACAGTTGGGCGCCGGTCAGCGGGACACCCTCGGCCACCGGCTGCGTCGGGTCGGCGCGGTGCTGAGGCTCGGGCAGCGCGGCCAGCGACTCCCGGAACCGGTCGTCGAGATCCTGCGGGGTGGTCACGTCCGACAGCATTACCGACTGGAGCACACCTCGCCCACTCGAACACGAACCACCCGGGCCGGGACCCGGCGGGACACGACCGCCCCCGCCCAACACCCCAGCGTTGATCATGAGGTCAGCCGCTGCGGCACTCGATCATGAAGTTGTTGTCGCGACACGCCGGGCGGAGTGACAACAACTTCATGATCAACCCGGGTCAGCCGGGCAGGAAGGAGAGCCGGACCTGCCGGGTGGGGTTGTCGCTGTTGGTGTCGACCAGGCAGATGGACTGCCAGGTGCCCAGGGCCAGGCGTCCGGCGAGGACCGGGAGCGTCGCGTACGGGGCGACGAAGGCGGGTAGCACGTGGTCGCGGCCGTGTCCCGGCGCGCCGTGCCGGTGCCGCCACCGGTCGTCGGCGGGCAGCAGGTCGTCCAGCGCGGTGAGCAGGTCGTCGTCCGAGCCGGAGCCGGTCTCGATGATGGCCACCCCGGCGGTGGCGTGCGGCACGAACACGTGCAGCAGCCCGTCGCCCTGCCCGGAGACGAACCGCTCCGCCTCGCTCGTGATGTCCCGGACGGTCGGCCGGGAACCGGTCCGGATGGTGATCACCTCACTGCGCATACGACACATTCTGTCCCATCGCTGCCCAGCCGCACCCATCTCCTCCGGCCCCCGCCTCTCCGACGGGACGTAGCGCAAAGTTACTGACGGGTACCTGTGTCGAGCGTCGCCTCTCGGACGGGTGGAGGTGACGACAAGCGTCGGGACGGGGCAGGATGGGTGCTAGAGACCTATCCCACACACAACCGAGGGACCGCCTGTGGCTACGGAACGCAAGCGCCCGGTCATCACTGCCGGCCTGCCGAGCCAGCTTCCGGACATCGACCCCGAAGAAACCACCGAATGGGTCGAGTCGCTCGACGGTGTCATCGACCAGCGCGGCACCAAGCGTGCCCGCTACGTCATGCTGCGTCTGCTGGAGCGCGCCCGCGAGCGCCAGGTCGGGGTGCCGTCGCTGACCACCACCGACTACATCAACACCATCCCACCCGAGCGCGAGCCCTGGTTCCCCGGCGACGAGCACATCGAGCGCAGGATCCGGGCGTACGTGCGGTGGAACGCGGCGATGCTGGTGCACCGCGCGCAGCGCCCGGAGATCGGCGTCGGTGGGCACATCTCCACCTTCGCCAGCTCCGCGTCGCTCTACGAGGTCGGCTTCAACCACTTCTTCCGGGGCAAGAACCACCCGGGCGGCGGCGACCACATCTTCTACCAGGGCCACGCCTCCCCCGGCATGTACGCTCGGGCGTTCCTCGAGGGCCGGCTCAGCGAGAGCCAGCTCGACGGCTTCCGGCAGGAACTGTCGCACCCCGGCGGCGGGCTGCCGTCGTACCCCCACCCGCGGCTGATGCCGGACTTCTGGGAGTTCCCCACGGTCTCCATGGGGCTGGGCGGGCTGAACGCCATCTACCAGGCCCGATTCAACCGGTACCTGCAGCACCGGGGCATCAAGGACACCTCCGACCAGCATGTCTGGGCGTTCCTCGGGGACGGCGAGATGGACGAGCCGGAGACCCTCGGCGCGATCGGGGCGGCCGCCCGCGAGGAGCTGGACAACCTCACCTTCGTGATCAACTGCAACCTGCAGCGGCTGGACGGACCGGTCCGCGGCAACGGCAAGGTCATCCAGGAGCTGGAGGCGTTCTTCCGGGGCGCCGGCTGGAACGTGATCAAGGTGGTCTGGGGCCGGGAGTGGGACCCGCTGCTCGCCGCCGACACCGACGGCGCGCTGGTCAACCTCATGAACACCACGCCGGACGGCGACTACCAGACCTACAAGGCGGAGTCCGGGGCGTACGTCCGGGAGCACTTCTTCGGCCGGGACTCGCGCACCCGCAAGATGGTCGAGGGCCTGACCGACGAGGAGATCTGGAACCTCAAGCGCGGCGGCCACGACTACCGCAAGCTCTACGCGGCCTACAAGGCGGCGACGGAGCACACCGGCCAGCCGACCGTGATCCTGGCCAAGACGATCAAGGGGTGGACGCTCGGCTCGCACTTCGAGGGCCGTAACGCGACCCACCAGATGAAGAAGCTGACGCTGGAGGACCTGAAGACCTTCCGCGACCGGCTCTACCTGGACATCCCGGACTCGGCGCTGGAGGAGAACCCGTACCTGCCGCCGTACTACCTCCCGGGCGAGAAGTCCGACGAGATGCAGTACCTGCACGAGCGGCGTCAGCAGCTCGGCGGTTACCTGCCGAGCCGGCGGACCAGCGCGAAGTCGCTGGCCATCCCCGGCAGCGAGCGCTTCGCCGACATCAAGCGCGGTTCGGGCAAGCAGAAGGTGGCCACCACCATGGCCTTCGTCCGCCTGCTCAAGGACCTGATGAAGGACAAGGACTTCGGCAAGCGCTGGGTGCCGATCATTCCGGACGAGGCGCGTACCTTCGGCCTGGATTCGATCTTCCCGACCGCCAAGATCTACTCGCCGCACGGCCAGCGCTACACCGCCGTCGACCGGGAGCTGTTCCTGTCGTACAAGGAGTCGACCGTCGGGCAGATCCTGCACGAGGGGATCAACGAGGCCGGGTCGGTCGCCTCGTTCACCGCCGCCGGCACGTCGTACGCCACTCACGACGAGCCGATGATCCCGATGTACATCTTCTACTCGATGTTCGGGTTCCAGCGCACCGGTGACGGGCTCTGGGCGGCGGCGGACCAGATGACCCGCGGCTTCCTGCTCGGCGCCACCGCCGGACGCACCACGCTCAACGGCGAGGGCCTGCAGCACGAGGACGGTCACTCCCTGCTGCTCGCGGCCACGAACCCGGCGGTCGTCGCGTACGACCCGGCATTCGCGTTCGAGATCGCGCACATCATGGAGAACGGCCTGCACCGCATGTACGGCGAGAAGCAGGAGAACGTCTTCTACTACCTCACCGTCTACAACGAGCCGATCCACCAGCCGGTGGAGCCGGAGGGCGTGGACGCCGAGGGCATCCTCAAGGGCATCTACCGCTACTCCCCCGCCCCGGCAGCCGGCGACGACGCCCCCCGGGCGAACCTGCTGGCCTCCGGCACCGGCATGCAGTGGGCGCTGAAGGCACAGCAGTTGCTCGCCCAGGACTGGGGAGTGGCCGCCGACGTCTGGTCGGTGACCTCCTGGACCGAGCTGCGCCGCGACGCGGTGGAGTGCGAGGAGTACAACCTCCTGCACCCCGGCGCGGAGCCGCGGGTGCCGTACATCCAGCGCAAGCTGGCCGACGCCGACGGGCCCAAGGTCGCGGTCAGCGACTGGATGCGCGCGGTGCCGGACCTGATCTCCCGCTGGGTGCCGGGCGACTACACCTCGCTGGGCACCGACGGCTTCGGCCTGTCGGACACCCGGCACGCGCTACGCCGGCACTTCCACGTCGACGCCGAGTCGATCGCGGTCGCCACGCTGCGGCAGCTCGCGCTACGCGGGGTGGTACCAGCCCACGTACCGGCCGAGGCGGCCAAGAAGTACGCCATCGACGACGTGACCGCCGCCCCGGTCGGCGAGACCGGCGGCGACAGCTAGGAGATGTAAGGAAGGGCCCCTTATTAACGCCTCGTGTATTAAAAGGGCCCCTTTCTAACAGCCGACAGGCGAAGCAGCCGACAGGCGAAGCAGCCGACAGGCGAAGCAGCCGACAGGCGAAGCAGCCGACAGGCGAAGCAGCCGAC
>NZ_BOPC01000130.1 GCF_016863555.1 Micromonospora qiuiae | reverse complement strand
GGGCAGCCATGAGCAACAAACTTTGGCACTGGCTTATCAAGCACCCTGTTGAGTTCTCAAAGAACAACCACACACCACACGCCGATCCCATCACTGAGATCGCGTCTGGGGCAACCGCTCCAAACTATCCGAGCCGGACTTCGGGGTCAACCTGATGCCTCAGGCTTCTTCCGGAGTTTGCTCGGGGCCCACGTTGACGCACGCCTCACGGCGGTCGTTTCTGTCGTGGAGAGCCGCAGACCGGCCGATCGCTTGCGGCGACCCGCCCGGCTCCTGCCGGCTCCCGAACTCTACCCGGTCGGCTTCGCGATCGCAACTCCATCCCATGAAGTCGTCGCACCGCCCGGTCTCAGCCTCACGTCGACGTCGTCGCCGCAAGCCTGGCGCCCGTTCTCGGCCGGTTTGCCCCGGCCTCCCTCGTGCAGAGAGAAAGTTACGCGTCTGCCTCCGAGAAGGCAAATCATAGTCTGTCGATCTCTAGGTCGTTCCCTGCACGACAGTAGGGACCCGCGGCAGGCCCGAGCGTGCCAGAGTGTCTGGCATGGATGACGTGTCCCGGCCTGCCGGCCCGGTCCTCGCCGAGGACGCCTTGTTCGGCCTCCTGTTGCCCTTCTGGCAGCTGATCATCGGAGCGTTCGTGCTCTTCGCCGTGGTGGTCTCGATCGGACGCCTGGTGCGACGCGGACCCTCGCGGATGAGCACGGCGCTGCTGATCACCGCCGCCGCGATCGTCGGATTCGCGCTGCTGGGTGTGCTCCTGCAGGGATGATCTTGCGTGCTCAGAGCCGGCGGTTGGCCAGGCTCGGCAGCTCAGCACGGATGCGCGCCAAGACGTCCAGGTCGATGTCAGCGACCGCGAACCCCGGACCGTCGGGCACCTGCGACAGCACCGTCCCCCAGGGGTCGACCACCATGCTGCGTCCGTAACAGGTGCGGCCCGGCTCGTGATCCCCGGTCTGACCAGCCGCGGCGACGAAGCACTGGTTCTCGATCGCCCGGGCACGCAGCAGCACTTCCCAGTGGTCACGCCCGGTATGCATCATGAACGCCGCCGGCACCACCAGCAGATGAGCGCCACCGTTGGTGGCGAGTTCCCGGTACAGCTCAGGGAAGCGCAGGTCGTAACAGATCGACAGGCCGACCCGGAGGCCCTCGACATCGACCACCGCCGTCCGGTCACCCGGGGCCACCGTCGCCGATTCCCGGTACGAGACCCGCCCGGGAATCTCCACGTCGTACAGGTGGATCTTGCGGTAGCTGGCGGCGAGCGTGCCGGAGCGGTCGAAGACCAGCGTGGTGTTCCAGGTGCGGTCGGGATCGGGACCGGCCTCATGGAAGGAACCGGCGATCAGCCAGAGACTGCGGCGCCGCGCGACGGCGGCGAAAAAGGTCCCGACCTCACCGTCGACCGGCTCTGGCACCGGCATCCCGGCGCTCCGTCCGAGGTAGTCGACGTACTCCGGGAGGACCACCAGGTCCGCACCGGCGTCGGCCGCGCGGTCGATCAAGGCTTCGGCGGCGGCGAGGTTGGCCTTCCGGTCGTCCCGGGAGTTCAGCTGGCAGACGGCGACACGCATGGCTGCCAGCGTACGGGCGACAGGAGCGCCGAGTGCAGTCGAGCCGGCGACCAGCGACTCAGGCCGACTTCTCCTCGCGCTCGCGCCGGGCCCGGCGACCGGTGAACTCGCGTGGAACGATGGTCGGGTTCACGTTCTCCAGCACCGCCTCGCGAGTGATGAGCACCCGGGCGGCATCGGGGTTGCTGGGCACCTCGTACATCACGGAGAGCAGGACCTCCTCCATGATGGCGCGCAGGCCGCGGGCCCCGGTGCCGCGCAACATCGCCTGGTCGGCGATCGCCTCCAGTGCCGGCCGCTCGAACTCCAGCTCGACGCCGTCGAGCTCGAAGAGGCGTTGGTACTGCCGGACCAGAGCGTTGCGGGGCTCGGTGAGGATCCGGACCAGGGCCGTGCGGTCGAGACTGCGGACGCTGGTGATCACCGGTAGGCGGCCGATGAACTCCGGGATCAGCCCGAACTTGAGCATGTCCTCCGGCATCACCTGGCTGAAGATGTCGTCGGTGGAGCGCTCGGAGACGGCGCGGAGCCGGGCACCGAAGCCGGTGCCGCCATGGCCCGTACGAGCCTCGATGATCTGATCCAGACCGGCGAAGGCACCACCGCAGATGAACAGCACGTTGGTGGTGTCGATCTGGATGAACTCCTGGTGCGGGTGTTTCCGGCCGCCCTGCGGCGGCACGTTCGCCACGGTGCCTTCGAGCATCTTCAGCAGCGCCTGCTGGACGCCCTCACCGGAGACGTCCCGAGTGATCGACGGATTCTCCGACTTGCGGGCGATCTTGTCGACCTCGTCGATGTAGATGATGCCGGTCTCGGCGCGCTTGATGTCGTAGTCAGCGGCCTGGATCAGCTTGAGGAGGATGTTCTCCACGTCCTCGCCGACGTAACCGGCCTCGGTCAGGGCGGTCGCGTCGGCAATGGCGAACGGCACGTTGAGCATCCGCGCGAGGGTCTGCGCCAGGTGCGTCTTGCCGCACCCGGTCGGGCCGAGCAGCAGGATGTTCGACTTGGCCAACTCGACGCCCTCGCCGCCGGCACCCGGCGCGCCGGCCGCCTCGGCCTGGATCCGCTTGTAGTGGTTGTAGACCGCGACGGCGAGAGCCTTCTTGGCGTGCTCCTGCCCCACTACGTAGGTGTCGAGGAACTGGCAGATCTCCATCGGCTTGGGAAGCTCTTCCCACTTCACCTCGCCGGACTCGGCCAACTCCTCTTCTATGATCTCATTACAGAGATCGATGCACTCGTCGCAGATGTAGACCCCGGGCCCCGCGATGAGCTTCTTGACCTGCTTCTGCGACTTGCCGCAGAAGGAGCACTTGAGTAGGTCGCCGCCGTCACCGATCCGTGCCACCTAGTCTCCCTGCACTCATCGGCCGGAGCCCCGGCCACGACCTGCGGATACTGCGTTCCGCCCGTCTTCTTCCCACCCCGCCGGTCGCCCGACCAAGTGGTACGGACCCGACGTTACCCGCTGTCGGAGGTTTCTCCGACCCCCAAAACGGGTGTGTCAGAGGTCGGCCGGCGACAGACCCGACCGACCTCTGATCTGGTACCGGTCAGCTGGCGGCGTGAGCGGCCAGCAGGCCCTTCTTACGGCTGGTGAGGATCGTGTCGACCAGCCCGTACTCGCGGGACTCCTCGGCCGTCATGATCTTGTCACGATCGATGTCCTTGCGGACCTTCTCGATCGGCTGGTTGCAGTGCCGGGAAAGCATCTCCTCCAGCTGGGTCCGCATCCGCAGGATCTCCCGGGCCTGGATCTCGATGTCCGAGCCCTGCCCGTAGCCGCCCTCGGTGGCCGGCTGGTGGATGATGATCCGCGAGTTCGGCAGCGCCATCCGCTTGCCCGGGGTGCCCGCCGACAGCAGCACCGCCGCGGCGGAAGCAGCCTGGCCGAGGCAGACCGTCTGGATGTCCGGCCGGACGTACTGCATGGTGTCGTAGATCGCCGTCATCGCGGTGAACGAGCCGCCGGGCGAGTTGATGTACATGATGATGTCCCGGTCGGGGTCCGTCCCCTCCAGGGTGAGCAGCTGGGCCATCACGTCGTTGGCCGACGCGTCGTCCACCTGGACCCCGAGGAAGATGATCCGGTCCTCGAAGAGCTTGTTGTACGGGTTGGACTCCTTGACTCCGTACGACGTGCGCTCGACGAAGGACGGCAGGACGTAGCGGTTGTGCACCGCCGCGAACTGCGGCGGCAGGCTCAGGTCGGTCATCGTCTGCTCCTCGATCAGCTCAGGGTCCCGGCGCCCTCGGGAACCTGGGCGGCTCCCGTGATCACCTTGTCGATGAAGCCGTAGTCCACGGCCTCCTGGGCGGTGAACCAGCGGTCCCGGTCCGAGTCCGCCTCGATCTGCGCCGGCGACTGGCCAGTGTGGAAGGCAACCCGCTCCTGGAACATCCGCTTGGTGTAGAGCATCTGCTCAGCCTGGATAGCGATGTCGGCGGCGGTGCCACCCACTCCGCCGGAGGGCTGGTGCATCATGATCCGGGCGTGCGGCAGGGCGTAACGCTTGCCCTTGGTGCCCGCACAGAGCAGCAGCTGACCCATGGACGCCGCCATGCCCATCGCCACGGTCGACACGTCGTTGTCGATGTACTGCATGGTGTCGTAGATCGCCATGCCCGAATAGACCGAGCCGCCCGGCGAGTTGATCCAGAGGAAGATGTCCCGGTCCGGGTCCTCCGCGGCGAGCAGCAGCAGCTGCGCGCAGATGCGGTTGGCCACCTGGTCGTTCACCTCGCTGCCCAGGAAGATGATCCGCTCCTTGAGCAACCGGTTGTAGACCGAGTCGTCGAGGTTGCCAATGTTGTCACCACCACGGGCGTCAATCGCCCGGAGCGGCTTCGCTGGGATGTGCATGTCGGTCATGGCAGCCCTTCGCTCTCCGTACCGTCGTGTCCGACACTAACCGCTGGGCCGGGGGCCGGACGCCCGCTCCGGGCACTGTTCGCTCTCAGCGCAGACCTGCCGAAGGCGTACCCGAAAAAGGGATCGGGCCACCACCCACCGCGACCGGCGGACGGTGGCCCCACCCGGCGGTCAGTGCTCGTGGCCGTGCTCCGCCTCGCTCGCCTCACGCAGGGCATCCAGGCCGACCACATTGCCGGCCGCGTCCTTGATCGTGATGCGCTCCATGATCGCGGCCAGCGCCTTGCCGCGACGGACGTCGCCGTAGACCGCGCCGGCGGCACCCGAGCGGACCAACTGGTCGTAGTACTGCTGCGGCGCCATGCCGGCACGCTGGGCGCGGTGGACGATCTCGTGGCCGAACTCGTCGTCGGAGACCTGCACGTCCTCGGCGTCGGCGAGGGTGTCGAGCAGCAGCTGGACCTTGACACCCTGGGTGGCGGCCTCGGTCAGCTCGGCGTCGATCTGCTCCTCGGTCTTCTCCTCGGCGGCGAGGTAGTCCTCCAGTGAAGCGCCGATGCGCTCCAGCTGATCGACCATCGCCTCCTTGCGGCTCTCCACCTCGTCGCGGATCACGCCCTCCGGCGCCGGCACGTCAGCGGCCTCGACGAGCTGCTCCAGAGCCTTGTCCCGGGCGGCGTAGATCTGCTCGACCCGCTTGCCCCGGGTGACCCGCTCGCGCAGGTCAGCGCGCAGCTCCTCGATGGTGTCGAATTCGCTGGCCAGCTGGGCGAAGTCGTCGTTCAGCTCGGGCAGCTCCCGCTCCTTCACCGTCCGCACGGTGACCATCACGTCGGCGTCCCGACCGGCGAAGTCGCCGCCGACGAGCTGGGTGGTGAAGGTGGTGTCCTCGCCGGCGGCGAGGCCGACGACGGCCTCGTCCAGGCCCGGCAGCAACTGCTTGCTGCCCACCTCGTGGGAAATGTTGGTGGCCGAGCCGCCCGGCACCTCCTCGCCGTCGACGGTCGCCCGCAGATCGATCTGGACGTAGTCGCCCTCGGCGGCAGCCCGCTCGACGGTCTTGAGCGTGGCGAACCGCTCGCGCAGGTTCTTCACCTGCTCGTCGATCTCGCTCTCGTCGACCTGCAGCTCGTCGACGGTGACCTCGATGCCGGCCAGGTCGGGCAGAGTGATCTCCGGCCGAACGTCGACCTCGGCGGTGAAGTTCAGCGAGTCGCCGTCGTTGAACTCGGTGATCTCGACCTCGGGGCGGCCCAGGGTCTTCAGGTCGTGCTCGCGGACCGCGGAGAGGATGTTCTGCGGGATCGCCTCCTGCACCGCCTCGTTGAGCACAGTGCCCCGGCCCACCCGCTGATCGATGATCGCCGGCGGCACCTTCCCCTTACGGAAGCCGGGAACCTGAATCTGCTGGCCGATCTCCCGGTACGCCTTCTTGAGGCTCGGCTCGAGCTCGACGAACGGCACCTCGATGGCGAGCCGCACGCGCGTCGGGCTCAGAGTCTCGACGGTGCTCTTCACAGGCGTACTCCTTGACGGATCTCGGTTGAATCTGGGCGCCCTATTTTCGGCCCATCGAGTGTAGGCGAGCCGGCACGGCCGGCCGGCAGCGCCCGTGGGCCCGCGGCAAGACATGCCCCGCGCGCCGGCCGTCCCGGGTGCCGACACCCTGATCTTGCGGCAGTCGGGGTGGCGGGATTTGAACCCACGGCCCCTCGCTCCCAAAGCGAGTGCGCTACCAAGCTGCGCCACACCCCGTGGCGACGAGCAGTCTATGCCGTCCCCCCGACACCCGCGTGCCGGGGCATCACCCAACCCGCCGAACGAGGACGAACCGGCCACGCGGGCTCGGCGGGCGCGGCGGGCGGGCGCGGCGCAACTTCGGCGATGTTGCGGTATCCCGCCGCCGTGGATACCGCAACATCGCCGAAGTTGTGTGGATCATGCTGGCGTGGCGCAGGGGATACGGCCGCGCGGGCACCGCCGGCATTGGGTAGGCTGTCGGGCGCGTCCGGGTTTCCGGGCGTACGCGGGCGTAGCTCAATGGCAGAGCTTCAGTCTTCCAAACTGACGGTGCGGGTTCGATTCCCGTCGCCCGCTCCACCGGCCTTCGGCTCAGGTCGACACTCGGTTCTTAGCCGCCGCACTTCCCGCTCTCTTGACCTTGTAACCATCGGCATACCCTTCTGACCATCCGTGCTGTCCAGGCACCTTCAACGCCCCGCGTTAGTGATCCGGTTCGCTCGGCCGACGTACTGGTCCTGCCACTGGCGCAGGGCAAGCCTGAGATGGGCGTTCTCGGCCCGTAGGCACCTCCGCCTTGTCTCTGGCCGTCAGTTCATCGACGACGGCGCGAAGGAAGGCGTACACCTGCTCCTCGGCCAGACCGCGCCGGCCGAACCTTGAATCCAAGGCGCCGGCTGTCCAAATGCCAGAGGCCGGCAGCTGCGTGGTGCCGCTACCGTGACTGCCGTGGCGACCTACGAGGCGGGTGCAACGGTCATGGACATCCTGCTTGCCAGCGCCGCTGTCGCCTTGATCGGGTGCGCTGCCTGGGTGTTCATTCACAGCCGACGCGCGTCAACGATTCGGCTGTTCGGGCGGGCCGTGCATCACCCCCGGCTGTGGGCCGCAGGGGCAGCATGCATGGGCTTCCACGCTCTCTGGGGCTAGGAAACCTCACGGAGGTCACGCCCAGCGCTTGGCGCACTCCGGGCCGGTGGATCGGCGCCGTGCTGTTGTTGGCCGCATCGGCCCTCATGGTCGCCTACGGGGCCCTTGAATATCGCGGCAGGCGTCGGATTGGTCGTAACCAGCAAGTTGGGCCGTGACGAGCGCCAGCGTGGCCGGCCGTCTCGATGCCGGGACGCTCGGCTGCCGCGCCGCTCCGCGGCTTGCCACCGAGCACCGGAGTCCAGGCGGCCGGAAAGCCGGTGGCACGGCATGCCGCCCCCGGCCCCGGAGGCCGGGGGCGGTTAGCCGTTTCGCGCTCTGGTAGCTGGACCGGCCGACATCATTAGGCGTGATTTCACCTCAGGCAGGAATGTGGAATTTTCCTTGCTCTATTGGGTGCGCCACGTTGCTACGGTGCAGGTATGCCGGGCCATGACAAGATCCGGGTTCGCGAGCGGCACGGCCAGGCGGGGTCGTCCGGCACTCGATCAAATAACTCGGATTTGCCCAGCGCAAGCATGGCCATCCGCGCGCTGCGGGGCGGCCGAATCCCGGCCGCCGGAAACGTTTTCGCACTGCAACGACTCGTCGGCAACCGGGCTGTCAGGTCGGCACTCACCGTGCAGCGTGACGGCCCGCCCGGTTCGGTTGCCGGCCAGGTCGACGCAACCGTTGGCGCCGATTCCGTCAGGCATTCGTTGACCGTGTCCGGGACCATCGCCGGCGGGCAGACCTTGTCCAACAGCGACGGTACGCACATCCACACCGTGGGCGACACGACCGCACGGGTGTCCGTCACCACCCGAGGGCTCTCCATCGACTTCGGCCCGTCACTCGTCATCACGAAGGAAAACGCCATCGGCTGGCTCGATGTCGACGTCGACCTGCATCGGCTGAGCTGGGACTTCGGCACGCAGATGTTGCGCGCGGAGTGGACCGCGGCCAACGCGGTCAACTGGTTCGGTGGAGTGGGCGAGCAACTCCTCGGGCCGTTCCGACAGGCGTTGGGGCAGTTGCCCGCCCGGACCCGGGAAGCTGGCTACAATCCGTTCACCGACGAGAACCTGCCAGGTGATCTGACCGAACTAGTGGGCAGACTGGCAAGTGCGGGCGGCTCGGGGAGCCTGCCTCGGATCTCCGGCGCTCAGCTTCAAGGCGACTTCGCCGTCAGCGGCGAACTGACCCGCGACCTCGGTCACGGCGTCACCATGGCGGTCCCGTCCGGCACCCGCTTGTCGGCCACCGCCTTTCTCGCGGGAAACGTGCCGAACAGCGCGGCGCGCGTCCGTATCGCCCGGATCCAGCTCGACGCGTCCGGCCAGGGCGCGACACTCAACCTGCGTGCGCTGGGCCAGGACTGGCCGGTCATCCGACTCTCATCGGTGACCATGGCTGCGGGCGGCCGACTCTCCGCCCGCTACCGCATCATCCATGAGGATGTCGGGACGGCCCTCTTGCAACTTCTCGCAGTAGCGACAGTGCGGGAGAACCCGTTGGCCGCCGGGCAGATCCGGGACGACCTCACCGTAGTTGACGAGACCGCACACCGCATGATCGACGACATGGTGCGGGACAACGTTGAGCCAGTGCTCCGGGACGCCATCAGGTCGAACGCCGACGCGATTCCCGGGGTCAACCTGGCCGAGTTGCTGGGGGTCTTCCCCTGACCATCTCTGCCACAGCGGAACGGCCCAAATGCCTGCGCGGCGGGCGAGGGGCTCAGTCGCCGCGCAGGCGGTGTCGCTCACAAAGGTCGGACGCTGAACGGTCCGCCAACTCCGGTGCCCCGATCATCTGCCCCGATCATCAGCCCGGACAGCGATACGCCCAGTGTGATGCCGAGGATCAGCGGCACAACGTTCCACTCGGACATGGCTAGTGCCTCTGTGGCCCTTCGTTCTGCGCGTTCCGCCCGACTGATCAGCGGTTACCCGATTGCTTGCGCGATTTGCCCCGTAGCGGCGGCAAGCGTGTCGTAGCTACTGCTGCTGATCTTGTCCTTCTTGCGGAGCTCAATCAGCTTCTCGGCGAACTCACGCAGCTTCTTCCGCGCCTTGTCCACGTCACCGTCGGCGAGTTCCTCCCCGGTCTTCCGCAGTCGCTTGCTCAGGTCTTTACCGGCGTCCTTGGACAGCCGCCGCTCCTGCACCATCAAGTCGATCATGGCCTGCGTGCCAGCGATGAGGTCAGCCGGACGCCCGGGGCGGATCGCAGGCGGTGTGGGCGACGGCGACCGAGACGGCGACGCGGATGGGGAGGCAGATGGGGAGGCGGAAGCTTCCTCTGTCACCGAAAGATCGTCGCCCTGCTCATCGGCAGTCTCGCTCGGCGCGGCGAACGTGGCTGCCGGCGTCGGCCTCTCTGCGTCGTCACTTCCGGCAGCGGTGACCATGACTGCTGCGGCCACAACAACGACCGCAGCACCTGCCACGGCTATCCACATCACCCGGCGGCCATCCGGGTCGGTCCGCTGCCGCCGTCCGTCTAGCTGCGGCAGCTGCGCAGTGGGCTCAACGAGGTGAGAGGTGTCTCGGGGACCAGGGGTATTAGACACGCCGGCCATCGTGCCAGAGCCGCCTGTCGAACCTGGTGGGCGTTCACCTCGGCTGCCGCGGCGGCGGTTGGCCTGTTGATCGGCCCGCTCGATGTACAGCCACTCGTACAGCCAAGCCGGGCGACAGACCCAGGCCGAGACCGACCGTGGACGACATGGCGAGCAGGCCAGCGTATGTACCGTCGTACTCGGTGAAGTCGGCGTAGTCCTTGCCGTTGAAGGTCGCCAGCGGCAGCCGGTCGAGCAGCCGACCCCTCAGGATCGCCGACGCAACGTCGGTGTCCAGGACGACCAGGCTCACGCGGCGCCAGCCCGCCGGGAGGCGTACAGGTCGGCGAGGAATTCATCCAACTCGTCGTCGGACCGGCACATGCTCAGCGGTCGGCCACTCGGGCATCCGCTCGGCGTTGCTCGACATCACGACCTACCTCCTTCGCCGGTCAGAGTCCGCTATCTGCGCTGCTCGGGTTCTATCCATCGCCCCGCGTTGGTCGTCCGGCTCGGCTGGCGAGCGCGGCTGCTCTGCCACTCGCCTAGTGCGGTCTTCAGCCGGGCGTTCTCGGCTCGTATGCCTGCTTCCACGCCGTCCCGAGCGGTCAGTTCGTCGACGACCGCGCGAACGAAGGCGTACACCTGTTCCTCGACCAGGCCGCGTCGCCCGAACCTGGTGCGACGGAATCGGATCCGCCTCACCTGCTCGGGGGCCAGCCGGGCCATGCGCGACGCTGCTCGGACGACGCCGACCGAATGCCTGCTCACCGCAGCCTCCTCGAAGTCGTGATAGGTGTCTTTCGGCTCGCCCCGCTCCGCCCCGCGCTGTTCCGAACAGTGGGTGGTGTCCGTCTGGTGACGGGGGCGGCAGCCGGAACGAGCAGTTTCAGTCCCGCGCGCAGCACGAAGATCTCTCGCCGGGCCACGGCGTTGCCGGCCCGGTCCAGGACGTAACCGGTCAGCCAGACCCAACCGTCGTACGTCGGCCGGTCACCGACCTTGATTACCCGGAAGGTCAACGACCGGTCCCCGCCGAACTGCACAGAAGCGGTGGCGCCAACGTGGAGAACATCGCCCGGCGTGGGATCCATCACTCTGCCGGTCGCGGGTGCTGTCGTGCTGGTTACTGGTCGGCTGATCGGGTCCGGTGCCTGCCGCAGCTCGGGTGTGGGGGAAAAGCGGACAGGCACCGGACTTGTGCCCTCCTGGTGCGACCCGAGGACGAACACGACAGGGAGATTAATCAACTATGTCTACCTGTTCTAGCCGGCTCGACATAGTTGATGCGGCTTTCTGAAAGTGATCTACTCGGAGGTGCGACCCGAGGAGTGACCGATGCCTGCCAAGTACGAGCGGGTGGCCGAGGCCATCCGCGAGCAGATCCGGAGCGGCAAGCTCGCCGTGGGAGACAAACTCCCATCGACTGCGGAGCTGAAGGCTGAGTACGACGTGTCCTACGGCTCGATCCGTGGAGCCATGCTGGTTCTCAAGACCGAGGGCTTGGTAGAAGGCCGCCAAGGCGAAGGCGTCTACGTTAAGGCCGTGCCGGCTCAGTGAGCCTTAA
>NZ_BOPC01000129.1 GCF_016863555.1 Micromonospora qiuiae | reverse complement strand
GGATCGGCTGCTGACCTCTGGCGACAAACAGGCCCGTGGTGGCACCGTTGCGGGTGCCACCACGGGCCTCGTCACGGTCGCGAACTGCGCCGGCACCGCCTGAGTGGACGGTGTGACACCGGCGGCGAGCGTGGGATCAGGACCCTCGAATCCGGTTACGGCGAGCGTCGCTCAGCGGGCCAGGTGGGTGGGCATGCTGGTGACGACGATGCCCGGATGCCGACGCAGGGCCCGACGCAGCCGCTGTTCGGTGCGATAGTGCAGCAAGCGCTGCCAGGGATGGTCGACCACCACATCGGGTACGACGACGGTGAGGGTCAGGTCGGGATGGCTGAGGCGGAGCGCGCTGGCGTACGCGGCGAGCGGCTGGATGATCACGCGGTGCGGCGACAGGATCGTCTCCAGCGGAATGTGGTCGCCCCAGGTGGCCCACTGCGTGCGGAAACGATCGGCCTCCCCCCGCTCGGGACTGACGTGCAGCGCCAGCGCCGGTCGGCCGAGCGAGCCAACGTAGGCGAGGGTACGCAGCGCCGCCTGGTTGAGGCGGGCCACCGGGACGAGGAAGAGATGCCGTACCTGCTGCGGGACGACAGCGGGCGGCTCCTCCTCGGCCGGTGCCAACCGTCGATCGGTGCCCGTCGCGGGGTGCAGGCCGAGGGCGTCCTGAACGTGGTCGTAGTGGCGGCGTACGCGACCGAACATGAAGATCAACAGCGGTACGGCGAGCACCACCACCCAGGCACCGGCGGTGAACTTCGTGACCGCGGCGGTTACCAGCACGACGGCCGACAGCGCGGCGCCGACCCCGTTGATGCTGGCGCGTCGCCGCCAGCCGGGGGCACGGTGGTGCCGCCAGTGGTTGACCATGCCGATCTGGGAGAGCGTGAAGGCGAGGAAGACACCGACCGCGTAGAGCGGAATCAGCGAATGCGTACGACCACCGAACGCGACGAGGATCACCGCGGCGGCCACCGCGAGCGCGATCAGCCCGTTGCTCAGCGCCAGTCGGTCGCCCAGATGCAGGAAGCGGCGGGGCACGTAGCCGTCCCGGGCCATGAAATACAGCAGACGCGGCAGGTCGTTGAAGGCGGTGTTCGCCGCGAGAAGCAGCACGAGCGCCGTGGCGACCTGGATGATCGCGTACCAGGGACCGGTGGGGAAGGTCAGCCGGGCGAGTTGTGACAGCAGGGTCTGGTCGGCACGGGGCACCAGACCGTTGAAGTGGATCAGCAGGGTCAGGCCGGCGAAGAGCACGATCAGGATGCCGACCATCCAGGTGAGCACGGTGCGGGCGTTGCGCCACTCGGTGGGGCGGAAGACCGGTACCGCGTTGGAAACCGCCTCGATGCCGGTCATCGAGGTCGCGCCGGAGGCGAACGCCCGCAGCACGACCAGCAGGCTGAGCCCTTCCGCCGCGGGGATCGGCGGTGGGGCGACGACGGCGAAACCCCCGGCAGCGGCCCGGACGAACCCGGCAGCGATCAGCCCGAGGACGGCGGCGAGAAAGAGGTACGTGGGCGCGGCGAAGACGTTTCCGGCCACCCGGATGCCACGGAGGTTGCCGGTCAGCAGCACACCGATGACCGCCAGTGCGAACGGCACGCTGTACGGGGCGAGGGAAGGCAGCGCCGAGGTGATCGCGGCGACGCCGGCCGACACCGAGACCGACACCGTGAGCACGTAGTCGAGGGTCAGCCCGGCCGCTGCGGCCAGGCCCGCGCGTGGCCCCAGGCTGTCGCTGGCCACCAGGTACGACCCGGCGCCGTGCGGATAGGCGTAGACGGTCTGCCGGTACGACGTGCCGACGGCGATCATCAGCACGACCAGGGCCGCCGCGATCGGCAACGACAGCCCGAGGGCGCCGCTGCCGGCCAGGACCAGCACGACCAACATCGCCTCCGGCCCGTACGCCACCGAGGAGAGCAGGTCGGAGGCGAGTACGGGCAGTGCGATGAACTTCGGCATCCGCTCGCGCAGGATCGACTCGCTGGTCAGTGGCCGTCCGAGCAGCAGCCGACGCAGTCCGCCGACGGCCCGCCCCTCGGCGGTGTCCTGCCGTTCCGCGGTCGGGGTGACGGTGAGCTGGCCGGCCCCGTCCCGCACGAACAGCATGGCGGGCCGGCCCGCTGCGCCGACCCCGGAGGAGCGGATCTCTCCCGCCTGCGGATCCACCGGCAGAGTTCGTACCGCCTCACCGACCTGCCAGCGCGCGCCGAGCCGGCGCAGCACGCCGAGATCGTCCGGGGACAGCGGCGGCAGCTCGGCGGACGGGCTGAAGGTCGGCGACCCTGCCTCCCGTTCCGGGTTGTGCCCCGACCTTCCCACAGTGCCTCCGCCTCACCCGCGCTGCCAGCCACCACTGACGATTCCAAAAACGCGGTGGCGAGGACGCCGATCGGCGGAAGCCACACCCGCCTGCTCCCGCCGAAGGCTGCTTACTCACTGCCGCACGACGTGGAACCCCCAACCAGGGGTACGAGGTGGCGCCGACCTGAAGCACCATGGGGATCACGAAGAAGGAGCGGGCGAGATCGTTGATCTCGCCCGCTCCCTACTGCTCAGTCTCCGGCAACCCGACTACGGGGTGATCATGCCCTTTGAGGCGACCAGGTGGTAGTTCTCCCCGAATACGTTGAGCTCGTGGACTCCGACCTTCACGTTCTCGGTCGTACCCAGGATCTTCAGCCTGACTGCGTTCGTCAGCACCCGGTCGAAGGTGACGTAGTCAGCCGTGTACGCGGTGGTGTTCGTGCTCCTGTCGACCAGCGTCCGCCACGTGTTGGTGGGGATGTCCTTGTACTCCAGCGTGTACTGCACGGCGTTGTCCTTTGTGAACGCCCGCCCGAGCTCCTTCCACTGGATCTGGGCAGCGGAGATGTGGAAGACGGTCCCGAAGCCCCTGATGTACGTCGGTGCGTCGTCGTTGTCAGCCGGCTCCCACCAGGTGGACAGAGAGCGGTCCCCTCCGTAGTACGGGTTGCGCCCGGGGGCATAGCTGCTCGCCCAGTAGGCCTGGCTGTTGGTGGCCACGTTGTAGAGCCCGACGTCGTCCCTGCCATCGATCGTCTTGCCGGGGGCCAGTTGCGGCGTGTTGGACAACTCGCAATCGATTGCTCCCTTTTGCGGACCGTTGGGGCGCACGTGGCAGATGTCCATTCCCAGTCGCCGCTCGAAGAACTCCTCGTATGCGATGACGTAGGTGTAGAAGAACACCAGGTTACCGGAATTGTCGAGTACGAAACTGCCGTGCCCGGCGTTCGGATATACCGAACTTGGGTGGTTGTTACCGTAGCCGATTGGGTTCTGCTGCGTTTCCTTGAACCCTGAAAGCGGTTTGTCCGACGTCATGACCCCCGTCGCGTAGGTGGTGTACTCGGTGCCACCGGACGCGACCGAGAGGTAATACGTCTTCCCCACCTTGAACAGCTGCGCACCCTCCACGTACCCATGCGTGTAGGTAGCCTTGTTGTCACCGATGTGCTGCCACTCCTGGCGCGGGTCAAAAGTCCAGAGCACGACCGGGTCGCTGATGAGCTGCCGAGGATTGTTCGGGTCGAGTTCGGCGCCCATGATCGGCGAGCCGATGTTGTACGTCAGGTACAGCCGGCCGTCCGTGTCAAGGAAGAACTGCACGTCGCCGACGCTCAGGATCTGGCCGTTCTGGCGCAGGAAGCTCCCCATGCTGGTCCACGGCCCAGTAGGCGAGTCCGCTTGATAGACCGGCGTGTTGTTGCCGGCCATGTAGAACTTGCTGCCGATCTGCACGACGGTTGGTGCTACCACGCCCAGGTTCATCTCATGGGGCGTCCAGGTGAGGTAGTCGGTGGTGGACCAGACAGTGCGGTTGTTGTTCGGCGCGCTCTGCATGGCACCGGATGCGTAGAGATAGATGGTCCCGTCCACGTTCACCGCGGACCAGTCGGCCCCGGTCCGTGCGGAGTTCTCCGAAATCCTGGTGAAACCGACGGTGGATCGGCTCGCGAGAGTCCGCCCGGACGCCGCCGTCCACGTTTCCAGATTCAAGCTGGCTGGAATTTGCGATGTGTTTGCAACATTCGCGTCCGTGGGCGGCATCGTCCCTACGATGTTGCGCACCGCCATCCCGGGCAGATTGATTGGGTTCACGTATGTCTGCGACATGTCGACGCCGCTCAGCGGCACCTTGGCGGACGGGGTTTGGGGCCCGAGGCCGGGCGCCCCCGGCTGCGCGGGCTTCTCCGCCGAGGCTGGCGCGATCGGCGTCAATTGGCCCACCCCTACTCCTACCGCGAGAGCAAGGCCAATAGCCGCTAAACTCCGTCGCTTTCCAGCGGTTCTCTCGATAGCCATCAGGTCTTAACCTTCCGTCTTGGCTTGGTTAACGCTAACAATAGGGCGGAAGTGTCCGAATTTTCGGTATAGCTAGCCCATTGCGGCTAGTTGGTGGTGAGGCGAACTTCGGAGGGATCACAAAGGTGCAGGAGGCGGACTTCCCGCGTACACGTCCACTTTGGCTCAGGCTCGTCTGGTGTGGAGCCAATGACCAAGCTTCCCTGTTAGCGTTAACAATCTTGCGGGGGATGCTAACGCTGCAATCTGGAGTGTGTCAAGAACCTGAATGCCACCTGGCACCACTTGATCGGGGTGGTGCGGGCGTTGGGTGGTCACGCCGGGTGCTGGTGCGGCACTCGGCTGGGGCATGCGCCGTGACCGCTGCCGCCGCAGCCGGGATGGTCGCCGCCGCCGCCCTCTGCGTTGTCGATGGTGTGGTCCTCAACGACCGCGTCAGGCCGACGTCGCCACCAGCAGCCCGCAGGCGGCGACCGTCGCTCTGCCTCGATCCGAAGTGATCGTCCCCCCAGTGGCATCGGTGTCTCGTGACATGGCCGCACTGAAACACCGATCCCCGCCGCCGCGCATCCGTCGGCTAATCAGGACGTTGCCGGATCAGCGGGCACAGGCGTTGGAGCGGACCTGAAAACCGGCGGGCGCGAAGTTCATCTCGCTCGACAGCCGATCACGACGCCACGCCTTGGCGGCCAGTCGTAGGAGTCCTCACCGGGTCAGCGGCGGCTGGATGATCCGCCCGTCATCCGCTCTGCGAATTGCCGCAGCTTCGCCTGTGTGCTCGGCTTGGTTGCCTCGCGCCGCCCACGATCGACCATCTTGCGTCCCTGCGGGCTGCCCAGGAATCCCTTGATCCGTTGGCCGATGGATGCCATGACCTGCCACCTCTCAGTGCTCTGCTGGCCGCGAATTTTCCCGCCCTGCTCAATACCGTCGTACCCGCAGACGCCCTGCTTATCTGCTTCGAGGCGAGCCGGAGGTCGCAAACCCAGTGACAAGAGGCCATCACCGCATGCGTAGTGCCGGGGACCGCTGGGGACCGGTGTGCCGTGCTAGCAGTCCCGAGCGATTCGTTATCGCGGATCTTGGCCCGAGCCGGCCTGGTTCTCGCCGACTCTGAGGTGGGGGGCGGTGATGAGTGGCTGGTGTGGGTGGGGCAAGCGGTGACTTCTGAGCGTGGGGGGATGGGTGCGGCGGGGCCGGTGTTGCGGCGGCCGGTCGCGCCGATGCTGGCGGCGCCGGTGGGTGTGGTGCCCGAAGGGCCGGGTGTCGTGCATGAGCCGAAGTGGGACGGGTGGCGGGTGATTGCCTTTCGTGAGGCGGATCGGGTGTATCTGCAGTCGCGGGCGGGCCGGAATCTGACGACCTACTTTCCGGACGTGACTCGGGCGATCCGTTCGGCGGTGCCGGCGGGTGTGGTGCTCGATGGTGAGTTGGTCGTCTGGGTGCGGGGGCAGACCAGTTTCCCGCTGTTGCAACGCCGGGTCACCGCTGGTCGGGGTCTGTTGCGGCTGGCGTACGAGTATCCGGCTCATGTGGTGTTGTTTGATGTGTTGGCCGACGTTGGCGGTCGGGTGGTCCTCGATCTGCCGTTGGCGCAGCGTCGGGCGCGGTTGGAGCGGCTGGTTGCGGGTGCGCCGGCGGCGTTGCAGGTGACGCCGCAGACGGCGGACATGGCGCAGGTGTCGGAGTGGCTGACGCACTGGACGGCGGTGGGTATCGAGGGTGTGGTGAGCAAGCGTTTGGCTGGCCGGTACCAGCCGGGTCGGCGCGGTTGGTCGAAGTTCCGCAGCCGGATCGTCACTGATGCCGTCATCGGGGGAGTGACCGGCAGCCTGCGCCATCCGGAGAGTCTGCTGCTGGGCCGGTACGACCGGCGGGGGCGGCTGCGTTACACCGGCCGTTCGCATCCGTTGGCTGCCGAGCAGGCGGTGGAGGTCGGCGGGCTGCTGTCGGCGCCGAGGCTGGCCCACCGTGGAACGCAGGCGCATCCGTGGCCGCAGCCCTTGCCCGCCTCCTGGTCGGGGCAGTTCGACCAACCAGAACCGCTACGGTACGTGCCGGTGGAGCCCACCGTCGTGGTGGAGATCGACGCTGATGTGGCGTTCGAGCACCAGCGGTGGCGCCACCGGGTACGTTACGCACGAGCCAGACCCGACATGTCAATCTACGACGTACCGCTGCTACTCGAAGAGAACGACGACACGTCCGAGAACTGATGCGGCGGCGCGGTGGCTGTACAGCGCCAGCTTCTTGACCGGCTTCCGCGTGGTGGCACCGTCGTCGAGCGCGGTCCCGGTGATGCTGTCGGCGGTGCTCGGCTGGCACCCCACGAGCGACAGCGCGAACCCACGGAAGCCGGCCGAATTGATGGAATTCATGTCGATCACGCTTCGTGCGATTGCGCGACCTGCGCTTCTCGATTCCTGACCGATCCGTTCGCCTGCTTCGCCGCCCACGTCGCAGGCACGGACGGCAACCGCCTGCTACCGCGCTCGCGCAGCTGTGTCCGGGTGTAGGTCACTTCGTGGGCCCCGCTTTCGTTGCCCGGCTGCGCAGTTCTCGGGCGCGTGTGCGGCAGGCATCGATGATGTCGGGGCGGAGCAGATGGCCGAAGCCGGCGCGGTCGAGACGTTGGATCAGTGCGTCGCGGTCGGTGCCGAGTGCGGTGGCGGTGGCGTCGAGGTCCCAGTCGTTGGCGGTGAGCTGGGACAGCAGATGCCCACGGCGGGTCTGGGCGGCCGACAGCCGGAACGTTTTGAGGTATGCCAGCTGGCCGGCCTCGTCAGTGATGGTTTCGCCGATGTGGTTCTCGGCTTCGGGGTTGAAGGCGGGCAGGAACCGGGCCAGGGTGAAGCGACCCATCCGTTGTACCGGGGTGACGGTGAGCCGCTCGGCGGCGAGCAGCCCATCGGCCATGAGGGCATGGAAAGCCCTCCAGTCGGCGTCCACCCGGGCCAGTTGGGCGCGCAGGTCGGCGATGCTGGCGATGACAGTGTCGTCGAGGCGGGAGGTGAAGTCGGGTACGGCCGGATACAGATGGGTGTAATGGAACAGCAGTTCGCCGTAGAAGTCCTGCAACAGCGTGGGGTGCAGGGCACGGTAGTCGTCCGGGTGCGGGACGACGAACGCGGCGGCGAGTGCGTCGGCGACGTAGAGCACCATTCCGCACTGGTCGGGGTGGATTTCGAAGACGCGCAGCGCGTCGTCGAGGCCGGCGACGGTGGCGCCGGCGTAGCTGGCTTCCACGCGGGGGGACAGGCCGCGAGTGACGGCGTGGCGGGTCCATTCCTGCCAGGCGATGGGCGGTCCACCGAACTGCAGCGCGAGGTAACCCTCCATGGCCAGGTGCAGCGGCAGGAAACGCAGCCGATGCCGGTCCTCCCGGCGAGCCATGCGGCGGCGCAACGCCAGCCGGATGCCAATGGGAGGGCGAGTGTCGGCGGAGTCGCGTAGCTGGGTGCCGTAGGCGGCGGCCGGGGTGGTGTCGGTGGTCCAGGTCGCGACGAACGCGTGCGGGATGTAGGAAAGGTAAGTCGTGCGAGGTCCTGTGCGGACGATCGACAGTTCGTCGGGGTCGTAGAGGCGGGCGTTCAGGCGCAGATCGGTGATGGGGCTCGGCCGCAGTAGCGGGACGAGACGGATTGCGCCCCACATCTGGGCGGGGCCGACGATCAGCCCGGTCAGGTTGATCCCGTCGGTGGCGGCCGTCACGATACTGCCTCCTCGGCGCTGAGGAACCGCGCGACCCGGTCGGCGAGGTGGCGGCGCAGCTCGTCGAAGCCGGCGCTGCCCGTGGCGAAGCGGGCAAGCTCGACGAGCGCGCCGACGTCCTCGGCGTCGCGGACGCCTACAGTGGCCACACCGGCGGCAAGACGGCGCACGTCGAAGGTGTCGGCGTCGTAGACGGGGTTGAGGTGCACGACGCTCGTTGCCTGGTGGGGATCGAGGCGAGTGCGCCAGACCCGCAACACCTCGGCGGCCTGCCCGGGTGGGTGGTTGTCCCAGCCGTCGGAGACGATGACGACCCGGTCGGGGCGGCGTTCGAGGGCATCGACGATGCGCACGCCCAGCCCCGTGGCACCGATGGGGTGGACCAGCAGCGGGTCGCCGCGGTGGTGCAGCCACAGCCCCGTGAAGTCGGCGGCAAGGGCCTCCAGCAGATAACGAGTGGCCAGAGCGACGGCGAGCGGCCGGCGACGCTTCACCCCGGAGCCGGCGGCGGAGTAGCTGTCGTCGAGGACGGCCACCACCCGGCCCCAGGTGCCTGCCTGTCGGCCCGCCGCTCGGCGCGCGGCGGCCTGAAGCGCGCCGGCCAGCTCGTCGCGACGCCGGGCGCGTTCCGGGCGGGACAACGACAGCGCGTAGATCGCGAGGCGGGTCAGGGGCGCGGTGGCGAGGTCCATGGCAACGGCCTCGACCTTGTGCCGTACGGCGGTCCCCTGCAGCCGCAGCCGTTCACCGCCGGTGAGCTTGGGCGCGATGCCGGACAGGAACCGGGCCCTGTCGATGCCGTGCTGGGCCGCCAATCCCTCGGCGACGGTATACGGCAGCTCGTACAGGGCCCGCTGATCGTAATGGGCGCGTCGCCACGCCTCCAGGATCGGTGTGTCGTAGCGCTTCGGTCGGCGCCAGTCAAACAGCACCGTGCCGACCTCGCCGGGAAGTGGCAGGTGGGCGTGACGGGCAGCGACCGACAGCGATCGGCGGTACTTGATCGCGTCGAACGCCGGGTCGGGTCGGGCTGCCACCCAGTCACGCACGATGACGCGGGTACGCCGGTTGTTCACCCCCAACCGGCGCAACTCGCGAAACACGCCGTACACCCGTTGCGGCGGCAGTGACCGTAGCCGCGCCGCGATCAGTCGCCCCTCCACCGCGCGCTGCTCGCCGCTCGCTTCACGCGCGGTGCGCAGCAGGTTCGTCACGACCATGGCAGCGTTGAGCTCGTTGACGTCCAAGGCCAGGGTCGCGGCATACAGGTCGCGGTAGTTGCCCAGCACGTACTCATGGAGGAAACCCAACGACAGCCGCTGCGTGGCCGCTCCAGAACGGAACTCACGCTGGGCCGTCGAGGCGATCGCGGCGTTGACGAACATGACCACGTCCTCGCACGCGACCCGATCCGCCTGCGACACGACCGCGACCCAACCTTCCATACAGTGACCACGGGGCCGGCCGGGGAATAGGGGCACGAACTGCGAAGCATCGCTTCATAGGCGGGTTCCGGAAGTCGCACCGAAGTCCCGCGGCCGGCCCGGCCACGATACCCATCACGATCAACACGACGCCACGACAAAATGGCCCCAAGCATGTAGAGCGTGGGCTCCAGCAGCCAATCTTGGGCATCTTCTGCCCCCACGGCGGCCTTCCGGGTCCAAGATTCACCGCCCCGGTCACCTGGTCCAACCGCCGACCGACCATGTTCCCCCGCCAGGTGGTAGCCCACCAGACGCCCAGCTCAGCTTCGTGCCGGAACTCGTCGCCCATCACGGCTGGGCATGGCAACGTTGCTGTCGGCGTGAGCCAGGGGCAACAGGCCGGAGGGGGATCCCTACCCTGCTGCGTTTCCCTCCCTGATGTGGGACTTGAACTCGGGACATTCGATAAGCGGGGTGTGGGTGCAGGCGGAGGCGTGCCGGAGGCTGTCGCGCATGCGTGTGAGGCGAGCGATGTCCTGGTCCAGCTCTCGAGCCTTTTCCGTCATCCGCTCGCGCAACTCGGCGTCGCCAGGACTCGCGACGAGGAAACGCGCGATCTGTGCCAAGGTGAACCCGGCAGCTTGTGCACAACCGATGAGCGCGATCCGGTCGATGATGTCAGGGCTGAATGTCCGGCGTAAGCCGTTGCGCCCGCTCGACCGGATCAGCCCACGCCGTTCATAGAACCTGAGCGCCGATGCCGTCATCCCGGTCTGCTCGGCGACCTCGGCGATGTCCAGTTCTGCCGTGCCCGGCACGTCGCAGCTCCTCTTCGATTGGTCAGGTGGGCGCCCTTGACTTGAACCACGGTACAAGTCAGAGGCTGTGGGAACACATCCCGCTCCGGATTGGGAGATCACTCGCCATGCCACTTCACCCCCAGGTCAAGGCACACCTCGATCGGCTTGCTGCCGTCAACTTCGGCAGCCTGCACACCGTCTCGCCTGAGCAGGCGCGCGCCGGGGCCCGCCGCTTGACGGCGGCGTCGGTCGGCGAACCGGAGAAGGTGGCCGAGGTATGCAACCGTGTGGCCGCAACCGAGGCCGGCGAGGTGCCGATGCGCGTCTATCGCCCGATCGGCGTCCCGATGGGCGGCCCAGCGCTTCCCGTCGTGGTTTTCTTTCACGGCGGCGGCTACGTGCTGGGCGACCTGGACTCCCATGACGGCCTCGCCCGCGCGCTCTCCAACGGTTCGCAGAGCGTGGTCGTGTCAGTCGACTACCCCCTGGCACCGGAGAACAAGTTCCCCGCCCCGATCAACGCAGGCTACGCGGCGACCAAGTGGGTCGCCGACAATGCCGGCGAACTATGCGTAGACCCGGCGCGACTCGCCGTTGCCGGCGACAGCGCCGGCGGCAACCTCGCCGCCGTCGTCACCCTGAAGGCACGTGCCGCCGAGCAGCCGCACATCGGATTCCAACTGCTCGTCTACCCAGACCTTGACTTCCGGCGTACGAACCAGTCGATCAGCGAGTTCGCCGGCAAATACGGCAACATCCCCCGGGAGGCCCAGGAGTGGTTCATGAACCACTACATCACCACCGAGGACGACAAGCTCCACCCGTTCGTGTCCCCGCTTTTGCAGCCCGACCTGAGCGGGCTCCCGCCCGCCTTCATCATCACCGCGGAGTACGACGCCCTACGCGACGAGGGCGAGGAGTACGGCCAACGCCTGGCCGCCGCAGGCGTACCAGTGACCGTCAAGCGCTACGACGGGATGATCCACGAGTTCCTGCGCCATCCGTTCGATGACGCAAAAGTCGCCATCGGCGACGCCACGGCCGCCCTCAGGGACTTCTTCGACCCCGTGGCCACCCCAGCGGATCAGGCATGGGCGGAAGACCATCACTGACTGCCATGGTCAGTTTCGCGGCTGGGTCATGTGGCTCACGCGCCGTCGGGGCCCGGCCAAGAGCGGCCGGCAATAGGACGGTGGCCACCTTGG
>NZ_BOPC01000128.1 GCF_016863555.1 Micromonospora qiuiae | reverse complement strand
GAGCCACGCCGGTGAACTGCACCTGCTACCCGCCCTGCCGGCGGCCTGGCCGGACGGGAAGGTCAAGGGTCTGCGGGGTCGCGGCGGCTACACCGTGGACGTGACGTGGAGCGGCGGCCAGGCGGACGAGATCCGCATCACGCCGGACCGCGACGGCAGCGTGCAGCTGCGCGGCCAACTGTTCGCCGGGCGCTACACCGTACGCGACGTCACCCACGGCAACGGGGTGGTCAAGCCCAGGAAGATCGAGGCCGGCCTGGTCGAGCTCGCCGGCAGGGCTGGCCACACCTACCGGGCGTACGCCCTGCAGAAGATCGGCGTGCGCGCGCCGTACGAAATGGGTGCGGGCGCGGCGGCGACCGTCGCCGTCACCGTGCGGGCGGTGGACATGCCCATCGCGCCCTCGGCGCGGGTGTCGCTCGACGTCCCGTCGGGGTGGAGCGTCACACCGGTGCACTTCGACCTGCGGCCGCTGCCCCCGGACTCGGAGCGCACCGTCGAGTTCACCGTGACCGTCGCCGAGTCCGCGCAGACCGGCACCGCGGACCTGGTCGCCGAGGTCAGCGGCCGGGGCTGGACCGCGTCCGCCACGGCCCGAATCCGGGTCTGGGACGGCCGCGAGGCCCCGATCGAGGAGAACTTCACCAACATCGGGGTCACCGACGACACCAACACCAACGCCGGCAACTTCGACGGCAACGGGGCCACCCTGTCCGCTCAGGCGCTGGCCCAGGTCGGCGTCACCCCGGGCGCCACCGTCAGCGCCGGCGGGGTGGACTTCACCTGGCCCGGCGCCATCGGCAGGCCCGACAACGCGATCGCCTCCGGGCAGTCCATCAAGGTGACCGGCAAGGGCCGGACGCTCGGCTTCCTGCTGACCGGCACGTACGGCGCGGTGTCCGGACCGGTCACCATCGTCTACGCCGACGGCACCCGCAAGACCCATACCCTCGGCTGCCCGGACTGGGCCGGCGCGCCCCGGCCCGGCGGTGTCGGGGCGATCGTCGCCCCGTACCAGAATCGGCCCAACAACCAGCGGGCCAACACCCCGGCGACCATCTACGTCGTCGGACTGCCGCTGGAGGACAAGGAGGTGGTCCGGGTCGACCTGCCGAACATCAGCGCCCGGGCGGCCGCCGGCGTCGCCACGATGCACATCTTCGCGGTCGCCATCGCCGGCTGAGGCGTCGTGAGGCACGAAGGGGCTGGCCCGCGCGGGCCAGCCCCTTCCCCATCGATGGTCTAGCGCTGCACGAACACGGCGACGCTGCGAGCCGGCACGACGAACGTGCCGGTCGAGGAGTCGAACGCCGCCGTACGCAGCACCGGGTCGGCCGAGGAACGCAGCACCGGGTGCAGCGCCACGTCCGCCCCGCGCAGTCCGGTGACCCGCTGCGTCGCCGACTTCGGGGTGCTGTTGAAGACCACCGTCACCGACTTCCACGCCCCACCCAGGCCACGGGCGTCGAGGGTCATGGTGAGCACCCCCGGCGTCTCGTTCGCACCGGAGCGCGGGAAAGCCACCCGCTGCTGCACCTGGTGCGCCGTGGGCAGGCCGAACACCGGGGTGGAGGCCCGGATCCGTAGCAGTTCGGCGTACCGGGCGTCGGTCAGCTCGACCGCCGCGCAGTCCGGCACCAGCTTCGGGTCGGCCAGCAGTGGCCGGGCGTACGGCCACTTGTCCCGGTTGTCCTCGGCGGCCGGCAGGCCGATGCCGAACCCGTTGCCCTGGTTGCAGTCCCAGCGGATCTGGTTGAACCAGTCCCCGGAGTTGTACGAGTTGCGGTCCAGCGATTTCGACCGCAGCCGCTCGGTGCCGGTGGTGACGAAACCGGCGCCCTGGCCCAGCACCACCGTGCTCAGCGCGAGCACCTGCATCCGGGCCCGGTCGGTGGCCGAGGTGGCCTGCGGCAGTTTGTACGCCAGCGCGTCGTACAGGATCTCGTTGTCGTGCGCGTCGACGTAGGTGACCGCCTCCCCCGGCGCGTCGGTGTAGCCGGCCGGCGAGCCGTTGTAGTCGACCTGGTCGCCGGTCACCGTCCGGCCGGACGAGTCGGTGAACCGGTAGCCGCGCAGGTTGCCGGCCAGCCCGACCTTGATCAGATCGTGCTGGTGCAGCAGCCGGGCCCGTTGCTCGGCGGTGGAGCCGTTAACCGGGTCGCCGTTGGGGTCGGTGAACAGCCCGGAGGCGAAGCCCTGCCGGCGCGGGTTGTCGTCGAACGGGCCACCGCCGCGTACCGCGTCACGCAGCCGGTCGTTGAAGGTGCCGATCCCGGTGCCGGCCATGTTGGCCTGCGTGGCCTGGACGAACCGGGCGTCGTCGGCGACCTCGCCGAAGTTCCAGCCCTCGCCGTAGAGCAGGATGTTCTTCCCGTCCACCCCGTCGCGGGCCACGCTCAGCTGGTCCAGCGCCTTGCGGACGGCCAGGATGTTCGCCTTCGGGTGGTGGCCCATCAGGTCGAACCGGAACCCGTCCACCTTGTACGCCTTGGCCCAGGTGACCAGCGAGTCGACCACCAGCTTGCCCATCATGGCGTGTTCCGGGGCGGTGTTGGCGCAGCAGGTGGAGGTGGCCACCGCCCCGTCGTCGAGCAGCCGGTGGTAGTAGCCGGGCACGATCTGGTCGAGCACCGAGCGCGGATCGGTGCCGGCGGCCGAGGTGTGGTTGTAGACCACGTCCAGCACCACCCGCAGACCGGCGGCGTTGACCCCGGCGACCATCTGCCGGAACTCGGTGGTGCGGCGCGCGCCCTCCGGGTCGACGGCGTACCCACCCTCCGGGACGGTGTAGTGCAGCGGGTCGTACCCCCAGTTGTAGCCGTCGCTCTCCCGCACCGCGGCCACGCACTCCTGCTGGCGCTCCGAGTCGCGCGGCAGGGCGGCCAGGTCGCAGTCCGGCTGCCGCTGGTCGGCCCGCCGCTCGGGAATGGTGGCGAAGTCGAACGCGGGCAGCAGGTGCAGGTGGGTCACGCCGGCGTCGCTGATCGCCTTCAGGTGCCGCATCCCGGCGGTGGCCGGGTCGGTGAAGGCGAGGAAGGTGCCCCGCCGGTCGGCCGGCACGGTGGTGTCGGCGATGGAGAAGTCCCGCACCGACAGTTCCGAGATCTGCACCTTGGCGTTCGGCACGGCGGCCGGCTTGCGCAGGGCCGCCCAGCCGGGCGGGGCCAGCTTCGGGTCGGTGAGATCGACGATCTGGCTGTGCGTGGAGTCGGCGGCCAGCGCCACCGAGTACGGGTCGGTCACCGAGGCGGTCACCACCTGCTGCGCCGCCGGCTGCCACGCCTGCACCCGGTAGCGGTAGTACCTGCCGGCCCAGTCCCGCGCCCCGCGTACCGACCAGACGCCGGTGCGGTCGTCGCGGCGCATCGCGACCGTGCGCGGCGTGGCGGTGGGCGAGTCGAACAGTTCCAGCGACACGGTCCGGGCGGTCGGCGCCCAGACCGCCAGGGTGGGTGTCCCGCCGGTGAAGGTCGGGCCGAGTCGGGCGGAGGTGGCCGGGGCGTAGACGTCGTCGAGCACGCCGGGGATCTGCACGCCGGTGGCGCCGAGCAGGGTGCCGTCGGCGGCCCGCTCGGTCACCAGCAGTTGCCCGCGCAGCGCGGCCGGCACTCCGGCCAGGTCCCGTCGGTCCAGGGTGAAGGCCCGGTGGTCCCACAGGTGCGGGAAGGCCGCGCGTTGGGCCTCGGTGAGCCCGTTGCGCTGCGCGGTCAACGGCAGCGAGGTGTACGTCCCGGTCAGTTCGCCGTCGACCACCCGCACCCCGCCGGCCGGGGCGGTCACCAGCGCGTACGCCTTGCCGTCGGTCGGGCCGGTGCGCCAGGCGACGGTGGACCGGTCGATCCAGTGTGCCCGCTGCTTGCCGATGTCGGTGTCCGTACCGGTGCCGGTGGCCGTGGTCGGCAGCAGCCGGCCGGGCGTCGCGGCGAGCAACCAGACCTCGCGGCCGGCGTCGGCGAAGTCGAGCCGCTGGTCCTGCGGCAGGTCCTTCTCGTCACCGCGATGGATGATGTAGCTCAGTCCGGTCGCCCCCTCGGCCAGCGGCACCCGGAACTCGGCGCCGAAGGAGTCGATCCGGGTCGGCGGCATCGGCCGGGACCAGTCGGTGTGGTTGGCCGCGCCGTCCCACAGGTGCAGGCCCCAGCCGTCGTAGTTGCCGTCGGGCCGGCGGTAGTGCAGCACCGCCACGCCCTCCTCGACCGGCGGCGTCGGCTCGCCGGCCGCCTCCTCCCGGCTCTGGTAGGTGGCCGGGTCGCCCTGCTTGACCCAGACCTCGCCGGTCTGCGTCACGTCCACGGTCCGGTCGTTCTCGACGTCCTTGGTGCCGTCGGCGTCGACCACCAGGAACCCGACCGACTTCGCGCCCGGCTTGAGCTTCACCCAGGCGAACCGCCCGTACGCGTCGGTGCCGGCGAACGGTTGGCCCTGCGGCCACTGCGTGGCGTATTCCGGGTCGATGTCGCCCCACGCGTAGAGGCCCCAGTCGGCGTAGTCGCCGTCGGGTCGCTGATGGTGCACCACCAGCCAGTCGCGCGACGAGCCGGTCTGCTCGGGTGTGCCGACGGTGGCGGCGGTGCGGGCGGTGGCGGTGCGACCCCGGCCGTCGGAGACCACCGCCTTGTACTCGACCTTCGTGCCGGCGGCCAGGCCGGTCAGGTCGTGGTGCACGGTGTACGGCGCCCGGTGCGCCGAGCCGAGCAGGGTCCACCTGCCACCGGCGACCCGGGCGGCCATCGTGACGGTGGCCAGCGGATCGCCGGTGACCTGGGCGGTGACCTCGGCCCGGGTGGCCGGCGAGCCACCGGGGACGGTGATGGTGATGCCCGGCTTGGCGGCGGGCAGCGCGACCGGCTTGCCGCCCCGGTACACCACCGTCGACAGCGGCGGCACGGTCAGGGTCAGTTTGCCGTCGCCGGCCGCGACGGGGCGGCCGGTGGTGCCGTAGATGCCGGCGAAGGTGGCACCGGCCGACCAGGTGTCCACGGTGACAGTCTGCGCGGTCGCCGCGTTGTTGACCGCCACCACGTACTCGGTGCGGTTGTCCGGATCGAACCGGGAGAAGGCGAAGACGCCCGGCCCGTCGGCCGCGTGCCGGGCCACCTGCACACCGTCACGCAACGCCGGGTGTGCCTGGCGCAGCTCGCCGAGGCTGGCGATGGTCCGGTACAGCGGGTGCGTACGGTCGAAGTTGTCCTGCGCGTGGGTGCGGTCGGTGCCGAGCAGGTCGTCGTCGAGATAGTCCGGGGTCCGCGAGGCGAACATCGGCTGCCGGGCGTCCTTGTCCCCGCCGGCGCCGGTGAAGCCCTGCTCGTCGCCGGAGTAGATCACCGGCTGGCCTCGGGTGAGGAACATCAGCTCGTGGGCGAGCTGGTCACGGCGCAGGTGGGTGGCCGGGTCGGTGGGGCCGCCGGCGATGAAGGAGCCGATCCGGCCCATGTCGTGGTTGCCGAGGAAGGTGGTCAGCCGGCCGGCGTGGGTGTCCCGGGCGGCGTACAGGTCGTCGCGGGCGTACACGTCGGCCAACGCCTTGGCGGAACCGTCACTAGCGGTGAAACTCCGCGCCGCCTCCTGGAAGGCGAAGTCCAGCGTGGCGGGCAGCCCACCCTGGCGTACATAGCTGGAGGTGATCTCCGGATCGGCGCTGTAGACCTCGCCGAACATGAAGAAGTCCTTCTTGCCGGCGCGGGCGGCAGCCTGGTCGATGCCCTGGGCGAACTGCGGCCAGAAGTCCATGTTGACGTGCTTGACGGTGTCCAGCCGGAAGCCGTCCACACCGGTGTCCCGCACCCAGTCGGCGTAGATCTTCGTCATCCCACGGACCACCTCCGGGCGCTCGGTCCACAGGTCGTCGAGGCCGAAGAAGTCGCCGTACTCGCTGTTCTCCCCGACGAAGGTGGAGTCACCACGGTTGTGGTACATGGTCGGGTCGTTCAGCCACGCCGGGACCTTGACCTTCGCGTCGGCCGGGGTCTGGAAGGTCGGGGTGTACGGGAACGACGCCGCGTTCACCGTCGGGAAGGTGCGGCTGCCGTCGGCGTAGTTGCGGTCCTCGAACGGCCGGCCCTGCGCGTCACGGTACGGCGCGGTCGCCTTGTCGACGTAGTCGTGCCGGCCCTCGGCGTAGTTGATGACGTCGGCGGTGTGGTTGACGATGACGTCGAGGTAGACCTTGATGCCGCGCCGGTGCGCGAGTTGGACCAGCTTCTTCAGGTCCGCCGTGCTGCCGAAGTGCGGGTCGACCTGGGTGAAGTCGGTGATCCAGTAGCCGTGGTAGCCGGCCGAGACGTCGTCGCCCCTGCCCTGCACCGGCCGGTTGGTGAAGACCGGAGCGAGCCAGATGGCGGTGGTGCCCAAGCCCTGGATGTAGTCGAGCCGGTCGATCAGCCCTTTGAGGTCACCGCCCTGGTAGAACCCCTTGTCGGCGGGGTCGTAGCCGGTGCGCAGCCGGTCGCCGGTCTCCCCGCCCCGGTCGTTGCGCGGGTCGCCGTTGGCGAACCGGTCCGGCAGGACGAAGTAGAACTGCTCGGCCCGCGCCCGGTTGGCGCCGGCCGCCAGCAGGGCCGCGGCGGACGGCTCGGTGGGCCAGGTGACCGCCCCGGTGGCGCTGAGCGCGGCCGGTCCGGCGGCCTGGGCGGGGGTGGCCGGAGACACCGCGACCGGCGTGCCGACCAGGGTGAAGGTGAGCAGGAAGACGAGGGCGAGCGCGGCCTTGCGCGATATCGGCGGGGGTTTCATCGACGGCCTTCCTCTGATCGCTGGCTGGCCCGCACGCTAACTCTTGCCGAAACATTCTGCAATACCTTGCAAACGGTGTTGCAGCGAGGCGTTTCCTTGCGCAAGATTCCGCGTCGCACCGGCGTTCCTGCCGATGCCCCGGCGGTTCCGCCGTGTCGTGTGGAACTCAGCGAGTCCGGCAATAGGGCGGCGACGACGAGGCGAGTCCCGCCCCCCGCAGCGACCGACCAATCAGCCCGAGGCGCCCTCATCCGGCACTGTCGCACAGGACACCGCAACTCGTGGCCTACGCACGAGATGCCGCAACCCGCGGCCTCAGCAGGCCCGAACACCCCGACATACCGCAACCCGCGACACCCACCCACCCCCAGGGCCGCCACTTTGATCCACTCGGTTTCGGCGGAATGGCGGTCATCTGGTGCCCGGGATACCGCCATAGCGCCGAAACGGCGACCATGGCACTGGTGGGGTGTGGATGCTGTCGACCTGATAGCGCAGACGGGTCACCCTCCGGGTCGCATTCCCTGATCACCACGACGGCGCCCTGGGCGATAGCACCAACGGTTCAGCTCGACAGGGCCACACACCCTGCCGTCATGCCCTGGCTACAACGCACGGATCTGCCGCTGATCGGTCGTCACCGCAGGTGACGTCGGCACCGTCGCTGATGTCCGGGCATACCGGTGAGCGGAACCTCGATCGTGCCGGCAGCGAAGCGCTTGCTCCTCACGCGGCGTCATGCCGGATAGTCGGTGGTGTGGAGGAGCACCTGAGCGTGGGGCGTGTGGCGCAGTTGGCCGGTGTCAGCGTCCGCACACTGCATCACTATGACGAGATCGGCCTGGTGGAGCCATCCACGCGGACTGCGGCGGGGCACCGGGCCTACTGCGCGACCTTCGACGCCGCGATGGCGGTCAGCACCGTCCATCACTGGCCCGCCCTCCGCGACGACCTCGACGCCGCGGGGGTGCTCAGACGCCGATGCAGCTCCGCCCGGAGACCGCACAGCTCGCCGGGTGCGGATGGGCGGATTCGATGTGGAAGCGCAGCAGCACCGAGGAACCGGCGGCCAGGTCCGGACCGCTGCGGTAGATCAGGGTGCCGCGCCGGTCACTGAACGTCCCCTGTGTGACACCTTCCAACCAGGCCGTGACCACCCGACCCCCCGGGTACTCCACCCGCGCCACCCAGCCCAGGTCACCTCGGGAGGCGTTACGGATTGACACCTCCCCGATGAAGCCGCCCGGGAAGGTCTGCAACACCTGGTACCGCGCCTCCAACGGCGGGGGCGGGGCGGACGGCGAAGCTGACGGCGGGTTGCGAGGCGGGACCGCGGGGCGCGACGGGGCACGCGGCGGCGGAGCCGCCGTCGGCGGCTCGGCCGTGGCCGACGCGGAACTGGGCGGGCTCGGCGGATCGGTCCGACGTGGCGACAGCCCGGGCAGAGCCGGCGCAGGCCCTTCCGTATTGCTCTGCCCCGCCGACGACGCCCGCTCCGCCGGTATCGGCACAGCCATCGCCGGCGGCCCCGGCGGCACCGGGTCGAACCCCGACCCGGGCGCCCGGTACGCGCTGGCCGCGATCACGAGCAGCACCACCATCGCGAGGACCCCGATCGACACCAGGATCCAGGGCGGCCAGGCCACGGCCGAACCGTGCGAAGAATCTCGGGGAGCGCGGCGCATACCGGACATGTCTCTCCTCAGCAGGCGACCCGGCCAGCGTAACGATCAAGAGCAGCACCCGGAAGTACCGGACGAAACACCCAGGATTCCTAACAGTACGATCAGCCGACCGCGCAGGCGGCCCCGTTGACCGTGCACCGTGTCGGGTACTCCCCGCCCCCGGTGCGGGTGATCCGTAGCTGCACCGTCTGCTGCGCCCCGGCGGCCAGCGATCGGCTGCCGCTGAGCAGGTACCTCCCGCCCCCCTTGATGCTCACCGTCACGCCTGGCCCGCTGGAGGCCCGAATGCCGACAACCTCGTCGGTGAACGCCAGGTCCATCTGCCAGTCGACCGGGCGGCCGGTGCCGTTGCGTACCACCAACTCGGCCTGGAAGGAATCCTCGTCGGCGCTCTGCAGCCGGTAGCTGGCGCTCAGCACTCCGGTGCCGGTGGCCGATGGCGCCGGCGCGGGTGGACTGGCGGCGGGCGGCCGACCGGCGGCCGCCGTGGGTGATCCGGTGCCGGACGGTGGCGCCGGTGCATCCGATGTGGTCGCCACGGTCGGTGCGGCCGAGGGACTGCCTGTCGGTGCGGCCTCCTGCGTCGGCGCAGCCTCCTGCGTCGCGCCGACGGGGTTCGTGGGGGCGGTCGGTACCGGAAGGACCATCGGCGGCCCGGGCGCCGACGCCGACAGCTTCTCCGGGCCACGGAACGACAGCGCCGCCACCACCAGCAGCACCGTCAACACCGCGACACCCACCAGGATCACCACCCAGGGCGCGCCGGCGACCATCCTGGGCATCGTCCACTGGCGAGTGCTCGCGCTGGCTTCTTCACCGGTCTGGTCATCGGCCGGCCGCTCGGACATGGGCCCCCCTGTCGTCACCGACGCGCCAGCCTAGCGGTCGACGGGTCGAGGCCGGTGGGGGCAGTCACGCCGCCAGCAATCGCCGCCGGGCCCGGCGGCGGAAGCTCAGCGCGGGGGGATCCGCACCTCGATCTCGCTGCCCAGCCGGGCCCCGCCGTGCAGGCCGAGGTCGTCGCCGCTCCAGAAGCGCCCCGGGTCGTACCAGTTCGGCCGCCGCCCGGCGGGCAGCAGCCCCATCGCCTCGTAGGTGACCGCGACGACCTCGGCGCAGTACGCCGTCTCCAGGGTCCGCTCGGGCACGGTCTCGGGGCGCTGCCGTGCCCTCGGCACCGGCAACCGCGGAGCCGGCACCCGCCCGCGCAGCCACCGCCACGCGAGTTGGGCGGTGGACGGAAACGGGGTGCCGTCCAGCCGCGCGATGGTGCGCAACACCGAGGCCTCCATCTTCGCGTCCGCCGGCGGGTCGAGTTGGCGCAGCCAGGCCCGCTGGCCGTACCGGTTCGCCCAGACGCAGACCGCGTCCCGCAGATCGTGCAGCTGCACACCGCGCTGGTGGGTGCCGGTCCACAGGTCCGGCAGCGACCTGCCCAGCTCGGCGTGCCACATCAGCGGCGGCATGTCGTCCAGCACCACCGCCATGCCCACGTGGTTGACCGGGCTGTTGGTGGTCAACTGGATGGCCCGGTCGGGCATGCTGCGCCCTCGGAAGACCCACACGTCGCCGGTACGGGTCAGCTCCACCGCCTCGTCCAGGCTGATGCTCATGAAGGACTACCCTAGGCGGATGCGGCAACGGATGCGGTGGTGGAAGCTCCTCGGGCTGGCCGGACTGGCCGGTGTCGCGGCGTCCGGAGTGGTCATCGCGCGAGCCGAGCGGCGGCGGCGCGCGTACACCCCGGAGGAGATCCGGGCCCGGTTGCGCGACCGGTACGCCGAGGCGAGCGCGACCAGCCCGGCCGACGACGCCCGCTGAGGCGCCCTCAGTCCACTTCGATGTGGTTGCGGTCCCAGCGGCCGCCCTCCGGTCGGCTGTCCAGCCGCAGCGCTCCCTCGGCGTTGCCGGCGAGGTCGTTCTCCTCGACACGGCAGGAGACACAGCTCCCCTGCTCGGTGACCCACATTCCGTAGCTCTGGGTCGGGTCCGGGCGGTTGTCCCAGATCCGGTTGCCGCGTACCGTCGCCGATTCGAGGCGTGCGTTGACGGTGATGCCGGCCCGGATCGATGCTGCGGCGGGAAGCTCGTACGCCGCGCCGGGCGCCGGGATGTCTTCGTTCCAGGCGTTGCTCGCGTCCGGGCGCGCGTCGGCCAGGGCCAGGTCGGTATCGGTGTTGCCGACCACCACCGCGAGCCGGGAGCCCACCCGCAGCACCTTTCCCCGGTGTCCGTCGGTCCGCCAGGACGCGGTCCGATCCGTCATCGAGCGGCGGGCGTACCAGACCGAATCGCCGGACCCGGTGGCCGCTGCCTCGCACTGTCGGCCGTTGTTGCGGATCCGGTTGTCGACCAGCATCGCGTCGACCATCGGCCGATCGATCCGGATCGCGTCCAGGCCGTTGTCCCAGAAGTCGTTGCCGTCGATGACGATCTCCGACGCCGGACCCGGGTAGCCGTTGCCCAGGTCGTGCTGGTGATAGCCGTGTCCGCCATTGCCACTGATCCGGTTGCCATGGACGATGTACGGGCCGGGCGTGTTTCCCATGCTGATCCCGTCCCGGACGTTGCGGTCGATCACGCAGTCGGTGAGGATGCCGCCCCGACCGGCGACGCCCGCGGTGCCGTTGCCCGAGACGTCGAAGCCGGCCTCCAGGTTGCCGGTGAGGGTGCATCCGGAGACGATCAGTCCGTCGGCTCCCCAGTCGGAGATGCCGAACCGGTTGGCCTGGGCGTGGCAGCCGATGATGCGGTAACCGCGTGGCGGCTGCCAGTACGACTTCTGCAGCTCGAGGAAGATGCCGTTGGTGCCGTTACCGAGCGTGGTGCAGTTGGTGACGGTGCAGCGCTCGACATCTCCCCAGCCGCCGATGCCGATGCCGATGCCGGCGCCGCCCATCTGCTCGCCGTTGTCCAGCCGGCCGCAGCCGACCACGACCACCCCGTCGATGAGGCAGTCCTGGAGGAAGTCACAGCCCAGCCCGGTCGCGCCGGTGTGGTGGATGTAGAGGTTGCGGAAGACGCCCCGGACGACGTACTGCAGGCCCAGCCCTTTGGCGAGGTAGTTGTACTGCGCCAGGGCCACGCCCGAGCCGTCGATTTCGAAGTCGGCAAACGTGCAGTCGGCGATGTGTCGGTCGCGGTCGGCGCCATGCTGCACGGTGGTCCAGAAGGCCAATGGTGTCGGCTCGGCCCGGTTGCCCTCGTTGCTCAGGATGAACCGGGTCGCTCCGGATCCCGCGCCGAGCAGGGACACCCCGCTGCGCCAGACCGTGCCCGCGTCCCGGATCGAGTAGATCCCCGGCGGGCAGTAGATGACCCGGGCCCGCCCGTCGGCCGCGTACCCCTCACCGAGGCGGGCCACCAGGGCCGACAATGCGGGCTGATCGTTGGTCACCCCGTCGCCCTGAAGCCCGTAGTCTCGCGCGTCACACCACAGCGGCGCCCCGGCGACCGGAGCCGATCGTTGCCGGCTGGCCCCGCCCCTGTTGTGCTGCCACACACCATCCTCCTCGCGTCAACACTCTCCCTCCCCTTCCCCGCAAAACGGCCTTGCACCACGGATCTTGGTGCGAAAGTGCCCCCAGGAGGGCGCTCCCGCACCAAGATCTACGGAACTTGGGTGACGGATGTCGGGTATCGCCCCATCTGTCCTGTGATCGGGGCCACCCCGTCGTCGGAATGATGGCC
>NZ_BOPC01000127.1 GCF_016863555.1 Micromonospora qiuiae | reverse complement strand
GTCGGCTCCTCAGCGCGCTGCGGGCCGCACCGCCGTCTCCGAGGGCGCAGGGGAGGGGATGAGTATGCCGTCGTGGCTCGACGCGTTGCCGCGCGATCGGCTGCTGCTGGATGTGTCCCTGTGGTCGGCCGACCTGTCCGCGCTCGGGTCTGAGGCCGCCCGGATCAGTCCATACGCTGACCTGCTGCACATCGACGCCTCCGACACCCACTTCATACCGGAGCCGCTCTTCTTCCCCGATCTCGTACGCGCGATCCGGCCGCATACCGATCGGCCGCTGCACGTACACCTGATGGCGCATCGCCCGGCCCAGCTCGCGTACGCGTTCGCTGACGCCGGTGCCGACCTCATCACCGTGCATGCGGAAGCCACCGGCGCGGCCGACGCCATCCGGGCGGTCCACGACGTCGGGCTGCCGGCGGGGATCGCGCTGATGCTCGACACCGACCCCGTCGACGTCCGTGGACTCCTCGCCGAGGCCGACGCGATCGTCCTGATCGGCACCCCGCTCGGCACCAAGGGCACCACCATGCAACCCGCCGCCTTGACCAGGATCACCGCGATGCGGCGGCTGCTGCACGCCGAGCAGCGGCAGATCCCGATCATTGCCGACGGCGGCATCCGCCAGGACACCGTCGCGTCGCTTGCCGCTGCCGGGGCCAACGGTGTGGTCCCTGGATCGTTGCTCTGGACCAGCCGCGATCTGCCTGGCACTGCCGCATGGATTCGCACCCACCAACCGATGCCGCCGGAATCACCCGAAAGGCAGACCCCACGATGACCACCACCCCTGACCTGTCGGGCTGGACGGTCAGCCTCGACCTGTGGGGCACCCTGATCGTGCACGGCGACCAGACGGCCGTCACAGACTGGCGGGTAGCCGAGTTCACCCGCGTCCTGGACTCGTTCGGGCAGGCTAGACCTCGCGCCCAGATCCGCCACGCGGTGACTGCCGCCGATCACCTCGCCCTTCACCGGCAGCGTCATGACGGCACACAGCCCACCATCGGCGAGCTGCTGGCCGGAATCCTCGACCCGCTCGCCGTCCAGGCGACGGGGGAGATGCTGTCGGTCCTCGAAGTCGTGCACACCCATGCGGGCCTGCGCGGATGCCCGCACCCGATCGACGGCGCGCGGGACGCGTTGCGGGCGCTGGCCGGCACCGGTGCCCGGCTCGTGCTGACCTCGAACACCCTGTCGACCTCCCCCCAGGTGCACCGGCAGTTGCTTGACGACCTTGAGCTGTCGCCTTTCTTCGCCGACATGCTGTTCTCCTCGGAGGTCGGCCTCGCGAAACCACGGCCGGAGCTCTTCGCCACGGTCGCCGAACGCGCACACACCACGCCGGAGAGAGTCGTTCACGTCGGTGACGACTGGCTCACCGACGTCCGGGGCGCGCTCGACGCCGGCTGCCGGGCCGTGCACTACCAGCCGACCGGCCGCCCGGCTCGACCCGGTGTCCTCGCCATCACCGCTCTCGACCACCTCGTTGACGCGGTGTCCGCCGTCTGCCTGCCGGCTGGCGCCCTGCCCGTCACGGAGTCGCGATGACCACGACCGCCTCTTTTGCCCTATCGACCGCTCTGCCTCAGCACGGCGTCGGTGCCGACTTCCGCCTGTCCGACCTCCTGGCCCGCCAACGCGAGGGCAGGAACACCGTCTTCGTCAACGACGACGTTCTGCACCACGAGACCGGGAACGATCCGCTGCTCTACACCGCTCACCGCGACGTCCTACCGCGCCGGCATGCGCTCGGCACCGACTGGTACGCCGACCTGGTCGAATACCAGCCCGGCATCCTGCCAGGGGGAGAACTGCACCGCTCGACCGGCCACTGGAACACTCCGACACAGCTGGAGGTCTTCCAGACCCTGACCGGCCGCACGTTGATGATCACCGCCTGGCGGACCGCCACCGGCCAGCCAGTTCTGCGATATCAGGAGTGTCCCGCTGATGCCCTGGCCGCGATCCCGTTCGGCGGCTGGCACCTCACCCTCGTGCTCGACGGCCCGGCCGCGGTGTTCAACTTCTACACCGACCTACCTACCGCCGGAGACCCAAGCGCGGAGCAGGTCGACCTTGACGCGGACAAGTACCGGCGCGCACCGGCCGTCGAGATCACCGCCGTGCGGACCGGTGACGGTTTTCAGCTCACCGGCGGCGGGCTTATCGCCTGGGGGCCCGCAGAGCAGACCACCGAGCCCACCTGGTTACGCCAGGCCCTCGACGGCGCGAGCCTCCCGGAGTTCTACCGCACCGCGGACGATTCCGCGCTCGCCACCCTGACTCGGCACGCACACCGCCATCTGCCCACGCACACGCCGCACCATCGCGAAACGGAGAGCCGATGACCTATCCCACAGCTGTCGGCCCCGCCACGGTCGCCACCAGCGGCGGCGCCACGACGTTCCGGTGCGGCAACGCCACCGTCACCCTCTACACCAACAGCGCGCAAGCGCTGGTGGAGGCCCGGCGCATCCTTTACTCGTACGACGAACAACCCGCCGGACCCGCCGCCTGGCACATCTATCTCACCCTCGATCCCGACGTCTCGAGCAGCGCTGAAGCCATCACAAACGGGCGTCGCTTCGATATCGGCCCGCAGACCTACGCCTACGAACGCGCGGCCGGGCCGTCGAGCACGTTCTGGGTGCCCGACCGGTGCGCGCTGCTGCACGCCCACCAGGAGGCGCGGAAGATCAGGGTCCGATGCGCGACGGCGGAGGCAGCCGCGTCGTGGGCGCCGCGACTCGTACGGCAGGCGATCACCGGGCAACTGTTGGCCGAGGGGATGGTCTACGCCCATGCCGCCGCGTTCACCGTGCGCGAGCACGGCATCCTGATCGCCGGCCACCGGGGACGCGGAAAGACGACGACCCTGCTGGCCGGGCTGCACCACCTCGGCGGCGACTACGTGACCAACGACCGGCTGATGCTGCACGTCAGCGACACCGGCCTACACGGTTACCCCTGGCCGATGCCGTTGCGCGCCGGGATCGGCACGCTCGCTGCCCTGCCGCACCTGCGCCACCGTGTCCCCGCCGACCAGCGGGCGTTGCCGACGGACGAGAAGTGGATTTTCCCAACCAAGATCGCCATCGAGCCGGATGACTTTTCCGACCTGCTGCAGCGGGGCGGAAAGGTCGCCAGCGAGACGACCCCGTCGGTGATGATCTGGCCGCACCTCGACCCCCGTCGTACCGCCGTCAGCGTCGAGCGCGTCGACCCCGACGAGGTGCACCAGACGTTGCTCGACACCCGCATGTTCATGCACGACCCCGCACGTGGCACCAGCGCACACATCAACCAGTGGCTCGTGCCCGGCCCGGCCGGCGAGATCACCGACGCCCACCTGCAACGCACCGCCGCCGCACTGGCCACCCGACCCTGCTACCGCCTCCATGCCGGCGCCGACGCGGCCGCCCTGGCCGCCGCCGTCGGTGCGCTCCTCGACGTCAGGGAGCCCTGATGACCGCCGCGCCCGCCACATTCTTCCCCGACACCACCGACCGCCCGCGGGCGTACCGGCTGCTGCGCGCGGTCTGCGAACCCCCCGGTGCCGCAACCGACGCCGGCCTGGTCGACGAGGACATTCGGCCGCTTGGCGAAGTGCTGGAGTACGCCATCGTCGCCAAGATGCTCTGCCTGTTCGCTGACTGGCTCGATCGTCACGGCCACACAGCGGGCCTGGCCCGGCCGATGCAGCAGTTCCTGCGTGGGCAGCGGCGGCTCAACAGGCACCGCTGGCGAATGCACCACCGGGAAGCAGCCCGCGTCATCACTGTCCTCGCCGGCCGCAGTATTCCGGCCGCCGCGATCAACGGGATCGCGCACGCGACCCTGCTCTACCACGGCGACGGCTCCCGTCAGTCCAGCGACGTGGACATCCTCATCCCCGCCGAGGCCGCCGGCGACGCCGTGAACGTCCTGATCGGATGCGGCTACTACGCCACCGGGCGCCGGTCCACGGCGCTGCACCGGGACTTCGACGACCCTGTGGTCCCCGGCCTCACCCTCGACGTGAGCACGCGGCTGGCGCACACCAGCGATCCCGCCCACATCGCGGGCATTCTCGCCCGTCGGGTGCCTGCGCCGCAGCAGGCGGATCTGGAGCCGTTGCCGATCCTGAACCGCGACGACGGGTTCCTACACACCCTGGCCCGCGTTGCCGCGCAGCGTCGCTGGCCAGCGCTGGCCGATGCGCTTCGCTACAGCGCCCACCCCACCACCGCGACGGCGGTGAACGCCGTGGTGCCCGCGTCCGCGCAGACCGGCTGGCAGCTGCTGCGCTCGTGCTGGCCACAGCTGCCCTCACGGCCACCGATGTCGGAGGCAGGAGTCGGTGATGCTGGCGCCGTCACTACTTGCCAGCCGGACACTGGAGGCTGGCGATGATCGTGCAGTTGGCCGGGCTGCCCGGCACGGGTAAAAGCTCGCTGGCCGCCGCGCTGCGCGCGTACCTCGGCCACGGCTGCCTGGTGCTCGACAAGGACCGCGTCCGCGCCGCACTGTACGAAGCCAGCGGCCAGGTCACCTACAGCCGGGACCAGGACGACTTCGTCGTCACCCTGCTGCATCAGGCCGCCCGCGAGCACCTGACCCGACAGCCGGACGCCACCGTCATCCTTGAGCGCACCTGCACCCGTCGCTATCAAATCGCCGACGTGGTCCGGCTCGCGACCGGACTACACCAGCCGTTGGCGATCATCCGCTGCTGGTGTCCCGATCCTGTCGCGCGCGCCCGCCTCGACGCCGACCAACAGCACGGCCACCACCCCGCCGCCGACCGCAGCTTCGCCCTCTACCAGCGGCTACAGGCGACCGCGGACCCCATCACCGTCCCAGCGCTGCACCTGCGCACCGACACGGCGGCACTGCGGATCCTCGCCGCCGTCGTCGGCTACCTCCACGACATAGCCATAGCGTCCGTGCCACGTGAAGGAGCCGCACGGTGACAACTGACCTCATCGTCATGCTGGACATCGCACTCGACGCCGTGCGTCGTGGCACGCGCCGGCTGAAGACTCAGGCCGTGCAGCAGGTCATCGCCCAAGGCGACCGCGACGCGACCACCGATCTCGACCACATCATCGAACGCGAGATCCTCGCATTCCTGGCCGAGCGCACCCCCGGCATCGACCGGTTTGGTGAGGAGTCGGGCGGCAACCCGACCACCCCGCGCCGGTGGGTCCTGGACCCGGTCGACGGCACCCTCAACCTCGTCCACGGTCTGCCGCTCTACGGCGTATCGCTGGCGCTGACCGACGGCATCCGGCCACTGCTCGGCGTGATCAGCCTGCCTGTACTCGACCGCACCTACTGGGCAGCGCCCGGCATCGGAGCCTGGCGTGACGGGAACCTGATCGAACCGTCCACCGTCACCGGCCTGCCGGAGGCGATGATCGCGATCGGTGACTACGGCACCGGCGACGATGCGCCGGAACGCAACGCTGTTGCGATCGCCCTACATGCCGTGCTCGCACCCCTCGCGGGAAAAGTGCGCATGCTCGGCTCCGCAGCCGTTGACCTCGCGCTCGTCGCGGATGGCACCCTCGACGCCAGCATCACGCTGGGCAACCGGGACTGGGACATGGCCGCTGGCGTAGCGATCGCACGCGCGGCGGGCGCGGCCGTCACCGACACCGACGGTAGCCCGCACGACAGCAAATCCCTGACCACGATCGCCACCGCGCCGGGGCTCACGGGGGCCGTCGCAGACATCCTGACCACCGCCACCACCGGAACTGTGTATGCATCCGGCAGGAGGGCTGCCTCATGCTGATCGCCTTCGAGGGACTGCCCGGCGCTGGAAAGACCACCCAATCCCGAGCACTGGCCACGCATCTGTCCCAGCACTGCGCCGCCGTCACGTACCTGCCCGACAACCTCACGCGCGACGCCGAACCGCTCGGACAGGCCCTGCTGACCCTGTTCGACTCCGGCGACCCGTTCTCCCGGCATGACAGCGTGCTCACCGACACCTACCTCGCCGCCGCGATCCGCGCCGATACCTACGCCACCCACATCGCCAGGATGCTCGCCGCCGGCGCCACCGTGGTCGAAGACCGCGGCCTGCACACCCTCTACTCCTACAGCCTCGCCGGGCTCCTGCAGAAACACCGGGCCCCACCCGACGAGGCGATCGCCTGGCTACAGCAGGTCGGCGCATTCGCCGGCCCGGCCGCCGACCGGTCGCTATGGCTACGACTTCCCCCCGACGACGCCATCGCCCGCGCCGAGCAGCGGCAGGGCCACCCGTACACCGACGAGCAGCGCGCGTTCCTGCGCTACGTCCACGACGCCTACACCGCCCTCGCCGAGACCGATCCCGACCTGCATGTCATTGACGTCAGCGGACTCGGCATCGACGACGCGCATCAGGCGGTACTCGCCGCCGTCGCTGACCTGACCGCACCCGCCGTCGGCTTGTCCAACATTTCGTGACGTCCCTGGCCGCGTCACGCGCCCTGGGCCTGGCCCGGCCACTACGGTCCCCACCAGCCGTTTCGTTTCATCGACCTGGAGCCGAAGATCCCATGTCTGTCCCGCTGATCGATGTTCCCGCCGACCTGCTCGCCGAGCTCCGCCGGGTGCGCGCCGGTGCCGACAACGACCATGACGCCGCGCTGTCGGCGCTGGGTCTGCGGTCCCTCACCGGAGGCATGCAGAACGACCTGTACCTGTGGACGTCTCCGCACGGCGACGATGTGGTGATCAAGCTGTACGTGAAAACTGACCGGCAGCGCGTGGAGCGGGAGTGGGCGGCCCTGACCCTGCTCGCCCCGCACCAGCTCAATACCGTTCCCGTCCCGCTGTGGCGCGACGAGGCACCGGTCGAGCCTGCGATCGGCATGACCCGGCTCCACGGTCAGCCGCTGATCGAGGCGGCCGACCAGTTGACCGCCCTGCGCGCCCTTGCGCACACCACCACGCAGCTGCAGTCCGTACCCTTGACCGGCCCACTGGCCGCCCTTCCCCGGATCGACACCGGCGAGCACTACATGGTCCGCCTGACGCAAGCGTGGCCGGAGCTGCTGGCCAGCCAGCCGAGCGACCCGCTCACTCCCGCCATGCAGCACCTGCTCGCTGCCTGGCAGCGCAGCGACGAAGCCGAGCTGGTGGCGGCGCCAGCCCCGCCAGTACTGTCCCGCGGTGACGCGAACCTGCTCAACTGGATGACGACCAACGACGGCGCCGCCGCCTGCGTCGACTTCGAATACGCCGGCTACAGCAACGTCGCCTTCGACGCCGCCGACCTCATCGAGCACATCTCCGGCCGCGCAGTCCCGGACAGCATCTGGACCCAACTGCTGCCCGACCTCGGCGTCACTGGCGCCAACCGACAGGAGTTCGCCGCGAACCAACGCACCTGCGCCCTGCGCTGGCTGGCGGTCCTGTGGAAGCAGCGCGACCGCCGCCGCGACGAGTTCACCGTCCAGCATGAGCGGGTCGAGATGCTCTTCAGCAGCACCAACCCCTACGCCTGACCTCCACCCTCAAGACCCGGCCGGCGGCGTTCACGCCGACTTCATCGTCCGCGTGAACGCCTCCTCCCAGATGGGCAGCACATGCGCATAGTCGTGAGTAGCAGCCAGGTCACGAGCTGCCTGGGCCATCCGCTCCAGGCGCGAAGGATCCTCGCGCAGCAGCGCGATCCGTTCGGCGAAGCGCCCGGCCACCGTCGGGTCCGCCGGGTCCCCGTCAATCAGGAAACCCGTCACGTCGTCCACCACCCGGTCCGGCAACGCGCCAGCCGGCGAACACACGATCACATCGCCAGCGGCTGCGGCCTCCAGCGCGGCGATGCAGCAGGTCTCCGGGTACGTGGTGGGATACAGGTAGACCTGCGCGGTGAGCTGCAACTCGATCAGGTCGGGCTTCGCGACCCGCCCCAGGAACCGCACGCCGTCCGCCGACATCGCCGTCGCGCGCCGGTACAGGTCTCCCGCGCGCCGCTCATCCTCATCTGCGGTGATCCCTCGCAACAGGTGGCTCGACGCGACGAACAGCTCCGCGCCGGGATAAGCCTGACGAATGTTCGGCCACATGTCTAGAAGCGGCTCGAGCCCTCGTTTGGGGTTCGCGGCGTGCAAAAACCTCCCCGGCACCTTCGGCAACCTCCGGGCGTACTGCGATATGTTCAACCCGTCAGCGGTGACGACCCAGTTCGCTGTTTTAGGGAATCCGAAGTTGTCCAAGTAGAGGCGCTGCTGGAAATCGGAGAAGGCGATCAGGGTGTTGATTTCGCCGCTCAGCACTTGACCCAAGAGGCTGTCGTTGGGTGTTTTCAGCCCCAGTTTCGCAACCCTGACGGGCGCGTTGAATTTTCCGGGCTCAACTCTCTTCGTGCGTACCCAGAAAATGATCACATCCCGGTGCTCGTCCTCGCGCAGTGAAGGCAGGGGACGCCAGTGCACACCCTGATCCTCCACCCAGGGGCAGTCGGCGAAAACCCGCACCTCATGCCGCCTCGCAGCGAGTCCGCGGGCAGCAAGCACGAGCGCGGTCTCGTTGCCACCCAGTCCCTTGCTCTCCAGGTCAGAAGGCTGCACGGGCAGATACCCCGGATGCACGATATCAATTTTCACCGAGACTCCCACCTAAAAGTGAAGGGCGCACCATGGGCCTCAAGGTCGGCAGATTCTGACCGAGGCGAGATTGATAAAAGGCTACACAGTGGGCGGTTGAGATACAACCGGACCGGCAGCATCGAGTTTCCTCGGGAGGCGGCTATGAACGTTATCGTTCTCGACCTCGACGACACGCTCGTTGACGACACTCGCGCAACGCGCGAATCAGTGGCCCAGGTGCTTGCGTCAGAGAGCCTGGCAGCTGATTCCGAAGCAGTGGATCAGGCGATGTCATATATCCGCAAGATGTGGTCACGGCATCCCCATCGCCATACCGGGCCACTCACCGCCGTCAGCGGGTGGGAAGCACTGTGGCTGCCGATCACAGACTCCGGGCTCCCTGCGGCAGTCGCGGACTCGCTGCGCAGGCACGAGATCCAGGTCTGGGAAGCGATCATTGAGTCGCTGCACGGCGACCCGGGCCGGGCGGCTGCTGTGGCCCGTACCTTCCGAGCCTGCCGTCGTCGCGCCCTCCGGCTGCTACCGGACGTCAACGCCGGCCTAGAACTGCTCGGACGGAACCACGCACTGTGGGTCGCGACCAACGGCCTGCCAACTCAGCAGCGGTCGAAGATCAAAGCCACCGGGCTGAATCCGCTCCTCGACCGGGTCCTGATCTCCGGTGAGGTCGGACTGAGGAAGGCCGACCCGGGGTTCGCTGAAGCAATCGGGCGTTTACTACGGTCGAGCGGGCAGCGAGTCTGCCTCGTAGTCGGCGACAGCACCACCCAAGATCTGCAGCTCGCAGACAATGGCGGCTGGCCCGCAGCCCACATCTGCTCGGAAATCGCATGTGCTGTCGAAGTGCTCTTTGGTGTAGCCGTGGCTCATGGGCCGTCGCTTGCTCAGGTGGGCATGAGCTGTGACTGCTGACCAGCAGCATCAACGCACATCACAATCTGCGAACGTGCCATTTTGAACGACAGCTCATGCCAGATCCCGGGCGCTTGGCGCGCTGGCGGTGACCGCCCTACTCAGGCAGTAGCGCCGGATTCCGGTCCCGCTGCTGAACGTCCGGCTGTTGTTGTTCGGGCATTGTCCCGGGCAAGTGCAGCTGAAGGTGCATGGCATTGTCGCGTGCGAGGAGCTCCGACGGCTGACGGACTCGGACAGCAGCAAAGCTTGCGGTGCGCACGGCTACTCCGCCGGTCGGCTGGTGGCCCGACACCTATTTATTCGGGTACAGGACTGTGATCAAACTGCCCATCACGCCGACTCGGCTACATGCCGGCCTAGCAGCGGAAACACCTCTCGACGTCTCACACCACTCCCCCCGTCGGTCGGCCTCTTGCAAACTAGATGCGGACTGCAGGGTCGGGCTGCTCGGAACGCCACTCTGGAAGGACGAAGATTATCGGTGCGAAGGGCCTGGTGGACCAGGTCAGCGCCCGCAACCCGTGACCGTTCCTGCCCGTTGGCGATCATCCGGAGTACGGGCGACTGGCATGTGGATGGCATGGCAGTCCTCTGATCCGTAGCCTCGGCGTCGTCCGCTGCGCGTCGGGTTCGGTTGCTCCGTTTTGGAGACATAGGTGCCTGACTGCGAATATGCTGAGGACGCTGCGACACCTAACGCCCGGCCGCTCCAGGAATTCCTCATGAAGGCTGGGCCCTCAACCCGCCCCACGACCTTGAGGGCCGGGGAGCGGGTAGCCTTTGCGCGGACCGCCCTCGATGACGCCGTTACTCAAGTCGCAACGCACTTCATGCCAATGACAGTGGAGCATCTCTCATACCTCCCTCCAATCGGACGTATTGTAGGTGCGGAGGTTAGGGAAGCTCGCGACGGACATGCAGACCTTTACTTGCACGGGAGGGAACTGCCGAGCGGCTGGACTCGGGATCTAGCTCTTCCTGCCAGCTTCGACTCGCCTGACTTCTATGAAGGGCCGATAGAGGGGGTCGAGATATCGGCAGAGCCCCGAAACTTCAGTTCTGCCGACTGGAAGATTTTCGAAGAAACGGCGCCGCTGCAACTTTGTCGTAGCGCTGCATGGTCCGCTCTGCCGCCGTTGATCTGGCTGATCACGGTGCCCGTGGTTTGGGGCGTAACCCAATTCGCAGGGGGTTTTTTGCAACGCCTGGGCGAATCAACGGCAGAGAGATTGGCAGCTTGGATCGCCAACGCGGGAAGTCGAGCAAAGGACTCTCATCGAGAAAATCTCGTGCACGTTCGATTCGAGACGCCGAGTGGCATGGTCGTAAGTGCCTACGTCCCCTTGGCCGTCAACTCGGCCTCAGCCATAGCTGAACTGCGAGAGGCTCTTGAGAACCTTGGGCCGGTAGCTCAGTTTGCCGGCGCAATGGCGGCAGGAGAGGTTCCAGACGTGGTGCTGTCGGCCTTCTTCTATTCAGCCGGTACCTGGAATCTTGGCTGGTGGGCGTCGCCAGGCCAGGTCTACATATCGCCGTGGTTCTCGGAGAACTATCCTGACCCTCAGCGATTTCTTGGGCACCCTGCTTTGGCCGATGTCATCGAACCCTCAGCCCCCCTGCAGGATTTGCGATTGCCACCACACGAGAGTGGGTAGGCGGGGAAGGATCTCCTCGTCGGGCAGTTGCCAGACCGTCCAGCCTCCCCGGACGGGGACAAGGTGGAGCGCCATACCGGACGAGTCTCGATGGCGGCTGTCAAGCGTTGGCGCTGGTGACCCGTAGCGGCCTGGGGAGTAGAAGATCGCGGATGCCTGGTTAGGTGCTGGCACTCCTGGTCAGCCCGTCCGTCGTTGTCGGGCAGCGTCGGCGTCAGCGGGCGGGCTTGGCTGTACGGATGGCTGTACAGTCCCGCGCATGGCGGCGACTACTACCCCGGCTGGCTTCTCCGCGATGCCGTGCTCGTCCTGCAACTGTTCCTCGGCGCCTCTAACTGTTGCCGACTTCGATGCGTTTTTTCGGGGCGGCCTGTGGTGCTGCCGCTTCTGCGGCCAAACCTTATCTCTCTGGCGACTCGTGCGTGCGGCTGTTGGGTCGGCTCACACGCTCTTGCCCGGTGCCGTCGCAATTGGTGCGGCCCGCTCATCCTTCGGGACAATGGTCTTAAAGCGCGACGAACTTGCTGTTCTAGATGTAGGTAGCCTAGGCGTGCCGCCCGACGCGAAGATTCTTGGCGTCTTCTTGACTCCTGTTGGCGGCGGAGAAAACGATGGGCACCTCGTCCCTGCGATTACTGCGCAGTCTTTCACTAGAGCCCCGGTACCTCATCAGCTGCATTTTCACGGCTACCCGATACTCGGAGGCTCGGACGCGACAGATGTGAGCGTGTTGTGCAACTGGATGGCTCCAACAGGCGACCCTGAGCTAGTTCCACTCTGGAGCGCAATCGAGGCTTACAGCTCAGGGGCGTACCAAGAGGCAATCGTTCCGGCAGCTGTCGCCGTTGAGTACAAACTTGCCTCGGTGCTGCGTGCCTACTTCAAGCAGTTTGCTGGGGAGGGTCGGGTAGATGACTTTCTTCAAAATGGGGTAACCTTTTCATATCAGCTAAACCCCCTGCTGCCTGCTGTCATGCATGGCGTGGGAGCCCCGAAGCTCAGGGATGAAGTAGCGAATAAGCTGTCGTGGTTGCGGGGTAAACGCAACAAGGTCGCTCATAAGCATGAGGCTGTCACCCAAGATGAAGCAGCCGACGCCGTAGTGGCTGCCCTGTTCGGATACCAGTACCTAGCTCTATATGGTCCGCTGCCAGCAAAGGCCTCGCCTTAAGCGGATCTCCTCGTCGGGCAGTCGTCAGACCGGCCAGCCTCCCCGGGCAGGAACCCT
>NZ_BOPC01000126.1 GCF_016863555.1 Micromonospora qiuiae | reverse complement strand
ATTTCACGGGCGGATTCTGATGAACGGCACCGACGCACGGCGGGACGCCGCACATGCGCAACCGATCGCCCTGATGCGCGGCAACGCCACCCGTGCAGAACTCGCCGTTGTGATGGTCGTGCTCGCGCATGCCGCGCGCTCCGCCGAGGCGAGCGGCCCACCCCCGCGTGGTGCCTCCGTCTGGGGCGAACGAGCCCGCCTGGCGCGTCGACCGTTGGTGCACGGGCCGGGCACCTGGCGCAGCTCGGCCCTGCCCTGAAGAACGGAGACACGGATGGAGAGCCCCATCACCACGGCTCAGCCTCGACCCTGACTACGCCACGGAGCCACCATGCTGAAGAAGGTATTGATCGCCAATCGGGGCGAGATCGCCGTTCGCATCGCCCGTGCGTGCAAGGACAGCGGTATCCGGTCAGTCGCCGTCTATGCCGAACCGGACCGTGACGCATTGCACGTCAAGGTCGCCGACGAGGCCTACGCCCTCGGCGGGGCGACTCCCGCAGAGTCCTACCTCGTGCAGGACAAGCTGCTCGAGGTCGCCCGGAAGTCGGGCGCGGACGGGATCCACCCGGGCTACGGGTTCCTCGCGGAGAACGCCTCGTTCGCCCAGGCTGTCATCGACGCCGGGCTCACCTGGATCGGTCCCTCCCCGGCGGCCATCGACGCGCTCGGCGACAAGGTCAAGGCGAGGCACATCGCAGCCCGCGCCAACGCTCCCCTCGTGCCCGGCACGCCCGACCCGGTCGCCGACGCAGAGGAGGTCGTCGCCTTCGCCAAGGAGCACGGCCTGCCCGTCGCCATCAAGGCCGCCTACGGCGGGGGTGGGCGCGGTCTGAAGGTCGCGCGCACCCTGGAGGAGATCCCGGCGCTGTTCGAATCCGCTACGCGCGAGGCGGTGGCGGCGTTTGGGCGCGGTGAGTGTTTTGTCGAGCGGTATCTGGACAAGCCCCGCCACGTCGAGACGCAATGCCTTGCCGACGTCCACGGCAATGTCGTGGTCGTCTCCACCCGCGACTGCTCGTTGCAGCGGCGTCACCAGAAGCTGGTCGAAGAGGCCCCTGCCCCGTTCCTGTCCGACGAGCAGAACGCCGAGCTGATCCGCGCGTCCAAGGCGATCTTGAGGGAAGCGGGCTACCAGGGGGCCGGGACGTGTGAGTTCCTCATCGGGCAGGACGGCGCGATCTCGTTCCTCGAGGTCAACACCCGCCTTCAGGTCGAGCACCCGGTCACCGAGGAGGTCACCGGCGTTGACCTCGTGCGTGAGCAGTTCCGCATCGCCAACGGTGAGCCACTCGGCTACGACGATCCCACCCCGATGCGGCACTCCATCGAGTTCAGGATCAACGGTGAGGACGCCGGCCGAGGCTTCCTACCCGCGCCCGGCGTCATCACCCGGTTTCGTCCTCCGAGCGGTCCCGGGGTACGAGTCGATTCGGGTGTCGAGGCCGGCGACGTCGTCGGCGGCGCCTTCGACTCGATGCTGGCCAAGCTGGTCGTCACCGGCCGGAACCGCGACGAGGCCCTGGAGCGCTCGCGTCGGGCGCTGGCCGAGTTCGTCGTCGACGGCATACCCACCGTGATCCCGTTTCACCGCGCGGTGGTCGCCGACGAGGCGTTCGCCCCGGCCGGCCCGGACCAGCCGTTCTCCGTGCACACGCGGTGGATCGAGACCGAATGGCACAACACCGTCGAGCCGTACGCCGGCCCGGTCGCCGAGGCGCAGGAGCACGACGGTGAGCGGCAGACCATCGTCGTCGAGGTCGACGGCAAACGGATCGAGGTCGTACTGCCAGGTGGTTCGGCCCTCGCCGGCGGTACCGTGAAGAAGAAGGCGCCCAGGCGCTCCAGCGGCAGCAAGCGGGACGCCGCCGTGTCCGGCGACGCGCTCACCGCGCCCATGCAGGGCACCATCGTCAAGATCGCCGTGGCGGAAGGCCAGGCGGTCGAAACCGGCGAGATGGTCGCGGTCCTGGAGGCCATGAAGATGGAGCAGCCCATCAACGCGCACAAGTCCGGCACCATCACGGGTATCGCCGCCGCCATCGGCGATACCGTTGCCCACGGCGCCGTCATCGTCGAGATCAAGGAGACGGCGAGGTAGCCTTATATCGAGGATCTTCCGTGGATTTCGCGGTGCGACGTGGCGGATGGGCAGCCCACGATCGCTTCGACGAGGAACCCCCCGCATCCTCGCGGAGTCCTGCGCTCATACTCTATACCTAGGCCAAGGTCCACAACGGCGTGGGCGACTGCCATGGGGCCGGTCTGTTTTCCCTTGGCACGAGTTCGCGTGAGAAGCATGCCTGGAGGACTTTTGCGCACGCCTGAGCAGTTTCAACCATTTTTGACCACTGTGATCCGACGAAACCCGGGCGAGGAGGAGTTCCACCAAGCCGTGCGCGAAGTGCTGGGCAGCATCCACCCAGTGCTCGTCAAGCATCCGGAGTACGCCGAGGCGAAGATCCTCAAGCGGATCTGCGAACCGGAGCGGCAGATCATCTTCCGGGTGCCGTGGGAGGACGACCGGGGCGAGGTGCACGTCAACCGCGGCTTCCGCGTGGAGTTCAACAGCGCCCTGGGACCGTACAAGGGGGGACTGCGCTTCCACCCGTCGGTCTATCTGGGCATCGTGAAGTTCCTCGGCTTCGAACAGGTCTTCAAGAACGCCCTGACCGGTTTGCCGATCGGCGGCGGCAAGGGCGGTTCGGACTTCGACCCCAAGGGCCGCTCGGATCGCGAGGTGATGCGCTTCTGCCAGAGCTTCATGACCGAGCTGTACCGGCACATCGGCGAGTACACCGACGTGCCGGCCGGTGACGTCGGCGTGGGGGGACGCGAGATCGGCTACCTGTTCGGCCAGTACAAGCGCATCACCAACCGGTACGAATCCGGGGTGCTGACCGGCAAGGGGCTAGCGTACGGCGGCGCCCAGGTACGCCGGGAGGCCACCGGGTACGGCGCCGTGTTCTTCGCCGACGAGATGCTGCGCGCTGCCGGACACGGACTGGACGGCAAGCGGGTGGTGGTCTCCGGGTCCGGCAATGTGGCCATCTACGCCATCGAGAAGATCCAGCAGCTCGGCGGCATTGCGGTGGCGTGCTCGGACTCCTCCGGTTACGTGGTGGACGAGAAGGGCATCGACATCGACGCTCTCAAGCAGCTCAAGGAGACGCAGCGCGGCCCGATCAGGGATTACACCGAGGCTCGACGGCACGCGACCTTCGTGCCCCATCGCAGGGTGTGGGAGGTGCCCTGTGAGGTCGCCATCCCCTGCGCCACGCAGAACGAGATCAGCGGCGCGGATGCCGCGACCCTCGTGGCGAATGGCTGCATCGCGGTGATCGAAGGCGCGAACATGCCGACAACGCCCGAGGGCATCAGGGTCTTCACCGAGGCTGGGGTGCGTTTCGCGCCGGGCAAGGCCGCCAACGCCGGCGGCGTTGCCGCCAGTGCTTTGGAGATGCAGCAGAACGCCACCCGGGACTCGTGGACGTTCACCTACTCTGAGCAGCGGCTCCAGCAGATCATGCAGGACATCCACGCCCGCTGCTTCGAGACCGCGGAGGAGTACGGGATGCCGGGCAACTACATCGCCGGGGCGAACATCGACGGCTTCCGTCGGGTCGCCGAAGCCATGCTCGCCCAGGGACTCATCTGAGAACCTCTCCACCAAGATGTAGTCGCGCAGCGCCAGGCATCACTCGGGCACCCCGGTCTTCATCCGGCACAAACCTCGGCCGGATGAAGACCGGGGTGACGGGTGTTACGGCATCGCTCACGCTCAGCCGGCGCAGCAGGTGCGTCATCATGTAGCGATGTCGCACCGTCTGTCCTATGCCGACGCCGTCAAGATCCTGGGCGGCTCCGGGCCGCTCGCGAAGGCCGTCGACAACCTGCTCGGTGGCGCGCTCACCGTAGCGACCGCGGGCGGCAGCGATTTCGCGATCAGCCTCTTCGACGCCAAGACCGAGGTGGTCCGACTCGGCGGCCTGATCACGGCCAAGATCAGTGATGCCGTACGCGGGCTGGGTCGCCACGACCGCAGCGAGCGGCTCCAGGCCGCACACACCGTTCTGGTGCTCACCGCGTTCTTCGAAGAACTCGACGAGTGCCTGGCGACGGCGGGCCTCCACAGGCCCGACTTCACGCGGAACGACCAGCTCGAATTCGCCGCCGGCCGAGGCGAAGGCACGCTGGTCGAGCACTTCCTGCGTGCGCCCGTCCCGCTGCCGGCACCCGATCTCCCGTACGCGAGCCTCCTGACCGCGCTCGGGCATTGGTTCGCCGATCAGGCGAACCGAATGGGCGACCATCTCACCGGCCTGGCCGTCTGGGACCATGCCGACGAGCGCGCCCGCCGCGCGATGGCCGACCTGCTCGACCGGCGGCTGCCCGATGCGGCGGTCGCCCGCTTCGACGAGATCCATCGCCGCCTCGCCGAGGAGATCCCCGAGTTCGCCGTCCGCGACACCGAGGCACGCGAGTCGGCGCGCACGCTGGCCCTGCGCCTCGGCCCGTCGAACGACGACGACCTGCTGCGCTCCCTGCTCGGCTTCACGCCGCTGACCGCCCGCGCCACGGTCCTGCCGTTCATCGCCGGCCTACTCGACGGCTTCGACCGGGAACGCATCCGCATTTGGCTGATCGGCCGCACGTCCCAGGCGGTGACCCGCCCGCAGTACGCCGAAAGCCGCTACCGGCCGGTCGACAAACGCATCGACCATTGGATGGCCACCTACTCGTTCAATCTCCTCCTGCTGACCCTGGCCTGCGGCGGCGAACTGCGCGCGTCGGACCTGTTCACCCGGACCGACGACCCGGCGGCCTGGCTGCGCAACTCGGCTCTGCAGTGGCAGGCCGCCGTTGATCCAGTTCACCGACGGGTGCGGCCGTGACCACCACAGCTCGGTCGCGCACCATCTCATCCGGATGTGGCTGGCGGTCTCACTGCACGCCCCCGCAGCGGAACTGATCGCCGCCTGCAACGACGCTTCCTCCGCCGTGACGGACCTGGCCCCGTTCGGCGAACGGACTGCGCCCGCCGTTGGGGACGCCACGGCGATGGTGCTGGGCACGATGCGCGCCGCCGCGCACCGTCTGCCGTCGAGCGAGGTGTGCGCGATGGTCCATGAGCTGATCAACGAGGGGAGCGTGACACCAGGCGCGGCGATCAGTGCGATTCATTGCCTGGTCGCGTCGAGGGCCACGGACGACGGGTACGGAGCCGGGCTCGCCGCGGACCTGATCCGGAAGCACGCACACAGCGTCGACGCTCCCGTGCTGGTCCCAGCGTTGCGTGCGATCGTCGGTGGTGACGGAGCAGAGCATGCCGACCTCCCCAGCCTGGCGGTGGCCCTGATCGAGGCCGGGCGTCGACCCGAAGTCGAACGCGCCGCCCCGGACCTCACCGGGCCCTCGTTCGGCGAGCCCGGCTCCCGGCCCGTCCAGCCGATGCCACAGTCCCACCCGCACCGGCACGCCAGGGGATGCGTGGAGTAGGGGGTGGGCCCACTCCCTCCCCTCGCGCGGTGAGACCGCCGGGTCACCGAGGCTCGGCGCCCTCTGCGGTCGCTCTCAGTCCGGCAGCAGTCGCCGGAGCACTCCCTTGGTGGTCGCACCCATGCGGTAGGCCTGGACGAGGTACGAGCCGCAGGCGATGTTCGCCCCGGCGAGCACCGGCACCAGGTACTGGGTCACCCGCTGCCGCCGCTGCCAGACAGCGATCTCGGACGGCGTCTCCGGCGTCGGCAGCGTCGCGTCGCGTACCTCGACCTTGTCACCGCGTCGATGCGCCTCCTCGGCCAGTCTGCCGATCATCTTGCCGCAGTAGGCGGCGTACCCGGTGGCTGCGGCGCCGGCAACCGCCAGCCCGGCCTTGAGGGCCCCCACCGTCCCGAAACCCTTCTGCAACGCCATGCGTCGCCCACCAACCCGGGCCAGTTGTGCGCCGGCGAGCAGGGTGGCGCCGATCCCGAGCCACTGCACGGGCCCGAACCGGCCCCACGCCGATTCGGCGACCCGGATGCGGTCGATGCCTTCCCGCAGATCGCTGCCCGATTTGTTCACTCCGGCGACGCCCATCACGGTCCCGCCGAACCAGAGGGCAGACCCGATGTCGTGCACCGCCTGGGCGACGGCGTGATTGTCGGTGGTTGTCATCTGCATTCCGCACTCCTCGACGCGGTTCATGCATGTTCCTGCGTTAGGTGCCTTTGGTCCGATTGAAGCATCTTCACCGCCTTGGTAGCGGCCGATTTCGCTGACCGGGCGACGGCCATCGGCGGCTTCCGCGGCACCGCACAGCCGCCGGGAAGATAGCTTCGGCCGGCCGGGTTGTCCCTGGAGTCTCCTGCCTTCACAAACCGGATTGGACAAGGCTCTCTTGGTGGACGTTACGGCTCGCCGCATCCGATACCGCCGGGCCGCGATGATCGTGACGCTCGTCGTCGCCCTCGCGGCGGTGCTTGGCGCCGCGCTCCGCTGGTACGCCCCTGCGGAAGGGTCCGTCGACGCGCAGAGCTTCGTCAATCCCGTCCACGCCGGGAACAGCCCGGACCCGCAGGCCATCCGCGTCGGCTCGACCTGGTACCTGGTACACACCAACAGCGGCCGGCAGAACGTGCCGGTGCTGACCTCGCCGGATCTCGTGACGTGGACGCCGACCGGCGACGCGCTGCCCACCCTGCCGAGTTGGGCCGAGCCCGGACGGACCTGGGCACCGGAGATCATCGGCAGTGCGCCCGGCGGCTACCTGCTCTTTTACACCGCCGCCGACCGCGCGTCCGGCACGCAGTGCATCGGACGGGCGGCCGCCGACTCACCCGCGGGACCGTACCGGGACGACTCCACCACTCCCCTGGTCTGCTCGCCGGATCAGGGCGGCGCGATCGACGCCAGCCCGTTCCGGGACAGCGACGGCAGCCTCTGGCTGGTCTGGAAGAACGATGGCAACGCGATCGGCGCGGACACCTGGCTGTGGTCGCAACGCCTCTCCGACGACGGGTCAGCACTGGTCGGCGAGCCGACACAACTGTTGAAGCAGACCAGCGCGTGGGAGGGGACAGTGGTCGAGGCCCCCTTCTTCTGGCGCCACGACGGTCGTCTCTTCCTCTTCTACTCAGGTAACGACTACGCCTCGAAGGCGTACGCCGAGGGGTACGCGACCTGCGACACGCCCGCCGGCCCCTGTGAAAAGGCATCGGAGAATCCGATCCTGCGCAGCGACTCCGCGGCCTCCGGCCCCGGGCACGCCACCATGGTCGAGTACGACGGACGCACCTGGCTGCTGTACCACGCCTGGCAACCGGGCGCCGTCGGAACGAACTCGCCCGGCCGGCAGCTCTGGCTCGACGAGGTCACCTGGGAAGATGGTCGGCCCCACGTCCACGGCCCGACCGGCACCGCCCAGCCGCGCCCGCTGCCGCCGATGGACGGCCCGAATTCCGCCGCCCTGACGGCGGGACTGTCCGGGATCTGATCACCCCACTCCGCGAACTCGGCGGATCACTGCGGTTCGGCGCGCCCCAATCGGGGAAGGCACCGCCGTCGCGACCAACGGCAGCCGGGAGGGCAGTGGGATGACGTACCGCTCGGGCGGTGGTGGCCGGGCAGACCCCACCGGACCGAGGGCCGATCAGGGCCGGCGATGAGCGCTGCGGGCCGGGGTGGGCCCGCGGTCAGGTGGCCGGGGTTCTCAGGTAAGGCACTGGCCGCGCTCGTCGCGCTGGTGCTCGCCGCCGGTCTCGTGCTGCGCTTCTGCGCCGCCTCGCCGCTCTGGTTGGACGAGGCGCAGAGCGTGGCGATCGCCCGACTGCCGCTGCCCGAGTTGTTCGCCGCGCTGCGCGGCGACGGTGCCCCACCGCTGTACTACGTGCTTCTGCACGGCTGGATGGGGCTGGTGGGCACCGGCGACTGGGCGGTGCGCAGCCTCTCCGGGTTGTTCGCCGCCGCCGCTCTGCCGCTCTGGTACGTCGCGGCGCGGCCCTCGAACGCGGGCCTGGTCACGCTGGTTCTCGCGGCCGCCAATCCGTGGCTGGTGCGCTATGCGACCGAGGCCCGCCCGTACGCCCTGGTGATCCTGCTCGTGCTGCTCGGCGTCCTCGCTCTGGAGGGTCTCCATCGACGCCCCGGTCCGATCCGGGCGCTCGGCCTGGCTGTCGTCACCGGCCTGCTGTTGCTCACCCACTACTGGGCGCTCTTCCTGTACGCCGTGGTCGGGGTGGGTCTGCTGGTGTCGCTGCTGCGGAAACGCTCCCGCGCAGCCTGGTGGAGCCTCGGCGGACTGGCCGCCGGGGCCGTGCCGTTCCTGCCCTGGCTTCCGACGTTCCTGTACCAGAGCCAGCACACCGGCACGCCCTGGATGGGACGCAGCGGAGTCAAGGTCCTGCTCTCCGTGGTGACCGAATGGTCGGCCGCCGGTGTGTCAGCCGCCAGCGTGCTGCTGCTGGTCACCTGGCCGCTCATGACGTGGGGGGCGGTCGCGGACGGCCGCCGCGCCCGCCTGATCGGCGGCACCGGCGCCGCCACCCTGCTGCTCGCCGTCGCGGTAGCCTGGCTCACCGGATCGGCGGTGGTCACCCGGTACGCCGCAGTCGTGTTACCCCTGGCGGTGCTGGTGCTCGGTGTCGGCGCAGCACTGCTGCCGAGGCGCTGGATGGCGCTGGTGGTCGCCGGTCTGACGATCTGCTGGCTGGCGGTGGACGCCGTGCTGGTGGCTCGCCCTCGCACCGACGCCGCTGTCGTCGCTGGTCTTCTCAACCGGCAGGTCACCGACGCCGACACGGTGGTCTTCTGTCCCGATCAGCTCGGGCCCGACGTCATCCGGCGGCTGCATCATCGGCCGCGACTGCTCAGCTTTCCCGAGCAGGAGTGGCCGGGCCGACTGGACTGGACCGACTATCGGCAGCGGATCGAAGCCCAGGACCCGGCGGGGCTGGCCCGGCAGGTGGCCGCCGGATCCGGCGGCGGAACGGTCTGGCTGATTCCGCGCTACGGCTTCCGCCCCTTCGGTGAGCGCTGCCAGCAGCTCGGTACCGCGTTGACCGAGATGCTCGGGCCGCCGCAGCGGCAACAGGTGGGTCCGGACACGGTGTGGCGCTGGGCGCCGCGATAGCCCGCACAGCCCCGTGGATCCCGCCGCGCCAGGGCGGGATCCACGAGGGCCGGAAGCGGGCGGTCAGCCCCCGGGGCGCAGGACCCGGCTCGCCGCGGCGGCGTTGTCGGCCGCGGCCTGGGTGCGCTGGGCGCCGAGGACGCAGACATCGTCACCGATGAACGCGTCCCGCCAGACGTACCCGGAGATACAGGTGTGCGGCCCGTACGCCCCGTTGACCCAACGCGACGCGGCCACCGCGTTGTCGGCGGCGACCTGGCTACGGGTCGCACCGGTCACGCAGACGTAGTCGGACTGGTCGGCGTCGCGCCACACGTAGCCGCTGATGCAGGCGTTCGGCCCGGTCACCAGCCGGGCCGGGTTGCGCCGGCTCGCCGCGGCGGCGTTGTCGGTGGCGGCCTGGGTGCGCTGGGCACCGGTGACGCAGACATCGTCACCGGCGAACGCCTCCCGCCAGACGTATCCGGAGATGCAGGTGTGCGGCCCGTACGCCCCGTTGACCCAGCGCGACGCGGCCACCGCGTTGTCGGCGGCGACCTGGCTGCGGGTCGCACTGGTCACGCAGACCAGGTCGCTGGGGCGGGCGACGCGCCAGACGTACCCCTGCAGGCAGCGGTTGACGATGTCGGTGGTGATGGTGACCGTCGCGTTGTTGCCGGCGTGGCCGTTCACGCTGATCTGGACGCCGTTGGCGTTCAACGACTGCGCGGGGCCGCCGCCGGGTCCGGTGCGCAGCAGGTACGGGGTGCCGTCACGGACCTCGTGCAGCAGGACCGTGTCGGCCGGGATGCCAGCGCTCCAGCCGGTCTTGCGGCGGTACTCCACGGTGTAGTAGTTGAACAGGTCACCGGGGTTGAACGGAATCCGGACGAGCTGCGGTCCGGTCGCCGCCGGCGTCTCCAACGCGGCAAGCGAGATGGTGCGCGAGCCGACCCCGTCCGCGCCCATCGTGAAGATCCGGTTTTTCGGCAGCCAGCCGATCTCGTCGCGGTGCGGGCCGTTGAGCCCGACCGCGCTGGTGCCGTAGTTCGCCGTGGCGAAGGCGTGGATGTGCATGGCGCTCATCTCGTCCCACGGATCGTCGTACTCGCCCGGCTGTGACCAGGTCGCGTTCTGGTACGTGGTGTCGTTGGAGAACGAGTGACCCAGGCCCATGCCGTGCAGAAACTCGTGTGCGGCGAAGCCGACGTTCCACGCCCCGGGGTCGAGCAGCACCCGGCCCCCGGAGGCGCCCGAGTCGACCCGGTCGTTGAGCATCACGGCGATCCGGTGACCGGCCGGCACGGTGTAACCGTTGGCCGCCGCGGTGTCGACACACCGCTGGATGCGCGTCCATCGGTCGATGGTCCGGTACTGGTCCAGCGTCCACGACATCGTGTACCAGCCGCGCACCGCGGAGCCGGCCAGCGAGACGCGACCGCCGGACTGGTCGGTGAGGTAGTCGGCCACGCCGCCGGTGCCCGCACCCGCCGAGGTGAGGAAGTTGGCGAAGAACGACGCTGGCTGCGGGATGGTGGGCCGATCGCTGAACCGGCACAACAGAATCGACCAGGGCGTGTTGTTTCGGATCGGGGTGGCCGACGCGGGCCCTGCCGTCACGAAGACGGCACCGGCCAGGGCGCCGATGAGGGCGAGGCTACCCGCCATGACCCTTCGGGCGACTCTCGAACGCAACGCGAACCTCCATTGTGGGAAGCCGTCCTGGAAGATCGGGACGGTGCGAGCATCAGACACCGAGAGCCGGCGATTTGGCGTACACGAGTCGGGTTACCGACCAGCGGGCATCCGACGATGCGCCGCAGCCCGGTCAGGGCGAACTGGTCCGGGTGCTGGGCAGGCGGGTGACCTCGTCGAGGTGATCGGCGAGCCGGGCGGCTGCGGTGAGCATGGCTTGGCCACGCTCGGTGAGCCGTCCCCGCCACTGGCGCAGCGACGCGGCGAGTGGTTCGGCTCCACCCGCGTCACGCACGCGGCGCAGCACGTCGGCGATGTGCTCGAGCCGGTACCCGCCGCGGCGCAGCAGGTGAGCGAGTTGAGCGTCACGGACGTCGTCTGGTGAGTAGAGGCGGTAGCCGGTGGCCGGGTCGCGGGCCGGCTGCAGAATCCCGGCCCGCTCCCACTTGCGCAGGGTCGCGGGTCGCACGTCGAGCCGGTGCGCCAGCACGCTGATCGGCACCGCTTTGCGGCTCTGCGGTTGTGGCTTCGCCGCGGTGAGAATCGCGACCGCCGCCTCGACCCCGTCCAGGGTCTCTCGGTCCCGCTGCAACAGGGCATGGCTGCGGTCGATAGCCCGCAACGCCACGTCGATCTCGCCCCGGTTGACGGCACGCATGATCTCGCCGCTGGCCGCATAGCCGTGCCCGGCGATCAGCGCCAGGTAGGCACTCAGCGCCTTGGCGTGCACCTCGGTGAACCGGCGGTAGCCGGTCGGGCTGCGCTGGGCCGGCGGCAGAACGCCGTCTCGTTCGTAGTTGCGCACGGCCTGCGCGGACAGGCCGTGGCGGCGCGCTAGGTCGACGGGTCGGTATATCCCCGAGTTGGAGGGTTTCATGGCTGCCACCGCGCTCCCTCGCTCGCAAGTTTCAACCGCTGGTTCAACGATACGGTTGATGCAATGACCGATCTTCTCGACCTGTTTGTCGTACCGCCGCCCCTGCTCGCGCTCGGCGAGCCGACGCATGGCGAGTCCGCGTTCCTTCAGATCCGCAACGACACCTTCATCTCGCTGGCCGAGTGTGGCTACCGGTCGATCGCGTTGGAGAGCGACCGGGCCGCAGGACTGATCGCCGACGAGTTCGTCCAAGGCTCCGCGGTCGTCACGCTCGACCGTGCGCTCGCCGAGGGGTTCAGTCACGGGTTCGGCGCCGCCCCGGCCAACCGCGACCTGCTGGTGCGGATGCGCGAGTGGAACGCCGGTCGGCCGGCTTGCGAGCGCCTGACGTTCCACGGCTTCGACGCCCCGCTGGAGATCGAGCATGCCCCAAGTCCACGGCGCTACCTCACCCAGGTCTGTGACTTCCTCGGCCTCGACCGATCAGCGGAGATCGACGACCTGGTCGGAGACGAGAGCCGATGGAGCGACACCGCCGCGATCTGGGAGCCCGGCAGGTCGATCGGGCGCTCGGCGGACGCCCAGCGCCTGCGGGTGATCGCCGACGACCTGCTGACCGAGCTCTACCTGCAGGCACCCCGACGGGTCGAGGGCTGGCGGGCGGCGTTCGTACACGTCACGTCCGCGCTCGCATTGCTGCGCTACCACGCCGCAGCCGCCGCACCGCTGGCGCAGGAGGAACGCTTCGCCCGCCTGGCCGGGGTCCGGGACGCGTTGATGGCCGAGAATCTGCTCGCAATCCGCTCGGCCGAGGCACACCGCGGGCCCACGCTGGTCTTCGCGCACAACACCCATCTCCAGCGCCACGCCAGCACGATGACGATGGCCGGAACGAACGTGTCGTGGGCCGGCGCCGGCGCGATCATCGCATCGCTGCTCGGCGACCGGTACGCGGTGATCGTCGGCAGTCTCGGCGCGAGCCCCACACTCGGCATCGAGGCGCCTGCCCCGACGACCTACGAAGGCAGACTGCAGCAGATGTCCAGCCTTCCCCGGTACGTCCGCACATCCGAAATGGAACCGGCCGAGCGGAGAACTCACGACTACCGCTACTTTCCGCTCGATGAGGCCACCATCGAAAGCGCCGACGCGCTGCTGCACATCCCGACCGGCGTCGACGCGGCCATGCTCGCCGACCGGATCCTCACGCTGCCCGGCGTCGAGCAGTTCGTGGCAAGCAAGGAGAACGGATCACCCGAGGGATCCTGGGGCGACCGGTTCTTCTACGTCGGCCCGGACCGGCGCCAACCGTTCGCCACCATCGTCGAGCAGGACGTGCCCGGCTTCGACGAGGCCTCCGAGCTCGACCGCCCCGGCGTCTTCCGCCTCAACCTCGACCTGGGCCGAGCCGAGTTCGAGGCACTGTTCGGCTTCCCACCCAGGGCCTTCGAGGAGCACCGGCACGAATTCGACTTCGCCAGACTGGACACCCTCGTGCCCCACCCGGGCTACGCGTTGTACGGCTTCGGCAGCGTCGTCATGCCCGGCCCGCAGATGCTGCCCGAGATCGACCGGCTACTCGCGATCGCTCACGCTCGCGCAGTCGGCCGTCACGAGCGCGCCGCCCGCCGGGCTGCGGACCATCAGGATTGAGCCCCGGTCATCAGGGTGGACGGCGGGACTTCCCCGCCGTCCACCCAAAGATCCGGACGTAAGCCTCTCGGGCCGTCAGTTCGGATACGCCCCGCTCACCCGGTTCCCCTTCCCCCGCCCGGCACGCTCAACAGCGAGACGAGCGGCCGTCACCGTCGTGGGTCAGGGGGCGGAAGGTCTCGCCGGGGGAACCTCGTCCTCAAGACTCGCCGGCTCACCTATCGAGCCCAGATCAGAGATCTCGCCGAAGTGTTCGGCAATCTCGTCGATGGTCGGCGGGGTGGCGCTGAACCAGCCCTCGCTGACCACTGTGGCGACACGCCAATAATGCCCCGCGAGGTGGGGAATAGCCCATCGCTGTGCCGGCAGCGCTGACTCGGTGTGGT
>NZ_BOPC01000125.1 GCF_016863555.1 Micromonospora qiuiae | reverse complement strand
ACACCGAGTCGGGTGTGGACCGGGTCGAGTACTCCCTCGGCGGGCAGCCGTACGCCGTCTACTCCGCGCCGGTGACCGTCAACCAGCCGGGCCAGCACACCATCACCTACCGGGCCACCGACAAGGCCGGCAACACGTCCTCACCGCAGTCCGTGTCGTTCGCCGTGGTCGACCCGCCGCCCACGGACACCACGCCGCCAACGGTGACGGCCTCGGTGACCGGCCAGCGGGACGAGGACGGGGCGTACGTGGGTAGTGCCACGGTGACCCTGTCGGCCATCGACACCGAGTCGGGTGTGGACCGGGTCGAGTACTCCCTGAACGGCGACGCCTACGCCACCTACTCGGCGCCGGTCACGGTGAACCAGATCGGCCAGCACACGGTCGCGTACCGGGCCACCGACAAGGCGGGTAACACGTCCTCGCCGCAGTCCGTGTCATTCACGGTGGTGAACCCGCCGCCGACCGACACCACGCCGCCCGCCGTCGTCGCGACGGTGACGGGGCTGCGGAACGCCGACGGTGCGTACGTCGGCGGTGCCACCGTCACCCTGTCGGCCACGGACACGGAGTCGGGCGTCGACCGGGTCGAGTACTCGCTCGACCGGCAGCCGTACGCCATCTACTCCGCGCCGGTGACCGTCAACCAGCCGGGCCAGCACACCATCACCTACCGGGCCACCGACAAGGCTGGCAACACGTCCTCACCGCAGTCGGTGCCCTTCACGGTGGTCGAACCGACGCCGCCGGACACCACCCCGCCGACCGTCACCGCCGCCCTGTCCGGGCAGCTCGACGACGACGGAGCCTACGTGGGTAGCGCCACCGTCATCCTCTCCGCCACGGACAGCGGCTCGGGCGTCGACCGGGTCGAGTACTCCCTGAACGGCGCCACGTACCTCACCTACTCCATGCCGATCACGGTGAACCGGCCGGGCCAGCACATAGTGAGCTATCGGGCCACCGACAAGGCCGGCAACATCTCGGGCACCGCCTCGGTGACGTTCACCGTGGTGGCCAGTGGGCAGCCGGAGCCGACCTGCCCGGTGAAGGACACCCGCCCCACCGTGTGGCTCGGCACCGTGGACAGCGGCGTACCCAACCGGGTGGTCGAGGGGACCTGCACGATCAACAACGCCATCGAGGACGAGCGGCCCTGGCGCAACCACGGTCAGTTCGTCTCACACGTCGCGGAGGTCACCAAACACCTGCGCCAGCTCGGCGTCATCACCCACAACGAGCACGGCCGCATCACCAGCGCCGCCGCCCGCTCCGGCGTCGGCAAGCCGGACGACAAGAACGGCTACAAGCTCATCCTGGACAACAAGGCCGCCTCCTTCGCACGTTGGCAGCAGGTCGGGGCGAGCGGCTTCACCCGCAACTCCGACGGGTCCATCACCAGCAAGGCGGTACCAGGGCTGGGCATGCTCTGGTTCCCGGTCTCCGCGTACGGCGACTTCTCCCTGAAGCTGCAGTGGCGCGACGACGCTCCAGGCGACGGCCGGGCCAACAGCGGGGTCTTCGTCCGCTTCCCGGACGTGCACCAGCACCCCACCGAGTCCCGTCCCGAGTGGGTGGCCATCAAGCACGGCCACGAGCTGCAGATCCTCGACCGGCCCGACGGTGATCAGTACAAGAGCGGCTCGGTGTACGGCTTCGACCGGGTCGACCTGGCCGGAGCCCACGTCACCCCGAAGGGCACCTGGAACGACTACGAGATCCGCGTGGTCGGCCAGCACTACTCCGTCTACCGCAACGGCGAGCTGATCAACGACTACGTCAACACGCCGGACGCGGTGTTCAGCCCGCCACGGACTGACGACCCGGGCGGGGCGGGCCGGCAGCACTCCAGCGGATACATCGGCCTGCAGAACCACGGCACCGGCGACGTCATCAGCTTCCGCGACGTGCGGATCGCGCCGCTGAACCCGTGCTGCTGATCGAGCGAAGGAGAAAAACCATGGCAAGGAACAGAATCGCCGTCTTCGAAGAACTGTCCCGCATCGGCTACCGCGAGGTGGAGTTCGCCGGCTACCAGGCCGCCGCCGCCGAGTTCAACGCGTGGGGTGAGGCGGCCGCCGCCCGCTACCAGCGCATGATCGAGCTGAGGGGCACCCGATGAGTGCGTGGCGGCTGGTGGACGAAGGTGCCGCGCCGGAGCCCGAGGCCGCCGCCCGCCCCGAGGGGCCACGTACCAACGGCCGACGGCTGCTGGTCGTCGCGGCGGCCGTGCTGCTCACCCTCGTCGGCGCTGGCGGGCTGGCCGCCGCCGGCACCGGGATGTTCGCCGAGCGGCCGGACGGCTGCGTCAAGCCCGACCGCAGCCTCCAGTTGTACGCGGTGGAACTGCCGAAGGACGGCACCCAGGTCCGGCTCGGTTACGGCCTCACCCCGCAGACGGCCTCCTACCCCGGCCCGACGATGGAGATGATGGAGGGGGAGTGCCTCGCCATCACCCTGCACAACCAGGTCTCCGCCGAAACCCTGGCCGCGCTGCGCACCGACCCGGCGCATCCGCTCGGCGTATCGCTGCACGTGCACGGGGTGAAGTACACCCAGCAGTCCGACGGCACGATTCACAGCGGCTCGTACGTCCCGCCCGGCCAGTCGCGCACCTACACCTGGTACGCCGCAACCCGCAACAACAAGAGCGGATCGCAGGGCACGGCCGGCTACTGGTGGTACCACGACCACGTGGTGGGCGGTACGCACGGCACCCAGGGCCTCTCCGCCGGACTCTTCGGCGGGCTGGTCGTGCGCCGTCCCGGCGACCCGAAGCCGGACCGGACCTACGTGACGGCCTTCGGTGACCGGCAGAGCATCAACCTGCGCCGAGGCGACGCCGCCGACACCTGTGCCCCGGTGAACCCGCAGCCCGGGCCCACCTGCCTGGTGGCACGCAAGGGGGAGCGGGTCGAGTTCATCGTCATCGGCATCGGCAACGACATGCACACCTTCCACCTGCACGGGCACTCCTGGGCAGACACCCGGACGGGGGTGGTGGGCAACGGTCAGCCGTTCGCCGACACCGTACCGATCATCGACAACAAGACACTCGGCCCGGGCGACTCCTTCGGCCTCCAGGTGGTGGCTGGCGACGGGGTCGGCCCCGGGCACTGGATGCTGCACTGCCACATGCAGTTCCACTCCGACGCCGGGATGGCGACGACCCTGCACGTGCTCGACGAGAAGGGGAACATGCCGCCCGGCATGGGCCACCAGCACGGCACCGCCAGCACCGCCCGAGCCGCCAACAGCGCCTCCACCGACAGTAGCGAACACCGGCACAACTGACCGCGGGCACCGCCCACGGTCGACGTCATAACGGTCCGATCGCTGCTGACCTTCTCAAGGCCGGCAGCCAGCGGACCGGCACCACCAACAGCGCCGTACCGGCCGCCCGTACGGGCGACGGCGGTCGCACAACGCCCGCACCGGTGAGCGCCTCACCCTTACCGGCAGCGGGACGACCCGGAAATCTGTCCCACAACCCAGGAGGAGTCGAGATGGCTACAGGACGCCATTTCCGGTTCTCTCGATGGGTCGGACGCCACCGCGCCGACTCGACGGGGACCACCGCCACAACAACACCACCCACCCGAACCGCGCGTCGCGTCGGCCGCCGCCACGTCGGCGTGCTGGCATCGAGCGCCGCGCTGGTGCTCGGCGTGCTGGCCGTGCCGGCACAGGCCGTCAACCCGGCCGCGGCGGCCGCGGCCGAGGCCGCCGCAGCGGCCAAGGTCCTGGTCTTCCACGGTCCGGTAGACAAGCAGGACGACCCGGTTGCCCGGGCCACCGCGACCATCCGCGACCTGGGCAAGCAGCACGGCTTCGCCGTCGACGCCTCCGCCGACCCGGCGGTGTTCACCGTCGGTAACCTGGCCCGGTACCGCGCGGTCGTGTTCCTCTCCGCCAACGGCGTCGCCCTCAACGACGCCCAGGAAGCGGCCTTCCAGGCCTACGTCAAGGGTGGCGGCGGCTTCGTCGGCGTCCACGACGCCGCCCGCGCCCAGCCGGAGTCCTCCTGGTTCACCGGCCTGATCGGCACCCGCCCGGCGACCAGTCTGCCCAACGCGGAGAAGCCCGTCTCGGCCACCGCGAGCGGGGAGAACCCGCCGAACGAGACCGCGGCCCACGCGATCGACGGCTCGACCAGCACGAAGTGGCTCGCCCGCACCCCGACCGGCTGGCTGGCGGCCAAGCTGGCCGGGCCGGTCGTGGTGAACCGCTACGCGCTCACCTCGGCCAACGATTTCGCCGGCCGGGATCCGCGGAACTGGACCCTGCAGGGCTCCCACGACGGCACCAACTGGACCGACCTGGACACCCGCAGCAACGAGACCTTCCCGCAGCGGTTCCAGACCAAGCAGTACAGCTTCACCAACACCACGGCGTACGAGCACTACCGGCTCAACATCACCGCGAACAGCGGGGAGCCGCTGCTCCAGCTCGCCGAGCTGTGGCTGATCGGCCCGGACGCCGGTCCGGCGCCGGACAGCACCGTGCAGCGGGCCACCGTCGACGTCACCGATCGGCAGCACCCGGCCAACAAGGGCCTGCCGCTGAACTGGACCCGCTCCGACCAGTGGATCAACTGGGACCCCAGCCCGATCGGCAGGGTCCACACGATCGCCCAGGTCCAGGAGGGCACGTACAACGCGGGCCTGAGCGGCAACGGCGCCTTCCACCCGATCTCCTGGTGTCAGGACTACGACGGTGGCCGGTCGTTCTACCTCGGCATGGGCCGTACGGAGGCCAGCTGGACCGGTGACAAGCAGTTCCAGGGCCATCTGGCCGGGGCCATCAAGTGGTCGGCGGGCATGGTCCGCGGCGACTGCCAGGCCACCATCGGGTCGAACTACCAGATCGAGCGGCTCACCACCACGAACCAGTCCGGCCAGCTCGACCAGATCGGCGAGCCGCACGGCCTGACGATCGCCCCGGACGGCGGGGTGTTCTACATCGGTAAGGCGGCCTGCCCGTCCGGCCCGATCGCCAGCTGGGACGACCCCCGGGTCGGCCTGGGCTGCGGCACCATCCACCGGTGGGATCCGAAGACCAGGCAGGTCAAGCTGCTGACGACCCTCCCGGTGATGGGCAACCGGGGCAGTGGCAGCGAGTTGGTGAAGAACGAGGAGGGCTTGGTCGGCATCACCCTGGACCCGAAGTTCGCGCAGAACGGCTGGGTCTACGTCTTCTGGATGCCGCACGAGTCCATCGACCGGGACCGGCGGATCGGCGAGCGGACCGTCTCCCGGTTCACCTACGACGGGGAGAAGCAGTCGATCGACCAGGGCACCCGCAAGGACCTGCTCAAGTGGGACACCCAGATCCACAGCTGCTGCCACGCCGGTGGCGGGATGACCTTCGACAAGCAGGGCAACCTCTACATCGGCTCCGGTGACAGCAACTCCTCCGGCGGCTCCAGCGGCTACTCGGGCAACAACTGGACGCAGGACTACCAGGGAGTTTCGTTCCAGGACGCTCGGCGTACCTCGGGCAACACCAACGACCTCAACGGCAAGATCATCCGCATCCACCCGGAGCCGGACGGTACGTACACCATCCCGGCCGGGAACCTGTTCACCGGAAACGAGGAGGGCGGCGGCAAGACCCGCCCGGAGATCTACGTGATGGGTGTCCGCAACATCTCGCGGCTCGCCTGGGACCACGTCAACGACTGGCTGACCGCCGCGTGGGTCGGTCCGGACGCCGGTGGCCCGAGCGAGACGTGGGGTCCGGCGAAGTACGAGAGCGCGACGATCATCACCTCCGCGGGCAACGAGGGTTGGCCCTACTGCATGGGCAACAGGCAGCCCTACCGTGACCGCAGCAACGTCGACGCCAACCAGCCCGCCGGCTGGTACGACTGCGACAACCTGAAGAACGAGTCGCCGCGCAACACCGGCCTGGTCAACATTCCGCCGGCACGCGACGCCATGATCTGGTACTCGCCGCAGGGCGGTGGCCCGGTTTACCCGACGCGCACGGACGGCAGCGGCCTCCCCACCTACAAGCAGGGCGACGAGACGTTCACCCAGCCCTACCTCAAGGGCGGCGGCCAGGCCATCATGGACGGGCCGACCTACCACCGCTCCGAGGTCGACACCGACAGTGGTGTCGCCTGGCCGGCGTACTGGGACAACAAGTGGTTCATCGGCGACCAGTCCAACGCCAACAACCGGGTCGCCGTCACCGTCGACCCCGACAAGGTCGCCGAGCGGGGCGCGCCGGCGTTCGGCGAGGACCTGCGCCCGATCATCCGTTCCGGCAGCGGCGCCAACCAGCTCCAGTCGTGGATGGACGCCAAGTTCGGCCCGGACGGCGCCCTGTACATGCTCGACTACGCCGGTGGCTTCTTCAGCCTCCACGCCAACCAGAAGCTGATCAGGATCGCGTACACCGGTGGTGCGGCGACACCGCGGCCGAGCGACGCCACCTGGCGGGCCACCACGCCGAGCCAGCCGAAGACCATCGCCTTCTCCACGGCCCGGGCCGGCGGCGTGGCGTGGGAGTGGAACTTCGGTGACGGCAGCGCCGTCTCGCGCGAGGCCAACCCGAAGCACACGTACGCGAACTACGGCACCTACCAGGCCACGCTGAAGGTGACGTATGCCGACGGTGAGGTGTCCACCGCTAAGATCCAGGTCACCACCGCCTGTGCCGCGCCGGACACCGGGAAGACGGTGCGGATGCTCGACACCGACACCGGCGTGACCAACCACAAGGTCGGTGGCGATTGCACGATCAATGACCTGATCGACGACGAGCGGAACTGGACGAACCACGGCCAGTTCGTCAGCCACGTCAACGACGTGGTCAACGGTCTGCGCGGCAGCGGTGTCATCGACAATCGGGAGTCGTCGGCGTTGAAGAAGGCGGCCGCCCAGTCGCCGATCGGCAAGGTCGCCGGCTACCGGCCGCTGTTCGACGGCACGGCGGCGTCTCTCGCCGACTGGCGGCAGGCGCCCGGCGGGTCGTTCACCCTGCGGCCCGACGGATCCATCCGCAGCTCCGGCGGGCTCGGCATGCTCTGGTACGCCAAGGACGAGTTCGCCGACTTCTCCCTGCGGCTGAAGTTCCGGGACGTCTCCACCGGCAACACGTACGCCAACAGCGGGGTCTTCACCCGGTTCCCGGATCCGCGGATCCCGCTCGACGAGCGACCGGCCGGCAGTTGCGGCACGGTCGGCTCGGCCCGGACCTCCCAGGCCTGGGTGGCCATCTACTGCGGCCATGAGATCCAGATCTACGATGGGCCGACCGGCGAGTCGCAGAAGACCGGGTCGATCTACAACTTCGACCCGAACAACCTGGACCAGGCGGGGGTGACCCCGAAGGGCCAGTGGAACGACTACGAGGTCCGGGTGGTCGGACAGCACTACACGATCATCCGTAACGGCATGGTGATCAACGAATTCGACAACACACCCGGCAAGGCGTCGTCGCGCCAGGGTGATCCGCCGACCGACCTGCGGCAGTTCCTCAGCGGGTTCATCGGGCTGCAGAACCACGGCACGAACGACCTGATCGAGATCCGCGACGTGCGGGTACGCGATCTCTGACCGACCGGTGCCGGGTACGGGGGTGACCCCGTACCCGGCACCGCCTGGTCCTCGACACCAGGGGAACCGCCGCGGCCGAGACGTCGCGCCAGACCGTTGCGAGCGAGTGTGCTTTGGTGAGCACACCAAATCGCAGTCCGCCGTTACCAGCGGACGCTCCTCGTCTGACCCGCTGACGCGGTGCGAGGTTGGCGCTTCGACGACCTGCGCCAGGACAAGCCCTGGTCTTACCTGGTCTCCACGTCCGCGGTGCGGCTGCCCAGCCCGCCGAGGGCGAGGCCGGCCAGCAGCAGCGCGATAGTTGACTTGCTGGCCTAATCCGAAAATGACCGTGTCTGGACGCGCGGCAGCGGCCACCTTGATGCCAGTCCTTCTTCACATGGAAACCTCCGAGTGAGATGGTTGGCACTGCTAACAAACTGCGACGGCCTCCTCGGACGCCGTCCAGAGCCGCGCCGCGCGCTCCGCGGTGAAGAGGCGGGGATTCGGCCGGATGGGCCTGCCGGCGCCGTAGAGGGCCCCATTGGTCAGCTCGCCGGCCGGCGCCGTGGCGAGTCGCACCAGACGCCGGGCCGCCGCGTCCGGGCTGAGCAGGAACGGTGTGTAGCGGAAGACGAAGCGCAGCGCGGTGTCTCGGCCGATGTCGGTCCGGACCAGGCCGGGGTGCAGGCTCAGGCTGAGGATGTCCGGCCAGCGCCGGGCAGCCTCCATCGCGAAGAGCACATTGGCCACCTTGGAGCTCTGGTACGCCGCGATGCCGCTGTAGCGCCGCCCGTCGCCGTTCAGGTCAGCAGGGTCGAGCCGCGCATTGCGGCCAGGACGCACGGAGGTGTTCACGATCCGGCCCCCGCGCAGCCTCTCCCGCAGCAGCATGCTGAGCAGGAAGTGGCTCAGATGGTTGGCCTGGACGCTGGCCTCGTTGCCGTCCACGGTGCGCTGGCGCTCCATCGCGAGCATGCCTGCGTTGTTGGCTAGGACGTCGATCCTCGGACACGTGGACAGCAGGTGCTCCGCGAGCGCACGCACGTCCGCAAATCGCTCGAAGTCCGCCTGAACGTGTCCCGGCTCGGCACCATGGCCCGCCGCCCGGACCCGGTCGACCGCGGCGGCCAGCCGGCGCCCGTCGCGGCCGACCAGGACGACCCGGTCACCCCCGGCGGCGAACTGTTCCGCAGCGGCGAGCCCGATGCCCGAACTCGCGCCGGTGATGACGATCGTGCAGTGGTGCGGTCATGCCGAGTGCCCCTTCTCGAGATCTTGCGACGTAGGCCTACGGCACCAGCATTTCGTATTGCCAGCCGAACTGGCCGCCTACCTGGGCCTTGACAAATCGACCATGTCCGGCCTGATCGACCGCGCCGAACGCCGCGGCCTGGTGGCCCGGGGCAGGAACCCGCACGACGGCCGGGCCGTCGACGTGTACCGGACTCCCGCCGGCCATGAACTGACCCAACGGCTGTTCGCCGAGGGGCGGCGCACGCTGGCGTCCGCGATCGGCCGGCTGCGACCCGAACAACGCGAACAACTCATCGGACTGCTCGACACCATCCTCGAGCCCGGCAACGACCAGTAGTCCCGGTACGTGCCGGCCCGCCGGCCGGCGTCCGGCGTCGGCCGTCACGGCGGCGCGGTCGCCGCCCACTGCTCGCCGGTCAGGTCGTGCCGCCCTCGTCACCGCTAATCTGGTCACGAGGCCTCCGCGCCGACGGTTTTCCTTGGTCGAAAAACCGCCTACCGGAGACCTCTCTTTCCATCACCGGCGCGCCGCGCCTTGCCAATCTTCTTATCCGCGGCTTGCGGTGGTTGCGCTATGGCATCCGGACGACTTCGCAATGGCCGAAAGCAAGATAAACGGCCGCCGCAACGGCGACCGTCCACCTGACCTGTACGAGGTAGCGCTACCACGACAAGGCGCGGTCGATCCCATGTGGATGGTTGGCGGGGCGGTTCATCTCATCCGGTAGGCACTTCGGTGTTCGAAGGATCCCTATCCCCCGTGCGAGCTACAAAATCTGTCCACTCCGGGGTGATGTGAGCCGCGTTCCGTTCTCGATAGCTTTCTCGCCAGCAACTCGGGCCGCTGGGGGAACGCGGTGCGCCGAGCCGAATTCGAAGGACGAGGACGATGAACAAGACACGTAGTGCCGGGGTATCCGGCCGGTCACGGGGCCGCCGGTTCGCCACGGCTCTGACGGCCGCGACACTGGCTGCGGCCGGCGCGACCGCCTGCAGCGACGCCGCGCACGAGGAAGACCGCCCGGCGCCCGCGGACCAGGCCAAGGCCACCGCGATCACGTGGGGGCCCTGCCCGGCGGCGGCCAAGGGAGTGGCCCGGGATCCCAAGCTGACCTGCGCAACGGTCAAAGTCCCGCTGAGCTACGACAAGCCGGATGGCACGTCGATCGGGGTGGCGATCTCCCGGCTGGCCGCCGCCGACCCCGAGAAGCGGCACGGCGTTCTGCTGGTGAACCCGGGCGGTCCCGCCCTGTCAGGTCTCGACATGCCGGGCACGATGGCAGCGACGCTGCCGAAGTCCGTCCTGGACGGCTACGATCTGATCGGCTTCGATCCGCGCGGCGTCGCGCACAGCACCCCGCAGAGCTGCGGCCTCGAGGTCGCCAGCGTGCCAGGGCACTTCCCCTATCCCGCCGCGGACGGCTCGATCGACGCGAACGTCGAGCTGGCCCGCACCGAAGCCCAGAAGTGCGCCACCACGGCAGGAGAGAACCTGCGGTACTTCAACACCGCCAACACCGCTCGTGATCTCGACCGCATCCGCGAGGCGCTCGGCGAGCCAAAGATCTCCTACTGGGGTCAGTCCTACGGCACCTACCTTGGTGCCGTATACAGCTCGCTGTACCCCGAGCAGACCGACCGCATGATCCTCGAAGGCAACATCGACCCCACCAAGGTCTGGTCCGGCGTGCTGGAGGGCTGGGGCAAGAGCATGGCCGAACGGTTCCCCGACGCGGCCGCCGTCGCTGCGGCGCAGAACAACGACCTCGGGCTCGGCGGCACCGCCGACGAGGTCACCCGGGCCTATCTCGCGCTCGCGGATCGGCTCGACCGTAAGCCGGTGCCGGTTCCGGGCACGCAGCAGTCCATGAACGGAGCGATCCTGCGCACCACCACCTACGCGCTGCTCCTCAACAACAAAACCCTGCCGATCCTCGCGCAGGTCTGGAAGGCCGCCTCGAACCTCGCGGACGGTCACCTGACCGCGGCCGACGGCGAGGTGCTCAAGCAGGTGTTCGCCGAGATGCCCCCCACCCCGGGCGTCCCCGCGGACAACCAGGCGACCATGTTCCTGGCACTCACCTGCGGTGACGCCGAGTGGTCCCAGGACGTTGCCGACTACGCCGCACGCAGCGCCGCTGACCGCAAGGCCTGGCCGCTCACGGCGGGCATGCCGGCCAACATCTGGCCATGCGCCTTCTGGAAGGCCCCGATCGAGAAGCCGGTCACCGTGACCGACAAGGGCCCCGGTGACATCCTGATCCTGCAGAACCGCCGGGACCACGCCACATCGTGGGACTCCGGACAGGGACTGCGCAAGGTCCTCGGCGACCGTGCCGCCCTCGTCGGTGTCGACAACGGCGGGCACTACGTCTTCAACGAAGGCTCGGCCTGCGCCGACAAGGCTACCGTCAACTTCCTGAACACCGGCCATCTACCGGACAAGGACGTCTTCTGCACGGACGTCAAGCAAGGCTGACAAGACCCGGCGCGGGCGGCCTTCCTCATCGAAAGGCCGCCCGCAGGGCTGCGGTAGAGGGTGACAGTCGACCGGGCGCTCCGCTGGCCAGAGCGGAACGCCCGATTCGCGGACGGCCGAGGGCAGGTGGTTGAGGTCGGCCGGCGACGGGGCGTATCCGGGTAGCCGGGCGTAGCATTCCAACGCCGCACTTCGGCGAGTTCCTCGGCGTCGAGTTCGTACTTCGGGCGAGTCGGGTTCTGGCGCTCACCTCGAACGGCGCGAATTCGACGGGCCAGTCGTAGCGGAGCGCGTCCGAGGGCTTCGTCACGGTGCCGCAGAACGAGTGACCGGTAGCGGCGTTGACTGGCCAGCGCGGGAAGCGGCAAGCGAGTGCGAACGTCGCCAGTTCGGTGACCTCGAACCGGCATGGGTGCAGCTAACGATGGTTGATCTTCGGAACCGACTGGAGACGATCAGCAGCCGATAGAACGCGCGGGGCCGATTGATGCCCCGGACGCTCAGCAGGTGCGTGAGCACTGCCCGCCCTCGGGCTCGAAGTAGTCAGGTGTCCCGTCTGCCATCGCCGCTCCCCGGGGGATAGAGGCATCGGTTACGCGGGTGGCGGGCGGCGAACCGCGGGCGCCGCAACGAACTGCGGACCATACTGGCAGGGTGGAGGAGGACCTGGTCGAACTACTGGCCTCGACCGGAGTCACCTGCCGGTTGTTGGTCGAGCAGACGCAGGGCCCATACCACCGGACTGTGCATCCCGAGCGTCGGGAGATCACCGAGGACCGCGAGGGTCTCCCGCTGCGCCTCGGGCTTCGCTTACTGGCGGCGGACGCCACCACCCCCCTCGCGGGCGTCCTCGTCGAGGTCTGGCAGGCCGACCACATGGGCCGATACTCCGGCTTCCCGCCATTCGAAGCGAGGCCGGGACAGGTGGTCACCTCGGAGTCGGTGCCGCACGATGTGATCGCCGCCGGGGAGACGTACCTGCGGGGCAGCCAGCGCACCGACGAGCGCGGGATGTGCGCGTTCAACACGATCTACCCGGGCTGGTACACCAGCCGCACCGTGCACATCCACCTCATCGCACACCTCGGCGACCGCTCGGTGACCACGCAGCTCTACTTTCCCGACACGGTCACCGACGACGTTTACCGTCGCCCGCCCTATCGGGGCCGGCCGCAGCGCGACACCACCAACACCACCGACAGCATCTTCGCCGACGGCGGCGAACAGATGATCCTGAACCTGCAAGGAGATCCGACGACCGGCTACACGGGCGTCCTCTGCGTCGTCCTCGACCGGCAAGCGCGACCTGCCTCGGCTGCGGGTCCCTCGGCGGAAAGCGACGGCTGATCGTGGCCAGCACGCAGCAGATCAGGGCCACCATCGAGGCTCACCTAGCCGCCGTCGGCGCCGCCGACGCCACCGCCCTGGCAAATCTCTACACACCGGATGCCCGCCTGCATGACCCCGCTGGCGGATCCCCAGTCACCGGCCGAACAGCCATCGAGCAGCACTTCGCCGGCGTGCTCACCGAGCAACGGACAATGGAACTCGTCATGGTGGCGATCGCCGGCCACCACGCCGCGTTCCACTTCCGCGCCACACCGGCCCACGGCCCCACCAGAGAGGTCATCGACACCATGACCTTCGACGACCAAGCCATGATCACCTCAATGCAGGCGTACGCAAGCTAACACCAAACCCGCCGCCGGCCGCTTGCCGCAACGTACCGTAGCGTCCGGTTCGCGGCACGTGTGTGCATCTGATCAAGCGTGGTTCTCGGGTCGCTCAGGGGAGAAGGGTGCGCCCCTCCCAGGTTCCGTGTTCGGACAAAGGGCGGAACCGCATGAACGCGGATTCGTGGTGGAAGTCCCGGCGGTGCTGTTCAGCCATGGCGACGGTATGTGTATGGGCCTGTGGGACGGCGCTGCGGCCGTGAACCATGTCGGTCATCTCGCGGACGCTGCGCCAGATCGTGAAGGTTGAGAATGTGTGGGGCGGGCGTACCGCTGCGGTGGCGAACGTGGTGCCGGGGTGGCCGGCGACCAAGCGTTCGACCGGCCGCCCCCACTTCAGGAACCGGGGGAGTTCGAGAAGCTTGAGCCGGGCGAGGGTGACGGCCACAATTGGCTCCTCCGGATCCCACCGGCCCGCCTGCACCGGCAAGCCAGCGAGCGCGGCCACCCCGCCGTAACGCCGCAGGTACTGCAATCGCACATGCCATCCGCCGCCGAGCCGCCGCCCTAGATCGTCGTCTGCGAGGAACCGCTCCAACGCCGATTCGTCGTCCCATTCGGCGAACATCGCAAGGCGTCGCAGCTGCATCCGTTCCACCGACAACGCCGGGGAGCCGAGTCGCATGAGCGCGAGGCATTCGGCGTGCCGTAGCCCAGCCGCCCGAGGCCGGCGACGCAGTGTGCGCAAGGTCAAGGCCGGCGGAAGCAGTGCGAGATGGAACGAATGCATCATCGGCCCATGATCCCAGTCGTCTGCACCCGCGTCCCCTCCTGGAGCGTGCGGGTTGACGGCGGCGGCACGTGTCTGCGGCATCGGCGCACCTTCGCCCGGATCAGCATCATCCGGCCCTGTGGGCGGCTCGGGAAAGACACGATCAGGGGGATTGGTTCGGCTGCTAGTGGAGGATGCAGTCCGGATTCCCTCGGTGACGCCTCCAC
>NZ_BOPC01000124.1 GCF_016863555.1 Micromonospora qiuiae | reverse complement strand
AAGCTCCCTGCATTGCATTCTGCCGGTCGGCTGAGCGGTCGTTGCGTCTGCCGGCGCAGATCAGGTCCGCCCCGACCCACCCCCACCCGAGGTGTACCGGTACTGCGACGTGGACCGGCCCACACTGAGCAGGACGCCAACCGGACCGGGAGGGCATCGATGACCGTCGAGGAACTGGCGCGGGTGCGGCTGACGGTCGCCGACCCCGCCGTACTCGAACCCTGGTTGCCCGAGGCTCGCTGAGGCCGGACGCCAAGGCGTTCACTCGGGGCGACGCGGGCAAGTACTTGATCTGATACAGTACTTGTCGTGGTAGAGAAGTCCGCCCTCTCCGACGACGAGGTGCTCGCCGCCGACCTGCTGCGCGGTCACACCGACACGATCGTGCTGGGCATCCTGCGCCGCACCGACAGCTACGGCTTCGAGATCTTCAAGTGGATCCGGGACAGCACCGGTGGCCGGCACGAGATCAAGGAAGCCACCCTCTACGCCAGCTACCGCCGGCTCGCCCGGGACGGGCTCATCGAGTCGTACTGGGGTGACGAGACCCAGGGCGGCCGGCGCAAGTACTACCGCATCACCGACGCCGGCCGGGCCGTCTACCTGCGCAACGTGGCGGCCTGGACGGTGACCCGCGACCTCATCGACACCCTGCTCGACCTGGCCGACCGGGCCGACAACCGATCTGGAGGGCAGCCCGCATGAACAGCCCACACCCCACCGACGCCACCCTGGACATCCACCGCCTCCTCGACGAGGCGTTCGCCGGGGTTCAGATGAGCCCCGAGCGGCAGGACCTCAAGGAGGAGATCCGGGCCAACCTGGTCGCCCGCGTCGGCGAACTGGTCGAGACCGGCCTCTCTCCCGCCACCGCCGCCCGCCAGGCCATGTCGGAACTCGGCGACCTGGGACCACTGCTCGACGCCGCTCCGGCGGCCGACGGCGACCAGGCGAGCGCGGAATGGGCGCGGTACCGGGTACGCCCGGCGCCCGGGTTCCTGGTCCGCACGGCGCTGCTGGCCGCACTCGGCGTCGCCGGGCTCGTCCTGCTGGTGCTGGCGGCGACCGTCACCGACGTACCGTCGGGGTGGCTGCCGATCGCGGTCGCCGTCGTCGCGGTCGCGGCCGGGGCCGGCACCGCGGACGCGCTGCGCCAGGAGACCTCGATCAGCTATCCGATGCCGGCCACACGCGCTGCCGGATACGGTCTCGCCGTCGCACTCGGCCTGGCCGGGCTCGGCGCGGGCTGGCTGCATCTGACCGGCGCCGGCCTGCCGTGGCTGCTCGGCGGAGCACTCGCGGCGGTCGCGTCGGTGGTGCTCTTCACCTACCTCGGCGGCACCCAGACCAACCGGCACAAGCCGTGGGTGCTGCGGATGGCGGCGAACCACCATCTTTCCGACCGCTTCTCCGAGGACCCGGCCACCGCCGCCCGGTTCGGGCTCTACACGGCCGCCATCTGGCTGGTCGCGATCGCCACCTTCATGATGATCGGCCTCACCGCCGGTTGGGCCTGGTCCTGGCTGCCACTGCTCGGCGGCACGGTCGTCATGCTGCTGACGCTGGCCCGCATGCAGTTCGGCCCACGCCGTCCGGCCTGACCCCGCTCCGGAGGTTAGGAAGGGGCCCTTTTAGTACTCCAGGCGTTAACAAGGGGCCCTTCCTTACCCCGGCGACGACGCTGAGGGGCGTCGATGTTGCCGGAGCGGGGCCAAACATGTTGGAATGTCTCACATCGCCGCAGCGCGGGGGCAACCGCGCTGAGAACGGCCAGCACGGGAGCATCGCAATGCCGGCAGCGCGCCGCTTTGGCAGACGGTCGCGCGCCGCATCACCGGGCCATCTCCACGACGACGGGCGCATGTCCCCGCGCAGATGCCCCGATGCGGCCTGCCAACGCACCAGAACCGGCGACGAGGTGAGAAGCAAACATGATTTCCCGGGAGAGTTTCGCGGGGTGGTACCGAAACCGCTTCGTGTGGGTGGCGGTGATCCTGCTGACGGTGTCGGCCGGCGCGGTCGCACTGGTCAACTCGGCCGATTCGAAGGCGAAGCCGGCGGATGTGCACGCGCAGGTCGTGACCCGGATGCGCACCATCCTCGAACAGGCGGACCCGGGGCAACACAACCACGCGCACCATGGGCAGGTAGCCGGCGAGGGGGAGGCGAAGCCGCCGGTGATCTGCGGGGTGCACGTCTACGGCTACGAGCCGGCCGACGTCACCACGCTCGCCGACGTGCAGACGGTCTACGGCTTCCACCTCTGTGGGATCGCCGAGCCGAAACGCCCCTGGGACGTGGCGGTCAAGCTGGCCGGCCCGCTCATCATGGACCTGTCCACCCAACCGCCCGGCATCCAGGTGGTCGAGGCGACCGAGGACGTCATTTTCGTCGACCGACTGCGGCAGATGTTCCCGGCCAAGTACTTGGAGCCGGCGCTCAAGGAGGCGCTGGGCGACTCGGAGATGGCCAAACTGCGCCAACGGTACGACGCCGCGGCCGGGCTCTGACCCAAGCTGGGCGGCCGGGCGGTGGCACCGATCTCCTTCCTCGGGCCACCGTCGCCCCGGCCGGTCAGGCGATCGTCAGTGCGGTCCACGACACCGGCGGCAGCTCGACGGTGAGCAGGCCGTCGGAAAGTCGCGCTGTGTCGTTGATCCGCAGCCCCACCCGTTGCGTGTCCCGCAGATCGTTGGCGGCGCGTACGTCGGTGTCCCAGATTCCCCGGGCCGTGACCGCGCCGGTCGGCTGGCACGCGCGCAGGTCGATCGTCGCCGTCGTCGCCTCGGTGAGGTGCCGGTTCTGCAGGAAGAGCGAGAGCGAGGAGCCCTCGGCGGTCGCCGCCGCGGCCACCACCGGCACCGCGCCGTAGGTCGCGGTGTTCGTCGTGTCGGCGTCGACCGCGACCCGCAGCGCGTCGCCGCGGGCGGCGTGCGAGGTCACCGAGAACGGGAAGAACGTGGTCTGCCGCCAGGCCGGCCCGCCGGGCTCGGTCATGATCGGTGCGATGACGTTGACGAGCTGCGCGAGGTTCGCCGAGGTCACCCGGTCGGCGTGGTTGAGCAGCGAGATCAGCAGACCGCCGAGGACGACCGCATCCGCGACGTTGTACCGATCTTCGAGCAGGCGCGGCGCCACCGGCCACTCGTCGATGGTGAAGTGGCGGGCCTGCTCTTCCCAGCGGGTGAGGTACCAGACGTTCCACTCGTCGAACGAGATGTCGATGCGCTTGGGTGACCGCTTCACCGCGCGTACGTGGTCGATGGTCGCGATCACCGACTCGATGTAGGCGTCCATGTCCACCCCGGAGGCGAGGAAGCTCGCGAGGTCACCGTCGTGCTCCTGGTAGTACGCATGGCAGGAGATGTAGTCGACATCGTCGTACGCGTGCGTAAGGACGACGCGTTCCCACTCACCGAATGTCGGCATGCCTCGCCCGGATGATCCGCAGGCGACCAGCTCCAGGTCCCGGTCCACCTGCCGCATCGCCTTCGCCGTCATCGCCGCGAGCTTGCCGTAGTCCTCGGCGTCGCGGTGGCCGAGCTGCCAGGGGGCGTCCATCTCGTTACCGAGGCACCACATGGCGATGCCGAACGGTTCCTCTCGGCCGTTGGCGGCCCGCTGGGCGGCCCGAGCGGTGCCGGCCGGCACGTTGGCGTACTCCAGCAGCTCGACGGCCTCCTTCGGGCCTCGGGTGCCGAGGTTGACGGCCAGCATCAGCTCGCTGCCGACCAGGTCGAGCCAGTGCTGAAACTCGTGCAGGCCGACCCGGTTGGTCTCGGTGGAGTGCCAGGCGAGATCGAGCCGCTGGGGGCGCTCGGCCACCGGCCCCACGCCGTCCTCCCAGTTGTAGCCGGACACGAAGTTGCCGCCCGGGTACCGGATCGTGCTGACCCCGAGCTCCTTGACCAGCTCGATCACGTCGCGCCGGAACCCGTCCGGTCCGGCGCTCGGGTGCCCGGGCTCGTGGATGCCGTCGTAGATGTGGCGACCGAGGTGTTCGACGAAACCGCCGAAGATCCGCCGACGGACCGGACCGATGGTGAAGGCCGGGTCGATGGTGAGGTGCGCGCGGGCCATGAGGCTCCCTCCGCCTGGTTGTTCCGGTACTGACGGAAGCAGCCCGCAATGGTGTGGCACTGGGCACGGCGCTGCGCCTCGTGTGAGAACACCGCGGAGCCGCTACCGCAATGATCACTCACGATAGCGCCGTCGGCGGCCGCCTCGCTCGCGGGCTTGACCTTGACGTAGCGTCAACCCTGCATACTGCCATCATGTCCATGGATTCCCAGATGACACCCGAGCAGGTCCGCGCGCCTGCGATCCAGGTCCGGGGCTTGGAGAAGTCATACCGAGAGCTGCGTGTGCTGCGCGGCGTGGACCTCGACGTGGCGCGGGGCCACATCTTCGCCCTGCTCGGCTCCAACGGGGCCGGCAAGACCACGCTCGTGCGGATCCTGTCCACGCTACTCAAGCCGGACGCGGGAACGGCCAGCGTCAACGGCTTCGACGCCGTCCGGCAGGCGGCGAAGGTGCGGGAGTCGATCAGCCTGACGGGGCAGTTCGCGGCCGTCGACGAGATCCTCAGCGGGCGGGAGAACCTGGTGCTGGTCGCCCGGTTGCGGCATCTGCGGGACCCGGGCCGGGTCGCGGATGACCTGCTGGCCCGCTTCTCGTTGACGGACGCGGCCGCCCGGAAGGTCTCGACGTACTCGGGTGGCATGCGTCGCCGTCTCGACATCGCGATGAGCCTCGTCGGGGACCCGCCGGTGATTTTCCTCGACGAACCGACAACAGGGCTGGATCCGCAGGCGCGCCTCGAGGTGTGGCAGGCCGTCCGGGAACTCGCTCGGCAGGGCACGACGGCGCTGCTCACCACGCAGTACCTCGACGAGGCCGAACAGCTCGCCGACCGGATCGCGATCCTCCACCGGGGGCGCATCATCGCCAACGGCACCCTCGCCGAGCTCAAGCAGCTGCTTCCGCCCGCCAAGGTCGAGTACGTCGAGAAGCAGCCGACCCTCGAGGACGTCTTCCTCGCCATCGTCGGTGACGAGGGCACCGACAGCAAGCTAGCCGTTACCAGCCCCGACGGACGGCAGGATCTCCGATGACCAGGCACTTCCTTGGCGACACCGCTGTCCTGCTGGGGCGATCCCTGCGCCACATCAGCCGCAGCCCAGACACCATCATCACGACTGCGATCATACCGATCGCCATGCTGCTGCTGTTCGTCTACGTGTTCGGCGGCGCGATCCAGACCGGGTCGGACAGGTACGTGAACTATCTGCTGCCCGGCATTCTGCTCGTCACGGTCGCCTCCGGCATCTCCTACACCGCGTACCGGCTCTTCCTGGACATGAAGAGTGGCATCTTCGAGCGGTTCCAGTCCATGCCGATCGCCCGCTCGTCCGTGCTGTGGGCCCACGTGCTGACCTCGCTGGTCGCCAACCTGATCTCGCTCGTGGTGGTGGTGCTGGTCGCCCTCGTCATCGGCTTCCGCTCAGGTGCCGGAGCACTGGGCTGGTTCGCGGTCGCCGGCGTCATGATGCTGTTCACTCTCGCGCTGACGTGGCTCGCCGTCATCCCGGGCCTGACCGCGAAGTCCGGCGACGGCGCGAGCGCGTTCTCCTATCCGCTCATCTTCCTGCCGTTCATCAGCTCGGCCTTCGTACCCACGCAGAGCATGCCCGGCCCGGTGCGCGCTTTCGCCGAGCACCAGCCGGTGACGGCCATCGTCAACACGATCCGCGGCCTGTTCGCCGAGCAGCAGGTCGGTGGCGACATCTGGGTCGCTCTCGCCTGGTGCTTCGGCCTTCTCGTCGTCGCCTACGGCATTGCCATGGCCATCTACCACCGCAAGATCAGTTGATCCCTGGTGCAGGCTGAAGCCATGCTGGCGATCGGACGACTGGCCTCCTACGCCGGAGTGACCATCCGCGCGGTGCGGCATTACCACCAGATCGGACTGCTTCCCGAGCCGGAGCGCGACGCCTCCGGCTACCGGATGTACGACGCGAACGCCGTCGTACGACTCATCCGGATCCGGACCCTGGCCGAGGCCGGCGTCCCGCTGGCCCGGGTCCGCGAGCTGCTCGACGCCGACCCTGACACGTTCGCCGCCGCGACCGCCGAGATCGACCGGCAGCTGCGTACGCAGATCCGCGCGCTGCAGGGGCACCGGCGGCGGATCGCGCGGCTGGGCTGCGGCGACTCCCTGGCTGTCCCGGCCGAGGTGGTCGACTACCTGGACCGCCTGCGTGCCATCGGAGCGCCGGCGGCCGTCATCGAGACGGAACGCGACGCGTGGATCCTGATGGCGGCGCGATGGCCGGAATCGATCCCGGCGTTCATGGCCGACAAGGTGGCCCAGCTCGCCAACCCGAAGATCATCCAGCTCTATCAGTTGATCGGTCGGATCGCGGAGGACTGGAAGGACGAAGAACTGTTGCGCGAGACGGCCGACCTGATGAGCGAGTTGCTCGAGCAGGCCGCGGCCAGCGGCGAACTGGACCAGCAGGACGAGATCATGCCCGACGCGGGGTTCATCCGCCTGATGGACTCGTTCGCCGACGCCGCCCACCCCGCCGTCGCGCGGCTACGAAAGCTGATCGCCGAGCGTGGTTGGACCGGCTGGACCGTGGCCACAAGACATGGCCCCTGACGTGTCACGCCGCACCCGCCTCGGCCCGATGGATTGGGCTTGGGATGCCGCAATGCTGCCGAAACGGCGTGTCGCCATCACCTGTCGGCCCGGCGAAGCATCGCCTCCAATTCGGGATCGGGCATGAGCTCCCGAACCTCTTGCGCGCAGCGGCAGGCGCCGGCAATCTTGGCCGCCCACGTCAGCGCCTCCTCGCGTGAGGCCACGTCGACGACCACGAACCCGCCAATGAACTCCTTGGTCTCCGGGTAGGGGCCATCGGTGACCAGCCCGTCCGTGGCCACGATGCTCGCCCGCTGGCGATGGAGTCCAGTGCCGAACACGAACACGCCGGCGTTCACGGCCTCTTGGATCACCGTGTGCGCGGCCTTGCCCACGTCGGGAATCTCCTCGTCGGGGATGTGGTCCATCGCGCCGTCATTGAACGAGATCAGGTACCGCGTCATCCCATGACTCCCTTGTCCCGGCGGCCTCGTCCGGCCGCCTCTCACCTGCTCTACGAACGATCCGCCCCAGATCCGACGCTACGCCAAAGATTCTCACCAAATCTCCGCCGCCAGTGCTCACGGGCGTCAAGTCGCCCGTCGTCGTCGCGGCCGCCTGCCGTTCGGGCGTTACCCTGCCGCCATGGACATAGAGGAGCGCCTGCGACGGACCCGCCGCTGGCTGTGGATCGTGGTGGTGGGACTGTTCCTCAGCGGAGTGACCGCGTTCCCACTCGAGATCGAGATGCGTTGGCTGCTGCGGGCGGTCGACCCGCTCGCCGAGCAGTTCCCGGCGCTGGTGGGCTGGATCGAGCGGGTCCACACCGGGCTCGTCGAGACCGGAGACCGCTACCCGTTCATGCGGTACGGGACCGACTGGCTCGCGTTCGCCCACCTGGTGCTCGCGGTGGCGTTCTGGGGGCCGCTGCGCGACCCGGTACGCAACGTCTGGGTGGTCCAGCTCGGCATGATCGCCTGCGCCGGGATCGTGCCGCTGGCGCTGATCTGTGGGCCGCTCCGCGAGATCCCGTGGTTCTGGACGATCGTGGACCTGTCCTTCGCGGTCGGGGCATTCCCACCGCTGTGGTTCGCGTACCGGCACATCCGGGCGGTCGAACTCGTGGATGAACGGGCTCGGCAAGATCCGCCGCTGCACCGACCGCAGGGCCGCGATCATCGACTTCCACCTGCACCTGGCCGCCGGTCGCGCTGAGGCGGCGGCCACGCGGGCTTCGGCAAGGCCCCACCCGCAACTCCCACAGCGAACCATGCCGGTGCGCGTCCCGGAAGCGCCGGACTCCGAATTGGACACTGATCACAAACGGTTCTCGGCGGCCGACATCTCTGACACGGTGTTCGTGGATGCGCATTCCGTAATCGACCAGGAATGCCATCCACGCGGGGATGAGGGCGTGGGTGGCACACAACCGGAACGGATGATCATTGTCTGCACACGCACGAAGAAGGCGGTCGGCCGGCGTTCTCGCCGCGGTACTGGCAGTCTCGACGGGCGCGCTCGTCGCACCCGGTCAGGCGGCGGCGGCCCCACCCGGGATCGTTGTGGAGGACGGCGCCACCCAACCGGTCTTTTCGCTGGCCAACGCGATCAACGAAACCGTACATGTCGAATCGGACATGGACAGCGACGGTGACGGCCTGCTCGACACCATCACCGTCCAGCTGATCCGGCCGGCGGAGACGGCCAGCGGCTTGCAGGTCGCATCGATCGTCAAGGCAAGTCCGTACTGGACGGTCCAGAGCCCGGGGGCACGCCGCAGCGCGGTGATCGACCCGATCGGTGACCCGGCCATCCACTGGAGCGGCTGGTTGGACGAGTACTTCGTGCCTCGAGGCTACGCGGTGCTGGAGGTGGAGATCGCCGGTACCGGCACATCCGACGGGTGCCTGTCGGTCGGTGGCGAGTCGGACGAGCGGAGCGTGGCCGCCGTCGTCGACTGGCTCAACGGCCGTACCACCGCCACGTACGCCAACGGCACCGCCGCGGTCGCGTCGTGGAGCACCGGCAACGTGGGCATGTACGGGGTCTCGTACGACGGCACGCTGGCCACGCAGCTGGCCGAGACGGGCATCGACGGGCTCAAGACGATCGTGCCGGTCGGCGCCATCTCCAGCTGGTACGACTACACCCGGGCCCAGGGCATCGGGTATCGCAGTTGGAGCGTCCGGTACATGGAGGGGTTCACCTCCCGCTGGGGCAACGCCCAGTCCCTGGTGAACTGCACGGCGCAGTACCAGGCCATCGGTGACGGGGAGACGCTGGCCGGGTGGGACTACAGCCCCTTCTTTGCGGAGCGCAACTACCGCGACGAAGTCAATCAGGTTCAGGCATCGGTGTTCCTCGTGCACGGGCAGCGTGACGACAACGTCAAGACCACCCATTGGGGTCGTTACTGGGACGAGTTGGTGACGCACGACGTGCCGCGCAAGGTGTACCTGCACGACGATGAGCACATCGACCCGTTCTACAGCGAGCCCAAGGACCCGGTCGGCCGGTGGATGGACTACTGGCTGTATGACATCGCCAACGGTGTGATGGACGAGCCGCAGGCCACCATCACGCGACCGAACGGCACCCGGGTGAACGAGACCGTGTGGCCGCCGGCCAGCACCACGGACACGTCGCTGTACCTGGGCCCGGCCGGCAACGGCGGCGCCGGCAGCCTGACCACCACCGCGGGAGCGGGCAGCCAGCAGTTCACCAGTTCCGGCGCGGTGGCGGAGTCGACGATGGTGGCGAGCCCCGGCACCGTGCAGAGCTACCGGCTGGCGTACCTCGGGCCGATCCTCGCCTCGGAGACCCGGCTCTCCGGCGCCGCCCGGATCGAGGTGACGTTCACCTCGGCCACCACGAGCACCCCGCTCACGGCTCTGCTCGTGCACTACGACGGCGGATCGGTCGCCCGCGTCGTGGCACGCGGCTCGCTCGATGCCAAGAACCGCCTGTCGCTGACCACCGAGACTCCCCTGATTCCGGGGCAGCAGACCACGGGCACCGTCCTGTTGGAACCCAAGGACTACGTCTTCCCGGCGGGCAGCCAGATCGGCCTCGTTCTCACGGGCAACCTGAACGCTTTCGTCCACTCGGACCCGCTGGCGGGCCAGGTGACGGTGGCGCTCGGGACCAGTCGGGCGATTCTGCCGCTGACCGTCGCGCCAGCCCCGTCCTGCGCCGACCCGGCGTGGAGCCCCACGGCCATCTACAACACCGACGACGTGGTGTCGCACAACGGCCACCGCTGGCGTGCCCAGTGGTGGACGCAGAACCAGGAGCCAGGCACCACCGGCCAGTACGGCGTCTGGGTTGACCTGGGAGCCTGCTGACCTTCTTCTCACCCCGCGGGCCCGCGCCGAAGACCGGCGCGGGCCCGCGGTCGTTTCGGCGTTTACCCAACCGAGCGCCACCAGGCCCGGCGCGGTCGCGGTCGGTGCCGTACCCGGCGGCGGCCAGACGAAAGGGCTCGACAGTCGTCGGGCGGTTCGCCGGGCCAGCGGTGGCTCTTGTGGGCACCATGGTCGTCTATTAGTTTGTTTGGCATCCAGACGAACTTGCGCACCCGGCGGTTCGCCGACCGAACCCTTCTCGAAGGGGAAACCGATGACATATCAGTACCGTGGTGCGAAAAGCACCCGCCGCCACTTCCTCGGCCTGGTGGGCCTCGGCGCGGCGGCCGTCGCCGGCGGTCCCCTGCTCAGCGGCTGCTCCGAGAAGCCGGCTGGCAGCGGCACCGCACAGAACCTGGACGCCTTCGCCGACCTGCTGCCGACGCACAAGGAGCTGGCGGAGAGCATCACGCCCGACATCATCGGCACCCGGCCGGTGCCGGACGGATACACCAGATATCCGAGCAGCCTCGTTGACCTGATCACCGAGAAGCCGGGCACCAGCGGCAAGGAGATTTCCGCGATGACCCCGCAGTGGGGCCCGGCACCGCCCGGGATCGCCCAGAGCGCCTACCTGCAGGCGGTCAACGCGGAGCTGGGCACCCCGGTCAACTTCGCCGTCCAGGACGGCAACACGTACGCGGACAAGCTCAACGCCATGTTCGGCGGCCGGGACGTCCCCGAACTGCTCTGCGTGCCGGGCTGGGAAGTGGAGAAGATCCCCCGCTTCGCCCAGGCGATCGACGTGCTCTTCGAGGACCTGACCGAGCACCTCAAGGGCGATGCGGCCAACAACTACCCGATGCTGGCCAGCTTCCCGACCGGGGCCTGGCGGCACGCGATTTGGAACGGGCGACTGGCGGCGGTGCCCAACCCGACCGACGGGCCGTTCCCATGGGCGATGTTCACCCGCAAGGACCTGCTGGACGCACGCGGCCTGGCCGTCCCGGCATCGCTGGACGAGCTGCTGGCGATCGCCAAGCAGGTCACCGACCCGGCGAAGAAGGTGTGGGCGTTCAACGACGTCTTCGCCATGATCCAGATGTACCACAAGGTGCCCGGTTCCAAGGGTGGCTGGCGACTGCGGTCCGACGGGACCCCGGAATTCAAGTACGAAACCCCGGAGTTCCGCCAGGCGCTGGAAGTGATGGCCAAGATTTACCAGGACGGCCTGGTCCATCCCGACATCATCGCCAGCAGGGGTGCCGACAGCGCCCAGCTGTTCGCCAAGAACGGCGCGATCGTCTTCACCCAGGACGGGGTCGGCATGTGGCAGCCCGCCCAGGCCGAGCACCAGAAGGTCAACCCGAAGCTGAACATCCAGCCGGTGCCGATCTTCTCCGCCACCGGCGGCGATCCCCTGGTCTGGGGTGACGACGAGCCGATCTCGTTCACCTTCGTCAAGAAGGGCGTCGGCAAGGAGCGTGTCGAGGAGCTGCTGCGCGTCATCAACTGGTGCTCCGCGCCGCTGGGCAGCCAGGAGGCGCAGCTACGCGACTACGGCGTCGAGGGTAGACACCACACCCCCGGGCCGAACGGGCCACGCAAGACCGACCTGGCGTTCAAGGAGATCGCCAACCAGTACTTCTTCATCAGCGGTCGCAACCCGACCGTGGGCCCGTACCCGGACACCACCAACTACGTTCAGGACCTGCTGACCTACTCCAACGAAATGGTCAAGTACCTGGAGAAGGACCCCTGGCACGGGGTGAAGCTGGAGATGCCGGCCGCGTACAAGGCCAACCAGGTGCCGACCGAGGACAAGATCAACGACGTGCTGCGGGGTCGTCGTCCGCTCTCCGATTTCGAGGCCATCGTGCAGGAGTGGAAGGCCAACGGCGGTGAGGAGGCACGGCGCCTGCTCGCGGAATCGCTGCCCAAGGCGGGATGATGCGCACCCGCCACGCGCCCGCCGGGGCCGGGACCGATCAGGCCCGACCCCGTGGGGCGAGCCCGCCGGCGACTTTCGATCCGCCCCGTGCCCGCCGCGCCGACCGCCGCCGGGTGTCACTGCGCGCCCGGTTGCGCCGCGACTGGCAACTGCTGGCCATGGTCGCCCCGGGCTTCGTCATCCTGCTGATCTTCAGCTACGTGCCGATCCTCGGCAACGTCATCGCCTTCCAGGACTACAACCCCTATCTCGGGGACAACCCGCTGGAGGCGTTCGTCCAGAGCAACTGGATCGGCTTCGGGCAGTTCCAGCTCCTCTTCGAGGATCCGGCGTTCTGGGACGCGTTCCGCAACACCCTGGCGATCACCGCGTTCCAGCTGGTCTTCTTCTTTCCGCTGCCGATCGCGCTGGCCATCGCGCTGCACCACCTGCTCTCCAGCCGACTGCGCGGCTTCATCCAGACGGTCGTCTATCTGCCGCACTTCTTCAGCTGGGTGCTGGTGGTCAGCTTCTTCGTCGCCATGTTCGGCGGCGCCGGCCTGTTGGCGCAGACGATGCGCGAGGCCGGGACAGAGCCGTGGAACATCATGACGAACCCGGACACCTTCATCATCCTGGTGACCGCCGAGGCGGTGTGGAAGGACGTCGGCTGGGGCACCATCGTCTTCCTGGCCGCGCTCTCCACCATCGACCAGAACCTCTACGAGGCGGCGGCGGCCGACGGTGCCGGGCGGTGGTGCCGACTGTGGCACATCACCCTGCCGGGCCTGCGCCCGGTGATCGTGCTGCTGCTCATCCTGCGCCTGGGCGACGCGCTCTCGGTCGGCTTCGAACAATTCCTCCTGCAGCGTGAAGCCGTCGGTCGACAGGCCTCCGAGGTGCTCGACACCTTCGTCTACCACTTCTCCATTGCCACCGGGAACTACGGCTACGGCGCCGCGGCCGGCCTGTTCAAAGCCGTCATCGGGCTCTGCCTCATCCTGGCCGCCAACCGGGTCGCACACATGCTCGGCGAACGAGGGATCTACTCACGGTCATGACCACCACCATCACCCGCAAGTCGCCCCGGCCGCGCGCCCGCCGAGCGGTGTGGGAGGAGAGACCCACCCTGATCGGCCAGGCCGGCAAAGCCCTGCTGCTCGGCCTGCTCGTGCTCAGCGTGCTCTTCCCGCTCTGGGTGATCCTGGTGACCAGCTTCTCCTCCCGGGAGACGATCGCCAACGCCGGTGGTCTCGTGGTCATTCCCCGGGGAGTCGACACCTCCGCCTACGAGGTCATCTTCGCCGGTGGCGCCGTCACCCGGGCGTTGTGGATCAGCACTCTGGTCACCGTCATCGGCACCGCCATCGCGCTGACCGTGACCGTGCTCGCCGCGTACGGCCTGTCCCGGCCGCGCTCACTCGGATACCGGTGGCTGCTCGCGTACTTCCTGCTGCCGTTCCTGATCTATCCGCCGCTGGTGCCGAAGTACCTCGTGGTCACCGGGCTGGGTCTCAAGGACACCATCTGGGCGCTGATCCTGCCGCCCGCGATCAGCGTGTTCAACCTGGTCGTCGTGCGCGGCTTCTTTCAGGGCATTCCGCAGGAACTCCTGGACAGCGCCCGCATCGACGGCGCCAACGACTTCCGCACCCTGGCCCGCATCGTCCTGCCGTTGTCGCGGGCGGTCATCGCGGTGGTCGGCCTGTTCTACGCGGTCACCTACTGGAACGTCTGGTTCGACGCCGTGCTGTTCATCGACCGCAACGACATGTACCCGATCCAACGGGTGTTGCAGAGCTACCTGCTGGCCGGGCAGGCGCCGAAGACCTCCGGCGGCGCCAGCGGGATCACGATGCCGCCCACCGAGGCGATCAAGATGGCGGTGGTCGTGCTCACCGTCGCGCCGATCGTCGCCGTCTACCCGTTCATCCAGCGGCACTTCGTCAAGGGTGTCCTCATCGGCGCCATCAAGGGCTGACCGAACAGGATGGGGGGGTGGAAGGTGCCGGCCGACGGGCTCCCGCTACGGCAAATGGGGTGCCGACGGTTGTCGGCACCCCATTCCGGTCGATCAGATCACCCGGTCGAGCAGGTTGCTGTGGGTGTGGTGTTGTTGCCGTTCTTGTAGAGCGTGATCCCGAAGTTGTTGCCGTTGCCGTTCGGGCGTGCGGTGAGCGTGCCGCTGCTGCCGCTGATCGAGGCGTTCCAGCTGTTCTGCAGGCTCTGGCCGCCGTTGGTGCGGATGGTGACCACCCAGTTGTTGCTGCCGCTGACCGAGAAGGTCGTGTTGAACCGGTCGTTCCACTCCTCGGCACGGTTCACGCTGACCGAGCAGCCGCCGTTACCGGGCGGCGGGGTGGTCGGGTTGGTCGGGCCAGGG
>NZ_BOPC01000123.1 GCF_016863555.1 Micromonospora qiuiae | reverse complement strand
CGGGGCAGGGGCGCGGGGCAGGGGGCGCGGGATAGGGGTAGGGGGTGCGGGGGTCAGTGGGGGGCGGTGGGGGGTGGGGCGGGGAGGGTGCTGGCGAGGATTGCCAGGATCAGGCAGAGGGTGACGACTGCTGCGGCGGCGGGCCAGGGCACGAGCAGGTCGACGGGCGCGCCGGCCTGCTCGGCCAGTGCGCCCACCGAGCCGAGCAGCGCGAGCAACGCCGCTGCCCCGCCGAGCAGCGCGCCGATCGCCACCACCAGCGCCGACTCGGCCGCCACGGACAGCAGCACCTGACGGCGGGTCGCGCCGGCCAGTCGCAGCAGCCGTAGGTCCCGGGCCCGGGTCACGGTGGCCAGTGCCAACGTGCTGGCCACCGCCAACGCGCCGTACCCGGCGGATACGCCCACCATGAGCAGCGTCGCCAGCCGCACCAGTCGGTCCTCCTCGGCGTCGGCGCGAGCCGCGTACGTGGCGACGTCCACCACCTCGGCCCCGGGTGGCGTCTGGCCCGGCGGCGGTCCGGTCAGCAGCACCGCGGCGGCGAGCACGGACGGGTCCCGTTGTCGGAGCAGGGCCCGGTCCAGCAGCAGGTCGCCGGGGAAGCCACCGTCAGCGACCACGGCCACCACCCGCAGCCCGACTGGCCGGCCGTCGGCGAAGATCACCCGCACTGTGTCCCCCATCGACCAGCCGAAGCGGTCCGCCGTGGCGTGCGCGACCGCCATCGTGTCCGGCTCGGACAGGGCGGCAGTGGAGCCGGACAGCACCGACAATCGGGCCGCCACCGAGCCGAGTGACGCCGGATCGGTGCCGATCGCGGTGACCACCGTGTCGGCCACGTACGCCTCGGTGCTCAGCAGCGCCGCTCCCGCCGCACCGGTCACCGCCGCGTCGGTCAGTCCCGGGGTGCCGTCGGGGATCAGCACCGCACCCGCCCGCACGGACGCCTCCCGGGCGGCGGCGTACGCGCCGGTGGTGGTCTGCACATTGCCGAAGATGAAGACCGCGAAGGTCACGGTGAGCAGCACCGGCGCGGCCGTCGAGGCGGTGCGGCGGGCCGCCGTCGCTGCGCTGGCCCGGACCACCTCTCCGAGCACCCCGGGCAGGGCTCGACCGAGCACTCGAACCAGGGCCGGCACCACCGCCGGTGCCAGCAGCGTCGCTGCCACGACCAGGGCCATCGCGCCGAGCAACGCGGCCGCCGACAGATCGGCCAGGTTGTCGGTGGTCAACGCAGTCAGCCCAGCTACGCCCGCGCCGACCGCCGCCGCCAGTCCGGCCACCCAACGGGTACGGGTCATCGGGCGCTGCTCCACCTCGGCGGCGCGCAACGCCTCGATCGGCCGGAACCGCCCGGCCCGACGGGCCGCGACGCCCGCGCCGAGCAGTGCCACGACCGGTCCCACCGTGAGACCCGCCAGCAGTGGCCAGACCCGCCACCTGACCTCGAAGCCGAGCGGCTGGAATCCGGCGTCGACCAGTAGGGCGCCGACCGGCACTGCGACCGCTGCGCCGAGCAGTACTCCGCCCAGCGCGGCCGGCACTCCGACGACCAGCGCCTCCCGGTACACCGTTCGGCGTACCTGACGTGGTGTCGCACCGATCGCGCGGAGCAGCCCGAGTTCCCGCCGCCGCTGGTTGACCGTGAAGGCGAAGGTGGCACCGACCACGAAGATGCAGGCGAAGGTGGCCAGCGCAGACATTCCGGTGAGCACCTGCATACCGATCCACCGGGTGCGGGCGTCGCCCCGGGGTTCGAGGGCACCCCGTTCCGCTCCGGTCAGGACGCTGCCGGCCGCACCCACGGTGTCGGCCACCGCGTCGACGTCCGGCTGCCCGAGCATGCCTATCGCGCGTACCCCGGGGGCGAATCGGCGGGCGGCGGCGTCCGAGACGTAGAGCGCTTCGGCGTCGACCAGGCCGGTGACGGTCCAGCTCGCCGGGCCGGTCGCGATCAGCACCGTGAGTTCACCCCCGACCGGTACGCCCAACGCCCGGTCGACAACCACCTCCCGGTCCCGCATTGGCGGAGCGCCGGCGACGAGCCGGTACGGGGCCAGCGCGGCGCTCGCCCAGCCCTGCCCCTCGGTCGGCCCGTGAGCCGCGCGCCCGTCGAGCACCGGCTGGGCGTAGAAGGTGTGGTCGGGCACCACCGCCGTCACCCCGTCCACCGTTGCCAGTTGCCGTACCAGCTCGGCGGCCTCCGACCCGGACCAGGGGCGGGGTTCGGGGAAGGGTATGGCGGGAGTGCTCACCTCGGGGCTACGGACCACCACCGCCGCCCCGGCGAAGCGGTCCGGTACGCGAGGCGTACCGGAGGCGAACAGCAGCAGGCTGGCGGTGACGATCGCGGTGCCGAGCAGCACCGGCACGAGTGCACCGAGCCGTTCCCGGGTCAGCCCGGCGGCGGCACGGCGGAGCGCGGCCAGCCCGGCGGCACCCGGCCGCCCGGCCCGCACGGCGGCACCCAGGCGCCCGGCCAGCCCGGCGGCACCGCGGCGCTGCGCGGTCAGCACGTCGGCTCCAGCGTGGCCAGCCGGCTGATGATCGACTCGGCGCTCGCCTCGGTGAGCCGGTCGACCAGCCGGCCATCGGCGAGCACCACGATCTCGTCGGCCGTCACCGCGGCCAACGGGTCGTGAGTGACCATGACGACGGTCTGCCCGTGCTCGTCGACGAGGGTACGCAGCAGCTCAAGCACCTGCCGGGAGGACTGGCTGTCCAGGGCGCCGGTCGGTTCGTCGGCGAACAGGACGGCTGGCCGGTTGAACAGAGCCCGCGCGATCGCCACCCGCTGCTGCTGTCCGCCGGAAAGCTCGCTCGGCCGGTGCCCGGCCCGGTCGGCGAGGCCGACTTCGGCGAGCGCGGCGGCGACGTCCCCGGCGCTCGGCCGACGCCCGGCCAGTCGGGTCGGCAGCGCCACGTTCTGCGCGGCGGTCAGCGAGGAGACCAAATTGAACTCCTGGAACACGAACCCGATCCGGTCCCGGCGCAGCCGGGTCAGACTCGTCTCGTCCAGGCTGCCCAGGTCGGTGCCGGCGATCGTGACCCGGCCGCCGGTCGGGCGGTCCAGCCCGGCCGCGCAGTGCAGCAGGGTGGATTTGCCGGAACCGGACGGGCCCATGATCGCGGTGAAGGTGGCCGGCGGGAAATCCGTGGTGATCCCGTCCAGGGCGCACACCCGGCGTGCTCCGGTGCCGTACACCATCCGCAGGTCGCGGAGGGAAACCGTGGCTGTCGTCATGGCTGCCACGATCGCCGCCACGGGCCGGGAAAGCGTCAGGCCGGGATGGACACTTCGGACTCGTACCCTGGGTGGAGCCGGCGGCCGGTCTCCGACCCGGGAACGTCCGACCCTGGTCTGACGCGCACCAGGCGGCCAGGAAACTACTCTCGATCGCGTGACCGCCGTAGCGCCGCCGTCGTGGATGCGCTGGCTCAGCCGGGCCGGCCCGTTCCTGGCCGACGTGCTGCTGGCCGCCGCGGTCGCCGCGCTCGGCTGGTACGCGGCCCTGGAGACCCCGGCCCCGACGGCTGGTGGGCTGCACGAGCCGCCCTGGCAGTCGACGCTGACCGGGCTGGCCCTCGGCGCGCCGGTGGTGCTGCGCCGGTACCGGCCGTGGATCGCCACCGCCGTGGTCCTCGTCGTGACGGCGTTCGCCCTGGCCACCGGGATCATCCCGGACTACGCGGTAGCGGCGCCGCTGGTCGCGGTGGGGGCGGTGCTCTACTCCGTCGCCGCGACCCAGTCGACCCGCCGGTCCGCCGCAGCCCTCGCCGGCTGCATCGGGGTGATCACGGTCGTCGTGTTGTCGGTGGCCCGGTCACCGTTCGGTCCGGCCTCGCCGTCCACCGGCGGCGAGTCGTACGGCGTACTGGGCGGGGTGTTCGTCGCGCTGGTGCTCGGCGCCGCCTGGGCGATCGGCTGGGCCGTGCGGGAACGACGCGCCTGGGCCCGGCGGGCCGCAGAACAGGTGACCGAGCAGGCGGTGCAGGACGAACGGCTGCGGATCGCCCGGGAGGTGCACGACATCGCCGCGCACGGGATGGGCCTGATCGCGGTGCAGGCGGCGGTCGCCAACCACGTTGCCGAGCAGCACCCGCAGCAGGCACAGGAATCGCTGCGGGTGATCGAGTCGACCAGCCGGGCCGCGCTGGTCGAGCTGCGCCGGGTCCTCGGCACGCTACGTCCCGAGCCGGATCTCGAACCCGTGCCCGGCCTGGCCGACCTGCCGGCCCTGGTCGAACGGACCCGGTCGGCGGGGGTGCCGGTGGATTTCGCCGTGCACGGCACCAGCACGCCACCGGAGGGCGTCGAGCTGTCGGTGTTTCGGATCGTGCAGGAGTCGCTGACCAACGTCGTGAAGCACGCCGGTCCGGCGCGATGCCGGGTCGACGTGGCGCTCGCCCCGAACGAGGTACGCGTCGAGGTGCACGACGACGGCAGGCAGCCGGCCGGAACACCGGCGCGGTACGGCCAGGGCCTGGTGGGCATGCGCGAACGGGTGGCCATCTATCAGGGAGAGTTCCGTGCTGGCCCGGACGACGCGGGCGGTTGGACCGTCCGGGCCACCCTGCCGCTCGGGCGGACCGGATGACCGGCGTACGGGTGCTCGTCGCCGACGATCAGGCGCTGCTGCGGGCGAGTTTCCGGCTGTTGATCGACCACACCGAGGGCTTGACCACGGTCGGTGAGGCCGGCACCGGCGCCGAGGCGGTCGCCGTGGCTCGGCGGGAACGGCCAGACGTCGTCTTGATGGATGTCCGGATGCCCCGGATGGACGGCATCGAGGCCACCCGGCACATCTGCGAGTCGGCGGAGACCGCCGCAACCCGGGTTCTCATCCTGACCATGTTCGACCTCGACGAGTACGTCTACGGCGCGTTGCGGGCCGGGGCGAGCGGCTTTTTGCTGAAGGACACCGCGCCGGTCGACCTGATCGCCGCGATCCGGGTGGTCGCCGCCGGTGAGGCGCTGCTCGCCCCGACCGTGACCCGGCGGCTGATCGCCGAGTTCACCCGCCGTCCTCGCCCGGGACGGTCCCCGCTCTCCGAGTTGGACGCGGTCACCCAGCGAGAGCGTGAGGTACTCACTCTGATCGGACGGGGACTGTCCAACACGGAGATCGCCGAGCAGTTGTGCTTGAGCATGGCCACCGTCAAGACCCACGTCGGCCGGTTGCTGACCAAGCTGCACGCGCGGGACCGGGCCCAACTGGTGGTGGCGGCGTACGAGAGCGGCCTGGTCGTCCCCGCCGGCTGACGGTGGTTCGGGGATTCAGAGCGGCCAGGTGGCGAGGCGCTGGTAGCTCGGGCCGGGTCGGCTCTGCACCAGCACCAGTTCGCCGGCCACCCAGGGCGGACCGAGATAGCCGTCGAGCGCGGCCAGGTCCGCCTCGATGTCGGCGTGCGGCATCCGGTCGCCGGGACGGGCGATGGTCAGGTGAGGCCGGAACGGCCTGTCGTCACCGGGTACCCCGATCGCGGTCAGTCCGGCCCGGACGGCGCCGGCCAGTGCCACCAGGCGGGCGACGTCACCGCGTACGTCGACCCAGAGCACGGTGTCCCGACCCCAGCCGAACCGACCACCGCCGCCCAGCCGCAGCACCGGCGGAGTGTGGCCCGTCCCGTCATCGCCGCGCATGGCGTCGGCCACGAGTTCGAGGGCCTGCCGTACCGCGGTCAATCGCGTGGGGTCGACCTCACCGAGGAAGGCGAGGGTGAGATGAGCCTGGGCCGGATCGACCAGGCGGATGTTCGCCCCGGCGGCCGCCGCCGCGGCGAGTCGCAACCCGGCGACCCGGGCGGTGAGGTGCTCGACCGCTTCGGTCGGCGGGTACACAGCGGTGAAGAGTCGCACCAGATCCAGGATGCCAGTCAGGAGTGGCGCTGGTGTTGCCCGGGTCGGATCGCCGGCAGTCGCAGGCCGGCGGCGTCCAGCTCGGCCTCGACCCGGACCCGTTCGAGCTGCCGGTCGATCCCGGTCAGCTCGGCCAGGTGCTCGGTGATGCCCAGCGCCCGGCAGGCCAGCCGCAGCCGCTCGTCGTACGCCTCGAGGACGCTGCTGTGCCAGACCACCGCCGGTCCGGTGCCGCCGACCCGATCCCGACGCAGGCACCGCAGGTCGGCGGCGAGCTGTTCCAGCGGACGGCGGTCGGTCCGATCGAGCGCGGCGAGGTCGATCCGTCCGGCGATCTTGTCCGCGTCCACCGCTCGATTCAGCCGGGAGATCAGGCGGCGCTCTCGCCAGTGGGCGTATCCGCAGGTGAGGCGGTCGACAACTTCGTCGGCGCAGACCGCGAGCGCGATCAGCACGGGCAGCAGGACCACGGCGGCCAGCGCCAGGGCGAGCATCAGCAAGCAGACAACCTCCACGCCCCGAAGCTATGCCGATGCGCAGCGTGAAGTAACCGAATTACGGTATTCGGGGTCTACAGCTGGGTTACGTAGAAGCGGGGCATCGGCAGGATGCGGAACCGCACTCGGGCGCCGTCCCGGCGCAGCTGCCAGGCCAGCGCCAGCAGTGCGGTGGCCAGGGAGAGCAGCCCGCCGGCCCAGATGCTGACACCGGCACCGAAGGTTTCCGCGACCCAGCCGACCACCGGGGCGCCGACCGGATTGGTCCCCAGGAACACCAGCACCCACAGCGCCATCACCCGGCCCCGGAACGCGGCGTCGGTGCCGAGCTGGACCCGCTGGTTGGCCGCCTGGGCGAAGTAGACCATGAAGAAGCCGGTGGGCGGCAGCAGCGCCACGACCATCCAGTACGCGGGCGCGAGCCCGACGAGCGTACCGAAGATGGCGCAGGCGATCGCCGCCCCGAGCACGAGCCAGACCGAGGGGCGACTACGCCGGCCGGTCCCGGCCAGGGCGCCGGCCAGCGCGCCGACCGCGAGGGTCGTAGTGAACAGGCCGAACGAGGCGGCACCGGTGTTGAACACGGTCTTGGCCAGCGCCGCCAGGGTGAGTTGGAAGTTGAACAGCGCCATCCCGACCACCGACATCAACACCATCGGCAGCAGCAGGTCGGGGCGGCGGCCGACGTAGCGCAGCCCGTCCAGCACGGTCGCCGCGGCCCGCTCATCGCGCGGCGGCAGCGGCTCCCGGTACAGCTCGGCCGGGCGCATCCGGATCACCGTCACCAGAGGCGCGATCGAGCTGAGCGCGGTGACCAGAAAGACCGGCCCGACGTCCAGGGCGGCGATGGCGAGACCGGCGACGGCCGGGCCGACGATCCGGGCCGAGTTGAACACGGCCGCGTTGAGCGACAGCGCGTTGGGCAGCAGCCGGGTGCCGACCAGTTCGGAGACGAACGCCTGACGCACCGGCGTCTCCACCGCGTTGGCCACGCCGAGCAGGGCGGCGAAGAGGAACACGTGCCAGAGTTGCACCAGGTCGGTGAAGACCAGCACGCTCATCGCCAGCGACAGCACGGTCCAGAAGGCGTTGGCGACGAAGAGGAGCATTCGCTTGTCGTACCGGTCGGCGAGCCGGCCGGAGATCAGCGTGAGCAGCAGGACGGGGGTGAACTGAAGGGCGACGACCACACCGAGCGCCGTGGCCGAGTCGTCGGAAAGCTCGAGAACCAGCCAGTCCTGGGCGATGAACATCATCCAGACACCGATCAGCTTGATCAGTTGCCCGGACGCGAACAGTCGGTAGTTTCGGACCTGTAGGGACTGGAACATCGTGCTCAGCCGTGCCTGCACTCTTTGTGCGCCTCCTCGCGGTCGTACGCGTCGTCAACGACGGACGGCGCGGCGCGGGGCACACCTGCTGTGCGGCGTCAGGCGCGGGAGAGCCGCTGGAGAATCTCCGCGGCGTGGTGCAGCGTCTCCTGGTCGGCCTCGCTCAACTCGGCCAACCGGTGGGCCAGCCACACATCCCGGACCCGCTCGAACTGCTCGAGCACAGCCTGGCCTCCCTCGGTCACCGCGAGGATGACCTGCCGGCCGTCGGTCGGGTGAGGGCTGCGCTGCACGAGGCCGCGCTCCTCCAGCTTCGCGACAATCTTGGTCATCGTCGGTGGCTGCACCCGTTCGACGTCGGCGAGTTCCCGCGGCGTCAGCGCGCCCCCCAGCCGGATGCTGGTGAGCGCGGAGAGCTGCGTGACCGTCAGGTCACCGACCGGTCGGGCCTGGCGGACCCGCCGGTTCAGCCGAGTGATCGCATCACGCAGCTGATGGGCCAGCTGCGCCGGTGGCATGCTCTGAGCCGTCACCGTCCGCTCCGTCACGATAGTTAGCCTAACTAATTTTCTGTCCGGGGACAGCCGATATGACCATGATCACCCTGGGGTACTGCCTGGTCGGGCGGGCGCGCGGTGCACCAGGAACGCGACCCGCGCGCCCGCCCGGGAATCAGAACAGCAGCGCCTCGAGCGGCCCGCGCAGGAAGTACACCACGAAGAGCACCGCCACCCCGTACAGCAGCGGGTGAACCTCACGGAACTTGCCCTTGGCCATCTTGACCACCACGTAGACGATCAGGCCCGCGCCGATGCCGTTGGAGATGGAGTACGTGAATGGCATGAGCACGATGGTGAGGAACGCCGGGATGGCGATCTCGTAGTCCGACCAGTCGATGTCGCGTACCGCGGTCATCATCAGAAAGCCGACCACCACCAGCGCGACGGACGCCGCCTCGAACGGCACGATCACCACCAGCGGTGCCAGGAACATGGCCAGCAGGAACAGCCCGCCGGTGACCAGGTTGGCCACCCCGGTCCGGGCACCCTCCGCGACACCGGCGGCACTCTCGACGAACGACGTGTTGCTGGAGACGCTGCCCGCGCCACCGGCGGCGGCCCCGATCGAGTCGACCAGCAGGATCTCCTTCGCCCGGGGCGGGGTGCCCTCCTCGTCGAGCAGGCCGCCCTCCCGGCCGACCGCGACCATGGTGCCCATCGTGTCGAAGAAGTCGGTGATGAGCAGGGTGAAGATGAACATCAGCACGACCAGCCAGCCGGCCTTCTCCCACGAGCCCAGCACGTTGAACTTGCCGAGCAGCGACAGGTCCGGGACGTCGAGCGGATTGGCCGGCAGCGTCGGGACGTTCAGCGACCAGCCCTTCGGGTTCGGTACGCCGTTGACGATCGACGGGCCGACGTTGCCGATCGCCTCCACCACCATCGCCACTACGGTCGAGACGAGGATGCCGAGCAGGATCGCGCCCCTGACCCGGCGTACCACCAGCACCAGGGTCAACAGCAGGCCCAGCACGAAGACCAGCGTCGGCCAACTGACCAGCCTGCCCCCGATGCCCAGGCCCACCGGAACGGTGGTGTTCGCCACGTCCGGGACCCGACGGACAAAGCCGGCGTCCACCAGGCCGATGATGGTCAGGAAGAGGCCGATGCCGACGCCGATCGCCGTCTTCATCTGAGTCGGCACCGAGCGGAATACGGCGGTACGCAGACCGGTCAGCACCAGGATCGCGATGATCACGCCTTCGATGAACACCAGACCCATCGCGTCGGCCCAGGTCATCTCCGGTGCGATCTCGTACGCCACCAGGGCGTTGATGCCCAGGCCGGCGGCGAGCGCCAGCGGAAACCGGCCGACCACGCCCATCAGGATGGTCATCAGACCGGCGATCAGGGCGGTAGCTGCGGCGATGGCCGGGATCGGCAGGGTCTTGCCGTCGGCGTCGACGGCGCTGCCGAGGATGAGCGGGTTGAGCACCACGATGTACGCCATCGTGAAGAAGGTGGCCAGGCCACCGCGTACCTCGCGGCTCATCGTCGAGCCTCGGGCGGTGACCTCGAAGTACCGGTCGAACTGGCTCACCGGCCGGTTCGGATCGGGTGGTGTGTCGTTCTCGGGCGGCGCTACTGCCATCGGGTTCCTCGCAGCGAATGATCAGGTCGTCGCGCGCATCGTCGCAGATGACGGGCGTATGGCAAAGCCGATCGCGTACCCTGACCGGGTGCCGAAGCAGCCGCCGCGACCCGAACCGCTCGATCCGCCGATGGTGCCGTTCGCGCTCGCCGGGATGGCGGCTTGGGCGGTCGTCGGCCTGGTGCTACTGCTGTTCCGCGATCGATTGGCCGCCAGTGGCAACGAAAACTGGCTCTGGATCTGCCTGGCCGGCTTCCTGTGGGGCCTTCCCGGTCTCGCCGTGATGATGCGGCACGACGCGAACCGTCGCCGCCGCGCCGCCCGCTGAATGTAGCCGACATCACCCCTGCGCCGAGCGCGGAACGGGGTCAGGAGTGGCCGTACGACTCCGTCGGCTCGACCGCCCCTGGGGTCTGGCTGACCGACATCGGCTCCACCGTGCTGTCGTCGTAGACGGTGGGCATCTCGTCCACCGCCGTCTCGGTCTCGACCAACGTCTCCGAGTGGGCGCCGCAGCCGTGGTCGGCGCTGACCACCCGGCCGTCGTCCGGGGCGTAGAAGTTGCCGCAGACCCCGAAGCACTGCCGGAGCTTGCCAGCGAGCGGAAGATAGAACCCGCAGGTGCCGCAGCGGGCGGCGGCCGGCGCGGCGATCGAGATGGGGGCCGAGGGGCCGTGGTCTCCGTCGTACCAGCGCTGGGCCGCCTCGATCCGCCCCTCCCGCGACAGCACGCGGGGCCGGCCGAGCCCCAACTCCCAGGCGGTCTCCTCGACCGCCGGATCGTCAGAGAGGAGGTAGCCGGGCTGAAGCCGCTCGTCGTCCGGCGGCGTCGGCAGCAGGTCGCCCGGGCCGAGGTCACCCGGCTTGAGCCGCTCCTGCCAGGGCAGCCAGCCTGGCGCGAGCAGTGCATCCGGCCCCGGCAGCAGCACCGTCTCACAGATCGTCACGTTCCGGCTGCGCGGCACGCGGGTGACGGTGACCGCCCACCGCCAGCCCCGGTAACCAGCCAGCCGACACTCGAAGTAGTGCGTGACGAGTCGGTCGCCTTCAACCACCACCTGGAGGTGATCGCCGACGTCGTCGGGATCCACCTCGGTGACGCCGGCACGCGCCACCTCGACGGCGGCGGCGCAGACCTGGTCGAGACGAGCGGCGCGGGCGGAGGCGGGCCTGGTCACCAGACCATTGTTCCCCATCGGTGGCTTCGGCTGTGAGGCACTCCCCAGAGGTGTTCTGCGGCGGTGGCGCGCCATCTGTCCGCCGGATGGGTCAGGATGGGTCCCATGCCGCTGTTCTCCCGCTCCGAGCGGTCCCTCCTCGGGCGGACCGTCGGCACCGCTATCCGTGCCACGCGGCTGCTGCTGCGCGGCTCGGTCAGCGGTGGCCGCTGGGTGACCCGCGGCGCGGTCCGGGCCCGGGCCCGGGGTGCCGGCGGCGAGACCGGCATGGTCCGCCTGTTCGACCTGCATGCGGTCTCCTGCGCCGGGGACACGCTGATCGCCATCGGCCTGGCCGGAACGATCTTCTTCAACGTTCCCCTCGGCGAGGCCCGGAGCAAGGTGGCGCTCTACCTGCTGGTGACCATGGTGCCGTTCGCCATGCTCGCCCCGGTGGTCGGTCCGCTGCTCGACCACTTCCGGCACGGCCGGCGGTACGCCCTGGCCACCACCATGCTGGGCCGGGCGTTCCTGGCCTGGCTGATCTCCGACTACATCCACGGCTTCGGCCTCTATCCGGCGGCCTTCGGTGTGCTGGCGCTCTCCCGGGCGTACGGCGTGGCCCGCTCCGCCGCCGTGCCCCGGCTGTTGCCCGAAGGGCTGGGCCTGTCCCAGGTCGGTGCGCGGGCCAGCGTCTACGGCACAGTCGCCGGAGCGCTGGCCGCTCCGATCGGGCTGGCCGCGTTCTGGTTCGGGCCGCAGTGGCCGCTGCGAGTCGCCTCGGTCATCTTCCTGCTCGGCATGGTGATCGCCCTGCGGCTGCCACCCAAGGCCGACTCCGAGCCGCCGGAGCGGGTGCCGCGACCGCTACGGGCGCTGCGGCGACGCGGCGACGAACGCCCGTTGGGCCGGGGGCGTCCCGCCGGCCGGCTGGTGATCTCGACCCTGATCGGGGCGGCCACACTTCGGGCGATCTACGGCTTCCTGCTGCTCTTCCTCGCCTTCACCATCAAGGCGGGCGACCTGACCACGGTGGTGTTCGGTCGCGACCTGGGTGACGAGGGGGCGTTGGGCCTGGTCGGTGCCGCGCTGGCCGTCGGCACCTTCCTGGCCACCGCGCTCGGCACCCGGTTGCGCATCCACCGGCCGGCCGCGCTCCAGTCCAGCGGCCTGGTCATCGTCGCCGGGGTGGCGGTGTTCGCCGCGCTGAATTTCTCGCTGCCGATGGTCGCTCTGCTCTGCGTGGTCGCGGCCCTGATGAGCGGAATCGCCAAGCTCGCCGTGGACGCGTCGATTCAGGAACGGATTCCGGAGCGGCTGCGGGCGAGTTCCTTCGCCCACTCGGAGACGGGGCTGATGCTCGCCTTCGTGGTCGGCGGCGGGCTGGGGCTCGTACCCTTCGACGGCCGGATCGGCATCGCCGTCGCGGCGGGTGTCGGGGTACTGGCCGCCGGGCGGGGCCTGGTGATGGCCCGGCGGTTGCGGGCCGAGCGGCTACGCGGACGACCCCTGACCGACGACGAACTGACCACGGCGGAGCAGGCCGCCGGGGAGCAGGCGGAGCAGGCCGCCCGGGACCAGGAGACCGCCGAGGCGGCGGAGTCGGCGCCCACCTCTCCCGCGCCCGTTCAGGGCGGCTCGGCACCGGAGGAACCGGACCTGACGCCCCCGGGCTTCCACATCTATCGGCCGTCGTCGGCGGTCACCCGCTCGGGCGGCAGCGACGACGAGGCCCGGCGAAGTTCCCCCGGGCCGATCCCGTGACCGGCCTGCTCGTGGTCACCGCGGTCCCCGCCGAGGCGGAGGCGATCCAGGCCGGCCTCGCCGACCCCACGGTGACGGTGGTACCGGTGGGTGTGGGGCCAGCCGTCGCCGGTGCGGCGACCGCCCGGCTGCTGGCGCTCGCCGAGGCGACCGGCCGGCCGTACCGGGGAGTGGTCAGCGCAGGCGTGGCCGGCGGTTTCCCGGGCCGGGTGACGGTCGGCGGCACCGTGCTCGGCACCCAGGCCGTCGCCGCCGATCTGGGTGCGGAGTCGCCCGAGGGCTTCATCCCCGTCGACGAGCTGGGTATGCCCGCCGAACTGCTCGGCGGGGGCACGTTCGTCGCCGCCGACCCGGGACTGCTGGCCTCGCTGCGCACCGCGCTGCCGGACGCCACCGTCGGGCCGGTGCTGACCGTGAGCACCGTCACCGGCACCGCGCCGAGCACCGAGGCGCTGCGCCAGCGCCACCCGGACGCGGTGGCCGAGGCCATGGAGGGGTACGGCGTGGCCGTCGCCGCGAGCCACGCCGGGGTGCCTTTCGCGGAGCTGCGTACCATCTCGAACCCGATCGGCCCACGCGATCGCGCCGCCTGGCGGCTGCGCGACGCCCTCGCCGCCCTCACCGACGCCGCCACCGCCCTGCGCTGACCCGGCCGCTCATCGATGTGCCAGGCGTAGCGCCTGCGGCCTGCTCCATTCGATCTGGTAGCCGCAGGCCAGCAGGAACTGAATGCCGCCGAACTCGGCCATGGCACGCACGGCGGGCAGCCCCGCACTACGGGTTTCCTCGGCGAGCCGGGTCACCAGCCGACGTCCGATGCCGAGCAGCCGCAGTCGGGGCGCCACCAGTACGCCATCCAGCACCACCTCGCGGCGGTCGCCCAGATCCTCGCCGTACAGCAGGTCGAGGCTGCGCTCGTGGGCGCGCAGCTCGCCGACCAGCTCTCCGTCGGGCAGCTCAGCCACCAGACGCCAGCACCCCTCCGGCACCCCGTCAACGACCCGGCGGATACGCACGATCTCCCGGAGCCGTTCCCGCAGCCGCCGCTCGTCCCGGCGATCACGATCGAGGTCGTACGTCACCTCGGGCACCCGCAACGGCCATCGCTCCGGCGGCAGCGTGTACCAATGCGCCCACCACGCGCCCGGCCAGTCCTTCAGGGTGTCTACCTTCCGCACGTCCAGGTGTGCCGGATAGCGTCGTCCCGCCCCGTCGCGGCGGGTGTCATCTTGGACAGCGTCGTCGCCGGAACAGGTAAGGCTGTTGCAGGCCGGGCCATTGCAGGCCGGGCCAGGGTCACCGGTGGCGACCAGCCGCATTACCCAGCCGGCCGCTCGGACGAGCCGCTGAACGGTCTGGAACCGAGGATCAGCGGCCCGTCCCGACTCGATGCGCGCCACCGTGGACTGCGGCACTCCGGACAACATGGCCAACTGGCGCTGGCTCAGGTCGGCCTGCCGGCGCAGCGCCCGCAGCATCGAGCCCAGATCGTCGAGAACACCGCCAGCACCGATCCCATCCGCCATGCCTTCGATGCTTCCCGGCCACCCCGCACCCGTTCAACCCCGGACACAAACCTGTGGATAAGCCTGTGGATAAACCGCAGCTGCCCCCGGCAAGTCGTCGAACGCGCGGCCCAGGTGCTGGCACGAATCGGACGACCCAAATCCTTCGGTCTCACGTTGGCTGCCTGTCGAGCTGAGCCGCCCGCGCTATCGCCCCAACTTCCCACCCCCTGTCGACCTGAACCCCCCGCGCTATCGCCGCAAGCTGCCGGCCACGCCGAGCCTCCGGCGCGGCAGGGCCGATCCGTTTCTGCTCTCAGATCGACAGGGACCAGCCCTGACTGGCGGCCAGGCCCGATCCGTCTCTGCTCTCAGCTCGACAGGGAGCATCTCCGACTGGTCTCGGCCGGCGTGGCGGCGGGGGCGGCGGGGCGGCGGTGAGAGCGGCGGGGCGGCGGGGGCGGCGGCGGGGGCGGCGGGGCGGCAGCGGGGGCGGCGGGGCGGCGGCGGGGGCGGCGGGG
>NZ_BOPC01000122.1 GCF_016863555.1 Micromonospora qiuiae | reverse complement strand
TCCCTGAGCTGAGCCGCGCGAGTCGCGGCATGTGAGGAAGCTCGACTTGGAATCGACTCCGCTACGGTTGGCTGATGCGGCAACTTACCGACGAGACGGTCTTGGCCGTTGGAAGGCTGACTCTAGCCGCGACCGAGTTGGAGTACCTTCTCGCGAGCATCGGTAGCGGTCAGGCTGACGGCGATCTTGCCGCGGTCTTCACCGCTCCCGATGAGCCGTTGCGCGCGGCGCGTCGTTGTGCTCGGCTTGCCTCCCCGGAGCGCAGCGACGAGTTCGTCGGGCTGGTCGAGGCTGCCGCGACGTACCTGGTGCAGAGCCGGACGGCCGTGCGCGCGATGTGGTTCGAGAACGGCCAAGTCAGCGCCGAGACCTTCGACGAGATCTCCAGCCTCATCCTGCGATGCCGAGACCGGTTACAGGCACTGCTTGACGAACTGGACCCCGCGCCGTCCGCTCTACCTCGATCTCAGTAACGGCCGCGAACCGGCTGTCGGCGGCAGATGAGCACGCCGAAGAGGCCTCAACGCACGGTACGACAAGCTGCTCTCACGACCAGCGCAGAGTTCGTATTGGAGTATGTACGGGGGCATCGCCCAGGTAGTTTGCCTCCTCGTGGACAGCCATCCGGCGCACGCACCGTTGCTCTATGACAGGTGGCCGGTCTTCACCGCCGAACTCGCCGCAGCGCTCGTGGACGAAGGACCTCGACGTGGTCCACGACGAGATCAGGTTCGTCGAGGTGCTGTACCGCTGTGCTGACCGCTTCCGCCTCCGCAGCCGCAGCCGCAGCCGGCGGTAGAAGCGCGCACCGGGACCGAGCGAGTCCCGCCAGGTCTACCGTTGGCGCTTGTCCATCTGGCGCCTGCGCTGGGCTACTTCGCCGAGATAGGTTTCCCACTGGTCTGCGAAGTTGCCCGATTGCGCCAGGCCCTCCACATGGCCGACTTCGCCAACGGGCCAGGGCCGCATGAATCGAGAGACAAGTCGGCCTCTGCGAGTACGGATCCAGATACTGGCGGCCTCACGGCTCGCACCATCGAGCGTGAGGTCGAACTGGTAAACACGTTGCGAGCAGTACCGGGAGGCCTCGACGAGTTCGGCGTCGGTGCGGTCCGATCGCCGTAGCTGCCACCTCAATCCATCCGTTGAGGTGAAGTTTTCGGCGGGCAGGTCCTTCGAAAGTGGGCTCAGCGGATGCACCGCTGGCACCGTGAAAGGATTGTCCCGGTCGACGAGATCGAGCCATATCCCCTCAGCGACAGCCTCGACGAACTCGTCGTGAAATGCGAACAGGTAGTGCTGATGGGTCTCCAGCAGTGGTGTCGTGTAGTGGCGCATCTCGTAATCGTGGCGCTCTCTCAACCAGGCGCTACCCTGTACGACGAACACCCAATCAGCTGGTTCATGCCGGTCTACGTCGTACGGAGGGTACTCGCCGCGTGCCCCACGGACCGCGTCAAGCCCTTCGAACGTCACTCGGCCGAGGTCGCCGGAGCCAGCGACCTCGAAGTACAGCGCCGCGTATCCCTGCTCCGTGCTGTCGAGTGTGCGTAGGTCCAGGGCCCCGTAAACCAGCCGGGGGGGGGATGCCACGCTGTTGGCGATCAACGGGACCGCAAGCGAATGCCCTGTGGCAGATGGACTGCCGGCGCCATCACCAATAGTCACTTCGCCATCATTGCCGTCGGCTGCACAGTGGGCGAGCCTGGGATCGAACCAGTGACCTCTTCGGTGTGAAGCAGGACGCGGCACCGGCTCTGACCTGCGGTAATGAGAAGCCGCAGGTGGGGGTGGGTGCCGTTGAGCGCCGTTGGGTGCTACTGGATGCAGTTCAACGCCGTTCAGCGCACCCCACTGCTCCCCACGTGCTCCCCGATCCCGGCGCGCGACCGCGCGGTCGCCCAGGCGCCTCGGCGCTTCGCTTTCGGCACGTCCCCATGGAGCAGCACCGAGGCTAACGCTTACTCAGCGGGACCGCGCGCTGAGACGCGACGCGCACGGTCGGCGGCAGATTCGGACGCCAAGAGTCCGTGACGTCGGCGGTGCTGTGATCGGTGTAGGTCGGGGCGGTGCCGGTAGTGCTGTGGCGCGGGTAGTGGCCTGGCGAGCGGGGCGAGCTGGCAGGAGGTCACCTGTCTCCGGCGGTGTGCTCGGCGCTCAGATCAGCGGAGAGAGTGCGACAAACGGTCCCTCTCGTGGCGGAGAAGGACCGTGAGGCGAACCGGGTCAGGTGTCGGCTTCTTGTTGGCGCTGGTAATTCTGGTTCTGCCGGAGGGCTTCTTCGAGCTGGTCCTCGAGGATGATGATCCGGCAGGCGGCTTCCAGAGGGGTGCCCTGGTCGACCATCTGTCGAGCCCGGGCAGCGAGGCGCAACTGGTAGCGGGAGTAGCGGCGGTGCCCGCCGGCTGACCGGAACGGGGTGATCAGCTTCGCCTCGTCGAGCCGGCGCAGGAAGTCCTGCGAGGCACCGGTGATCTCCGCAGCGCGGCCCATCGTGTAGGCGGGGTAGTCGTCGTCACCGAACATGTCATCGGGTTGGGCCATATACATCTCTCTCCATGACGAGGGCCCCGGCGCGAAAGCGCCGGGGCCCAGGGTTACGGGTCGAAAACACCATCTACCGACAGGTTCGTCGGGTTGTCGTATCCGCACCTACCGCCGTCGGCGGTGTGGGGTGCGAGGATCGCATAAGCGTGACCGGAGACCACCTCTCGTTCGATGGAAACTGCGGTGTCCGCCCCAGAGTTGGAACTACGTCCTAGCGGCGGGCGATCCAACGGTGTTCAGCCCTCCCTTTCCTCTGCTTCCGATACCTGTGGTGCTGTCGTGCTGTCCGCCGGTGTCGAAGCCCCACGCAACTACATGGCCCCGCACACGTGCGGCGAACGGTCCTGCCAGGCCGGGCGCTCAACCAGCATCGCCCCGCCCGCTTCGCCCTGACCTGGAACTACATCAGGGCTCACCTTCCACGTGCCGTGCCTTGCTGCCTGCGGTGATGCCTACTTCCACCGCTGTGCCGAGCGAGCCACGAAATGGGTTTCGGGCCCTGCTTGACGCTCGGTCTGACTCGTCTGCGTTTTCCTCGGATCTCTTCTGTCAACACCAGGAACACTAGCCAGTCGCGGCAAGAATGTCTAGCATTTTGGTCATAGATTTTCTCGGCGACGGTCCGAGCTTCCAGGATGGCGACGGTGGTTACCCACGGTGACGCTCCGCATCACCACAGACGTCGATGCCGGGATGTCACGCTCATCGCCGCGGCGCGCGCCTCGCCCACGTCACAACCCTCTACCCGGAGGGCACACGTCCTGCTGGCCCATCCTCAACTCGGCCATGCATCTTCGGCTTTCGCCAAGGAGCGTGGTGTCGGCAACCGGTGGCGACCGTGGCTGCCCGCAAACGAACGCTCACGAGCCGCGGGTCTGCTCAGGGTGCCGCGGCCGGGCGGGATTGATGTTCGCCGTGCTGGCGGCGCGTTGGCCGGGCAGCGTGACGGTCTGCTGCCGAGCGGCGGCGGCCATCGCCTCGGCGACTTGGATGGCGTTCTTGACGTGGCCGCGCCGGAGCAGGGCGGTGATCCGGTCGACGCCGGCGTGCCGGATCGCGGCCGGGGTCTGCCAGCACGCGAGGACCATCGTCGACCCTCTCGGGTTCAGGTCCACGGTCCGTTCCAGGGCCGGGCTGATCCCGGTGAGCAGCTCCTGCAACCGGAAGAGGGTGGGGGCGCATGCGGATGGTCTGGGCGGCCGATGACCGCGTCGAACGCCGACCGCTCATCGAGCGGCTCAGGCAGTTCCACCCGGTCACCGACAAGCGCCACGCCGCAGCAGTGTGGCTCGGCTCCGCCGGTCGTCCACCTGGTCGCGTCGTGGCTTGAGCACGCTCGTCAGGTGAAGCTGCGCGTCTTCCGGAGCGCCGCTCATCGGCACCTCGTACGTCGCCACCCGCTCCAGCCAGTCGTGGGCCAGGTGGCCCCGGTCCGGATCGCCAACAAGGACCCGAGCGCCCTTCGCCACGACGCGGGCGAGGAACGGCAGCATCCGGGCCGCCACAGACGGGTGGTAGAGCGCGTCACCGGCCAACACCACATCCATGCCGTCAACGTCGCCGTCAAGAAGGTCATGCGACGACAGGGCCAACTCGACGCCGTTGGCGTGGGCGTTGGCGTTGATTGCCGCGATCGAGTAGGGGTCGATATCGTTGGCGGTGACTCCGGCGGCGCCGGCTATCGCCGCGGCGATAGCGACCAGTCCGGAGCCGGATGCGACGTCGAGGACATGGCGACCGGCCACGGTGTCCGGGTGATCGAGGATGTAACGCGCGAGACCCTGCCCGCCGGTCCAGGCCGACGCCCAGAACGGCGGCGGGAGGACGTGGCCCGCCTCGGCTTCGAGTCGTGCCCAGAGGACGATCGCGTCCTCGGCCATGACCAGTCGCACCTCCGGCACCAGCGGCACTGGGGCCAGCCGGAGCCGGTCGATGCTGGCGGTCCCGGCCGCGTACTCGGGGGCGGACAGCGCTTGCGACACCAGCGGTTCGAGGCCGGGAAGGACCGCGGTGTCGGAACGAACCGGCATTCGCCGGTCCGTGGCCTCAGCCACCGCCGTGACGACGGGCGAGGCCTCGTCGCCACGGCTCGGCGGAGTCAACGTCAGACCAGGCGGATGTTGGCGGCCTGAAGGCCCTTCTGGCCCTGCTCGACGTCGAACTCGACCCGCTGGTTCTCTTCCAGGCTGCGGAACCCGCTCGATGAGATGGCCGAGAAGTGGGCGAAGACGTCAGCGCCGCCACCATCCTGCGAGATGAAGCCGAAGCCCTTGTCCGCGTTGAACCACTTGACTGTGCCGAATGCCATGTCTTCTCCTCTGAGTAGCTGATGCAGCCACGTACCGGCCCTCAGTTGCCGCCACTGCTGGTCCGGAAGAACCGGCAGAACAAAAGCGCCTGGCGGGTTAGATACCCACCAGGCGCTGGCAAAGTATGCGACAAACCGAAGGTTGCAACCCGGTGAGGCTAGCACGGGGGGGCGCGCCGCGGTGGTGTCAGCGCTGACCGCGCCGGCTACCAACCCGCGTGCCGGAAGAGAACGCCGCCGCGCCCCGTGGCGCGGATGTGGTTTCCGCAGCACTCGCCCGACGACCTTCCGAGCCTCTCCCGCGCGCTGCGCTGCTGGTCGATCCGCGCGCCGCTGTGCGGAGATCCGGGCGCCGCGTGGCGCTGCGGCCTCGTCCGTGATGCGGCGCCGTCGTCGCTACGGGAGGCGTCACGAAGCGGCGCTCGCCTGGGGCGAGTTCGGTGAGCAGCGAGTCACCGGGCCCAAGCTGGGTGATGGTCGGGTTGATGCCGGCCTGGCGGGTGAGGTCGCGCACGTCGGTGACCTGGTCGTCGGTCATCAGGGTGACGACGGTGCCGCTCGCTCCGGCACGGGCGGTCCGCCCCGAGCGGTGCAGGTATGCCTTGTGTTCGGCGGGCGGGTCGGCGTGGATCACGAGAGCCACATCGTCGACGTGGATACCGCGCGCCGCGATGTCGGTCGCGACGAGCGTGTGGGCGTCGCCGGCGGAGAACGCCGCCAGATTCCGGGTGCGGGCGTTTTGCGCCAGGTTGCCGTGCAACTCCACGGCGGGCACGCCCGAGGCGACCAGTTGTCTGGTCAGCTTCTTGGCGCCCCGCTTGGTGCGGGTGAATACGAGCGTGCGCCCCGGGGCTGCCGCCAGGTCGATCAGGACGGGGAGTCGGTCATCGTGACGCACCCGGAGCACGTGGTGGGTCATGGCGGTGACCGGGGACCTCGCCGAGTCGACGCTGTGGGTGACTGGGTTGGAGAGGTACCGCCGCACGAGGACGTCAACGCCCGCGTCGAGCGTCGCCGAGAACAGCAGCCGCTGGGAGCGGGGCGGTGTCTTGTCGAGGAGTCGCCGTACGACCGGCAGGAAGCCCAGGTCGGCCATGTGGTCCGCCTCGTCGAGCACCGTGACCTCGACGGCGTCGAGGATCGCGTGGCCGGTCGACACGTGGTCGGCGAGCCGGCCGGGACAGGCGATGAGGATATCGACCCCGGCACGCAGTGCACCGACCTGTGGCCGCGCGCTCACCCCACCGAAGATCGTCAGGGTCCGCAGCGACAGCGCGGTGGCCAGCGGTGCGATCGCCGCTTCGATCTGGGTCGCCAGCTCGCGGGTGGGCGCCAGGATGAGCGAGCGCGGGCGGCCGGGCAGCCGCGGAGACGTGGCGGCCGAGAGCCGGGCCAGGACCGGGAGAGCGAAGGCGTATGTCTTGCCCGATCCCGTCCTGCCACGACCCAGCACGTCGCGTCCGGCGAGTGAATCCGGGAGCGTCGCGGCCTGGATCGGGAATGGCGTGCTGATGCGCGCCTGCTCGAGCGCGGCGACCAGGCGGTCGGGCACGCCAAGGTCGGCGAAGGAGGTGGGTGTGACAAGGGGTGTCTGGTTGGGGCGGCGTGCCGCCATGGGAGTCTCCGAACGTGGAAGGGGTCGCCCTGCACGGCGCTGACCGATTGGTCGCCGCGCGTGGTGGTCGACATCAGAGGCAGGCCGTGGTCGGAACCGGCGGACTGATTGATCAATCTACCCGCATCCGGGCCCAGGCCGTACACGATGGCTTTTTTGGGTTAGGGTTCGACGGGCCGAGCGAAACCGATCCACGCCCCCGGCGAGCGGCCGGATCCGCCCCGCTCATTTTCCGCACCCGGCTTGCATGTGCGAGCGGGTGAGTCGCGCGTTGGCGCGCAAACTTGGAGCAGCTCTTGACTGATGTAACCGCGCATGACCCGAATTTGTTCCGTGAAGCACCGGGAGCAGATGCGGCTTTCGACCACACACCTGCCGTCGACGTAAGTTCGGCTGCGATGACCCGCCTGCGCACCCCGTTCCGTGTCGAAGGTGACGCCGACCGGAAGCCGACGACTCGTTAGGCATCACGACGCAACGGAGCCCAGTCGGTAAGGGCTACCACGCGTGTCGGTTCGACGCGTCGCAGGTACCGACGTCCTGTGCAGGTCGATCAGCACCTCTCCACGACTGGACCACCAGATCGGGCGGTTGGCGGTGGACCGCCGCTCGGCCTTGCCCGCGTACGTTGTCGCGTCGGCCATCCCGATCAACGTGGCCCCGTTCAAGATCCTGCGCGACTACCGCCGCGCCGCCCACACATTGACCGACACCGCTTCCGGCATCGCTCACATTCACAACATCATCCTGCTCGGGTGACGCCGGCGCCGTTGACCGGCAATGCCTTCACCAAGTTACGAGACATCCTTCAGGCAGCGCCCCAGGCAGACGCGACACGGCGGCCGGGCGTGACGGCAAGGGAACTGGCCCCGGCTCTTCGACTGGCGGCATCCGCTTCTCATCGCATTTTGGTGCGCTGCGGGCTCGGAGACCAGCGGCCCCTCGCCGACACGGACGGTGACGAGCCCGCTAGCGACCGCGCGCCTTGACAGGCCGGGTAGCGACATGTCGAGCTGCTGCCACGGCTCGATGCCATCCCACCGCGCGACCATAGGCCACCGATCGGGCTCCACAGAGCGGTCCACCAGCCAGTAGTACTCCCCTTCGGTCTGATCGCTGCCCCATAGGAGACGTCCGTTGTCGGCTCGTACTTGGCAGCCCTTGGCGTGATGCACGTATCCTGACCTTGATCGACAAGGACTGGGGCTATGAGCTCCTGAGGAGGAGCTTGATGCCCTTTACGCTGAGCCACCCCGCTTTGATCCTGCCGCTGAGCCGCCGCCCGCTCGTTGCCTCGGCCCTGGTCGCCGGTGCGGTCGCCCCGGATCTGCCTTATGTCCTCCCGCAAGCCACCTCGGCAGCGTGGGGGCCGTACAGCGACTACAACCTCACCTACACGCACGAGTTCGGCACCGGGATGGTCGCCGGGACGGTCGGAGCGCTGCTCCTGGTAGCGCTGTTCCACCAGGTGCTCAAGCGCCCGCTGATCGCCCTGCTCCCGGCTGCTGCGGCGGGGCGACTGACCGGGCCCGCGGCGCAGTTCCGCTGGTCGGGGGTGCGGCAGGTCGCCTGGATCATCCTGTCGGCGATGATCGGAGTACTCAGCCACTTGGTCTGGGACGCGCTGGTCCACGAGAACGGCGCCGCTTCGTGGTCGCCGCTGCCGAACACACAGAAGGTGACCGAGGGCCTGTGGTGGGCAAGCACCCTCGTCGGGGCGCTGGCCCTGGTCAGCTGGATCTACCGCTGGTGGCGCCGTCAGCCCGGCGGCCCGGTCGGGCCGCGGGTGACGCTGAGCCCAGCCGCGCGCTGGTGGACGCTCGCGGCGATGGCGGTGACCGGCGTCATCGCAGCCGTCCTGCAACTGGCGCGGAACGGCTACGGCGTGCTCGACGCTGTTCACTCGATGGCTGTGCTGCGTCTGGTTGTGACCAGTGCGATGTCCGGGGTCGGTGTGGGGGTGCTGGTCTACGGCGGGCTTTGGCAACTGTCGGCGGACCGGAGGGTGCGGAAAACATGTTCATGACCTGTGGACAAGTGGCGGGCAACACCACACAACCCCCCCGCCGATCAGCGATAAGCCGACCCCAGTCGGTGAACCGAAGGTCTTCGGTTCGCTCCGCGACCAGCTTGTGCAGCCATCCCGTCTGCCGCCGCCCCACACATCCTGACCCTGGCCCGCTCGCCGTGCCTGGGTCGGTGGTAGACGGGATGGCTGCTCCCCAACCACCCGACCGACCGACGACGCCTCGGCGATCCACACCCCGGCAACATCAACCACATCACGAGGCCGACGAGCGACCAGCAGTTCCCGATCCAGCGCCACCCGGTAAGCCAACCACCGCTGGCAGGTAGCCCGGCCATATCTCCAGGATGTGGCCCACTGAAATCCACTCGTAATACCGCGTCGCGCACCCAGCGGCAGATCAAGGCGGCATGCCGACGACGCAAGGCAAAATGTGCCAGTGGATGATCACCGGCTTTGCCGCCTATCTGTCAGCGACGGCGAGGTTGAGCTGGCTGGCCCGCCGGCTGCCCTGCGTACCCTCGCCCGGCTGTTACGTGAACATGCCGACCCTGTTGAGGCGACGATCACGGGCGGTACGGTCGTTCAAACGGAAACCGTCGGCCCGCTGCTCGTCAGCCTGGACGGTGAGGCCACACTGCACCTTTCCGGTGATCGTGAGTGTCTCGGCATCGTCTGGGATGCACTCGATGGCGTCGCTGAACAAGCCGAGACCGCCGACGACCGAGCAGTCCACCGGCATCAGCACATCGAGCATCTTCCTGGAGACGGCTACCGGGCACCGGAGTGATCCCGCTGGTCATCGTGGCCGACTGGCCAGAACCGGGCAACACGCTCGTCTCAGCTCGAACGCGCGGTCAGCGGCAGAAGAGTTCGGTGGTCTGCCGGCTCACGGCAGGGATGGCACCTCGTACAGGACCATCAGAGAACGATGGCGCGAACACGCCGGGGATCTGTGCTCGGCCATGCCCGCGGCCATTGCCACGCCGGGCTCATTCCCTCTCCGCGTGCTACCGAAAGAACTCCTTCAGCACGGCAGCGATGGCGTCCGGCGTCACCTCGTGCGTTTGGCCCTCCAAAGTCTGGTACTTCGCGGTTGGGATCGCCTCGGCGAGCGCCTTGGCCGGGCGGCGCAAAAAGTCCGGGCTCGCACCACCATCGGCGACGAGCGTGGGAACGGTGACGAGCGCGGCCCGTTCGCGTGGCACGGTGCCGTCACCGAGCACCGCGAAGTCATAGGCGATCGTGTGCGCGACGGCCTCGAACACCGGCCACATGGGCGACTGCCGCATTCCGGCGATCGCGTCGGTGGACATGCCAACGCCCGACATGAAGAACTCGACCGCATCACCACGGCGACCGGCCGCGAGCAGCTCGTTGAGCTTGCTGTTGCTCTCCTTCACACCCTCGGTGTCTCCGCCCTCGGCGGTGTAGGGCGGCTCATACAGCGCCAGCTTCCTGATCGTCAGACCGCTCGCCGCCGCCTCCATGGCGAGAGCCGCACCGGAAGAGATGCCGTACACATACGCCAAACCACCGGCCGCCTCAATCAGAGCCTCGAGATCCTCGACTTCGCGGGCGACCGCATACGATGCGCTGTCGCCGCTCTCACCCCGCCCCCGACGGTCATATGTATACACCGTGAAGTCCGACGCCAGGACTTGAGCAAGCGGCGGCATCGGCCCGAACGCCCGATAACACATCGCCCCGTCCACCAAAATGAGGGCCGGACCCTCACCCGCCCGTTCAAACGCGATGGTCGTACCATCGCGGGACGTCACCTTGGCCATGCCTTCTCCCTTCCGGCCATGTCACGGGTCAGACCATGCCCGCGCCCGAAACTCGTCGGTCCGCTGACCAGTCTCCGCTCTGGCTCGGACAGAACTCGTACGGCTTGTCATCGGCATAATCGGATCCACTGATCTCGGCATGAGCGAGCGTGCGACCCGAGCGGATGACTTGAAGTCCCGGAGGTCGACGCCTTCGGGTCCGCCGAAGAGGTGACGGAGCAGGAAGCCCTGATCAGGAGGTTGCCGGTGGGATTCGAGTCTCAGCTCCCTGGATCCATGCCGACGCCAGCACGACGAAACCCAGAGACCCACCCCGATGCGAAACCGTCCTCGGCCAGCCCTCGCCACAACAGATGTGCCCGCGAGCCCATCACGAGCAGGCCGGGCGCTACTTCCATCCTGCTCCCACGACAGCCTCGGTGGCCGGAAGCCGCTCGGTGTGCCCATGAGCCGCGCGTGCGCAAGCTGACTCCTCGCCCACATCCGTCGACAAGCCTGACCTGCCCTCGGCAGCGTGGCGGTCGGCCTCGTCCACTCGCCGGTTCGCCCAGGAGATCAGATGGAACAGCCCGACCATGATGAAAATCGATGCTGCAATCGGCCACCACAGAAAGATCAACAGAATGTCCGCGACAGGCTTGCCCGTCAGCCGGAACATCGCGCCCATGTGCACCACGCTCCGCGGTCGCCGAGTACGAGAGACAGGACTGAGTAGCTTAGAGCGACCGGCAATAGA
>NZ_BOPC01000121.1 GCF_016863555.1 Micromonospora qiuiae | reverse complement strand
GAACCACGAGTTGCGGCATCCAGCGCGACGATGCCGGATAAGAACGCCTCAGGGACAGCGATCGCCACCATGCACGCTCGCGCGTCTTTTCGCGTACCAGCAGCTCGGCGGTGAATGTGACACTCATGGCGGCGCAGGGCCCCAACGAAGTTGATCTGTGAGAGGAACTTCATACCCGGGTTCTACGTCTTTCCCTTGCACCGCAACAGGTTCGGGCGTTTCCACCGACCGCCGAAGCAGCTACCCGCCCCACTCACACCGTTACGCGGAAAGGCTCAGTGTCCGCTCAGTTCTCGGTCCGGTAAGCAGATCCGCGCCGGTGTGCAAGGTCCGGCGCGCGGAGTAGAGCGGGTCGCCCCTACGGCCGCGATGTCCGTGGATGGCCTGCTGGACCCAGCGACGGCACCGGTCGAGGGCGTCGCCGGCCAGGAAGGCGCCGTGGAAGGGATCCATCACCGCCACGGCGTCGGGCAACTCCTCGGCGGTGGCGGTCTTGAAGCCAGCGAACCTGTCCATCGCGACCACCTCCACCGCGTCGCGCCACGCTCCGGGCCGATCGGCGAGCCAGGTCTTGAACGTCTGCTTGGAACGGCCCTCGACCATGTCGAGCAGCCGGGCCGGGCCGGTGCCTTCCCGGATGCCGATCAGGTCGACGATCACGATGCGTACTTGTCGCCGCGGCGGGTGTGGCACCACACATGCTCATCGACACCGATGACCAACACGTTGTCAAACCGGCCGACGTCGTCGATCAGCACCCGCTTGCCCTCGGCCAGCACGGCGTCGTTAGCGGTGTTCCATGCAACTCCGAGACCTTCGGCGACCCGGGCGACGGTCAGGTGCTGGACCACGATGGCTTCCAGCGCCCACCGCAGCCCACGATGCAACAATTTGGCCCGAGGCTCGGCAGCCAGGGTGGTGTCTTGCCGCCACACGTGCCCGCAGTTGCACCGGTAGCGGCGCACGACCACCTCCAGCGACGTGGGGCACCATCCGAGCGGCTCGTGCGCCAGTCGCCGGGCCACGGTGTCCCGCGGCGCCCACTCACAGCCGCAGCGGCGGCACCACTGGTCAGGGTCGACGACCCGGCACGCCACCACAGACGATCCGGTTCGAGCCGCTGCCCGACAGCTTCGAGGCCGAGTTCGTCGAGCTGGCAGAACGTGGTCAGGGCAGGGCAGGCGAAGCCCGCACCAGGGGTAACGCCAGGCACGCCGAGGTCTTCCGGATGGACAGCGAGGAGGTGGCTAGGTCGCATTCATGGAGAGGTTCGACGCTCCCGCGGGAAGCAGGCCCGTCGAGGATCGGCGGGATCCTTCGACGGGCCCGGTCGCCGAGGCTCAGCCCCAGGTCTGGCCGGCCGGTTCGTTGATGGTGCGGTTGATCCGGTTGAAGAAGTTGGTCAGTGCGATTTCCAGGTTGATCGCGCCGACCTGCTCCTCAGTGAAATGGGCGTTGACCTCTTCCCAGATCTCGTCGGTGACTCCCTGTGCACCGTCCTGCAGCCGGGTGGCGGCCTCGGCCAGCGCCAAAGCCGCGCGCTCCGCATTGGTGTAAAACGGCGCCTCACGCCACGCCGCTACGTTGTGCAGCCGCTCGTCGGAGTCACCGGCCTTCTTCCCGCCTGCGACACTGGCGTAGACGCACGCCGAGCAGCTGTTGATCTGGCTGACGCGCAGATGGACCAGCGCGAGCAGCTTCGGGTCGACGCCCCCAGCAGCAATCGCCTTGTGCAGGAGCCCGACCGCCTTCCACACGTCGAGGTTGTTGGTGTTCTTGTTCTTCAGCCGGTTCTGCATGGCAGGGTGCGCTCCTTGGTCGGGGTTACCTTGCGGGGCTGGTGCCCGTCACCCCTATGACGCAGCAGCTTCCAGGGAGGTAACACCATGTCCGGCACCCATCCCGCCGATCCGATCGCCGAGGCCTTCGAGGCGCACCGCGAGCGGCTCACAGCCGTCGCCTACCGCGTGCTCGGTTCGCACGCCGACGCGGAAGACGCGGTCCAAGAGGCGTGGCTGCGTCTGTCCCGCCAGGACACCGACGCCATCGACAATCTCGGCGGCTGGCTGACCACCGTGGTCTGCCGCATCAGCCTCGATTTCCTACGCTCGAGCCGCACGCGCCCGACAGTCCCACTCGACAATTGGCTGCCCGAACTCACCGTGACGCTCGACTATGGCTTGGCTCCGGAGGAGCTTGTGGCGCTGGGCGACTCGGTTGGCCTGGCGCTGTTGACGGTCCTGGACTCGCTGCGCCCCGACGAGCGCCTGGCGTTCGTGCTGCACGACGTGTTCGCCGTCCCCCACGGGGAGATCGGCACCATCCTCGGCAGATCCGCCGACGCGACCAAGATGCTCACCAGCCGTGCCCGCCGGAAGGTACAGGACGCCCGGCAGTCGGCAAGCGACCGACAGCGGCACCGCGAGGTGGTCGGGGCGTTCTTGGCCGCGGCCCGCGACGGCCAGTTCGAGCGCCTGCTGGAAGTTCTCCACCCTGAAGTGAAGCTCACCGTCCACACCCCGAACGGTCAGTTCGTCACGCTCGGAGCCACCGAAGTCGCCACCCGGGCCCGAGTGGCCGGCAGCGCAGCACGAGGACATGCGGCGACCGTCAACGGCCGCCCCGGCGTCATCTCCTGGAACGAGGACGGCACCCCACTGTCCCTGCTTACCTTCACCGTCGCCGACGACCGCATCACCGAGATCACCGCTTTGATCGACCCAGCCAAGCTCGCGCTCATCGACCTGCCAGACCCGGTGTGAACCGGCCATGCCCCGTGTCGGGCCCTACACCCTCAATTCTCGGCTACACGTGAGTGCGCCGACGCTGTTTCGAATTGGCGGTGTTCGCTCATTGCTATTGGGTGTGGGCGTAGCGGTGTTGTAGCCACTGGGTTGCGGCGGTTGCGAGGCGGAGCTTGTCCTCGGCGATGGCTTGCAGCCCGGTGGGCATCGTTGCCAGTGCGCCCGCCATCAGGAAGCCGGTATGCGCTGCGAGGATCGCATCGAAGGAATCTGGCGGGCAGTTCAGAGCCGGCAAGGCTGCATGAAGTTGCGGTTCGGGAGCGAGGATCGCGCGTACGTGCGTGGCGCTGCGCGGGCTCGCGCCGCCGGGGCCGCCGACGCAGAACTCGGTCAGCCGGCCGATCTCCCCGGTCAGCTGGTTCTCGCCGACCCGGTCCGCGTGCGCGCCGCATTCCCCGGCGATGGTCGCCAGCTCCACCAATGCGGCGACGTCGCGGCGGACCTACCAGCGCCGAACGCGATCAGCGTTCAGCGCCGTGTTCCGGGCGCGAGGGGCGTCCGCCCTCCGCTGCCGGCCTTGGCGAGGCCGTCCGGACACGTGAGCCGCCAGGGCAGTCATGACATGGGCGGCGTCGCGGCCGACGCCGCGCAGGGTGTTCGAGGCGAAGGATCGCTGGAACTCCAACCCGAGATAGACCAGCCCTGGATGGGTGGTGGAGATCCCGCCCACCTGCCGGGGCGCACCTTGGTCGAGGGCGCCCAAGGGCTTGAGGTAGGCCAGGTCGGGGCGGTAGCCGGTGGCGAAGATGACCGCGTGGACCGGCTCGGGCGCGCCATCGGCCCAAATGACGCCGTCAGGGGTGAAGGCGGTGAACATGTCCCGCCGGGAGAGCAGCCCGCAGGCGAGGGCGTCGCGGTAGACGCCGGTGTCGAGCACGGCCGCGTGTCGCACT
>NZ_BOPC01000120.1 GCF_016863555.1 Micromonospora qiuiae | reverse complement strand
CCCCTATTGCCGGACTCGCTAAGGAGCAACCTCCGGACCATCGGAGCGGCGATTGCCGACTACCGCTCATGGGACACAGTGGCGGTGGCAACCCTGCGCCCGGCGCCGTCGCGTGCGGTCAGCGTCGGCGGTCGGCGAGAGCCCCAGACCACGATCAGATGACCGTGGTACGGGATGGGTAGGCAACGCCCGTTGACCTGCAGCTCTGCGATCCCATGGCCGACGAGCACCGCCGTCGACTGCACCCACGGCGTGCCCCACGGCAGCAGGCGGTCGCCGCGCGCGACGCCCGCACCCCCATGCAGCGCCACTTCGTACGGCGTGAGGCCGTCGCGGGCCCGTTCGAAGTCGTGCGCAGTCAGATCCCCGCCGTTTGACGACGAGCCGCCACCGCCGAGCATTCGCCAGGCTCCGTGTTCATCGACGGCCAGCAGGTGCGTCTCATCCCAGTAACAGCCAACGCCACGGCGAAGAAACCGTGTGGCGGCGACGTCGCCGTCCACGTCGACCGCGACTGGCGCGAACCGACGCCGTCGGCTCAGCCGCACTGGGCGGTCCGGCAACCCCGAAGTGATCAAACCCAGGCTCTCAACCAGGGCGTCGTACGCCACCCGTCGAACGTACCCGCCGCCGACGCGCCCAGCAGCAATCTTGGGCACTCTCTGCCCCTATGGGGGCCTTCCCGGTCCAAGATTCACTCCGGTGCGGCGAGCTCCCGTAACCCGCGTTTTTCTGTCGGGAAGGAGGAAGTGTGCCCCGGCGTGGTCGAAAGGTGACTGTTGGGTAGGCCCACTTCTCACTAGGCTCGGCCATCGAGGGTTTTGACGGTATTGATCGGCGCGGTATCGATGAGCAGCCGCACTTTTTCCGGATCTTCCGGAAGGTGGACGATCTCCACCCGGGTGCCTCCGGCGCGCCGGAGGCACGTTTCCAGGGGGAGGTGAGATCGGGGGTGAAAATATTGCCCGGTTGCCTTGCTGGTCCTAAAAGAGGATCCAGGGGCCTTGGTCTGGAACATGCTCAACGACGTCCCCATGGTGCGGATCCCACCGCGTCGCAACCGCAAGATACGGAACAGCCTCACGAACGCCGACAGCAACAGCGCCACGCCAGCCAGCTGGATTACAGAAAAGATGGATGGCACCCTACTTTGAACGCACATCGTGCGGAGAGAGGCGATCCTTCCGCTTCACGTCCGTCGAAGGCCATGGGTTATGGCGAGGCACGTCGTCACACGTGCTCCTGGCGCAGCGACCCGGCAGGTCCGCAGCACAATCCGCCGTGCCAGCAACTGAGGCTCAGAAAGCGCCGTCAGCGCTGACCTGCCGCGATCGTCGCGCCGCCTTTTCACGCGCCAGAATTCCGGCGCGTATGGCGGGATGCTCGACCATAAGGAATGAGATTGCGCAGACCGGGAAGGAGCTGCGGTCGGATTTCCGCCAGGGCGCCATCCACCCTTTCTGTTGCGCTGCCGATATGGAATTCAAAGGGTGAAGACATGCAGGGCGACGACCTTCGTGGCCAGCCCGGGGGACGACCCCCCGTTGCACCCGACGAGGCGACGAAGCTGCAGTTCATCTGCCGAAAGTGGGGATTGATATCGAGCTGTATCCGCACGGCCCGACCGGCTGCCGCGGCCCGCACCTCCGACGGGTTGACGCCGTTGATTGCGACAGCAAATTTGCAAAACTGAGACAATTCTGTTACGGTCAAAAAGGAATCTCTGCCTGAACCAGTCGATACGTGCGGATTCTGGCGACCGGATGGCTCCGTCCCGCCCCTGAGGGCGGGCAGGGGGCCGCATGCCGAAAACAAAGGAACATACGTGACGAACGGAAAAAGAGTAGCGATTATCGGTGCCGGCCCCTCGGGCATGGCTCAGCTGCGAGCCTTTGAGACCGCAGCGCGCGCGGGGGCGGACATCCCCGAGATTGTCTGTTTTGAGAAACAGACTGACTGGGGTGGCCAGTGGAACTTCACCTGGCGCACCGGACTCGACGAGTACGGCGAGCCCGTGCACTCGAGCATGTACCGCAATCTGTGGTCGAATGGGCCGAAGGAAGCGCTGGAGTTCGCTGATTACACCTTCGACGAGCACTTCGGTCGCCCCATCTCCTCATACCCACCGCGCACGGTTCTGTGGGACTACATCGCCGGCCGGCTGAAGAAGACGAACGTGCGCGATTTCATCCGTTTCCAGACCGTCGTACGCTGGACGGAATACGACGCCGAGCGTGAGGTCTTCACGCTCACGGCCGAGAATCTCCCCACCGGAGAAACGACGACCGAGGAGTTCGACCATGTGGTCGTCGCCAGCGGCCATTTCTCTTTCCCCCACGTGCCGCAGTTCCCTGGCATCGAGACCTTTCCCGGGTACATCGCCCACGCGCACGACTTCCGCGGCGCGGAAGGTTTCAAGGGGCAGGACGTCCTCGTCGTCGGTTCCAGCTACTCGGCCGAGGACATCGGCAGCCAGGCGTTCAAGATGGGCGCACGCTCGGTGACGGCGAGCTATCGTTCCACGCCGATGGGCTACGACTGGCCCGAGGGCTTCGAGGAGCGCCCCGCCATCAGGCGCATCGAGGGTAACACGGTCCACTTCGCAGACGACTCCTCGAAGCACATCGACGCCATCATCCTGTGCACCGGCTACCTGCACAAGTACCCGTTCCTGCCCGACGAGCTCGCGCTGAACTCCCCGAACAACGTGTACCCGGACGGCCTTTACCGCGGTGTCGTGTGGCAGGACAACCCGCGTCTGGCCTACCTCGGCGCACAGGACCAGTGGTTCACCTTCAACATGTTCGACGCGCAGGCCTGGTACGTACGCGACCTCATCCTGGGCCGCGCCGAGCTGCCGTCGGAGGCCGAACGCTCGGCGTCCATCGCCGAGTGGCGGGAACGTTTCGAAAAGCTTTCCTCGGACGCCGAAGAGATCCGCTTCCAAGCCGACTACGTGCGTGATCTGCTGCGGCAGACGGACTACCCCGAGTTCGACCTCGACCAGGTCGTCGAGATCTTCCTCGCGTGGATGCGCGACAAGAAGGCCGACATCATGGGCTACCGCGACCGTGTCTACCGCTCGGTCATGACGGGAACCCTGGCCGCCGAGCACCACACACCGTGGCTCGAAGAACTCGACGACTCGATCGAGCGCTACCTCGCCGAGAACCCCGCCAAGACCCCGCAGAACGCCGAGCTCAAGCGCAGCGGCGTAACTTCCCGAGGTCGAGGTCGGACCCCACTACGGGTCAGGGGGCCAGCAGCTCTCACTGCGGGCCCCTGACCCGTACGTTCTGTCTGGTACTTCTCGCGCTGCTGGCCATCGCCGGCGCGGTCGGCAACTGGATCATCCAGACCCGGCGCGCCGGCCAGATGGTCGCACCCACGGCGCCACCGCAGTCGGCAAACTACGAGAACACGGTCGATGTCAAGTCGCCGAGAATTCAGCCATGACTGCCACGGAGCGCGCCGGCCTGGATATTGTCCCGTTGACAGCGCCGACACGGCGGGGTCGAGTGATCCTGATCGCCGTCGGAGTCGGCGTACTGCTGTCAGTGCTGTGGTCTTACGAGTTCGTCGATCACACCATCGGCGATTCGATGGCCAACGCCCTCCTCGGCCGGGACGCGAAAGCGACCGCGATCAGCGGTACCTTCGCCGCCCTGGTCTTCGCGTTCGTCTCGGGTCTGGCCGGCACCTTCACCGCCTGCAACATCGCCATGGCCGCGTCGATCGGACCGATGAGCCAGGCGAACGCAGGTGCGGCGGCCCGTGCCGGGCTGCGTAGCCTGGTGCGGCCGGTCGGCTGGCTGACCCTCGGAATGGTGGCGGTCTCCGCCAGCTACGGGTTCATCGGCGTGCTGCTCGGTGAGCGGCTGCCGCAGCTGTCCACCGCCGCCGTCGGGACGCTCCCGGTCCGCCTGATCCAGTCGATGATCGTGTTCGGAGTGATCGGGCTGGCTTTCGTCTACCTCGGCCTGGCTTCCCTCAGCGTATTGCGGGACCCCTTCGCGCACCGGCCGGTGGCTCGGGTGGTGGTGCTCGGCGCACTGGTCGGTGGCTTCCTGATCGGCCGGCCGTACCCGCTGTTCAACAAGCTGTTCCACTGGGCGGTGGAGAACGGAAATCCGTGGTACGGCGCAGGGGCCTTTGTCCTTCAGTCACTCGGCAACATCGCCATCGTCGTGGTCCTGTTCGTCCTGCTCGTGCTGGTCACGCGGGGCGGTTTCATCCGTCTTCTGGCGGCCAGCCCGGCCCGCACCGCGGCGTTGACCGGCGGGATGCTGATCGCGCTGGGCGTGTTCCTGGTCGTCTACTGGAACGTGCGCCTGCCGGCGATGTTCGATTATGGCTGGTTCCCCACGATGCCCTACAACTAGCGAACGCCGACGGATACCCGCGATCGAGCGAGAGCTGATGCCCGGGCTACCACCTGCCGGCGCTCGGCAGGCAGGATCCCGGGCCCGCAGCCGGTATCGATCGGCCGATCAGCGTGCTGGCGGCACAGAAAGGAAGGTCTGCCCGTGTCGGCTGCCTACCAGAGCGCAGATCCACCGGATGACGATGTGGCCGGGGCAGGAGCGGACGACATCGCGAACCGACCTCCCGGGCAGGGCCGCACCGCCAGGCAACGATCGGCGCGGTCGCCGGCCGTCGGGCAGCGGTCGACAGCGGACAGCCGCTTCTGGTGGCGCTGGGGCTACGAACCCACCGAGGCTGATCCCGTCCCGACAACCGGCGAGGAGCCGTCGGGCGGACCGGGACCGATGCCGTGATGTCACGGAGCGTGTTTGCCACCCTGCGGAACGTCACCTTAGTGAACCTATTCGGCATTCAATATGGTATCTTTACGCTCCTCTTTCGAATAGCACACTGCCGTGACGAACGTGATGTCGACATGCGCCCATCGAGAAGGCCCTACGTAGGTGCGACCTCGCTACCGTGCTCCGTCTACGTAGCCCCCACTGACCGACGGTGCCGCCTGCGGTCGTACGCCAGTCGCGGCCCGATCCCCCCGGTTGAGATGACCTTCGGTGAACTGCAAGGGCTACCCCTGAAAGCCCTGGCGACGCGGCCGGTCACAGAGCAGTTCCCGGACCTGAACTCAGGTGTCGTCCATCTCGATGCGCCCGCCGGAACGCTGGCCCACGCCGCCGTCCTCGATGTGCTCGCAAACTATCGGAAAAATAGCGCCGACATCCCCCAGCACCGCTCCCGGGTGGCGCTCAACTGGGCCGCCAACCGGTTCCGGGCGCTGATCGGCGCGCCCGGCGGCGCCGTCTCGTTCGGTCCCGACATGACGAGCCTGACCCGGGCCTTCGTACGCTCGATCGAGCCGGCTCTGCTGCCAGGCGACGAGGTCGTGTGCACCGCGCTGGATCATTGCTCCAATGTGGATCCATGGCGACAGGCCGCCCACCGCCGGGGTGCCGCGGTACGGATGGCAGAGGTGTCCTCGGACGGCCGGTTGACCGTGGACGCGGTCGCCACCCAACTCGGCCCGCGGACCCGTTGGATCGCGGTGACCGCCGGATCCAACGCGCTGGGCAGCGCGCCCGACCTTGTCCGGATCTGCGCCGCCGCTCGACTTGCCGGTGCCCAGGTCTTCGTCGACGGGGCCCAGGTGCCGGCGCACCTGCCGGTCGACGTCGCGGCGTGGGGCTGCGACGTCTTCGTCACCTCGGCCGCCACCTGGTACGGCCCCGGATGCGGCATCCTGTGGCGGCGCAGCGGTGGGATCTCCGCCACGCTGCTGGGCGACGTCGCGTCAACCGGCGGGCCGGGCATCGAGGCGGTCCTGGCCACCGGTGTCGCTGCCGAGGTGCTGCTGCACTGGGACCGCGCATCGGTCTTCCGGCACGGCGATCGGCTGGCGGATCTGCTGGCCCGGAGCCTCCGCATGATCGATGGGGTACGCGTGCTCGGTCGGTCGGACGACACGGCGCGCCTGCCGATTGTCGCGTTCCAGGTCGCCGGCCGTCCGGCCGCCGAGGTGGCGGCTCAGCTGGCCGACGGTGGCGTCGTCGTCGGACACGGCACCTTCGGGTCGGAGCCGGCGCTGCGGGCCGTGGCACCGGACACCCCGGACGCACTGCGAGCCGGCATGGCCCGTTACACCACCCGGGCCGACGTGCGTGCCCTCATCGCCATGCTCGCAGGGATCACGGCGACCCGCGACTGACGGGCCACTCCCAGCTTGCGCGGTCCCCACCGATCGGCCGCGAGGGCTCGAACGCCCGGCGTTGACGTGCCACGATGGGCTCGACGCGCAGGCGCAGGCCCAACCCGACAAGGAGGGGTCGGTGGAACGACCCGGGGCACCAGACGGACGGCCACTGCTCCTCGACGGCGCGCTCGGCACCGAACTGCAACGGCACGGTCGCTCTGTCAGCGCTCCCTGGTGGACCGCGCACTGCCTGCTCGACGCCGCTGGCCGACGGCTGGTCGCCCGGGTCCATGCCGAATACGTCGCCGCTGGCGTGGACATGCTCACAGCGGACACCTTCCGCACCACCCCGCGTACCGCCCACCGGGCCGGCGCCGGCCCCGACACCGCCGCTCGCTTGGTGCACGTCGCGGTGTCCCTGGCCCGCGAGGCAGCCACCGCCGTGGCTCGCCCGGTCGCCGTCGCCGGATCGATCGCGCCGATCGAGGACTGTTACCGGCCCGAGCTGGTGCCCGACGACGCGGTGTTGCGCGACGAGCATGCCTGGCTGGCCGGCCAGCTCGCCCACGCCGGCGTCGACCTGGTCCTGGTGGAGACGATGAACACGATCCGCGAGGCGGTCGCCGCCGTCCGCGCCGCCCGCGCGTACGGCCTCACCACCTGGGCCAGCTTCGTGTGCGCGCAGGGCGGTCACCTGCTCAGCGGAGAGGACGTGGTGGCCGCCGCCACCGCGGTACGCGCCGCCGGGGCGAGCGCGGTGCTGGTCAACTGCACCGATCCGGCCGGTACGGAACGGGCGCTGGCCCGGCTGGGGCAGGCCGACATCGGGCGGCTCGGAGCATATCCGAACCTGGAGGACCGCAGCGGTCTGCCGCCCGCGACACCGGTCGACCGGTATCTGCCGCCAGCCTTGTCGCCGACGGCGTTCGCCGGTCTCCGGAACACAGGTCCGTGGCGCGGCCTCGACATCGTCGGGGGCTGTTGCGGGGCCGGCCCTGAGCACATCGCCGCGCTGCGGGCCCGCTGGCCGCAGGATGCCGACGAGGGTCAGCCGGCAGCGGCCACGGACCGCGTCGCCCCGGGCGGGTAGGCCGGGACGATGCCCAGTGCGTCCAGCTCCGCCCGTACCCTCTCACGAAGTTTCATCCGCGCGGATTCGGGCAGCAGCGCGGCCTCGACGGCGATCATGGTCATCCCGGCGAGCTGCGCCACCGTGAAACCGTGCCAGCGCGCCGCGAGCCGATGCTCGGCGACCAGGTCGGTGTGGAACATCGACGGATCGTCGGTGTTGAGGGTCATCCGCACACCGGCCTCCCAGAGCCGTCGCAGCGGGTGCGCCTGCGGCGTCGACACCACGCCGGTCCGCAGGTTGCTGGTGAGGCACACGTCGAGCACGACTCCCCGCTCCCGGAGCACCCTCACCAGCGCCGGATCCTCGACCGCGCGGATGCCGTGCGCGATCCGGGGTGGGTGGAATGCCAGGCAGTCCCAGACGCCCTCCGGTCCCACCGCCTCACCGGCATGCGGCACGAACGGCACACCACGTGCCGCCGCCCACCGGATCGGCTCGGCGAACAGCGACGCCGGGCGCCCCGGCTCGAAGCCTCCGAGACCGAGCCCCACCACACCGCCGGGTCCGCCCGCCACGGCCCACTCCGCGATCTGTTGGCACTCCTCGACCGATTCGCCACGGACGTGGTCCACGACGAACCGCATGCTCACCCCGACCCGCCGCCACGCCTCCTCAGCGCCCCTGCGCACCGCGTCGAGCTGCTCGTCGAAGGGCATGCCGGACCCGCGCCAGTGCGTGCCGGGGCTGAACGTCACTTCCAGGTGTCGGACGTTCTGCCCGTGCGCCGCCTCGGCCAGTTCCTCGGTCAGCAGTTGGAGATCGGCCGGCTCACGTAGTGCCGCACAGCACTGTTCGTACAGTTCGGTGAAGTGCCGGAAGCTGCGGAAGCGGAACAGGTCGGTGATGCCCGCCTCGTCGAGGCGACCGAAGTCGAGCCCGTGGCGGCGGGCGATCCGTAGCAACGTTCCGGGTCGGATCGAACCCTCCAGATGGACATGGGTCTCGACCTTGGGCAGCCGCTGGATCATTTCGTCACGGTCCGCCCCGAGCGGTTCGGCGGTGGTCACCGTGCCGATTCTAGGTTCGCCGCAATGGTTGGTCGGGTCCTGCGGGTAGGAGGGCAATCTGGAAGAGGCTGCCGTGTACTATCTCTAAGTAAAGGGGCGTTGCCTGGCCCACACTGCGGCATGGAGGAGCGCCGTGAAAGAGCAACGAGACCGCCGGACCTACGGCCAGCAGTGCGGTCTGGCTTTCGCACTGGATGTGGTGGGCGAGCGGTGGACCCTGCTCATCATCCGTGAGCTGCTGGTCCGGCCGCGCCGCTACCGGGACCTCCTGGACGCTTTGCCGGGCATCGGCACCAACCTCTTGGCCGACCGGCTGGCCTTCCTGACCGAGGTGGGCATCATTCATCCGCTGGACGCGGAGCGGCGGACCGCCGGTTACGCGCTCACCGAGTTGGGCGAGAAGCTACGCGAACCGGTCCTGGTGCTGGCCCGCTTCGGACTGACACTGCTCGCCCAGCAGCCGGGGCAGGTCCGCGCGCCGGTCACCCGGGCGTCGTGGGCCGCGTTGGCCATCGAGTCCATGGTCGACCCCGCGCGGGCGCTCGTCGACGAGGTCTACGAGTTCGACATCGAGGGCGAGGTCTTCCACGTCCGGGTCAGCGACGGCGAGGCGCGGACGATCAGCGGCACCGCCGGCCTGGACGCGACCCTCCGGATAGCCACCGACGCCCGCACCTTCTTCGACCTCGGCAGCGGTGCGATCGAGCCGGTCGAGGCGGTGGTCAGTGGGGTGGTTTCGGTGACCGGGCCGGCGGCGGCCATGCCGCGCTGCCTCTACCTGCTGGGCCTGGGTGGCCGACCGGGCGTCGAACGGGTGTTGTCAACGGCCGGCGGCGCGAGGCGTTGACGCTCACCGACCGGGACGGGCGGCCGGCCGGGCCACGCCGTGCCGGTGGGTGCCACCGCCGACAGCTCGGGCACGGCGAGGCTGAAGCCGAGCCGGCCGCGCAACGCATGCTGACTGTCGATCGCCATCAGCAGTTCCGCCAACGACTCCAACGCCGGCGCCCGATCGATTCCGCCGACGTCAACCGGCACGAACCCGAGTCCATACAGCAACGCGGCGCACTCGATCTTGGCCGACGGATGGTCCCCGGCCAGTGGCACCGTCACCGGCCGGCCGTCCAGCACGGGCTCGCCGAGCATGCCGGCGGGCACCGTGTTGAGGGCTTTGACCACCCGCCATTGTGGTAGCAGTTCCGCAAGCAACCGGCCGCTCCGCCGGCCACCTCCGACGGTCGGCGGCGGGTTGGTCGTATCGACGACAGTGCGTCCGCGCCCGCCATCGAGCAATCCATCGCGGGCCAGCTCCACTGCGGCGTCAAACGGCAGCGCGAGCACGAGCAGATGGGACCGGGCCACCACGACGGGCGCCGGCACACAGTGGATCTCAGGGTACGAAGCCAGCCCGACGGGTCGTGCGCCATTGCACGTACGGCCGGCAATGAGCACCCGTTTTCCCTGCACAGCAAGATTCCGGGCCAACGCAGAGCCCATCCGTCCGCGTCCGAGGACGCCGATCATCGGGTGCACCGCACGCTGCGGCGGCGACAACAGGCAGGCGGTCGTACGGACACACGCATCTTCTGACTCCGGGGTCGGTGGTCAGATTTCTTTCGCCGAACTGGACCCGAAAGCTCGGGTCCAGCGGGTCGTCGGACAGTGTCGCCCAGCCATCTTGACGGCGACTTGAACTCTCCCGGCATCCGGGTTGACGCCGCGCGGCCCGGCGGGACCACTTTAAGTATGTAAGTTCTTCACTTAAAGTGGAGGAGAACCGAGCCAGCACCAGGACAGCTTGGGGGACCCGTGAAGCGGACCGAGATCGAGCTCCAGATTCAGATTCTCGGTTCCGTGCGAGCGACGATCCACGGCCAGGAGGTCGACCTGGGGCCCCCGAAACAGCGGGCGGTTCTGGCCCTCCTGGCGCTGCGGGCCGACGGGCACGTGCCGCTGGACGACCTGACCGCCGTCCTCTGGTCGGGACGGCCTCCGGCTCGGGCCGCGAGTCTGGTGCACACCTATGTCGCGCGGTTACGTCACACGCTGGAGCCGGACACGCCACGACGTCAGCGCACGAACGTCATCGCCTCGGCACCGGGCGGCTATCGGCTCACCGTGGCCGAGCACCAGCTCGACCTGCTCCAGTTCCGCGCCGGTATCCGGGAGGCCGCGGCCTGGCACACGGCCGGCGAAAACGAGATCGCCTTCACCAGGTACCGGGAGAGCCTTGAGCGGTGGCGGGACCCACAGCTCACCGATCTGACCACGTTGCTGGTCGAACAGGACGACATCGGCCCGCTACGGCAGGAATTTCTGGCTGCCGCACTCGACTACATCGGGCTCGGCCTGGAGTCGGGCCGGCCCGAGGTGGTCCTGCCACTGGCCGAACGGCTCGCCCAGGCCGAGCCCCTCAACGAGCGGGTTCAGGCGCGGGTACTGCGGGCGCTGGCGCGGATCGGGCAACGCGCCTGGGCGATCGAACGGTATGCCGACGTCCGCACTCGGCTCAAGCTCGACCTGGGTGTCAATCCGGGGGCCGAACTGACCGAGGCGTACCGGGAGGTGCTGGACGCCGATCCGCCGCGACCTGACGGCGCGGCCCTGACCGATGACCATCAGCCGCCCTGGCGGGGACCGGCAGCCGTGGTGGACGAACTGGTCGGGCGTTCGGCCGACCTCGCGGCAGTCTGCGACCTGCTGGGCGAGTACCGCACGGTGAGCCTCACCGGCCCGGCCGGGGTCGGCAAGTCGGCGCTCGGCATGGCCGCGGCGTTGGAGCTGCGGGAACGATTCGCCGACGGGGTCGCGGTGGTGGATCTGGCGAACGCGCGCACCGGCCGGGAACTGGTTCAAGCGACGGCGGCGGTCGTCGACGAGCCGGGATCCTGGCACGCCAAAGGCTGCCTACCGTTGACGCACCGGCTGCACGACCGCAAACTCCTGCTCGTCCTCGACAACGCCGAACTGGTCACCGACGAGGCCGCCGACCTCGTCGACGACCTGCTACGCAGCTGCCCGCAGGTCACCGTCCTGCTCACCTCGCGGGAACTGCTCGGTCTGCCGTACGAGGCGGTGTATCCGGTGCGGCCACTGACCGTGGAAGAGGATCACGGTTCCTCGATGGCACCCGCGCTGGCGCTGTTCGCCCAGCGGGCGGTGCAGATCCAACCGGCGTTCCGACTCACCGAGAGCAACCTTGAGGCGGTGCGATCGGTGTGCCGGGCGCTGGACGGGCTACCCCTCGCCATCGAGCTCGCTGCGGCGTGCCTGCGTACCCAGCGGCTGGAGGCGCTGGTCAACGTCGTGGACGACCCGCTTCGCCGGATCCGTCCGCGCCGCCGGGGGCTGCCAAGCCACCACCGATCACTGCGCGCCGCGGTGAACCGCAGCATGGAACTGCTGGGGCCGGCGGAGCAGCGCTGCTTCGCCGCACTGGGCGCGGTTCCGGCGGAGTTCGGCCTGGAGGCCGCGGCGGTCGCCGGCCGGGCGATCGGCGGTGAACCCGAGACACTGCAAATGCTGCTCGATCGACTGGTGGACAAGTCGGTGCTGGAGGTCATGCACGGCGCGACGGGCCGCCGCTACCGAATGCTCGGCACGGTCCACGCGCTGGCGCGGCAGATGCTGCGCGAATACGGCGTGGACGGTTCGGCCCCCGCCAGCCGCTGTGGCTGCGGCTGCCACACGGGCCATTGAGGCGAGACATTCACCGATCATTGCTATATGATTCTTTAGTAGATGTTGGCGGTCAACGAGCAGGAGATCTCGTATGGACCAACGCCACCTGCTCATGCACCAGGCGATGCTCGGCGACCGCAGACGCGTCGAGTCCTACGACCGGGCACTAGCCGCGGTCACCGATGAGAACACCGTGGTCGCCGACATCGGCGCCGGCACGCTGGCGCTGACCGCGTTGGCGCTGCGACACCGCGCCGCGCACGTGTACGCCGTGGAGGCCGACCCTCAGGTAGCCGCCGTCGCCGAGCGGATCATCAAGACCAACGGCTGGCAGGACCGGGTCACCCTGATCGAGGGAGACGCCCGGCTCGTTCGCCTGCCCGAACAGGTGGACGTGACGGTCTGCGAACTGATGGGCAACCTCGGGCCGGAAGAGGACATGGCCCGTATCCTGCGGGTGTTCAACCGCCGTAACCTGCGACCCGGCGGCACCGTGGTGCCCGAGCGGGTGGTCACCTGGCTGGCGCCGGTGCAGTTCGGCACCGAAGGTTGGGGCATCTGGTCCCCGGACTTCTTCGGCATGCGGCTCGACGTGGTGCAGGAACTGGTCGACCCCACAGCCCACCTGCACTTCTTCACCCAGGAGCCGGCCCTGCTCGGCGAACCGGTCGCGCTGGTCGACACCGGCCGCGGCGACACCGGACTGCGCAACGTCCGGCCCCTGGCCCTACCGCTGCACACAGCCGGAACGCTGCACGCCGTGCTCGGCTACTTCACCGCCACGCTCGCCCCGGGGATCGAGTTGTCCAACATGCCGTCGTACCCGGGCTGCAACTGGGCGGTCTTCGTCTGGCCGCTCCGGCACACCGCCGTCGCGGCCGGCGACACCGTACACGTGCGTCCCCAACGTCCCGATGGTTCCGCCGCGCGGGATGTGACCCGGTGGCGCCTCGACTGTCGTCTCGACAGGGTGAGCAAACAATGATGATCTACACCGCCGCCTCGGTCCGTGACCATTCCGTCGACGCCGAACGGTTCTCGGGCCTCACCTGGTCCGGCCACGCCCTCTGGTACGCCGACGCCGGGCGCGGGCGGGCGGTCTGCCTTGACCCGCGCACCGGGGTGCCCGGCTCCGAACTGGCCTGTCCCGGTCTGGTCGCCGGGCTGACCAATCTCGGCGGGTGTCTCCTTTACGCCACGTCGGCCACCCTGCGGCTGACCGAGCCGCAGAGCGGGGATGTGCTGCGTGAGGTGCCCAGCCCTCGGCCGGATGTGCAGGTCTGCGGCATGGAAGCGGGCAAGGACGGCATCTGGCTCGGCTGGCCGGACGCCCTGGAGTTACGGGACGCCTCCGACCTCCGGCTGCTCGCGACCATACCCGCGCCACTCGGTGTCGCCGGCATCACGGTCACCGACCGGTACGTCGCGCACACCGATCTGCTCGGCGAGGCCATCACGGTCTTCGACCTCCAGACCGGACGCGACGTGTTGCAGATCCAGGTCGACGGTCGACCCGCCACCAGCCTCACCTGGGACGGGCTCCGCCTGTGGTACGCCGACGCCGGCAACATGCGCCTGCGGGCGTTGGACGTCCCCGGGCTGTCCACCGCGCGGGACTGGTCAGGACCCGATTGACCCCCGGCAGGAAGGTGCCTGATGTTACCGCTCAAGTATCTCCTCAGCCTCTCCCCCACCGGCGCGCCGTCACTTGAGTCATCCCGCTCCCCCACCCCCGAACGTCTCCGACTGGCCGGTCGCGCGCTCGTCATCGGTTCGGTGGCCACGGCCTCGATGGCGGCGGGTGTCGCCGGTGCCTCGGCCACCGCGGTACGACACGGCAGGACGGCCGGTCGGCGCCGGCTCGCTCGAGAGATCACCCGGACCGTCGCCCGCCTCGGCCCCACCTTCATCAAGGCGGCCCAGGTCCTCGGCACCCGCCGAGACGTCGTGCCGGCCTGGCTCTGCGACGAGTTGTCGATGCTCCAGGACGATGTGCCGCCGATGACCGCGACGCAGGGACGCATCGCGCTGCGCGAGGCGTACGGCGACGAACTGGACAAGGTGTTCGTCGCTGTCGAGAAGGTTCCGACGGCCAGCGGCAGCATCGCCTGTGTCTACCGGGCCACACTGCTCGACGGCGGTACGGTCGCGCTCAAACTGCGCCGTCCCGGAATCGGTCCCCGGATGGCTGCCGACCTCGCGTTGCTGCGTCGGGGAGCGGCGCTCGTCGCCCGGTTGCCGATGTTCCGAGGGGTGCCGGTGCGTGAGGTCGTCGACAACCTCTGTGAGTCGGTGCTCGGGCAGGTCGACCTCGGCCGTGAAGGGCGGGACCTCGGCCGCCTGCGGGAGGATCTGGGTTCGGTGCCGCGGGTGCTGGTGCCGCGGGTGCATCCGGAGGCGAGTCGCCCGGCCGCCATCGTCATGGACTTCGTCTCGGACCTGGCCGTTGACACCGCGGACCGGTGTTCCCCGGCGTTGCGCCGGAGGTTCGCGGCCTCCACGCTGGCCGTGGTCTATCAGATGCTGTTCATCAACGGCTTCGTCCACTGTGATCTGCACCCGGGCAACCTCTACTTCAAGCGGGGTGGCCAGGTGGTGGTGCTGGACGCCGGATTCAGCGTCCAGCTGTCGGAGCGGATGCGGGACCTGTTCGCCAACTTCTTCCTCAACATGTCGATCGGCCGGGGCGAGCGCTGCGCGGCGATCGTGCTGGAGAGCGCCATCGGGGTGTCCGACGACGCGGACGTGGGGGCGTTCACCGAGGGTGTCACGGACCTGGTGGCCCGCAGCTACAAGCTGTCCGCCAAGGAGTTCAGTCTGATCGCGTTCGCGGGTGAACTGTTCGACTTGCAACGCCGGTACGGCGTCGCGGCGTCGCCGGAGCTGGTGTTTCCGTTGCTGTCGCTGCTCGTGGTGGAGGGCACCGTACGGTCGCTCGATCCGGACATCGACTTCCAGGAAACGGCCAAGCCGATCCTGAACCGCGCGTTGTTCGGCATCCGCTGAACCACCCGATCGACAAGCGGGGGGCCGGTCGACCGGCCCCCCGCTCGGGATCGTCAACGCCCCGGTGCGGTCACCACCGGGCGACTCCGGTGGCTACGGCGTCGGCCCGAGCACGCGGCCAGTCGGCCACGATCAGGGGCACCAGGCGCAGGTCGGCGGTGGCCAACCGGTCGAAGCGGCGCCACAGCGTGGTGGCCGTGCCCGGGTCGAGCGCCCGCAACGCATCGGTGGCGACGCCGGCCGGGTCACCGGCACCGTCGTCAGCGGGCCAGATCCGGTGCAGCAGGTCCCGGTTGGCGTTACCGGCCCACCGCGGCGCCCACTCGTGCAAGGTGAGATCGGCACCCGGCTCGCCCGCCGACACCGTGACGACGCCGACTCCGTACCGAACGAACATATTGGCCAAGGCCGCCGCCACGACCGCCGGCCGTGACCCGGCCGGCACCGCCAGGACCAGCCTGCTTCCCGGCGTCAGTCCGGCGTCAGCGAGCAGGTGCCGGGCGGTTGAAGGGTCACCGCCATCGGGTGCGGCGCCGGCGGCTGGCGCGGCACCCGGATCCCCGGGTTGCAGGACACCGTGCTGAGCGGCGGCACCAGTGGCGCCGGCAGAGCGTGCCGCCTCGGCGAGGGCGGCCCGGTCGACCGCCCAGGACAGCGCGCGGCGGGCAGCGGATGACCACGCCGCCCCGCCGGGCGTCGCGGACAGGTAGTAGCTGCAACCGGTGCCACCGAAGCGGGCTGCCGACGCCGGCAGATCCCAGGAGAGCACCCCGAAGTCGGTAGCGTCATCCACCGGCTGGTCGCCGGGGGAGGCCACGATGTCGATGCGGGAGGCGGTCCGCCGGCGGATCGGGTCGGTGGCCGGTTCCCACCGGGGGTTGGGCTCCAGGACGAAGTCACCACCGGGGGTCAACTGCCGGGCGATCCGGTACGGCCCGCAGGCCGGGTTGCACCGGTACAACTCGGGGCTGTCCGGCACGTAGTAGTCGTACTCGCGTGGGGCCATCGCGGCGTACCCGGTGGCCAGCAGGTCGATCAGGTCATTGGCCGGCTCGGTGAGCCGCAGCACGACGGTGTCGCCCTCGGCCCGTAGCCCCGGCACCCGGGTGAGGTGGGAGAACTGGGCGAGCGCGGGGGCGTGCGCCTCCCAGTGCCCGAACTCCTCGTCGTATCGCCGGTAGTAGTCGGCCAGTCCTTCGATCAGCGCGCCGAAGTACGGCCGCATCGGCCGGGCCAACGGATGGGCCGTGCGCTTGAGGCCCCGCACGGCGTCTCCGGCGCCCACCTCTCGGGCACACTGCGCGTCCCAGCGCACGCCCGGGCGCACCCGGATACGCCAGGTCCGGCCGTCCGCGCTGATCCCACCGTTGTCGACGGTGGGTAGTTCCCGCGCGATGTCGGGCACCGGTCGAGCATCCGGGTCGTCGGTCACGGGGCAGGCGAACAACTGTCGGGTGATGAGCCGGAGCAGCTGCCCGGTCCCGATCCTTCCCGACTCGCCCTCGTCGGGCATTCCGCCGACCGGCCGCAGAAACCGAAGCTGGCTGCGGTCGGTCGGGGCAGCGGTGCACTCCAGCTCGCGTACGCCGGTCATGCCGGCACCGTCCCCACATTCGGGACGGCGTCCGTT
>NZ_BOPC01000119.1 GCF_016863555.1 Micromonospora qiuiae | reverse complement strand
GCCGGACGCCGTCCCGGCCGACCTCGGTGGCAGCACGGCCACCGCAGGCGCGGACGAGTAGGTCAGCTGGTTCGACAGCGCGGCGGCCCGGTGGCATCTGCCACCGGGCCGCCGCTTTTTTGTGCCCGAAGCAGTGCTGCCAAGGAACAAGCCGCGTTCCGCCCACCCCGCCCGGGACCCTCGTCACACCACGCGAAATCCCGGTCGGGCATCGGCGTATCCGTATGACCACCGTCACCTGTTCTCGTGGCATGGTCCGCCGTTGGAGGCCGTTGTACCGGGGGTGACCGCAGCCGGCCGCTGCTTTTCCTTCCGACGCGGTATCCACGTCGTGTCGTTTCCCCGAACTGGAAGGCGACGATTCATGACTACGCTGATTCGTAAGGTTGCCCTGACCGCCGCCGGTGCCGTCTTCGCCGGTGGGATGATCGCTGGCCCGACGGCCGCGATCGCCGCTCCACAGGGCACCGACCCGCTGGCCGTTCTGACCGAGCGCGGGCACGGCAAGGGTGAGCGGCAGTTGAAGGTGCGTTACCAGGCACAGCCCAACTTCTACTACTGTGGCCCGGCTGCGGTACGCAATGCCCTGACCGCCATGGACAAGGACGTTTCGCAGGACGACCTGGCTCGCGAGATGGGCACCACCGAGCGGGGCACCGATTCGGCGCATCTGACCACCAGGGCGCTGAACAAGAAGAGCGGCAAGAACGCCTACCGCACGGTGGAGATTCCGGGCCGCAGCGCCGACGACGCCGAGACCGACCGGCTGCGCGCCGACGTCGTACGCGCCGTCGATGAGGGCCGAAGCGTGGTGGCCAACGTCATCGGCACCGCCACGGACATCGACGGGGTGAGGCACTCCTTCGAGGGCGGCCACTACATCTCGGTCACCGGCTACCGCGACAAGGGAGACCAGGTGAAGATCGCCGACTCGGCCGACCCCAACCAGGCCGAGTACTGGATCAGCACCGAGGTGCTGGCCGACTGGATCGCCAGCCGCGGTTACTCCGCCTGACCGACCGGAACGCTGACCTGACCGACCGGAACGTTGACTGGCGGGCCGGAATGCTGACCGACCGGAATGCTGACGGGCCGGCGCCCACCGGGGCCGGCCCGTCCGGCTGTCCGACCCAGGGCACCAGACCGTGGCCGCTCATCGGCAGCGAGCTTGCGCCGAGGGCGAGCCAGGACGGGCGCGCCGATCAGGTCAGTTGGTCAGCGGGGTCGGTGGGCCGTCGCCGGTCAGACGGAACCACGTCTCGCCGACCGGCTCGACCAGTCCGTCGGTGACCAGCCCGGCCAGCGCTCGGGCACGTTGCACGTCGTCTGCCCACACCTGGTCCAGCCGCTGCTGCGGCACCGGCCCGGATGTCTCCCGCAGCAGTCCGAGCAGCAGCCCGCGTACCTGCCGGTCGGTACCCGCGTAGCGCTGGGGCCGGCGGGTAGGACCGGGCGGGGCGACCTGGCCCGAGGCCCGCCAGGCGCAGATGGCCTCGACCGGGCACACGGCACAGCGGGGGGAACGGGCGGTGCAGATCACCGCTCCCAACTCCATGATGGCGGCGCTGGCGAGCGCGGCGGCGGACGGCTCGGCGGGAAGCAGTCTCTCGGTGGCGACCAGATCGGCCGGTCGGGTGGCGGGGCCCGCGTCCGGCTCGCCCGCCACTGCTCGACAGACCACCCGGCGTACGTTGGTGTCGACCACCGGATGCCGCTGGCCGTACGCGAAGGCCGCTACCGCCCGCGCGGTGTACGTTCCGACGCCGGGAAGAGCGAGCAACTGCTCCAATCGGTCCGGCACGGTCCCGCCGTGCCGCTGGACGATGGCTACCGCGCACTCCCGCAGCCGTACTGCCCGGCGGGGGTAGCCGAGCCGTCCCCACATGCGGATCGCCTCGGCCGGGCTCTCCTCGGCTAGCGCGGCCGGCGTCGGCCAGCGGTCCAGCCAGGCCTGCCATGCGGGCAGCACCCGGGCCACCGGAGTCTGCTGGAGCATGACCTCGCTGACCAGGATCGCCCACGCGGTCACCCCGGGCCGACGCCACGGCAGGTCCCGGGCGTTCTGCTCATACCACCGGCTCACTCGTCCGGCGAAGGTGGGTTCGTTCATCGCGCCGCCGATGATGTCACGCGCGGTGTCCCGCTGACTGGACGGTCCGGGCGGGCCGTCGGCCAGCGGCGGACGTGAATCCGGCAGAATGCCTGAATGAACGAGCTCGCGATCACCGTCATCGGCCGGGACCGGCCCGGCATCGTGGCCGACGTCGCCGAGGTGCTCGCCCGGCTCGGGGCCAACCTCACCGACAGCACGATGACCCGGCTGCGGGGGCACTTCGCGATGACCCTGATCTGCGTCGGCCCGGCCGCCGCCGAGGTCGAGGCCGCGTTGGCCCCGCTCGCCGCCGACAACCAGCTGGTGGCGACCGTACGTGCCGTGACGCACGACGGCGAGACGGCAGCGGCCGGCGAGCCGTACGTGATGGCGGTGCACGGTGCGGACAGGATGGGCATCGTGGCGACGATGACGCGGGTGCTGACCGACGCAGGCGGCAACGTCACCGACCTGAGTACCCGACTGGTCGGATCGCTCTACGTGGTGGTCGCCGAGGTCGATCTGCCACCCGGCACGGCCGCCTCGCTCGCCGACCGGCTGGCCGGCACCGCTGCCGAACTGGGCGTCGAGGTCACCCTCCGTCCCGCCGAACCGGATGTGTTGTGACCGGGCGCGGGGACGGGTCTGAACTGGATCCGCAGACGGAGACGTACGCCGACCTCGGTGACTGGACGCCGGAGACGTTGGGCGACGGCCGGGTGCTTCCGGTGGTCTCCGCCCCGGACACGGTGCTCAGCCGTGCCGGTGCGGAGGTCGACCCGACCGCCGAAGAGACCGTGCAACTGGCGGCCGACCTGATCGCCACGATGCGGGTGTCACCCGGCTGTGTGGGCCTGGCCGCTCCACAGGTGGGCGTCGGCGCGCAGGTGTTCGCGGTGGACGTCACCGGGCACGCCAAGACGGTGACGGTGCACGGCACGTTCGCGCTCTGCAACGCCCGGGTGGTCGAGGCGACCCGGTGGAAGATGGGCCGGGAGGGATGCATGTCCGTGCCCGACCTCACCGGTGACGTCAAGCGAGCGAGCCGACTGGTGGTCGAGGGGGCGCTGCCGGGCAGCGGCAAGGTCGTACGCCTGGTGACGGACGGTTTCGAGGCACGAGCCCTGCAACACGAGATCGACCACTGCGCCGGCCTGCTCTTTCTGGACCGGGTGGCCGGCGCGCACGCGATCTATCAGCGCAAGGTCTATCTCTAGGTAACCGGCATCGTCGGTGACTGTCCGGGCCGGTGACGGCGCGGACTGTCGAGAATGGAGGATCGACTCCGATGGGTCGTGGGCGCCCCGGCGCGTCGTTACCATCCGTCGCACCCGCCGCCGCTACCGTGGGGGCATCATGCGTCTGACGGTCGGCCCCCTGCCTCCCGCCGTGTACTGGCGGCGTCGCGCCGTTGTGCTCGGCGCGGTCCTGCTCTTCCTGGTCGTTCTGCTCTACTCGTGTAACGGGCCGCGCAACGGCAACGACGCGACCGGCAACGGCCAGCCCGATCCGGGTGTGTCGTCCGGCACGCCGGAGCCCACCGGGTCGGTGCTGACTCCGCAGACCGGCTCGCCTCCTTCTGGCGACGCCGGCGCCGGCCCGGCCACACCGGCGACGGATCCTTCGACCGAGCCGTCGACCGAGCCGAACACCAGCAACGATGCGCCGGCCAGGAACCAGGTGGTTGACGGCGGCACCTGCACGGACGCCGAGCTCTCGGTGACCGCCGTGGCCCTGCCCGCGCAGGTGGTCCGTGGTGCCGCCGTCGACCTGCACCTGAAGGTCCGCAACCGGTCCGAGCGGACGTGCAGTCGGGATGTCGGCGCGACCGCCCAGGAGTTGTACATCAAATCCGGCGCCGAGGTGATCTGGTCGTCGGACACGTGCGGCACGGCCGCCGGCTCGCAGGTGCTGTCGTTCACCTCCGGCTTCGAACGCTCCTACCGGGTGACCTGGAACGGCAAGGACAGCAGTCGGTGCGCCGACGAACTGGCGAACGGGCCCACCCCGCCGGCCGGCACCTACGAGGTCTTCGCCCGGGTGGGCACCAAGCGCAGCCAGCCGGCGAAGCTCGTCCTCACCGACTGACCGCCGTCGCGGAGCGGAGCGGGATCAGACGTACCGTTCGAGGATGGACGCCTCGGCGAGCCGGGACAGACCCTCGCGTACGCCTCGGGCCCGCGCGTCGCCGACGCCCTCCACCGTCTGGAGGTCCTCCACCGTGGCGCCGAGCAGGCGCTGAAGGCTGCCGAAGTGCATCACCAGCCGGTCCACCACGGCCACCGGCAGCCGGGGCACCTTGGCCAGCAGCCGGAACCCGCGCGGACTGACCGCCGCGTCCAGGGCGTCCGAGGCGGCCGAATAGCCGATCGCCTTGGCGACGGAGACCAGGTCGATCAGCTCGGTGGCACTGAGCAGGTCCAGCTCGACCAGAGCCTCGTCGAGGGTGCGCGACTTCCGCCCAGTGGGCAGGTAGTCCCGGATCACCAGGGTGCGGTCGGCATCCACCCCGGCCATCAGCTCGTCGAGTTGCAGAGCGAGCAGCCGGCCGTCGGTGCCCAGTTCCACGACGTAGCCGGCGATCTCGTCGGCGATCCGGCGGACCATCTCGAGCCGCTGCACCACGGCCACCGCGTCGCGTACGGTGACCAGATCCTCGATCTCCAGCGCGGAGAGCGTGCCGGAGACCTCGTCCAGCCGGAGCTTGTAGCGCTCCAGGGTGGCCAGTGCCTGGTTGGCCCGGGACAGAATGGCCGCCGAGTCGTCCAGCACGTGCCGCTGACCATTGACGTAGAGGCTGATGATCCGCATCGACTGGCTGACCGAGATCACCGGGTAGCCGGTCTGCCGGGCGACCCGCTCGGCGGTGCGGTGCCGGGTGCCCGACTCCTCGGTCGGGATGGTCGGGTCGGGCATGAGGTGCACCGCCGCCCGGACGATCCGGGTGCCGTCGCTGGACAGCACCACCGCGCCGTCCATCTTGCACAGCTCGCGGATCCGGGTCGAGGAGAACTCGACATCCAGCGGGAAACCACCGGTGCACAGCCCCTCGACGACCTTGTCGTAGCCGAGGACGATCAGGGCGCCCGTCCGGCCGCGCAGGATGCGCTCCAGACCGTCGCGCAGTGCGGTGCCGGGTGCCATCAGGGCCAGGTTGGCGCGCAGCGGGTCGCCAGCGCCGCCTGCGGTCACGCTCACGCTGATCGGGCGGGCGGGCGAGCCCACGGCGCCGGTGCGGGCGTGGGGTGTCGCGCCGGCAGGCTTGGTGGTATCGCGATCGACTGGCACGGGCACAGTCTACGGACTGCCCTGCGGTGGGTGCTGTCGCGGTTACTGTGATGTGTCACGGCGCCACCGCGCGACCGGCTGTCGATCACCTCGGACGTGCCCGTCACTCCGCCGACGCCCGGGCCGCGGCCTGCAGGGCCGAACGAACGTCGCTGACCTCGATCACCCGAAGCTGCTCGGGGCCGGCGCCGGTGCTCGCCGGATCGCAGCCCGGCGGCACCAGGGCCAGCCGGAAGCCGAGCCGGGCCGCCTCGGACAGCCGACGCGGCACCGCACCCACCCGGCGTACCTCGCCCGTCAGACCGACCTCGCCGATCGCCACCAGGTGCGGCGCGATCGCCAGGTTCAGACCGCCGGAGGCGACGGCGAGGGCGACCGCGAGGTCTGCGGCCGGCTCCACCACCCGGATGCCGCCGACGGTGGCCGCGAAGACCTCCCGGTCGTGCAGGGTGAGTCGTTCGGTACGGCGCTGGAGCACCGCCAGCACCATCGCCAACCGGGCCGAGTCCAGCCCGGAGACCGTACGCCGGGGCGAGCCCGCCACCGTGGCCCCGATCAGCGCCTGCACCTCGGTCACCAGGGCCCGGCGCCCCTCCATCGCCACCGTCACGCAGGTGCCCGGCACCGGTTCCGAGTAGCGGGTCAGGAACAGCCCGGACGGGTCGGCGAGGCTGCTGATGCCTCCCTCGTGCATCTCGAAGCAGCCCACCTCGTCGGCGGCACCGAACCGGTTCTTGACCCCCCGCACCATCCGCAGCGAGGAATGCTTGTCGCCCTCGAAGTGCAGCACCACGTCGACCAGGTGCTCCAGCACCCGTGGGCCGGCCACCTGGCCGTCCTTGGTGACGTGGCCGACCAGCACGGTGGCGATCCCGCGCTCCTTGGCCACCGCGACCAGAGCGGCGGTGACGGCCCGGACCTGGGTCACCCCGCCGGGCACCCCCTCGGTGCCGGTGGTGGAGATGGTCTGCACCGAGTCGAGCACCAGCAGACCGGGCTTGACCGCGTCGAGGTGGCCGAGCACCGCCGCGAGGTCGCTCTCGGCGGCGAGGTAGAGCTGGTCGTGCAGGGTGCCCATGCGCTCAGCGCGCAGCCGCACCTGGCTGACCGACTCCTCACCACTGACCACCAGCGAGGGGCTGCCCGCACCGGCGGCCCACTGCTGGGCGACGTCGAGCAGCAGGGTGGACTTGCCGACCCCCGGCTCACCGGCGAGCAGGACCACCGCCCCGGGCACCAGCCCGCCGCCGAGCACCCGGTCGAGCTCGCCGACCCCGGTGGGGCGGGCCCGGGCTGGTGCCGCACTGATGGTGGCGATGGGGCGGGCCGGCTCGGCGGGCATCCGGGAGCTGACCACGCGCCCGGAGACGGTCGGGCCGGTGACGGTGCATTCGATCACCGAACCCCACTCGCCGCACTCGGGGCAGCGCCCCACCCACTTCGGCGGCTGGTGGCCGCAGGCGTCGCACTCGTACGCGGGCCGAGGCTCCCGGGCGGCGGCCTTGCCGCGCCCGCCGGTCGTGGCCCGGGCCGAGGTCGATCGGGAGATGCTCACCCCAGGGACGCTAACCCCCGGGTACGACGACGGCGCCGTCGGCCTGGGTCACCACGCCGACGGCGCCGCGAGAAGCTCGCCCGAGGTTCCGGCTCAGTGGCCGCCCTCGTACTCCGTGTGGCGCTCGATGATCGGCGACGGCGGCGGCGCCGGCGAGAGCGGCACGGCGACCGGTGCCGGGCTGGTGACGGTGTCGCCATTGCCGAAGTCGAAGCTCAGGGTGACGGTCTCCCCAGCGAGCCGGGCCGAGTTCAGCCCGATGAGCTGGAACACCCGCTCGCCCTCGGTGTTCAGCTGCACGTAGCCGAGCGGCGGAATCTCGATCCGGGCCGGCTCGGTGGCCGGGGACTCGGTCGGGCCGGGCGTGGGTGACTCCTCCGACGACGGCGAAGCGGTCGGCGTGGGTGATGCGGTGGGCGACGGGCTGGTCGCGGCGCTGGCCGTGGTGATCACCACCTCGCGGGCGTCCGGTGAGGTGACGGTGACCGTCACCGGCTCGTACGAGTCGTTGTAGAAGAGGGCGTTGAGCACTGCGTTGTCGCCGGCCCGGTAACCCTCGACACCCGGGTAGGCGACCAGCACGCCCCGCACGCCGTACTTGCCGGCGGCGGCCTGGAGGTCGATGCCCTGGATCGACGGCACCTTGTTCGCCGTCTCGGAGACCTGGCCGGAGCCGCACCCGGACAGCAGCAACAGCCCTGCCGTCGCGATCCCGGACAGCAGCACGGCAGCCCGCCGGGAACCCCTGATCGAGCGCGTCACGTCGGTCCTCCTCGTCACGATCACACCCGGCTACGCCGCCGGACCCGCTGGCCATGCCCGCGCAGACCGCGCTCCAGGGTAGTTGGCGCTGATCGTGGCCCGCACGCCGACCCTGAGCGGCTACCTGACGGGGGGAGCCTCAGACCAGCCGACCGTTCGCGACCAGCAGGACGACATCGATCAGGGCCACCAGCATCGCCGCCCGGAACGCGGCCACCGGGCGGGTCCCGACCCGGCCGGTGGTGCCGCCGGCGTACCAGGCCAGCGTCGGGATCACGACGGCGACCGCGATCGCCGCGAGGCCCACGCCCGACGGCGGCCCCGACGGCCCCAGCACCAGTGTGACGGTCGCCGCGATCAGCAGTCCGATCCCGGCGATCCGGCTGCCTGTCGGACCCAGCCGGTGCGGCAGCCCGTGCACCCCGGTCCGGGCGTCGTCGACGAAGTCGGGCAGTACGTTGGCGAAGTGTGCACCTGCGCCCAGCAGGGCGGCAGCCGCGACCAGCCATGCCGGTGGGAGCGGCGCGCCGGGCAGCGCCGAGACCACGAAGGCGGGCAGCGCGCCGAAGGATATCGCGTACGGCAGCACCGAGAGCGACGTCGATTTGAGCGGCCAGTCGTAGAGCAGTGCCGAGAGCAGGCCGAGGACGGCCCAGAGCGCCGCGACCGCATTCGTGGTCAGCGCCAGCGCCACCGTGGCACCGGCGGCCAGCACGGCGGCCACCGCCACGGTGCGCCGCCCGACCATGCCGGCAGCCACCGGCTTGTCGGTACGTCCCACCAGGGCATCCCGATCGGCGTCGAGCAGATCGTTGGTCCACCCCACCGCGAACTGGCTGGCCGCCACGGTGAGCGATACCACGGCGATGCCGCCGGGCGAATGCCCGACACCGGCCGCGAGCAGGGCGGCCACCGCGGTGACCGCCGTGGTCGGCTCCGGATGGCTCGCCCTGACCAGCCCTAACACCGTCAACGACATAACGGAAGTCTGGTCGTTACCGGGGAGTCGTGCCACGCTCGATGCCATGCGTGACGCCGGTCTCCGCCTGCCTCGCAATGATCCGCGCCAGTACGACGAACTGGCCGGCGAATGGTGGCAGCCGGACGGCGCCTTCGCCATGTTGCACTGGCTGGCTCAGGCTCGGGCAGCCCTGGTGCCTCCCGCGGTGCGGCCCGGTGCGCTGCTGGTCGATCTGGGCTGTGGCGCCGGACTGCTCGCCCCGCACCTGGCCGGCAAGGGTTATCGGCATGTTGGGGTGGACCTGACCCGGTCGGCGCTGGCCCAGGCGGTCGCGCACGGCGTGACGGCAATCAACGGCGACGCCGCCGCAGTGCCGCTGACCGACGGCTGTGCCGACGTGGTGGCCGCAGGTGAGCTGCTGGAACACGTTCCGGACTGGCGGGCCGCCGTGGCCGAGGCGTGTCGTTTGTTGCGCCCCGGCGGTCTGCTGGTGTTGGACACCCTCAATGACACCGCGCTGAGCCGGTTGGTTGCCGTTCGGATCGCCGAGCGGCTACCCGCCGTGCCGCGTGGCATCCATGACCCACGATTGTTCGTGGATGACCGTGAGCTGGTTGCCGAATGCGCCCGGCACGGGGTGGACCTGCGTGTTCGTGGCGTTCGCCCCGGCGTGCCCGGGCTGCTGCGCTGGCTGTTCCGCCAGGCCCGTGGCGCGCGAACGCCCGTCGGGCGCGCACCGCGCATCGTGCCGACGCGATCGACCGCGGTGCTTTATCAGGGCCGGGGGGTACGCGGCGGATAGTGCCTACGGGTGGGGGTATGGAAGATGGGCGACAAGGGGGTCCGGATGAGCGAGCACAACCAGCGGATCGTGAACCGGCCCGCGCTGGAGGCCGCCCGGCGGCTGGCGCCCCGGCTGGCGGCCCGGGCCGCCGAGCACGACCGGGACGGCTCGTTCCCGGCGGAGGACTTCACCGATCTGCGCGACGCCGGGCTGTTCGGGCTGATGGTCCCCGCCGAACTGGGCGGTGCCGGTGCCAGCTTCTCCGAGTACGCGGCCGTTGCCACCGAGTTGGCCCGGGGCAACGGCGCGACCGCGCTGGTGTTCAACATGCACGCCTCGGTCACCGGCGCGCTCGGCGCGGTCACCGAGGAGTTGGCCGAGGCGCTCGGCGTACCGGACGAGGCGCTGGCCGCCCGTGACCGGCTGCTGCGGGCGGCGACTGAGGGCGCGTGGTACGCCGTCGCGATGAGTGAGCGCGCCGCCGGTGCCCGGCTGTCTCAGCTCGCCACGGTCTACCAGCCGGTCGAGGGCGGCTGGCGGATCAAGGGCAGCAAGACCTTTTGCTCCGGTGCCGGCCATGCCGACGGGTATTTGGTGGCCGCCCGCAGCGTCGACGACCCGTCGGTGGTCTCGCAGTTCCTGGTACCGGCGGGCGACGGCCTCACCGTCGAGCCGACCTGGGACTCACTCGGCATGCGGGCCACCGCCTCGCACGACCTGCACCTGGACGTCACGGTGCCGGCCGATCGGTTGCTCGGCGGGGTGGAGGGTCTGGCCCTGGTGGTCGCCCAGCTCATGCCGCACTGGCTGGTGGCCAGTTACGCCGCCGTCTACGTCGGGGTGGCCCGGGCCTCGATCGACGCGGCGGCGGAGCACCTGAACGCGCGCAACCTCGCCGCGCTGCCCGCGGTGCGGGCTCGGCTCGGCCGGGCCGACGCGGCGGTGGCGGCGGCCCAGTTGGTGGTGACGGAGGCGGCCCGGCGGGTCGACGAGGCTCCGGGCGACGCGGAGACCAACCGGTGGGTGTGGCGGGCCAAGCTGTTGGCCGGCACCACCGCCGCGGACGTGGCCGCGTCCATGCTGGAGGCCGCGGGCACCTCCGCCACCCGGCGCGGTCATGCACTGGAGCGCCTTTACCGGGACGCCCGGTGCGGGTCACTGCACCCGGCCACCTCCGATGTCTGCGCCGACTGGCTCGGCGTCGCCGCGCTCGGCGGCGACCCGGACCGCGACGGGTCGGCCCCTCGTTGGTGAGTGCGAGGAGTGAGCTTGCGGAGCCCGGCAGTCGCGAACCGAAGGGGGGTTGGTGAGTGCGAGGGGTGAGCTTGCGGAGCCCGGCAGTCGCGAACCGAAGACGGGACCGGTGAGCGTGAGGAGTCCGAGCGAGAGGAAGGTGGGACCGTGTCCGTACCGGTGATCGCGGGCGTGGGCACGGCTCATCCGCCCGCCACCGAGCAGCAGGAGCTGTGGGAAAAGTTCTTTTCCCGGCACTACTCAGGTCCCACCCGGGGTCTCGCCCAGCGGATCTTCGCGAACTCCGGAGTGAGTCGGCGACAGGCGGCGGTCAACCCGTTGCTCGAAGACGTCTCTGACTGGCCGACCGAGCGGCGGATGCGCCGGTACCAGGTCGAGGCGTTGCCGTTGGGCAAGGAGGCCGTTGGCCGGGCGTTGACCGCGGCCGGCCTGGCCGCCGGTGACATCGGGCTCTTCGTCGTCTGCTCCTGCACCGGGTACGCGACGCCCGGGCTGGACATCCTGCTCGCCCGGGATCTGGGTATGGCCGCGTCGACCCAGCGGATGTTCGTCGGCCACATGGGCTGCTACGCGGCCATGCCCGGGCTCGGCGCGGTGGGTGATTTCGTCACCGCGCGCGGGCGTCCGGCGCTGCTGCTCTGCGCCGAGCTGACCAGCCTGCATCTCCAGCCGTCCTCGGCCCGGGTGGACACTCAACAGATCGTCTCCCACGCGCTCTTCTCGGACGCCGCGGTCGCCGCCGCGGTGGTTCCTGGTGGCCGGGGGTACGCGCTGCGGGAGGTCAGCGCGGTGACCGACACCTCCACGGCCGATCACATGACCTGGGATGTGACCGACACCGGATTCCGGATGGGACTGTCACCGAAGGTGCCTCAGGTGTTGTCGAACCATGTCCAGGATCTGGTTCACGACCTGTTGGCCCGGCACGGCACCAGCGCATCCGGGGTGGACGGCTGGGCGGTGCACCCCGGCGGCCCCCGCATCCTCAACGTGGTGGAACGCGAGCTGAGCTTGGCACCGACGGCGCTGGCCGCTTCAAGACAGACCCTGGACCAGCACGGAAACTGCTCGTCGCCGACGGTGTTGCTGATCCTCGACCGGCTGATCCGAGCCGCGCCGTCGGCTCGTCGAGTGGTGATGCTGGCCTTCGGTCCGGGGCTGACCCTCTACGCAGCGCTGCTGGAACGCCATGCCTGACCGTCCGGGCCGCTATACGCTTGACTCGTGAACGTCGATGGCGTCGACCGGATGCGGGGTGCTTTGCTCGCCGCCGTCGGCGTGGTGGCACTGCTCCTCGCCGGCTGGTGGTGGCAGGCGCAGGCCCCGGTGGAGCCGCCGCCGGGCACGTGGACGGGGGCCAGGCCGGGTGGGTCGCCGAGGACCGCCGCGGTGTGGCAGGTGGACCCGGCCACGGGCGCTGTGGTCGCGGTGGCTCCGGCGGGCGGCGACCAGCAGGATGCCGCAGGGGGCTCGGTGTTGCGGCTGGACGACGACACCGAGGAAGGCGCCGTGAAGCCGAGCTACGGATATCCCGCCAACCGGAGGAAGGGCGCCGCGGACGAGCTGTGGAACGAGAGTACGACGCTGCGTCCGGGTGAGGCGCTGATCCGGCAGACGCAGCTCGCCGACGGTGAGTCGCAGCTGCTGCGCTTCAGCTGCGTCGGACCGGGCGAACTGCTGGTCATGGTCACCGGCGCCCGGGCCGCCGATCCGATGACCGTCGGCTGCGACGGGGCGGTGGCGATGATCGAGATCACCGGTACGGGCGTCCCCGTCGGGGTGTCGTTCTCGCCCGCCGGAGCGGCCCCGGTCGGCTTGGCGGCCCGGCTGACAGGGGCGGGCTGAGCGCTGGCGGGTGGCTCACCCGGCCAGCCGGCGCAGTTCGGTGCGGTAGTCGGAAACCGAGTCGACCTCGGTCACCACCAGGACGACCCGGCCGGCGCGGTCGGCGAGCAGGGCGGTGACGGTGTCCGGACGAGCCGGCGCCTGCAGGAAGGCACGCAGGCCGCCGGTCGGGTCGGCCAGGGCGCGTACCTCGGTGCCGGCCGGTGCTGCCCGTGGGCTGCCGGCGGCGACGGTGACCACGTTCACCCCGGCAGGCGCCGCCAGCGCGGTCTCGGCGACCAGGCCCGGGCAGGGGCAGCTGTCCACCAACAGCACCACCGCCGGCAGTAGCCCGCGCAGCGGCACCGGCGACTGCCCGGCGTCGACCAGGTCCAGTGCGGGCAGCATCCGACCGGTCAGCTGTGCCGGGGTGGGCTCGGGACTGCTGGTGATCGGGCCCGTGGATCGGCCGACCCGGGGCCAGGTGACGGTGAGCAGGCCGGCGACGGTGGTGACCACCGCGATCAACAGCACGAGCACGGGTACGCCGGGCGAACGCCAGCGGCGGGGCTGGGCGGACATCTGGCGGCGCAGCTCGCGGCGGACCTGTTCGGCCTCGTCGGCCAATGCGGAAGCGTCGTCCGGTACGACCACCCGACCCCACTCGGGAGGCAGGTCCGGCAGCCCCGGACCGTCGGCGTCAGCCTTGCCCATCACGACCCCCTGGAACCTCGCGGGCGCGGACAGTGCGTTCCCTCCAGCGTCCCGCACCGCGCCCGGTACCGCTACCGCTGCCCGAATGGGGGCCACCCGGAAGGGTGGCCGGGTGGAGGCGTCCGCGTAGCGCCGAGGAAATACGCGCCAGCCCTATTGCCGGTCTCTTCCGCCGGGGAGAGGGCCACGCCCGGATGGGCGAGATACCATGGAATGGGTGCGTGGCCCCTGATCGCCCAGCTGATCTCGGCTCTTCCGTCAACCGTGCCAGCGGGTTATTTCAGGGTTACGGAGCGTATTCGAATCATCGGCTTGGCTGCCTGTCAAGCCGAAGAAATACCTCTCACAGGGCCCCTGAGCTGCGCCAACGATCAGGACAGCGGTGAGACATCGGTGCCTGAGCGTGTTACCCTAGACACAGCGAAAGGGGTTTCGAACCTATGGTTTTCAGTGTCGGCGAGACCGTTGTTTACCCCCACCACGGGGCCGCACTCATCGAGGCAATCGAGACTCGGGTCATCAAGGGCGAGCCCAAGCAGTACCTCGTCCTGAGGGTCGCGCAGGGTGACCTGACGGTCCGGGTGCCGGCTGAGAACGCCGAGATCGTGGGTGTGCGCGAGGTGGTCGGTGAAGAGGGCCTGGGCAAGGTCTTCGACGTGCTCCGGGCTCCGCACACCGAGGAGCCGACCAACTGGTCGCGGCGTTACAAGGCGAATCTGGAGAAGTTGGCCTCCGGCAACCCGCTGAAGGTGGCCGAGGTCGTCCGCGACCTGTGGCGCCGGGAGCGGGAGCGGGGGCTTTCCGCGGGCGAGAAGCGCATGCTCGCCAAGGCCCGCGACATTCTCGTCGGCGAGGTCGCGCTGGCTGAGAAGAGCACCAAGGACGAGGCGGAGACGCTGCTCGACAAGGTGCTCACCGAGGCCTAGTTCACACAGCATCGTCGTACCCACTTCGTAGCGAAGAAACCATCGAGGACCGCGACGTGACCGCGCAGCTCAATCCGTGCGGTGACGTCGCGGTCCTCGTGCCTGCGGCCGGTGCCGGGGTACGCCTGGGCCCAGGGCGGCCGAAGGCGCTGCGGCTGCTGGCCGGGGAGCCGCTGCTGGTGCACACGGTCCGTCGACTGGCCGCCGCCGACCCGGTGCACACCATCGTGGTGGCCGCACCGGTCGCGGAGGTTTCGGCCGTACGCCACCTGCTTGCCCCGATCGCTCCGGTGATCGTGGTGCCCGGCGGGGCGGAACGCCAGGCCTCGGTGGCGGCAGCGCTCGCCGCCGTGCCGCCGGGGCCCGACATCGTCCTCGTGCACGATGCGGCCCGCGCGCTGACCCCGCCGGCGCTCGTGGAGTCGGTGGCCGCTGCGGTCCGGGCGGGCCACGACGCGGTGATCCCCGTCCTGCCGGTCGTCGACACGATCAAGGAGGTCGACGCGGGCGAGGTGGTGCTCGGCACCGTCGACCGCTCCGCGCTGCGCGCCGTGCAGACCCCGCAGGGCTTTCGCCGGGCGGTGCTCGTCGCCGCGCACGCCGCCGCCGGTGACGCGCTCACCGACGACGCCGGGTTGGTGGAGAAGCAGGGCGTACCGGTGTTCTGCGTGCCCGGCTCGGACCACGCCCTGAAGATCACCCGGCCATTCGACCTCGCCCTGGCCGAGCAGTTGCTGGCGAGCGGTGGATGACGCGTACCCTCGATTCATGATCGTTCCTCGGGTGGCCATCGGCACGGACGTGCACGCCTTCGAGGCCGGGCGGCCGTGCTGGGTGGCCGGCCTGCACTGGCCGGGCCAGGACGGCCTGGCCGGGCACTCCGACGCCGACGTGGTCGCCCACGCCGCCTGCAACGCGCTGCTCTCCGCCGCCGGTCTGGGTGACCTCGGCGCCAACTTCGGGGTCGACCGACCCGAGTGGGCCGGGGCAACCGGGCTGGCCCTGCTCAGCGAATCCGCGCGCCGGGTGCGCGCCGCCGGCTTCGCCATCGGCAATGTGTCGGTACAGGTCGTCGGCGTGCGACCCAAGATCGGCCCACGTCGCGAAGAGGCCCAGCGGGTGCTCTCGGAGGCGGTCGGCGCGCCGGTCACGGTTTCCGCCGCCACCACCGACGGGCTGGGCTTCACCGGCCGGGGCGAGGGGCTCGCCGGGATCGCGGTGGCCCTGGTGTACGACCGGCCGGGCACCTAGGCTCGCGCGATGTCCGCCGACGTTCCCGCCGACCCGCCCGCCGCCGACGGCTACCTCCAGCGCGCCACCCTCCTCGCCGAGCTGGGGCGCTACGACGAGGCCGCGACCGAACTGGGTTTCGCGCTCGCCCTCGATCCGGCGGCCACCGAGACACTGATCATGCTCGCGCGCGTGCACCTGGCCGCCGGGCGCCCCACCGAGGCGCTGGCCGCCGCCGAGTCCGCCGTCGCCACCGCGCCGGGGCAGGTGCCTCCGCTCGTCGTCCGCGGCCTGGCCCTCGGCGACCTGGAGCGGTACGCCGAGGCCGCCCGTACCGCCGACGAGATCCTGGCACTTGGGCCGCAGGACGCGTACGCCCAGCGCAGCGCGGCAGCGATCCTGGCTGGCTCACGCAACGGGCAGCCAGCGTTGAACGCGGCCTGGCACGGGGTTGAGTTGGCCCCCGAGGAGCCGCAGGCGCACCTGGTGCTCGGCCTGGTCGCGGCCAACATGCAGATGTTCGACCTGGCCGAGCGGGCCTACCGGGAGGCGCTGCGGCTGGATCCGCGACTCGCCGAGGCGACCGACGACGTCGGGGTGTTGCGGCTGGAGCAGCGCCGGTGGAGCGCCATGCTGGAGCGACTGGCGGAGGCCGCGGTGACGAGCCTGCCTCCGACCGACCCGAGCCGTCGCGACGCGACGCGGAACGGCCCGACCCACCAGGACGGCGTCCCGGATGCTCTGCGCCGGCCCGGCGGCCCGCCTTCGGACGATGCAGGCTCGCTGGCCCCGGAGGGTCTGCGCCGGCCTGATGGCCCGCCTTCGGACGATGCAGGCTCGCCGGATGGCGCCCAGGATGATCTGCGCCGGCCCGGCGGGCCCCGAAACGACGCGGGCCGGCCGACCGGAGGGCAGGAGTGGCCCGCGACGGGCCGGGGCGTGCCGGAGCGGCCGGTCGACGCCGACCACCCCAGCATGGGACCGGTCACCCACCGGGCCGTGCCGGCCGCACTGCGGCAGCTCGTGGTCTGGGGTGCCGGCTGGTCGGTGGTCGCCGCGGTGGTGGTCGCCTGCTCGGCCGCCACTGGTCCCGGATTCTCCCGGCTCGTGGCGGTGCTGGCCGCGACCGGCGGCGGCGTCGTGGTCTGGCGGCAGGCGTCGCGGCTGCCCGGCCTGACCCGGACGGTCCTGCCCGTGCTGCGGCGTACCGACCGCACGCTCGCCCTGGCCGTCTACGCCGCATGCTCGGCACCCGCACTGATCCTGCTCTACGCCCTGCTCGGCACTCCGTGGCCGCTGATCCTGGCGATCGGCGTCGGCACCGCCGCTCAGCTCGCGATCATCGGCCGCCCGGTGGCCTGAGCCAGGGCCCAGCTCCTGCGCCCGCGCGCGGCCTTTGCGTCCGAGCGCGCGGCCCCTGCGCCCGAGCGCGGTTTGTGTTAAGAGGGGGCCCTTTTACCTCACCAGGCGTT
>NZ_BOPC01000118.1 GCF_016863555.1 Micromonospora qiuiae | reverse complement strand
ACGCCAGCAGTGCGGGCTCCGGCATTTCCGGCGACCCGTTGCAACGCCATGACCAGCGTGGCCGGGTCGCTGACGAAGTTGTAGACATCGTCAAACCGGCGACCGATGGTCGGCCGCCGCCCAACGGTGCAGCTTGGTCTGCATCTCCCGTACCCGTATCCCGGCCCATCACCGTTTGACCACGCTGAACCCTTACGGTACGTCGTACACCGACATGTCCGCTCAGAGGCCCGACGGTGTGCGCGGCATTCGTTACCTACTGTATTCGCCAGCCCAACATGAGGGGCTCCGGCATGCTCTCCTGAAGCCGGCGGCTGCTCATGACGTTGGCCATCCCGGAGCCGGAGCGCCCCCGCCGGAGGCAGTAGTAACCGCAACCCCGCACCATGCCGGACTCGCCCGACGGTGCCGGCGTGCGCTTCCCTGCGCCGCGTGTCAACCTGGACCGGGTCGCCGGCCGGCTGCCAGCGCACGAACATCAACCCCGTCGACTGGCTGTCGTCCATCGGCGGCCCCGTGGGCTTACCGCTTTTCGCGCCAGCCGACGCGAAGGTCTTCGCATTTTCCGGAATTGCGCTCTCCGTTCCCTCCTACCGCATGGACAGTCCGCCATCGACGTAGAGTGTGGTCCCCGTTGTGTAGGAGTTGAGGAATAGGAACAGGACCGCCCGCGCCACTTCCTCCTCTGTCCCCACCCTTCCTAATACATTCAGGCGTGAATATCGCTCGAAGGCCTCCCGGCGAGCCTCTTCAGGCCTCCGAGTGGACCAGAAGTTCCCGTCCATCGCGCCGGGCGAGAGGGCGTTGACCCGGATGGGGGCCAGTTCCACGGCGAGGCCTCGAGCCAGTCCCTCCAAGGCGGCGTTGCACGCGACGTAAGCCGGTGTGGCGACCGTCGGCCGGGCCCCGTCCGCGCCGGCCATCAGCACCACGGCTCCGTCTTGGGCCATCTTCGGGAGGGCGTACTTGACCGCGAGGTACTGGCCCCAGAACTTGGCCCTGAATGCGGATTCAGCCTCTTCAAAGCTCAATTCGCGAAGCGGGCCGGTGACATAGTCACCGGTGGTGTTGAACAGGAAGTCCAGATGCTCGACGCGGGAGAAGAACCGCTCCAGCGACCCGGGGTCGCTGGTGTCCACCTGCATCCAGCTGACCTGGGAACCGAGTTCCGCAGCGGTCTCCTCGAGCTTCTCTGCCGTCCGGCCGCCGAGGATCACCTCGCCGCCCTGGGCGCACACCGCCCGCGCCACCGCTCGACCTAGTCCCGATCCACCACCCAGCAGCACCACCACGCGTCCGGCGAAGTCGCCCCCGCCGAGCTCTTGCTGGCGCATCCGGTCGCTCCCCTGCACGTCAAGCCCCTCCCCCGCGCGGCCCGGGCTTGATCCAGCGCCCGTAGCCGGGTTCCACCCGGATCGATGAGCCGTCGAAGACACAGGTGCCCCGCACCCAGGTCTGCGCGACACGGGAGGAATAGACCTCGGTCGCGAAGAAGGGCACATTCTCCACCGCCGCGGACTGATGAGGCAGGTCGGCGAAGGGTGTCGGCTCGTCGAGATCGACGACGACGAAGTCGGCATCCATGCCGACGGCGACGTCGCCCTTCTGAGGCAGGGAGAACCGCTGGGCCGGTGCGAAACTAGTCGCCCTGACGACCTGGTTCAAGGTCAAGCTCCCTTCGGACACGAGGTTAAGAAGCGACGGCAGCATGTATTGGATCCCGGGGAACCCGGCCGGCGCGCGCACCGGGTCGGCGGCCAGTCTCGACACGTCGTCGACCGGGTAGGAGCAGTGATCACTAGCGACGATGTCGATCGCACCGTTCTCCAGACGACGGACGAGCTCGGCCCGAGCTTGTGATGACCTCAGGGGAGGATTGCACCTCGCTCTCATCCCGAAGTCGGTGACCTGGTCCGACGTGAAGCGGACGTAGTGCGGAGCGGTCTCGACGGAAAGGTCGGCGCCTCTCTCAGCGAGGAAGCTCAGCAGGTCCACCGTCAAGGCGCTGGACACGTGGACGAAGTGCATCTTGGCGTCGACTGCCATCCCGATGATCGCCGCACGGACGGCGCTGACCTGCTCGGCGAGCGCCGGACGACTGTCAAGATGGAAGCTGGCGGGATCGGATTCGCCGTGTCGTGCCTGCAGGAAGTTGATCAGATCGTCGTCCTCGGCGTGGATCGCGTGTACGAGGCCCGCCGAGGCGCTGGCCTCCAACACGCGGAGCATCTGATCTGCGGTGACGGCCGTGATCGTGCCAAGAGTTCCCTCCCGTCCCGGGGCGGCCCGGTGGAGGAACGTCTTGACCCCGACGGCGCCGGCGCCCTTGAGGTCCGCGGCCTCGTGGAGGTTGCCAATCCCCAGGCCTCCGTAGAGCGCGAAGTCACCGATCGACTGCGTAGAGAGTCGGTTCCCGCGCTCGTGGAGGAGGCTGCCGGTCAGCACCATGGGATCGGTCACGGGCATCTCCAGGACCGTCGTGACTCCGCCCGCCACGGCCGCCGCGGAACCGATAGCGAACGATTCGCCCGCGTCACGTGGTGATCCCCGGAGGTGGACGTGGGCATCCACCACGCCGGGCAGAAGCGTCAGACCGTCGAGGTCGACGTTCGACCGGGCCACAGCCGCGCTCCCTCGCGGGAGCACAGCTGCCACCACGCCGTCCTTGACGGCGAGGTCACAAGCGCCCTGAGTCGACTCAGAAACGACTCGGGCACCGCGGAGTACCAGGTCATACATGGCGCACCGCACCCGGGTCTGTGCGTGAACAGGCCGCGAGTGACTCGGGGTCAGGGAAGGTCTCGCGCCAGAACCGGGCGATCTCGTCCCTTCGGGCGAACCAGATATCTGAACCCCGGGTCTGACAGAACGCCAGGAATTCGCGCAAGACATCGGCCCGCGCGGCCTGCCCCATCATCCGGGCGTGCAGCCCAATGGAGAGCATCTTCGGTTCTGCGGCCCCTTCGGCCAGCAGAAAATTCACCGCCCGCTTCAGCAGGTCGAGGAAGTCGCTGGGACCGCCGATGTTGAACGCGAACTTGGTGTCGTTGTAGGTCGCCGTGTAGGGGATCACGAGATGCCAGACGTCCCCGACCCGCACGTAGTATGGCAGGTCGTCGTTGTAGGCATCTGAGTCGTAGCTGAATCCATGTTCCACCAACAGGCCTCGGGTGTGGATCGAGGGGCTGTACCTGCTGTACCAGCCAGAGGGCCGGTCACCGGTCAACTGCTTGAACAACTCGATGGCCTGGCCGATCTGGGCCGACTCCTTATCCCGATCCAATTCCCATGCTTCGGTCCAGCGCAGTCCGTGCCCACAGATCTCGTGCGGGGAGTTCCTGAGTCGTTCGAGGAGCGGCGGATTCACCTGGAGGGCCACAGCGGAGGCGAAGATCGTCGAAGGGACGTCAAAGCGCTCGAGTACGTCCAGGATCCGGTGTGTGCCCCGTCGGCTGCCATACTCGAAAATGGACTCGGCCATCAGGTCACGCACGTGCGGGGGGAACGACCTGTGGGACTCCCAACTGGATTCGTTGACTCCGTCACCGAAGTAGTGCGAACGCTCCGCCCCCTCTTCAATGTTGAGCACAACGCTGATGGCAAGTCGCGCGCCGCCAGGCCAGCTGAAGTCCAGTGCCTGTCGTCCGTAACCTACGAAATCCCGGACCGGCCAATTCTGCTCGCCATCCTGTGCAGCACTCATCTCTCCCGCTCACTCCCTATATTCCGCAAATGGCCTGCCCGCACCGTCAATGGCCGCGCTCTATCTGAGGACGGCATTCCACTCTGCATCGCGATAGCGGTCCCAGACCGCAAGACAATCCTGCGCACTCACACCGCCGGCCAAGACGAATCCTGACTCGGTTCTTCCCAGCAGCTCGAGCATGCTGGCGCAAGAATAGCCGCCGTATCTGGCGCGGAATCGCTCCTCGGGGTGAATATCCCGCAAGGAAATTCCGTAGACAAGCTCCGAGATCCCTGCGTTCAATATGGCGCCCAAGCACATAAAGCACGATTCGACCGTCGAATACAGCCGCGATCCCACCAGAGGAAGTCCTGATTCAACCGCTCGCAAGATTGCGTCCACTTCGGCGTGCAGAAGTGGATTCGCGGAACTGACGATACGGTTGGATCCCACAACGAAGTCGGTACCGGCCACCAGGACCGCACCGACAGGTTGATCGCCGCGTGAACCGGCCTTCTCGGCCTCCTGCAGGGCGAGTTGCATGTATTCCATTTGTGTCTCCGAGACTTCTGGCGGGATTGATCGACTGGACGGATGCCCGATGGGCTCCATCAGAAGGGAAGGATCAGGTCGCTCTCCGACCAGTCGGGCTCGGCATCGTCAGCCGGCCGCCAAGGCATCTGCGCGGTGCGGGTGTTCACTGCGTTGTAGTACGGACGCAGCTGTTCGGCCAGGGCCCAGGCCTCGGCGTTGCGAGCGATCATGGCCTGGCCCGCGAGCTTCACCTGCTCGATGGCGGACTCCTCATCGATCGTCGTGATGCGTCCCTCCTCGAGGACAAACTTGCCGGCAACGATGACGTCCGAGACGGATGCGCCGGTCTCCGAGTAGACGAGTTGAGCGACAAGATCGAGACCCGGTGCAAGGTATGTGGACCGTGTGTCGAAGAGCGTGAAGTCCGCCTGTGCGCCGGGACGGATCCCGCTCAGGTCGTGGGACGAGCCAAGCGTCCTCGTCGATCCCGCGAACGCTCGTTCCAGGAGCTGCTCGGCCTTCAGCCAGGTGGACGTGTCGTGGGACCAGATGCGCGACGACAAGCCGGCGCACTTGATGGTCTCCAACATGTTCAGGTTGTCGCTGGACACGGCACCATCCGAGCCCAGGGTCCATGCCACGCCTGCCCGCTCCCACTCGTTGACGCGAGCGACACCGGCCCCCAGGCGCAGGTTCGACGAGGGACAGTGGACGAGGACGGAACCGGCTTCGGCCAGACGTCCCAGGTCTCGTCTGCCCAGCCAGATGGCGTGCGCCGCCGAATCGCCTTCACCGAGGATGCCGAAGTCGATCAGCCTGGCCACGAACGCTCCCGAGAACCTGGTCTGGCTGCTCACGGTCTCGGTACGGCTTTCCGCCAGGTGCGTGTGGATCGGGATCCCGAGTTCGGCGGCCAAGCGACCGGTGTCCTCCAGGAGCTGGTCCGAACACTGGTGGGGGACCGTCGGCGCCAAACCGAAGGTGATGCGCCCCTCGCAGGCGTGGTTCCACTTCTGGCTTGCCTCCGCAGGGATGCGGAGGTCGACCTCGGTGGCAGCCAGATCACGTTCGATGCGTGCCCGAAGATCCGGCGGCAGGGACTCGACGAACCCAGGCAGATGGGCCTGTGACGAAAGGTCGGTGAAGTGAGGGGCGATGAGGGCGCGAACCCCTACGTCCACATAGGCCTCGGCGACGGCGTCGATGTGCTCCCGGCTGAGCGGATAGGTAGTGAACATGTCGACCAGCGCGGTCGACCCACCTCGAACGCACTCGATTGCGTTCAGCGCTGCTGCGGCGTACGCCTCCTCCGGTGTCCGGTCCTTGTTCGCCGCGTCGATATTGCCGATCAGCACCTCCAGCGAAGAGGCACCGAGCGTGCCTCTCGCCAGGATGTTGTGGCTGTGGGTATGTGCGTTGACCAGGCCCGGAATCGCGAGCTTGCCGGAACAGTCGAGTCGCTGGACGTCAGCGGGAAGTGCCGCATCCACCGGGTACAAAGCGACGATGCTCGAATCGCGAACGTGAATCGAGCCCTCGAGGATCCGGCCATCCACGTAGTACCGCAGGCGGGTCAGGAGAAACTCGTTCATCGGTTAACCTCATCCTCCAAAGTTTGGGAAGCAATGAAAAGAACTTCTGTCAGACACGTTGAGCGCGCTTGACGAAGCGCCGCGTCTCTTCGTGTGCAGGGTTGTCCAGGATCTGGGCGGGAGTGCCCGTCTCGAGCACGATGCCGTTCGACATGAACACGATCCGATCCGCAACCGCTCGCGCGAAGGAGAGTTCGTGCGTCACCAGCAGCATCGTCATGCCGTCGCATGCCAGTTGCTGGATGACGTTCTCGACCTCCTCCACCAACTGCGGGTCCAAGGCAGACGTGACCTCGTCGAACAGCATCACCCGCGGGTTCAGCGCCAGAGCCCGAGCGATCGCGACCCGCTGTTGTTGCCCACCCGACAGCTGCAGCGGGTAGGAGCCGGCCTTGTCGGCCAGGCCCACGCGTGCCAGCAGCTTGACCGCTGCGGCCTCGGCCTCCGCCTTACCGGTCCCGTGCACGTGTCGCGGCGCAACCGTCATGTTCTCCAACACGGTCAGGTGGGGGAACAGGTTGTATTGCTGGAACACCATGCCGGTGTCCGAGCGGAACGCGCGCAGCTCCTTCTCACCGTGGGTCCGCTTCCCGGCGGATCCGAAGTCCAGCTGATGGGAGACAACGCGGATCGAGCCCGCGTCCGGAGTCTCCAGTGCGGCGACGGAGCGCAGCAGGGTGGTCTTGCCGGAGCCCGAGGCACCGAGCAGGACAACACACTCACCGGCCTGCACCTGTAGGTCGACGCCCTTGAGCACCTGGTTGGCGCCGAAGCTCTTCGTCACACCGACGACGTCGACGTACACCTGTCCCGCCCCGTCACCGGGCGACACGGTGTTGCTGGTCATGCGAATTGCCTCCGCTCCCTTGCAAAATGCTTTTCAAGCCTGTGCTGCAACTTCCCTGCACCCCAGCTCATGACAAAGTAGATCGCCGCGGCGATAGTGAAAAATAGGAAGTACCGAAAGTTTTGATTGGCCATGAAGTTTGTCTGGAAGAAGAGCTCGCCATAGGTAATGGTGCCAGCTAGGGCCGTCGCCTTCAACACGGTTTGGAGGTAGTTGCCCCACGTTGGAACAATATTTCGAACCGCCTGGGGCAGAATCACGCGACGCCACATCACGCCCTTCCCCAACTGCAGCATTTTGGAGGCCTCGACCTGCGAATGAGGAATAGCCTCCAGGCCGCCACGAAAGACCTCGGAGAGAAATGCCGAGTAGTGGGCGCCGAACACGATGATGGCGGACGCAAACGCGGAGAGCAAGATTCCCAGCTCGGGCAATGAGTAGTACACCAAGAAGAGAAGCACGAGTTCCGGCACCAGGCGCATCACCTGGACGAACGCCGCGAACAACTGACTCAGGCCGGGCACTCTCATCCGACGCACCACCGCGATCAGGAGGCCCAGCACGGTGGCCAGGAGCATCGACATCACGGTGAGCTGGATCGTTCGCCATGCGCCGACGGCAAATAGCGGGAGGTACTCCGACCACCACATGGAAACGCTTTCACTCACGGCGTCGCTCCTGTGCTTACGAGGGCCCGGTTGAGCCTTCGTTCGAATCTCCGCATGCCGAACGCGGCCAGGCCAGCAATGACTACGTAGAACGCAGCCACGAGAATCCAGCTCGCCATCGGGTCGAACGTCACGACTCCCAGTTGCCGGCCCCCGCGAATGAGTTCAGCGACCGTGATCAGGCCGAGCAGTGAGGTGTTCTTGAACAGCTCGATGACCTGGTTCGCCAGAGCCGGCGCGGAGACCACCAGCGCCTGCGGGAAGATCACTCTCCGCAGGGACTGGCGGCGCGTCATCCCCAACATGGTGGCGGCTTCGTGCTGCCCGTGAGCAACTGAATTGAGGCCCGACCTCACGATCTCGGAGGCATAGGCCCCGAAGTTCAAGGACAGCGCGAGAATTCCAGCCACGATGGGGTGGAGGCGAATTCCGATCAGGGGCAGGCCATAGAAGATCCAGAACACCTGGATCAGCAAGGGCGTGCCGCGGAAAACCGCCAGATAGGAATTCACCACCCTCTTCGCCAAGCGACCCCCATAGAGCTGAGAGGTCGCACTCCATGCGCCGATCGCGAGAAAGATCGGAATTGTGATCAGAGTCACCAAGATGGCTACTCCGGCCGGGGGGACCAGCTCTCGCCAATGCTGCGCAAAGAACTCAATCATCTTCACGACATACCTCCATCCTACCCACCAGAGGCACCTCTCCTCGCGACTGTCCTGGCCTCAGGAGGGACCTAGTGGCAGGACTTAATTCCTGTTCGGGGTCGTCTCGTCCGGACCCGTCACTGCCTCGACCGGGTACTCGTTGGACTCCAGGATCTTGGTGAGCTCGCCGTCCTCCTTGATCTCCTTGATGCACCCGTTCACCTTGTCCACGGTGCTTTCGAGGCCCTTGCGGAACCAGATCACCGCGCCGGCCGGCTCGTAGACGCCGTTGAAGGGCTGGACGATCTCCAACTTCGGGTTCGGGTTGGCATTCAGGTACTGGACGACGAGGGCCTCGTTATCGACCACGGCGATGATGCGGCCGTTGGCGAGGTCCCGGTACGCCGACTGGCTCGAGTCATATCCGGCGACACGGTCGCCCAGTTCGGGGTGCTTGACGAGAACCTCATAGTCATAAGTCCCCTGCTTGGCCCCGATGCGGCCCTTGGCAGCGATCAGGCTCTCGATCTCCGTGGTGATTCCGTGCGGGTTCCCCGCCTGAACCATCGCGGCCAGGCGGAACTGGTAAGTGGGGGACGTCGCGTCCGCGAGCTTCTGCCGCTCATCGTTGTACAGCAGGCCGCCGGCGATCACGTCGAACCGCTTGCCCTGAAGGCCGGGGATCAGGCCCTCGAATTCAGCCTGGACGTACTCCAAATTCGCGGGTCCACCGGTGCGCTGCATGCAGGTCTTGATGATGTCGATATCGGTGCCCTTGACATCCTTGCCGTCGATCCAGGAGTACGGCCGCTCATTGACGTAGCCGACCCTGAGGGTGTCGCTCAATTCATTGGAAGCACTACTACATCCCGAGGCGACCAGTGAGAGACCGACCCCTGCTACGATCACCCACATCTTCTTGCGAAACATATCCGTAATTCTCCTCTCGGCGTACTGATTACGTGTAGAGCGTCGCCACATTCCAGAAGTTCATTGAGTGCGGAGTGGCGCCCTTTATTCGTTTGCTGACTGCGATGCTGTAATGCGACCGATATAGCTCGGTGTACATACAGGCTTCGTCCGCGATGGCCATGGCCTGGCGATATATTTCGTCGGCTTCTGGCCCTCCGGCACGGGCATCGAGGGAAAGCGCGAGCTCGTCCAAGGTCGAGTTCTGGATCCCGGTTGCATTGAACGGGCCGTCAGAGCAGTATTCGCGCCGAAGTGTGACGGCGGGGTGCGGCCGCGCCGGCATGCTCTGGATCGCCAGATCCCATCCTGGTGACGAGAGGCCCGGGTAGACCAATGGCCACCACGGCGGGTCGTCGTACAAGGCGACGGACACAGCTAGCCCGTGGGCTTCCAACTGCCGCGCGATCTCGTGCGCCGCCTCCTGTACGGGGCTGATGTTCGGAGCCGCCAATCTGATCGGTCCCGTATTCGTAACGCCGCCGACGGGCGCCGGCGTCCTGTCGGAGAAGTTTTTCGGCGTGCCGGTGTGGTCAGCGGCTTCACCCAGGACGCGGTGTTGCAGCTGGTCGACATCGACCATCCGAGCCACGTGGCGTCTCTGTTGGGCCGAGCCGAGCCAGTTTTTCCTGGCGTTGTACGTGAGGATCGTCCTGCTACCCGAGGCGACGGGAATGACCTCGTAGTGCCGTTTGAACTGCTCATCGCTCACAAGAGCGGGTGGCAAGGTCTCGATGAAGTCGAACTCGCCGGTCAGCGCCCTCTCTCGCCGAACCTCGGAGGTCGGCGCGAACTCGACATGGATGTTCTCGAAGTGCGGCATCGGTCCCAGCCGGTAGGCGGGGTTCCGGCGCAGCCGGACAGAGTCTCCGCGGATCCACTCGACCAACTGGTACGGGCCGAGCCCAGTCGGCTGGAGTTCCGTGTCAGCGACCACATAGTGCCTCCAGGCCAGGTACCAGGGCAGCGTCGGGGCGGGCCCGTCTGTGCATATCTGGACCTCCTGCGCGGAGACGGCTCTGACCGTCTTGATCCCGGCGAGATCGCGGGCATGCAGCGAGTTTCGCCGAGGATCCAGACTGCGCCGGATGCTGTCAGCGATCGCTTCCGTGGTGGCGGCCTGTCCATCGGAGAACGACAGGTCCCGGTGTACCTGGAAACGGAAGTCGTCCCATTCCGGTGATGCGCTCCACGAGTGTGCGATGGATGGGACGATCTTCCCGGAAGCATCGAGATCGAGCAGCCCCGGGCAGGTGAGCTTCAAGACGGGGGTGGCTGCGCTGGAGTCCGCGAACGACTCGTTGGGCTGCAGCGACAACATCTCGTGGTTCGCCAGCACCTTCAGGGTGCTCATGGTTCTCTCCCCTCCTGCTGGCACACGAGGTGCAACTTGATACCGGCGAAGGTGGATCGTTCGAAGGCCGCCACCTGGTTTCCGAAGGCGCCCACTCTCGGATGGCTGTCAAGCGACTTGAAACCAACCGAAGCGAGTTCCCCCACCGCCTGGACGATTTCGCCCGCGTCCACAGCGATGTGGTCGAGCGCGGCCAGGTCGTTGCCCGGGGGCGGGTTTGCTGGGTCCTCGATCAACTCCAGGCGGCAGTTCCGGAACCGGGCATACGCGATACGTGGTTGATCGGCACGGTCCTTCGCGTCGTACTGGATCTGCACGCCGAACGCCCGAGTGAGGACAGACGCCACCTTTTCGATGTCTGCCACGCGGATGCCGATGTGGTGAATATCAGCCATAGCTCGTCGGGTTCAGGTGCAGGCCGACAGCTTCCACAGCAGCCGTGAGCAACTCGGCGAGTCGCCGGTCAGAGGTGGAAGGCATGCGGTGTGCCGGTCCGGCGATGCTGATGGCGCCCTTCAGTGTCTTGCGGGCGTCGAACACAGGGCAGGCGACCGCCTTGACGCCGGGCTCGTACTCGCCCTCCGTGATTGCGACACCCTGCTCTCTGATCCCAGCGAGGTCCGCTAGGAGCGCGTCGATGTCAGTGACCGGGTGATCGCTGTACCCGGTGGTTGTTGTGACGGCTGTGACAGCCTCGGTGAAGGCGGGCTCCGGAAGGTTCGCTAGGAGGATCTTCGAGGAGGCGCCGACGTGGAGCGGATGCAGCGTCCCCGGCTTGAACGACAGGTTGAGCGGCTGAGGCCCTGACACCTGCTCGAGCGCCAACGCCTTGTTTCCGACCACCACGGTGAGAATGACGCTCTCGCCGGAGTCCACGGCAAGTTTGCGCATCACCGGCAACGCGACCTCGGAGAGCGACCCTCTCAATTCGACGTGGCTCGCCAAGGACAGGATCGCCGGGCCCAACGAGTACTCGCCCGTGGACCGGCGCACCACGAGATCACGCTCGCGCAGACTCTTGATGAAGCGATAGGTCGTGCTCTTGGTCGCGCCCATCTGCTCAGCCAGCGCCTCCACGGTCCAAACAGGACGGTTCGCGAAAGCCAGCAGCAAGTCGAGGACCCGTGCGTGTGCGGGCTCACCATCAGTCATCCTGACTCCAGTTATTCCTACATCGTGCGAACGCGTAGCACCATATAGAAATATGGTGCACTTCACAAGAGGGCCGCGAGGACGCTCTCTTGCCACTGGGACTCCGGTGGGTAGGAGGTTCGAAACAGGCGCTTTTCGCCTGGCAGGACCGCCGCGGCGCCTGGGTCAGGAGCCGGCCAGTGAGCGAACGATGCGCCGCATCCTGGGGCGGGCCCAGCAGCGTGGCTATCGGCCCCAGATCGCGGCCACTGGCTTCAACCACGCCCTGACCGTCGGGATGTTCGTTGTGCCTCTACGACGTGACTACGCTCTACTTCAAGGCTGAGCTTGATCTTTAACCCTCGCGTTTGCTTACGTGCTGCGATGATCAAGTCACGCTTGACGGTTTTGCCGACGTCGTGGTGGGGTGCGGGCCGGCGGTTGCGGGAGCCGGGTGGTCGACCAGAACCTGGTCTGTTGCCGCTGGCCGCTCCCACGGCCGGCGCAGGTCCGCAACGAGGGCTCGGCGTCTGAGGAGTCCTCCAGGCGAGCGCAACGGGACATCGGACGGCCGATCCCCCGACCGAGGGAGCGGATTCCCCGTTCCCGGGCAGGAGAGGTCGTCCGTCGCCGTACACGATTGGTTGATGACAATCGGTATTGCCGGGCCCAGGCGATGAGGGCGAGATATCAACGCCCGGCTCGCGTTGGTGACCGGCGGTTTCCAACGACCAGGGTGCCCTGCGGGGACAGGAGATCCAGCTCGAGCGGCGGGAGCGCGACCTGGAGAGGGAGGTGACCGCGCGGGCCGCCGCGGAGGTGACCGCCATCCGGCGGGTTTCGGGACGACGGCCTGCCTCGTGCCGATCAGCCCACTGGAGGTCGAGGGCGAGGAGCGGCTGGGGCGGGCCCTCCGGTGGACGCTGCAGGGCCGGTGGTTCAGCCACGGATACCCCCCTGCCGGTGGCGCTGCCCGCTGGGGTGCCGACGCTGCCGGCGAGGAACTGGCTGCGCCCGGTGGGCGGCGGGCGAGGCTGCTGCTCCGCCGACCCACCCCCGAGGAGCGGTCGCACCTGCTCCGGGAGGCGGTGGACCGGCACCATGGCCCGAGCCGGGACAGTCAGCTTCTGCCGGCAGAGCTGACGGCCACCCTGGATGCGGCGGGGGCGGCCTTCGGTCGGTTCGACACCTGCCCGCTCTGCGAAGAGCCCGGAGCGCGGCTGCACATGCGGGACCGCGACACCTTCCACGCCCGGTGCGGCAACTGCGAGGCCATCTGGGGCAGCCGGGTCTGCTGCTGCGGTGCTCGGTACCCGGTGCTGTGGCCGCACAATGCCATCATCGACACCACCAACGGGGATCGCGTCGACCGGACAGCCGGCGCGGATGTGCTGGCGATGCCGTGCACCGCCGCAGAAAGCGTTCCCGGATCGCGGTTTCGATGTCCGGAGTGCCGGGAGTGTGCGGGGCGACCGGGATGCACCTGCCAGGACGGCTGACTCCGGCGGGCGTCACAACGAAAGGTGGCCGATCTCGTCCGCTGGGGATCCTCGTCCTACGTAACCGCAGGGTCCGGTGACGTTCCCCGATGGCGTGGAGCCGAGAGATCGCCGGAACACAGGGTGACCGCGACCCGGCAGGCGTCGGCGTGCCGCCTCGACACCCGCGCTTCTGCCCCGCCGTCTGAGGTTCGGATAGCAGCCGAGGACCGGGCTGCCGGGCAGACGCCGTCGGAAACGGACCCGCTCCATGCTGCCAAATGGCAATGCAGCGCTGGCGCAGCTGTTCCACCTCACCGATCGTGCGTTGAACGGCCGCTGGCTCGGCTGGTGGTACCGCCGGCGCCTGCGCCGCCATGGCGCGTACGATCGGGACGCCATCAGAGCCCTTGGCGAGCGTGCCGTCATTGAGCTGCGGTGGCGAGAGTGTCGGCAACGGCTCGACGCGCTGCCTGACCTCCATGTGTCCTGGCAGCGGCTTACCGAACTGATCGGCACCGAGCGGCCCACGCGCAGTATCGAGCTGCTGCGTGCCCAGATCGCCCGTCGCGTGGCGTCGGGCGCGCGACTGCTGCAGGACCAGGCTGATGAGATGAGCAAAGCCCAATCTGACAGCTGGGCATATTTCCCGGAGCTACTAAGCGTGTTGCCGGGTTGGGCGGTCACGGCGTTGTCCGTGCGACGACTGCGTCGAAGCCACGCAATGTACGACCTGGTGGTGATTGACGAGGCTGCACAGTGCACGGTGCCGGAGATCCTGCCCATGCTGTATCGCGCCAAACGCGCGCTGATCATCGGTGACCCACGACAACTACCACCCGTCATCGATCTACCGAAGACCGACGACCTCGCACAACAAGCCAAAGCCGGCCTCAGCACCGGATGGGTGAACACCCGCCGACTGACCTACACGCCACTCGGCGTACGACTCCTTCGCTGCCGCAGCCGGTACGGCCTACTTGCTTGACGAGCACTACCGGTGCCACGCCGACATCGTCGACGTACAACCGCGAGGTGTACCAGGGCCGGCTCACCGTCCTGACGGACCCTGCCCGGTTCGCCGCTCCCGCCGATCCGGCCGTACGGTGGCGCGACGTGGTGGGAACGTTCAACTACGGTCCAAGCGGGTCCGGACGCAACGACGTCGAGATCGCGGCAGTCGTGGCCGAGGTGGCGCAATTGCGCGCGACCTACCCAGACGCCTCCATCGGAGTGGTCACACCACTCGCCGCACAGCAACACGGCCTGACTTCCGCGCTACACGCCGCTGGTCTCTCCGAAAACTTAACCTGCGCGACCATTCACAAGTTCCAGGGCAGCGAACGAGACATCATGGTCGTCTCGCCCGTCGGCGCCCACGGCATCGGTGACCGCACCCGGAATTGGCTCGTCCACCAGACCAACCTATGGAACGTCGCCATCACCCGGGCCTGCTCCCATCTCGTTGTCGTCGGTGATCGGTCATGGTGGTCAGGTCAACGCAGCCTACTCACCGCCCTGGCCCTCGGCAGTGAGCCGACCATGGCTATGCCGGAAGCCGGCCCAGGGCCTGCCGACCACCTGCACCTTGCCGAGACAGGCCTCGCCGTGCAGCGGGACGTAGTCGTCTCCGGGCAGACCGCCGACCTCGTCGTCCGAAACGCTCGCCAAAAGCTAGCTGTCATCGTGGACGACCCTGCCGGAAACCCGGACGGCCGCCGACTACGCAAGGTGCTCGCACGCCTCGACATCGCAGCCCACCATGCCGCGATCCACCGTGTCCCCGCATGGCGCTGCCTCGCCGAACCCGAACAGGTGGCCGCCGAACTGTCCGCACGACTCCGCCAGCTCAGCGAGACACACCGCTGACGCAACGGCATCGAGGAAAACTGGCTCATTCGACGGCGCTGGCACAGACGAGGTTCCGAGTGTTAGGTCCGTTTCTGGGCGAGGGTGAATACTCCGGGCTCGTCTTCGGTGAGGACGTGGGGTTGACCATGCGTTTCAGCTTCGCGCGGGTGCCTTCGACGTGTTTCGGTGAGGGCTCGACGCCGAGGGCGAGGCAGATGCTTTTGGCGCGCATGCCGGCGGGCTCGGCACGAAGGACAGCCAGGATCTGCTGGTAGGGGGCGCTGGCGATGGTGGGGGCGTCGGCGGTGAACTCGGCGGCGGCGAGGGTGCGCAGGGTGGTGCGGGTGGTGGCCAGGTCGGCCAGTTCGCCGTCGAGGCGGGCGAGTTCGCCGGTGAGGGTGGTGATCTGCTCGCGTAGCCGATCGGCGTGCCGGCGTGCGGTGGTTTCGCGGTCGGCGATCAGGTCGAGGACCGTGGGAAGGTTCACCGGTGCCGCCAGGAGGGTGTGCTGGTTCCGGTCAGCCGGCGCACGATATTCGCCGTCGATGCCCACAGGGTTCGTGAGACCGCCGATTCTGGTCGGCTCTCGTACTCGCGCACGAGGCGGCGGTGCAGCATCAACGTGCCGTTGACCTGCTCGACGATCCACCGCTTGCGGATCGGCACGAATCCGCCTCGGATGTCGGAGCGTTTGACGACCTCGACGTCGACACCCAGGACGGCGCCGTGCAGCGCGAGGTCCCGTTTGAACCCGGCGTCGACCCAGGCGCGGCTCACCGTCGGAGCGTGTTCGGCGACCTTGTCGAGCAGCCGGATGCCGATGGTGTTGTCGGTGACCGACGCCGCGGTCACCACGACCGCGATGACCAGCCCCAGTGCAGCAGATCATGGATCACCTGATCGGTGCCGTCGTCTGTCGGCGGCCAGTGAAAGATGGCTCTGGCACGAAGTTCGTGATCACTCCTGCGGCATGGCGGTTACTCGGCGAGGATGACGCGGCGTCGGAGGAGGTCGAAGTTCGCTCGGCCGTACATCTGCCTTTTGATCGCCTTCAATCGGCACACGTTGCCTTCGACAGCGCCGCTGCTGTAGGGCAGCGTGAGACCGTTACGGACCGCGTCGTAGTCCTTGACCAGCCCGGCGGCGAAGCCGGCCAGCTGCGCGACCCCGCTGGATCGAGCCTGGGTGATCCAGGTGTCCAGGTGCTGGCCTTGGCGTTGACGCAGCATGCCGGCGAAGTCACTGACCAGGCGGTCCACGGTGCGCAGGCTGTCACACCGCCCGAGGATGCGGGCCAGATCGGCGCGTTCGCGGTCGGTGCGCTCGGCCGCTGGCCGGATGATCCAGCCGGTCACCTCCCGCGGCTTCGGCGCGACCGCGGTCATCGCGGTTGGTTTGATCGTGCCGTCGCGCCAGCTCTGCAGCAGCCGGCGCACCGTGCGGGCGCTGCCGCGGTAGCCGCGCTCGCGTAGCTCGGCGGTCAGTCGGGTGGCGTTGGTGCATCCCTGCTCCCAGCGTTCGGCGAGGTAGGAGGTGTGTTCGTCGAGGCCCCGGGCTCGCGGGGCGGTCTCGGTGAGCAGTTCATCGGCGGTCGCCGCGCGTATGTAGCGGCGGACCGTCTTGCCGTCGAGGTTCAACGCTTTGCTGATCGCGGTGGTGCCGACACCCGTGGTGTGCAGGGCGTGGATCTCAGCGTGCCGTTGCCGGGTCACCTCGACCCGTCGGCCCTGCTCACCGTCGGTTGATGGACGCGGCTGGGCGACGGCTTCGGCTTCGGGCCGGTCCTTGAGGCAAGCGCGATGGGCGCGCACGACCCGGTCGACGGCCTGGGTGAGGTTGTGCAGCAGATGAAACCGGTCGGCGACCTGGATCGCGTCCGGCGCACCGAGCCGGGCGCCTTCGGCGTACCCGTTCGCACGGTCACGGCAGATTACCTGGGCACCTGGGCGGGCACGTAGCCAGTCGGCGAACGTGTCGGCGTGGCGGTCAGGCAGCAGGTCGACCGGCCGGCCGGTATGCATGTCTACGATGATGCTGCCGTAGGTGTTGCCCTTGCGGAACGCGAAATCGTCGACACCAAGCACCGGCAGCGTGCCTGCCTCGGGCACCGGCAACGCCCGGACCAGCCGCAACAGGGTCGTGCGGGACACCTCGACAGCCAACAGACGAGCCATCCGCGCGCCCGGACGGCCGCCCAACGCCAGCGCGATCTTCTCCAGGAGGCCGCGCAGCAGCGAGGTGCGCCGGGCATATGGGGTGGTCACTCCTGGCACCTGCTCCGCGAACGTCCGCCGGTCGCAGGCGGTGTCGTCGCAGAAGAACCGCCGGATCCGCACC
>NZ_BOPC01000117.1 GCF_016863555.1 Micromonospora qiuiae | reverse complement strand
AGGAAGGCGACTGAGTCAGCGTGCCGGGCAGCGCCATGAGCTGGGCGCCTGGTCAACGCATTCGCCGGGCGCATCAAGATCATTGCACTTACTCTGCACACTGGGCACCGATGCTCAGCGGGCAGGGCCCTCGCCGAATCGGCCACCGCTGATCACGGTGTCAGTCTCGATCTCAATAGCCGTCCACACATAGGAGCAGAAGTCGTCGACTGCAACACCTCCATCGTCCAGGAGGGCGACAGCTAGCGCCGCCAGATCCGCCCGGCGCGAGAGTCGTAGCTGATCTGCACGGCCCACTCAGGCCGCTGACCGACGGCCTGCTCAAGGTTCGCTATGTCCTCCGGCTCCCAGTCCTGGTACAGGCCGCTCGCCTCATCCATCAGCCAGACGAACAGCCGAGTGTCTGTAGCCCAGCCGCCATGGCCCGCTACCGCCAGCTCGTCGAGAAGTCGGACGGCCTTGGACCGTGGTATAGCAGGGAACACGAAGGCGTTCTCACTCATCCCGGCAAGGTACAGAACGTCAGTTTGGAAAATCGTTTCCGGCTGTCATGATCTGCCCGGATCGCCTGGCCAGCGGGGCTGTCGTGCTGCCCGGTCATGGCCGCTGGTGACCTCTTAGGAAACGGGTTACTGGCACGTGGCTGGCACGGCCGGGCGGGGGCGCGTGGCTGTCCGGCGTCGCGCGGCTGATCGCTCCGGGTCTTCGGTCCCGGGGGCGGCTTGCCGTGTCGCCGGCTCTCCGCGCGGCCGAGTGACGGTGATGTCGGTGCTGACCGTGTGACAATGAGTGGCGGTGTGTGATGGAGGAGGTGGGTCGTGATGTCGAGCAATGCCGAGCGGATGCCCGAGTGGCCAACCGCTGACCACGTGCCGGCGGAGGAGTTGGCCCGCCGGCAGGGTGTGCGGCCAGTCGCCTCCGTTGACGACCTGGCCCGGCCGGATCTGTTCGAGTCCGACGAAGAGTTGGACGACTTCCTTGCCGATCTGTACGCCTCTCGGCGGGCCAGCGCCGCGTGAGCATGGTCGTCCTGGATACCGACGTCGCGTCGGCGATCCTGAGGGGTCGCCTGCCTGACCGGCTTCGTGCCCGGCTGGCCGGTAACACCCTGTGCATCACGTTCGTCACGCTCGGGGAGTTGACCAAGTGGACCGTGCTGCGGAGCTGGGGGCCGCGCAAGCTGGCTGACCTCGCGCAGTGGCGATCGGGCGTGGTGCTGCTGCCCTTCGACGAGGCGGTGGCGACGACCTGGGGCCAACTCCAGGCGCGGGCACAGCATAGGGGGCGTCCCCGTCCGACGAACGACTCCTGGATCGCGGCCTGCTGCCTGGTCGACCGGCTCCCGCTGGCGACCTTCAACGGCAAGGACTACGCCGACTTCGCCGAATACGACGGCCTGCGTCTGTTCGACGTCTCGTAGCTTCACCGCCTCGACCCGTCGGCACCGAACGGCAGTGACTGGTCCTGTCGGCCAGCAGCCAGCCGAACCCACCTATCCGGGGGCAAGCCGCGGAGCGGCGCGGCAGCCCATCGCCCCGACCTCGACGGCGGCCAACCACCCCGCGATCGTTCCCCTAGCGGGTACAGATCAGGACAGCATCGGCCATGGGCCTCCGGTACGGTCCCCCGGTGAACCCTGCTTCGAGGCGTGCATCTACCGTCCGCATTCTCGGCAACGTGGCCCTGGTCGCAGGTTTCCTCGTCTCGGTCATCACGCTGTCAAGCGACACCGGGTCGACCGAGGTGCACATCCTGGCAGGCTTCCTCGTCGTCACCGGGATCGGTCTGCGCATTGAAGCCGCGATCAGCGAACCTCGTGCTTGACCACTGAACCGGAACGTGCCCGCCGCGCCGGCCGATGCCGGCCGGAGGCCGCCAGCAGGCCGAGTGCGGCGGGCGGGCCGCGCTTGCGCGGCCCCTTGATTCTAATGAGAACGTTTCGGCAGTGGTGGAGTTGAAGCGAAACTTAGAGCCACTGTCCCGCCACCAGCGGGAACAGCGGGACGTCTGCTCACACGCCGCCTCGGGCTGCCAACGTTGGTGGCTGGTTGACAACGTTTGACGGCGTCTTGTGCCCCGTGTGTGCCCAGCGGCGGCCCCGATACTGGGCACACCCGAAGCTTCTCGCAGTGGCGGCTTGCTTGATCCGGTTAACGTCGACGCCGTGCTCGTGACTGTGAGATCCCTCGCCATGGACTGGCAGGAGTTTGCCGATCAAGCAACCGTCCTCGGTGTCGTAGTTGCTCTGGCTGTTGGCATCGCCACCACGATCGTGATGATTCGGCAAGAGAAGGTCACCAGGGATGGACAACGGCTTCAGCGAGAGCAGGCTGAAGCGACCGCGGCCCGCACGGAGGCCGCTGCGGCCCTGACCGAGGAGTACACCAGGCGGGTCGTTGAGGCTTTGGAGACAATGGCAGCCAACAGCACAAAACCCGCCATAACCAGCGAGGCGAAGGCCGCCCGATGGACCCTTGTGCATCAGCACCGCTCCCGCTACCTGCTGACCAATGTCGGCAACGCGGATGCCAAGAATGTCCGAGTTTCGGCGCATGAGTCGCTACCTCTACTCGGTCTGGATGAGGCTCCGGAGGAGGTAAGGCCGCACGAGGCAGTTTCCTTCCTCGCGGTACGAGCCTTCGGTACCAGGGACAGCACGATTACGGTGACCTGGACCGATTCCGAGACAGGCGAGGACAGGACGTGGAAATACCCTCTACCTCCCGGGTCATAGCTAGGCAAAGCGACGGCCCACGGCGCACGACGGACCGCTTGTGACCGGGTGGTACTTGATTATCGGGGTTAGGCGAGAGAGGGCAATGGGAACGCTGGAGATAGTCACACTGGTCGTTGCTGCTGCGAGTGCTGTCGCCGCAATCCTCGCGGCAGCTTTCGCCGGTTCGCAAGCAGTTGCTGCGACCCGGCAGGCGCGTTACGCGCAAGAACAGCTTCTACTTGCCGAAAGGGTCCAAAAGGACCAAGCCCAGCCCTACGTCTTCGTTGATCTCGCGCCCGACGAACATGCTCCGCAAAAATTGATGCTGGTTGTTCAAAACACCGGCATGACCGTCGCTCACAACGTCCGTGTGACCTTCGATCCGCCGCTTCAGTCGGTCACTAAGCCAGAGTTTGCCGAGAACATTCCGGTGCTCAAGGGACCAGTCTCAACACTTCCGCCTGGCCGTAGGCTCCGATGGTTCTGGGAGATCGGGTTTCAACTCTTCCGGGACCAAGAAACGCCCCGTTGCTACACCGTCACGGTCAACGCCGATGGTCCCTTCGGTCCAGTCGATGAGCTGACTTACAAAATTGATCTCAACAACCTCAGGTACAGCGACGCATCCGCACCCGTGTCGAGAAAGCTTGTCGACGAGGTCGAGAAGTCCCGCAAGGCGCTGGAGAAGATCTCGCAGGAGATCAGGTGACTCCACCTAACCAGCGCCATCCTCACCGTCTGCCGTCGAGCCGCCCTGCGTGGGGTGCGGGCCGCCCGGCTCGCTGTGTGAAGCGGACCTTGACGCTGCCCCGGGTGATCGGCGACGAGTCGGGGACGGAGTTGGCGGCGCGTTCCATGAAGGGCAGGCCATCGGCCTGCCCACGACTCCTGCCCGAGGGTCGCAGAGGCTCCGAGGTCAACGGCGGCCCGTAGGGCCGTCGCTTGCGACGCGTAGTGCCCTTGAGCTTGGAGGGGCGGCCCGGCACACTCGCGCCGCCACCCCCGGCCCCGATGGCCGTGACCCGCCGCGCGGGCCTGGCGTGCCCTTTCATGCGCCGCGTCGCTCGGGCGCGGCGCGCCCGGCTGCCGGCGACGAACCTCCACCACTCCCACACCCGCCCCGTCTGCGGCGGCCCCTGGGCTTCCCGCTTCCGCGCCAGCCGCCGGGCGTGTTGCGTGGCCGGAGTCGGAGCGCCAGCGGAGCGACGGACGCGCGCCCAGGCGGCGGCGCGTGCGGCCCGTTCAGGGCCGCCTTGAAGGCGTACAGCAGTTCTGCGCCGCCTTACTCGCGAACACGGGTGGCGCCATCCTGGTCGATCCGGCTCGGTTGGCTAGGCTCTGGCTCATGAGGCAGGCGGATCCGGATCGGGCCTACGCGGATGGCACGGCAATTGAGGCAGTGCTGAGCGAGTTCATCGAAGCAGTGCAGGCGGGGAACTCGGTGCCGCTGACGAAGGACGGTGAGGTCGTGGCGGTGGTGGTGTCGCCCGAGGTTGCGGAGGCTGGGCGGCAAGCGCTGGGCCGGTAGCTGCGCCTTCTACACGAGTCGGCTGGTGTAGCTGGCGTCGACCAGGCGGGTGTAGGCGGCGCGCACCTTGTCGGGGACGTGCTGGGGGATGGCGTAACCGAGTTCGGCGTACTTGTCGATGCGTTGGGTGTCACCGACGAGCATGTCGATGACTTTCTTGGTGTTGCCGATGCTGGTTAGGTAGTCGTCGAGTGAGAGCGGGTGGGACGCGCAGATCACGTCGACCTGGGGCCAGAGCTTCTTGCAGGTGGCGTATGCCCGGCGCTGTTGGTACGGGCGGGACATGAGGATCACCGACCGGGCTTGGATCTTGTGTTCGGCAAGGAGCGCGCGGGTGTACTCGATGTTCTGGCCGGTGTTGGTGGCCTGCGTGTCGATGAGGATCGCGTCGGCTGGCACGCCGTGGGCTATGGCGTACTCCCGGTAGTGGACGGCTTCACCCCGGGGAAAGATCTCGATGGTGGTCGGGGCATTCGCGCCGGTGAAGGCCAGGTGCGGGTACATCCTCTGGTGGTAGAGGTCGGTGGCGATCTTGGCGACTCCGAGGTCATGGCTACCGAGCCCGATGCCGACGTCAACGGGTCGGATCTCGTGGTGCATGTTGTGGTAGTTCCACAGGCACTCGACATCCGCGCGGTGCTCTGCCGGGATGGTCGAGGGAGTCGTGGACATCGCTTGTCTCTCAGTCGGGGATCTTGAAGGTGTAGGACCAGGTGAAGCGGGATGCGGCGTGCACTCCGCGGGCGAACTCGACTGGTCGGCCCTCGTAAGTGGACGTGGTGCGGTGCAGGATCATCACCGGTTCTCCGGCGGGGAGCTGGAGTAATTCGGTTTCCTCGGGCGTGGGCATGCGGGCGTGCACGGTCTCGGTGATGGTGTCCGGCTCCAAGCCTCGGGCGGTGAGGATCGCGAAGCCGCCGCCTTGTCCGGCTGGCCCTGGTGTCGGGTCGACCAGGGATGTGCCTTCCACGTCTTCGGGGCGGTAGTAGCTGGTCAGCGTGTGGGTCGGTACGCCGGCCTCTTTGACCAGGCGGGCGCGCTCGTAGACGGGTGCACCGGGCGAGAGATCGAGTGCTGCGGCGACTTCGGCGTCAGCTTCGGTCCGTCGTACCTCGTTGGTCTGGTCGCCTGGCGTCCAGGCGCGGCCGGTGGCCTCGCGGTCGGCGGCGAAGGCGACGAGCCCGGATTTCCATTTGCTCTTGGCGTAGCGGTCGGTGCCGAGGCGCTTCATCGCCACGCGTGGGCGGACGACAGTGCCGCGCCGACGAACGGGCGTGACCAGTCCTTCGGCTTCAAGGACGCGCACCGCCTGCCGGACGGTGTTGATGTTGACGCCGTGTTCGGCGGCGATCTCGTCCTGCTTTGGCAGGGTGCTGCCCTCGGCATAGTCGCCGCGCTGGATGGCCTGACGCAGGAGTGCGGCCAGATCTCGGTATCCGATGCCCACTCGCTCCTCCTAGCCATGCGCCGCGTAGGGCTATCCCTATCAGCAAGTGTGCCCGACCGGCGAACATTAGAGCTAGTTCTATTGACAGGTCGGGCCCCAGTCGGGCCATATAGAGCTAGTTCTAATGCCTGGTTGGTGGGAGACCGTGATGCTTGGCGCTACGGAAGTTCCGAACACGTCTGGATCATCCGTGATCCCGTCCGGCAGCGCCATCCCCGTTGCGCCCGGCGTGGAGCGGGTTGGAGCCTGCGCGTCCTGCGCGGGTCGGACCTGGAAGTACGTCCGCGCGCGGGCTGAGGTCCGCGCTACCGGGCACGGATCGCCCGTCGGTCGGCGCTTGGTCCGGCGAGCGTGTCCGGACTGTGCGGGGTCCGGTCGTTCGGTGTCCTGCTGAGACTGGCCCGGGGTGGGTGCTGGCATGGGACCGCGACCCGAACGACGGCTCCAACTGAGCCCGCCCACCTCGGCGCCTCGCAGGTCGCGTTCGCTTCCGCCGGGGGTTCCGGCACCGGGTGACCTGGTGCTGCTCGATGGTCGGGCGTCGGTGCAGTTCAACGGCCCCCGGGCGCTGTGGCTGCGGGTGTCTTCGGTCTCGGATCGGCCGACATACGACGGCTGGGTGTGGCTCACCGGCTACGCGGTCAACCCGAACACCGGGGAGGCATTCGAGCGGCGGGAGGTCTTCGCCCAGATCGCCGGCCTCCAGATCAATCCCCGCCCACCAGTGAAGGCACGGCCGACGACGAGGAGGCGCAGTGTTTGACCTACGGGTACGACTCGGCGCGGTGATGCACATCGACGCTGTCGACCGCTACCGCCCCGCCGACGGACCGGTGACGTTGCGGGTGACCGGGGTTCGCCTGGTGCTCAACCGTCCCGAGCGGGAGCAGTGGATCTGGGTCGAGGGCACCAAGATCACTCCACGCCACCAGCGCGGTGAACGAACACAGGTCCTCGTACCGACCCGGCTGTTCGCGCCGAAGGATGCGGCCCGGTGACCACGTACCTGTCGGGAGCGGCGCGGGATCAGTTACGAGCTGCGCAGTCGCAGCTTGACCGACACACGCCGTCGAGCGCGGACTGGCCCTGCCCTGCCTGCCGCGTGGACGAGCCGTGCCCGCAGCGACGGGCAGCGTTGCGGGTGTTCGGACGGTACGGCTGCCTGCCTCAGCGGTGGCCTGGCGCGTCCCGTCCGGAACGGGTGAAGGCGTCGTCGTGGTCGGGGTGGCTGACCGCTGCGGTGGAGGGTGTGACGGCCGAACGGCTGAGCTGACTTGTTCTGTCATGCCAACAACTCATAAGCTGCTGTAATACATGCAGCGTTCATAGGTGGGGTGCCCGCGATGGCGTACGAGATTCCGACGCCGAAATACCTGCGCGTGTTGAACACGCTGCGGAAGCGCATCGAGGACGGCGACTACGCGCCCGGTGCGGCACTGCCGTCGGAAAACCAGCTCTGCAACGAGTTCGGCGTCTCTCGGCCGACGGTCCTCAAGGCGCTGGGCATCCTCAAGCAGGACGGCTGGATCGAGTCGCAGCAGGGCAAGGGCAGCTTCGTACGCGGCCGATCCGCCGCCGGCCGCACCTCACCCGAGTACGCCCGCGACGCCGTCGAGCTGGACGAGACCGGCGACACGGAGATTCTGCACGTCGGCCCGGTTCTCGCCACGCCCCGCATCGCGGCCGAGTTGAAGATCCCTGAGGGCACACCGGTCTACGAACGCCGCCGCCGAACCGTCACCGAGATTGGCCCGGTCGACCTGATCTCCACCTTCGTGCCGGTGGACATCGCGGTCGGCACCGACATCACCAAGCCGGACCCCATCCCGGGTGGCCTGCTCGACCTCATCGCGCGGCAGAAGGGCCTACGGGCCGACTACGCCACCGAACGCATGTCTGCCCGCCGCGTCAGCGCCGATGAGGCCGACGCCCTGGCCGTGTCGGCCGACGAGCCGGCGATGAGCGTCGTCATCACCGTGCACCAGGCCTCCGGCGATCCCATCATGACCTCGGTCCTGGTCATGCCCGGCAGCCGCCACGAGATCGAAGACACCTACGCCGTGTCCTGACTGCAGCTCCACAGATCGCCGTAGAAGTCCTCGTCATCGTCGTCTGGTGGCAGCGGTGTTTGCCACCAGAGGTCGATCAGGAACATCTGAGCGTCGTCACGCCCGTGTCGGTGGACCCGGACGCCATAGACGCCGGCCCCTTGCGGGAGCGTGATCTCTGCCGCCGCTCCGGCGGTGATCTGCTCAACGAGTAGTTCTCCGGTGGGGCAGTGCACCTGAAGCTGTCGACGCCCGTCCCACGAGCCACGATCGAGATCGGGCTCACCGCTCCATATCCGTAGCTCAAGGCCCACTCTCAGCGGGTCCGAAGGCGCTCGCACGGTGACTTGGTACGTGGACGCGCCAGCTACCTGATCCTGCGAATCTTGGTACGACTCGCCGTCGTCGCCGGCATCACACCATGCGTCCCGCAGGACAAAGTGACCATAAAGGATGCTGACCACAGTTCGATGCACGGTGACAGGTTCCATGCCTCGCAGACTGGCACCACTCTCCGACACTCCTATGTGAACGCAGCTCACCTGAACCCCCTGCTTGCACTTACAAGCTAACGCAGCTTGTTAACTCAACCGGTTGTCAGGGTGATGACTGGTGAGGCTAGGAGGCTTCCACGTGATTCCCATGGCGTTGAAGGTGCCGGTCCCGTCTGACTACGCACAATTGGCGTCTGGTCAGGTAGTCGTGAAGGGTGCGGGCAGTCCCCGAAGGCGCAGGTGCCTTGGGGTGTGGGGGCGGTCGGTGGGTTCCTGCGGCGGCGTGTCGGCGTCGCGCATGGCGGCGATCGTACCGGCGGCCCTGCTCGCGCGTGGCGGAGCGGTGCTGACGATGCGGTCAGCCTGGGGCGGCGTTCCACTCCGGGGCGAGGATGGAGTAGAGCAGGGAGTCGCGCCAGGCGTTGTTGGTGTAGACGTGGTCGCGGAGTCGGCCTTCGTACTGCATGCCGAGTCGTTTGGCGACGGCGATGGAGGCGGCGTTGTCGGGGCCGATGGCGGCGGTGATGCGGTGCAGTCGCAGCTCCCGGAAGCCGTAGTTGACGATGGTGCGGGCGGCGTCGGTGGCGTAGCCGTGGCCCCAGTGGTCGGCGTGGATGGCGTAGCCGAGTTTGGCGGCCTGGTGGCCGGTGAGTCCGAGGCGGGCGAAGCCGATCATGCGGTCTTCCGGGTCGGCTACGGCTAGGTAGTACTCGGTGCGGGGGTTGAGCTGTGCCCGGGTCACTGCGCCTTCGATCATGGCGACAGCGGCGGCGTGGTCGCGGCTGTCGAAGGAGAGCCAGTGGGTGACGCGGTCGTCGCCGATGATCGCCAAAGCATCGGCCGCGTCATCGGGTCGCAGTTCGCGCAGGGTGATGACGCGGCCGGGGATGGTGATCGGGTACATGCGCTGATGGTGCCCTATCGGGGTAGGGCGTTGGCGGGGGTGTGGGTGAAGTGCTCGATGCCGTCGATGAGGCCGCGGGCATCGTTGGCGTGGCCGGCGCGGGTGATGGCCTGGTGTACGCGCCGAACGGAGTGAACGATGCCGTTGATGCGCTGATCGGCGGGGAGGTCGAGCACGGGCTCCAAGGCGTCTGCGGCGGCGTCGAGTTCGCCGTTGGCAACGCGGGCGATAGCGAGGTTGGTGTGTGAGCCGGCCTGGTCGCCGAACGCCCATGCGGGGTCGTAGCGGTCGGCGTACGCCTGGACGGCTTGCAGGGCGTAGCGCTCGGTGGTGGCGGCTTCGCCGGGGAGCCAGGCGAGGGCGTCGCTGGCGTAGTAGAGGGTGCGGGGCTGGTTGAAGGTGCAGATGCCGCCCATCTCGTCCATCTCGTCGGGGCGTACCCGGGACCAGGCGTCTTCGGCCTCGTGGATAGCGACCATGGCCTGTTCGGCGTTGCCGAGTGCGGCGTAGGCGCGGGCGGCGCTGGCGGGAAGCCAGACAGCGGAGGTGCCGCCGGCTTGGGTGGCGTACTCGCGTCCGGCCTCGGCATATCGGACGGCCTCGGCATACCGGCCGGCCCAGTAGGCGACCAGGGATTGGAGGCCGCGGAGCCAGGCTTGCAGGCCGGGGTGTCCGGCCTGGTCGGCGCAGAGCACGGCGGTACGGGCTTGCAGCATCGCGGAGTGCGGGTCGGCCATGTCGTGGGAGACCTTGGCGAGTAGCCCGGTGGTGATGCCGGCGAGGAAGTGCAGGTCCCGCGACTGTGCTGGTTGTTGGCGGCGTTCGAGCAGGGTGAACAGGGTGTCTTGGGTCTCGACCAGGTCCGGCAGGATCTGGCTGACCGGGCGTTGCGGGTAGGCCAGGGCGAGGCGCTGCACGTCCTCGGTGAGCTGGTCGATGGCTGCCGGGGAGGTGGCTTCGGCGGCGAGCATGGCGTAGTGGCGGGCGCGTTGTGCGGCCATGGCGAGGAGTTTCCTTTCCGGGCCGGCGCCGAAGGGCTCGACAACGGGCTGTCGGCCTGGCGCAGGGGTCAACTGGTGGGGTGCCCAGGGGCGCTGCAACTCGTCGGCGGTCTTGCCGAACATGGCCTGCAACGCTCGCCGGGTGGCGGGTGTCGATGAGGCCAGGTCCCGTTCACCGCGCGCCAACCGGCCGAGGTGCCGGGCGCTGATCGCCGCACGGGGGTCCATGCGACTGAACTCGTCGGCAAGCTCCTCGTACGTGCGGTCACTCTGCTGGATCAGGTGCTCCAGCACCGTGCGAGGATCGCGGCGGTCTCGGGCCATCTCGATGCCTTCCTGACGGGCTGTTTCCACGCTCGCCTGTCGGAGGTCCTGAACTCAACGCAGGTCCTCATGGTGTCCGCTCGATGTCCGCCAGAGGTGCAAATTCGGTCCTCGATCGGTCTCCGTCACCGGGTGTTCCATCTCCACCATGGACGCCTCACCCACAGCAATTGTGCGTGTACAGGCCGCTGAAATACGTGCGCCGACACGGCAGCGGGCGGCCGCTCGCGCCCACGCCGGGCCGGCGGCGTTTTGAGCAGGGCACCGGGGCCGGTGCAGGCAAGCGACGCCGTCGGACATGGCCTCCAGCCCGCCTGTCTCGGTGCCCATCCACAACCTGCCTGAAGGAGGGGCGTGATGGACCCAACGCCAGGCGACGTCCTCCACGTCGACGCCGCAGCCTCCGTGCAGTTCAGCGGCAATCGGTCGCTGACCTTTCGGGTCATCAAGGTCGGCGACCGGCCGACGTACGACGGTTGGGTCTGGCTGACCGGCTACGTCCTGGACCGGACCGGCAACGCCGTGGCCCGGCGAGAAATCTTCGTGCAACGCGCGGGCCTGAAGCTGCTCGCTCCCGCTACCGTGCCCGCCGCCAAACGCACATCACCAACCGCCCCGGGCCGTGTCGCAGGAAGCGGGCAGAGCCGAAAGGCACCGACGACGATCTCGACGCCGAGGAGGTTGCGGTGAGCAGACATTCGGTCGGCGTGGTCCGGGCGCCTCGCGCCTGGCCCGACTCTGCCCAGACCAGGTACGGCGAATCCGGTTCCGCCGCACCCGGCTCGGGCGACGCGGACTGGCCGAGCAACAGGTGTACGCCTTCCTCCGCGCGGTCGTCGACGAACTCACCGCACGGGACCGCGTAGAAGCTGGACTACGCGCGGAGAACGCTCGATTGAAAACCGCTCTGCGCGAATGGCAGACCAGCATCGCCCGCAGGTCGAGCCGGACGGCCAACGCGAGGCGTTGGACAGGACCTGAGCAGCGCAGATGATCTGCTGACAAGCCGAATGCCAACGCGATCAAGGACAGCCGAGGGTTGAATCACCGGGCGGCGGCCGAGTCTCGGACGTGAACAGGCCAGGCGGCGCCTCGGCCGATTTGCGAGGTGCCCCCGGCAGGATTCGAACCTGCGACACACGGTTTAGGAAGTGTGGACACGGCCGCAAGTTGCTCGGCAGTGACCTGGCTTGATCTGCGATGCCATGCCGAGCGCCACGTCCAGGAGCTGACCGCCATTGACCCTCCGTTCCCGTCCCAAAGGGCACGCAACGGGCACGGCTGGCCTTGGGGTTATAAGAACATCACGGATGGCTGGTCAGGCACCCTGGTCAGCCCGTCCGTGGTTGTCGGGCAGCGTCGGCGTTGGCGGGCGGTCTTGGCTGTATGGATGGCTGTACGGCCCTTAGCCCAGGCGCACCCTTCCCACCGGTCTAAGGACGACCGCGCAGGTGAATTGCGAGGGAGTAGCACCTCTCACGGAGTTCGCTCAGGCGGTCGTTGGCCTGCCGGATCGCGACGGGTACGGGGCCGACTGGCCAGGTCCAGTCCCCAAGCACGAGATCATTGAAGCTGCCCATGCCTCCTCGGTAAGGGCCGAGCAAGTGATCCAAGGCATCGGCGTCGTGCCGATTGAGGCCGGCGAGAACGCGCCCGACCCACTCTGCCCAGCCCTCAGCGTTGTTGTTTCGGAGGAGATCTTCCATCTCCTCCAGCGCGGTCGTTAGCTCCCGCAGGCGAATACGGAACTCTGAGTCCTCTGCCGCAGTCATGCGACCTCCCCATGCCGCTGGTGGCAGGAGCAAGCTACCTGAGGTGATCCGCCCCGGCTGATCTCTGAGGAGGGCCGGGGTTCGGGGCGGAGCCCCGAGGTCTTTCACCGTACGGACGCCGCCACCTACAGTGACATCATGGATGTCGATGAGTGGCTGCACGAGGAAGCGATTCAGGACCGGACCCGCATCCACCGCCAGATCCGCCGCAACGGACGCATCTACGAAATCACTGCCTCGACCACCGCCGACGAGCGTCTGGCCTTGGAGTTCAGCAGCTGCAACGACGACGGCGGCGAGCTGATCACTCACCTCAGCGGCGAGATCCCTCCCGAGGACCTGGCGGTCGCAGCCGATGTCCTACAAGCGGTGCTGAGCGGCCTCGCCTCCATCTACGGAACACCCGGCGATGGACGCGCCTACACGGTTGCGCAGAAGCGGCTGCGGCACCCGAACGCCTATGCCAGGTGGACCGAAGAGGAAGAGAACCGACTCCGCGAGCGCTTTCGGGCGGGTGCCACCGTCACGCAGCTTTCCAAGGAGTTCGGGCGGGTCGAAGGCGGAATCCGCTCCCGGCTAGTCAGGCTTGGCGAGCTACCCGCAGACGCTATCACCGGACCAAAGCAGTCGTAGCCCTGAGGCACTGCCTGTTCCGCCCCGTCTCCGCCCGCGCCGGCCGATGCCGGCGCCCGCGCCGCCAGCAGGCCGAGTGCGGGCCACTCACGCGAGCTGGGTCGCGGACTCCCATGGCGTCCTGGTGGCGGCTCGTCGACTCGGGCACGCCAACGCCAGCGTCACGACTCGTCACTACGCTCGTGCGGTGGACGGGCGAGACGCTGAGGTCGCTGAGCACCTGGACGCGAGCCGGTCGAAGGTTGCAAGGCGATCAGGCACGCAGCGGGCACGCAAACCCGGGAAGGCGGATCAGTGATCGGTGATCAAGGCTGTGACCTGGTGCCCCCGGCAGGATTCGAACCTGCGACACACGGTTTAGGAAACCGTTGCTCTATCCCCTGAGCTACGAGGGCGCGAGGGCCCAGTCTAGCGGCCTGCGGGGTGACCCGGGGTGGCAGGGAGTGCCCCTGTTGGCCTGGGTTGTCCCAGCCCGGCGGGCGCTCGATGACCACAGGCCGAGCCCCACGTGACTCCGGGTGGTCTTGCTTGCCCTGCCCGCCTGATCGGGCACGTATCGGGCACACCGCTGCGGGCCAGATCAACATCACCGGCCAGTCGCGAGGCGATCACATCCTGTTGTCTTCGCGGGTGGAGTCGCATGGCTGATAGTGCCGTGACGCACGCCGTTCGGTGGCGTCGATGTAGTGGTGGAGGGCTTGGCGGGAGCGGTTGAGCGTGTCGATGCGTTCGTCCAGCTCGCGCAGACGTGCTCGTAGGGTATCGAGGAGTTCGGGGCAGGGTTCGAGGTCGGGGCCTGCGCCGGCCAGGCAGGGCTGCAAGAACGCGATGTCTTCAGTCGAGAGTCCCGCCTCTAGCAGCCTCCGGATCTGGGTCACGGTCAGGATGGCCTCGTCGGTGTACTCACGATAGCCGTTGGCGCTGCGGTCGGGCTCGAGCAAGCCCTGGGCTTCGTAGTAGCGCAGCAGATGGGCACCGACTCGGGTCCGGCGGCTCAGTTCCCCGATCAACACGGTCGCTCCCCTTGACCTTCATATCGATGTGAGGGTCGAGGCTACTCCCGTGGCCGAGCCCTTCGGTCACACAACCGCAGAGCGAACTGAACGGGAGTAAGTAATGCCTAACTCCGACGCCGGCCACGCTTCGGTGACGGTCATCGGCTTGGGACTGATGGGCCAAGCGCTCAGTGGGGCGTTCCTGAAGAACGGGCACGCCACAACCGTATGGAACCGTTCGACCGACAAGGCCGACCTCCTTGTCGCCAAGGGCGCGGTCCTCGCAGACTCGGTGCGGCACGCGGTCACGGCAAGCCCACTGGTGATCGTCTGCGTCTCGGACTACGACGTCGTGCGCGAGCTGCTCGACCCGTTGGGCGACGTTCTCGCGGGTCGGGTTCTGGTGAACCTCACCTCGGGCACCTCGAAGCAGGCGCGCGAGATCGCCGAGTGGGCGGCGCAGCGAGATGTCGCCTACCTCGACGGCGCGATCATGACGACACCCCAGGGCATCGGCGCAGCCGACACCCTGCTGTTCTACAGCGGGCCGCAGTCGGCATTCGACCGGCATGAGTCCACTCTTCGGAGCCTCGGCGGCGCTACCACATATCTCGGCGCAGACCACGCCCTGTCATCGCTGTATGACATGGCGGTGCTGACGATCATGTGGAACGTTCTGAACGGCTTCCTGCATGCCGCTGCCCTTGTCGGCACCGCCAACGTGCCAGCCGCGAAGTTCGCTCCGGCCGCGCGCAAGGGAATCGCGACCGTGGCCGACTGGCTTTCCGGGTACGCGGATCAGATCGACGGCGGCAGGTACCCCGCCCTCGACTCCACCATCGACACCCACCTGGCAGCGATGGAGCACCTCATCAAGGAGAGCGAGTTCCTGGGTGTCAACGCCGAGCTGCCCAAGTTCGTCAAAGTCCTTGCCGATCGGTCAATTGCCGATGGCCACGGCGGCGACAGCTACGCGGCCATGATCGAGCAGTTCCGCAAGCCGTGATGCGCGCCCGGCTCGCTCAGTGAAGGAAGGAAAGGAGCGCGTCGGTAAGAATCGGCCCCGGGAGCGCACTACCTGGTGACGAGACACCTTCATGGCGAAGGAGAAGGAGCCAGTGACGCATGCCGAACCAAACGAGCGGTTCACCGCCCTCTATCGAACACACTACCGGCAGGTGTACGCGTACGCGGTGAGCCGGGCGGGGCGCAAGCTCGCCGACGACGTGGTCGGGGACACCTTCATGGTGGCCTGGCGCAGGCTGGACGCCGTACCTGCGGCTCCGTTGCCCTGGCTGCTGGGCGTGGCCCGCAACGTGGTTCGTGAGCGCTTCCGCGACGACATCCGGCAGGCGAGCCTGGCTGCCGAGCTGCGCGCGTGGGTCGTGGAGGCAGCCGGCGACGTTGCCGATGGCGTCGCCGAACGTGCGGCGATGCTGGCCGCTCTCGCGGCTCTGCGCGAGGACGACCGAGAGGCGCTGACGCTGACGGCCTGGCAGGGCCTGTCCGCCAAGGATGCCGCCCGCGTCGCCGGCTGCTCGACCGCGACTTTCTTCGTACGCCTGCACCGGGCTCGCAAACGCCTGGAGCAGGCCATGTCCGACACCGCCACGGCGGAGCGTCACCGCCCCGTCCGCATTCCCGAGCAGGAGTACGCCCGATGAGTCACCGTGACACCCTGCAGGCGCTGGCCGATGCCCGCCCGCCTGGCCTCGACCCGTCCGGTCCACCCAGCGATCCCGCCCTGATCATGGCGCATCCCCGATCGGTCACCCGTCCCACCCGGCGCCCCGTGCGTCGGCTCGTGCTCGCGGGCGCACTGCCGGCCGTGGCACTCGCCGCAACCGGCGCCATCCTGCTGACCAACACGTCCGGACCCGCAACGCCCCAGGTGCAGCCGGCAGCCTCGTCGCCCAGCCCAGTCGACGCGCCCGCCGACGCCAGCGACCTGCTGCTGGTCGCCGCCGAACGCAGCGAATCCGCGTCAGACGCCGCCGGCCGGTACTGGGTGGTGCGGGCCGAACACGGCGAAGGCACTCGCCGCTTGCAGGACGAGGTGTGGCTGGCCGCCGTGCCGGGCCTGCCCTCGGCCGGGTATTCCCGCGCCGCAGACAGTGGTTCCTGGACCTCACGCCCACTGCAGGGTCACACCGCGGAGAACAATTTCCTGCTCGCCGGGTCGCCCCGGTCCGCGCGGGAACTGGCCGCGTTGCCGGCGGACCCCGCGAAACTCAAGGAAAAGCTGCTCGGCTGGTACGCCGACACCGGCGGTGCCGAGAGCCGCGACGGCTTCCTGTTCAACTCAGGCACCACCCTCGTCCTCAACCTGCCGGTGTCTCCGCAGGTGCGCGCGGCGGCGTACCGGATGCTCGCGGCGATGCCCGGTGTGACGTCGCGGGGCCGGGTGACCGACCAACTGGGCCGGCCCGGGATGGCCGTGGCCGTGACCCGCCAGGGCGACCTCGGTGAGACGCAGACCCGTCTGATCATCGATTCCTCGACCGGACAGGCACTGGCCCAGGAAACCTGGGTGGCGGACAACACCGCGAGCTGGACCGCGGTGATCACCGCCCGCTGGTCCGACGACGACCTGCCGGAGGCATCCTCGCTGCGGTGACACTTGAGCGAACACCGAGGTGGTGCGACCCGGTCGGGTCGCACCACCTCCTTGGTTGCCAGGCGGTCAAAAGCTGGCGAGCCGACGCCCGGGTGGACGGCGGTTGGTGGTACGCGGCCAGTTCGGCGAGGGGGATTCTCTGCTGGTCAGGAGAGCTGCGGTGAGCAGCGGCCCGTTGACGATGCGGGAGTCGAGTGCGGCACCGATGTGTGCGGCAACCACCTCCAGGGCCGAGATCAGCGACGAACGTTGCGGAGGCTGTGCGGCGAGGTGATCCTCGATAGCGTCCCACCAGGGGTGTGGTGATTGGGGCTTCGTGAATGTCATGCCGGGCTCGAAATGTTCGACGCACTGGCCGTCGCGCCAGTGGGCGAAGCTGTTCCTGCCTTTGGCGCAGCGCAGGAGGCTGAGGGTCTCGGTGCCCTCGGACAGGGCGGCACATGTGCCGAACATGGCACCGGCGATGCCGTGCTCCTCCCAACAGAACGACCACTCGCCGAAGGAGCCGGCGCGCAGCACCGACCCTTCCTGTGCGGTCGCGTCGTACAAGGGGTGGGCCTCGTCGCGTTCGAGCAGGCGGGCGGCTTGCGGGTCGGCGCCGTATCGCGCAAGCACATCCGGGGCTGTGATGGCCCGAGTGAACGTCACACACCACATGATCAGGCGTTGATCCTCGGCCCACTCCCACTGTCCGGCCGTCGTTTCACTCACGTACGTCTCCTGCACTGCCTCAACGATCGGGCGAGGCGAAATCTGTCTTCGGTTCGTCAGGCCCCCTCAGGTCAGGTCTGCGTGATCCGGGCGGGCCCGAACGATATCGAGCCCGCCCGTTTCAGTACTGCCTGTTTCAGGTGTGTTGGATTTCGCCCGGCTTGTAGACCTGCGTGCGCTCGAACAGGTCAGTCGGTCATGATCATCATGAC
>NZ_BOPC01000116.1 GCF_016863555.1 Micromonospora qiuiae | reverse complement strand
CTCCGGCGGTGGGGTGCCCCACCAGGGCGGCCTGGTGCAGACCCCGAACGGGGCCTGGTACTACATGGCCTTCACCGACGCCTACCCGGGCGGGCGGATGCCGACGTTGGCGCCGATCACCTGGACCGCCGACGGCTGGCCCCAGGTGCAGACGGTCAACGGCGCCTGGGGAGTGAACTACCCCAACCCGCTGCCACTGCGCCCGGTCAAGCCCCTCACCGGCGTCGACACCTTCGCCGGCACCACCCTCGGCCCACAGTGGGAGTGGAACCACAACCCGGACAACAGCCGGTGGTCGGTGAACAACGGGCTGCGCCTGCAGACCGCCACGGTGACCAACGACCTCTACCGGGCCCGCAACACGATCACCCACCGCATCCAGGGGCCGACCTCCACGGCGACCGTCGAACTCGACTACTCGACGATGCGCGACGGCGACCGCACCGGGCTCGCCATGCTGCGCGACGTCTCCGCCTGGATCGGGGTCCGGCGCGACAACGGGGCGACCCGGGTCGTCATGACCAACGGGCTGAGCATGAACAACAACTGGGACACCAGCAGCACCGGCAGCGAGATCGCCAGCGCCTCGGTCTCCGGCGGCCGGATCTGGCTACGCGCCAACGCCGACATCAGACCGGGCTCCGGCCGGCAGGCGCGCTTCTCGTACAGCACCGACGGGGTCAACTTCGTCTCGTTGGGCAACGCCCTGACGCTCAACAACAACTGGACGTTCTTCATGGGGTACCGGTTCGCCATCTTCAACCACGCCACTCAGGCACTGGGCGGCGCGGTGACCGTGCGACGCTTCGAGCTGGCCACGCCGTGACGTAGCACAGGCGGCCTCGGAACGGGTGCGGCGTTCTCCTCCGGCAGCGCCGCCCACCGGGAGAAAGGTCACCGAAAACGGTGACGTGCGGGTGGCACCCCACTCGGCGCCACCCGCACACCCGTGGCCCGTGTCGTACTCCGTTGGGGAGTACGACACGGGCCACGCCACGCGCGCGCAGTGCCCTCCCCCCGCCCCGGCGATCTTGCACTTTTCGTCCCCACAAAAGCCTCAGATCGGGTATATAGGCGACCGAAAGTGCAAGATCGCCGGGGCGGGGGTGGGGGCGTGGTGAGGGCGGAGGGAGGGAGGGGGGTGGGGTGGCGGGGGAGCGTTGTGCCTTGGTTGGGCACGCTGGGAATGCGGCCGGCCCATTGGCGCCGGTCATGACACTCAACTCTCCGAACCGGCCCGACCTGTCGGCGATTGGAGTCATCGCTGGCGTAGACTATCGGTGATCTAGCGCTGGCCACCCGGCGGGCACGGGCCGGCGTGGGCGCGGCGAGAGGGATCGTGAATCAAGGCCGCTCCGGTCATCGTCGACGGGCTGCGGCGACCCACGGGCGGGAGTATGAAATGGCCGTACGCGATCCTGCGATGACGGACGTGGCTCGCCTCGCTGGCGTTTCCCATCAGACGGTTTCGCGAGTGCTCAATGGCCACCCGAACGTGCGTGAGCAAACCCGGCTGCGGGTCCAGGCGGCAATAGCCGAACTGGGTTACCGGCCGAACCGGGCAGCCCGTGCCCTGGTCACCGGTCGCTCTCAAGTGATCGGCGTGGTCGCGCAGAACACCACCCTGTACGGGCCGGCCTCGCTGCTCGCCGCCTTGGAGCAGACAGCTGCGGAAGCGGGATTCGCGGTCAGCGTGGGCAGTGTGCGTGATCTCGACCACCGGTCGATCTCCGCCGCCGTGGAGCGGCACCTGGCTCACCGGGTCGCCGGCATCGTGGTGATCGCGCCGGTGGAGTCGGCCGGCGAAGCGCTCGAACGCCTACCCAAAGACGTTCCGCTGGTGACCGTCGACGGTGACCCCCACCGGCCCATGCCGTCGGTGACGGTCGACCAGGCCGCCGGGGCCCGAGCCGCCACCGAGCACCTGCTCGACGCCGGGCATCGTACGGTCTGGCACGTTTCCGGGCCGGCCGACTGGTTCGACAGCGCGGGCCGCATCGAGGGTTGGCGGGCGGCTCTGCTCGCGGCAGGCGCGGAGATTCCGCCGCTGGTGCCCGCGGACTGGTCGGCCGCGGCCGGCTACCGGTGCGGGCAGATGCTGGCCCGGATGCCGGACGTCACCGCGGTCTTCACCGCCAACGACCACCTCGCCCTCGGGGTGCTGCGGGCCCTGCACGAGCACGGCCGCCGCGTGCCGGACGAGATCAGTGTGGTCGGCTTCGACGACGTCCCGGAAGCCGCGTACTTCATCCCGCCGCTGACCACCGTGCGGCCGGACTTCGACGCGGTGGCCCGGGCGAGCCTGGAGATGCTGCTGGCGCAGATCGAGTCGGACAGCGGCGGCGCGTTGCGCGAGACCATCGCGCCAACCCTGGTAGCCCGCCAGAGCGTCGCCAAACCACCCTCCCGCTGACCACCGCCTTCCGCCCCCCACCCGGCCCGTCTTGGATGGCCGGGGCGGGCCGGGTGGGGTGGCCGGGGCAGGTGGGGTGGCTGGGGCTGGAGTGGGTGGGTCATGTAGTCCTAGATGAAACGCCACCGGTGGTCGGCGGCACCGTTGTCGTCCCAGAGAATGATCTGGGTGCCCTGGCTCGACGACGCGCCGTTGACGCCGAGGACGCGCCCGCCGTTGGCGGACTGGATGCGGAAGTAGCCGTTCGCGCCGTACCGCAGTCGCCAGCGGTTGCTGGCCGCGCCGTTGTCGGCCCACTGCACCACCCGGGCGCCGTTGGCGCTGCCGCCGTTCTCCACCCCCAGCACCTTGCCGCTGTGCGAGTTGCGCAGCCGCAGGTAGCCGCCGCTGTCCACCACCGCGGTCCAGAGGTGGTCGGCGGTGCCGGTGTCGCCCCACTGGATCACCAGTCCGCCGTCAGCGGTGGACATGTTCTGCACCCCGAGCACGAGACCGGTGGCCAGGTTCTGGATCCGGCGAGCCCCGTTGGGAACGAACCGCCACTGGTTGTCCGGCGTGCCGTTGTCGGGGTCCTGCACCACCCGGGCACCCTGCGCGGTCGAGCCGCCCAGGACGGCCAGCAGCTTGCCGCTGTGCCCGTTGCGGATCTTGTGCGAGCCATCGCCGGAGTCCACGATGGTCCACCGGTGGTCGGCCGTGCCGGTGTCCGACCATTGCAGGACCTGCGCGTTGTCGGCGGTCGACATGTTCTGTACGCCGAGCACCTTGCCGCTGTTGGCGTTGCGGAACCGCACCGCGCTGCCGTCGACCACCAGTTGCCAATCGTGGTCGGCGGTGCCGTTGTCGCCCCACTGCAACGCCGGGGCACCGTCGGCGGTGGACATGTTCTCGATGCCCAGCACCAGGCCACTGGCGACGTTGACCAGGCGGAAGGTGGCACCGGCGGTTCCGGTCTGACCGCCCGTGCTCCAGTAGACGGTGTAGTTGTGCCCGTGCGCGTCGTAGAACGGGATCAGGTTGACCTGCGACCCGTTGGCCGTGGCGGTGAAGGTGAGCGCCGAGGTGCTGGTGCGGGTGACCGAGGAGGCGGAGAGCACCGGTAGCGCCGACAGCGCGGTGTTGCCGTAGTTGCCGGAGAGCACCGCCGGGCCGTAGGTGAGCGCCACGACGTTCGGGTTGTCGTTCGTCGGCTCCGGGATCACCCGCATCGGCAGGCGTACGGTCACCGTGTCGCCGGCGGCCCAGGAGCGGGTGAGGACGGCGTACGTGCCCGGCGTGGTGGCGATGTCCTGCGGGGTGCCGTTGACGCTGACCGTGGCGCCCTGCGTCCAACCGGGGATGCGGATCCGCATGGTCCACGAGCCGCCGACGTTGCCGGTGACGGTGAGCGTCGTGGTGTCGCTGGCCGGGTAGCCGGTGGACTGGGTGACCGTGATGCCGCGCTGCGACCAGTCCAGCACCGACGGCATGAACAGGTTCACCGTCAGCGTGCTGCCGTTGTGGAAGTAGATCGAGTCCATCAACGTGGTGTTGCTCTCCAGCCCGGTGCCCTGGCAGCACCAGAAGGAGTTGTAGTCCGTACTCCAGGTGCCACCGCCCCAGGACGGACCCACGCCGCGCCGCCCGCCCGGTTGCAGCGGCGTGAAGTAGGTGATGTGGCCGTGGTTGTCGGCCGGGTTCTGCGCGCCGACGAGGTGGTTGAGCAGCGCCCGTTCGTAGAAGTCGACGTACGCGACCCGGTTCGGGTCGAGCAGCCACAGCTCCCGGGTCAGCTTGAGCATGTTGTACGTGTTGCAGTGCTCACAGGTGTCGTTGCGCAGGTACCCGGAGATCGCGTTGGGCGCGCGGAAGTGCTCCGCCTGGCTGTTGCCGCCGATCGCGTACGTGCGGGTGTTGACGGTGATGTTCCACGCGTTGCTGGCGATGTCGCGGTAGCGGGTGGTGCCGGTGGCCTTGAACTCGCGGGCCGCGCCGATCCATTTCGGGATCTGGGTGTTGGCGTGCAGCCCGTTGAGTTGATCCTGGTTGGCCGCGAGCGGGTTGAACACGGCGGCGTGGTCGAACCGCTGGGCGACGGTCAGCCAGCGGCCGTCACCGGTCTGCTGGTACAGGTCGGTCAGCACCGCGTTCATTCCGCCGAACTCGGTGCCCAGCATGGACTGCATCTGCGCCGAGGTGAGCCGGCCGGTACGCCAGTCGACCCAGCCGGCGAGCGCCAGCAGCACGTCGCGGGCCTGGGTGTTGCCGATGTGTCGCCACACGTCGAGCAGCCCGACGAGGGTCTTGTGGATCGTGTAGTACGGCACGTTGCCGTTGTTCAGCGTGCGATTCTCCACGGCGGTGAAGTCGGACTCGGGGTAACCGCACAGATATCCGGCGTTGAATCCGGCGGCGGCGTTGTTGGCCTGGCACTTGGCCAACTCGGCCACCATCTGGTTGGCCTTGTCCCGGCAGGTGGTGTCGCCGAGCACCGCCCACATGTGCGACCAGGCGGTCAGGAAGTGGCCCTGGGAATGGGTGCGGAAGGGGAAGGTGGGCGCCTCCCAGCCGCCGAGCGCGGCAGCGCCTCCGGTGGAGAGGCGGTGGTTGGCGCGGAAGTTGTAGAGCAGCCGGTTGACGTCGACGAAGCGCAGGTAGTTCAACGTGCGGTTCTGGTTGTCCAGCCAGCGGCTGGCGGTCAGCCGCACCTGGCCCAGGTCGAAGGCGTACGCGGAGACGCCGAGGTCGGGCCGGGCCGGGGGGATCGCCGCATGGGCGGTGCCGCCGCGCAGGGCGGGGCCGACCGCGGTGGCGAGGGCCGCCGCGCCGGCGACCTGGAGCACGTGGCGGCGGTTGAGCGACGGGTTGGGCATGACGGCCTCCGGGATTCTGTGGGGGAGGGGAGACTGTCACCCCTCGCGCCGGCCCGCACATAGCCGCATCGATCAATGCGACTAATGTCGATGTTATCGCTAACATAATGAGTCGTTGACAGCTGCGCAACCCTCGCGTTTCCAGTGCGACACATCGGGCGGGAGATTCACGCGGGGCGACCGGGCAGAGCGGCACCGCCGCCCGTTCCGCGGTCGCGACGACTTGACCCTCGACCTCGTCGAGGCCGGACAGTGCCAATCGCACGACACCGACGAGGGGACCTCACCGACATCGGCCGGCGTGCTCGACTCAGGGAGGCTTCGTGGTGGCGACAACCGGCAGCCGGACGGCGCTGCCACGGACGTACTGGACGTGGCTCGGCGGTGCGACGCTGTCCCTGCTCGGCGTGCAGGCCATGGCCTTCGCGATGGCCTGGGTGGCGGCCGGGCAGGGAGGTCGCTTCGCCGCGCTGGTGATCAGCGCGATCGTCCTGCCCCGGGTGCTGCTGCTGTTGGTCGGTGGCACGGTGGCCGACCGGTTCGGCGCCTGGGCCGTCATGGTGGTCTCGGACGCGGTGATGATCGTGGTCATGCTGGTGCTGGCCGTCGCCGTGTGGTGGTCGGCCGATCCGCGGCTGCCGCTGCTGCTGGCCGCCCTGGCCATCGGCATCGTGGACGCGTTCTACCTGCCGAGCACGGGCTCCATGCCCCGGCGGCTGGTGCCGGTGGCCGGACTGGCCCGGGCGATGTCGGCCCGTCACCTGGCCGGCCAGGTGGCCCTGTTCGCCGGGCCAGCGGTGGGCGGCCTGGTCCTGGTCGCGGCCGGACTCGCCGGGGTGGCGCTGGCCAACGCCGCCACGTTCGCGGTGCTGCTGGCGGTCCTGGTGGCCCTGCGACCGTACGCGGTGGACAGCCAGGACGGCGGCGTGCCGGAGCCGGCGCAACCGGTGTGGCGGGCCGCGCTGGACGGGCTGCGGCTCGCCGCGTCGCACGCCGTACTGCGGCCCGTGCTGCTGCTGGTCGGGATCGCTGCCGGCTTCCTGCTGCCGGTCACCGGACTGCTGGTGCCGTTGCTGGCCCGGGAGCGGGCGTGGCCGCCGCAGGCCGCCGCCACGATCGTCGCGGCACTGGCGCTGGGTACGGCGAGCATCGCGGTGCTCGTGCTGGTGCGTGGCGCGCTGGCCGAGCCGCACCGGGCGGCCGTCGCCAGCCTCCTGGTGGCTGCCGTCGGCGTGGCCGCGCTGGCGACCGCCGCATCGCCTTCGGGAGCGGTCGCGGCCGGGGTGCTGATCGGTCTGGGATCGGGCGGGTTCGCCACCCACGTCGGACCACTGGTGCTGGCGGTCACGCCGGCCACCCACCTGTCCCGGGTGCAGGCCGTTCTCGCGCTCGTGCAGAACCTGCCGCTGGTGCTCACGACGAACGCGCTCGGCTCGCTCGCCGAGGCCACGCGAGCCGCGACCGTGTTGTACGGCTGTGCCGGCGTGCTGGCGACGGCCGCGTTGGCGGCCCTGGCCCCATCCGCCCTGGGCGCTCGAAACTCGGGCTGACCAGGTGGAAAAGTGACTATCGCCAAGGGAAATGCCTGACTAAAGTCAGCAATCATGGATCGTCAACTGGTCGACGTGGTGCGGCGCTTCAACCGCACGGTGACCCAGCGCGTCGGTGCGCTGGACGACAGCTATCTCGCCCGCGACCGGCCGCTGGCCCAGTCGCGCCTGCTCTGGGAGATCGGCCCGGCCGGTGCCGAGGTCGCGGCCCTGCGCACCCGGCTCGACCTCGACGCCGGCTACCTCAGCCGCCTGCTGCGTACGCTGGAGGGTGCGGGTCTGGTCGTGGTCGGCCCGACCGGCGGGGACGGGCGGGTGCGCAGCGCCCGACTCACCGAGGCCGGCCGCGCCGAGTGGGACCTGCTCGACCGGATGTCCGACGAGTTGGCCTGGTCGATGCTCGCGCCGCTGCGCGACGGCCAGCGCGGCCGGCTCGTCAGCGCCATGGCTGAGGTGGAGCGGCTGCTGATGGCGTCACTGGTCACCATCGAAGTCTGCCCGCCGAGCGATCCGCGCGCCCGGGCCTGCCTGCGGGCGTACGTGGGGGAGTTGGACGAGCGCTTCGAGAGCGGCTTCGCCGTCACGGTCGGCGACGACGACCACGAACTCGTTCCGCCGGCCGGCGTCTTCCTGGTCGCCACCCTCGCCACCGAGGCGGTGGGCTGTGGCGGGCTGCGGCTGAGCCCCGGTGAACCCGTCGAGATCAAGCGCCTCTGGGTCTCCCGGTCGGTACGCGGCCTCGGCGTCGGCCGGCGGCTGCTCGACGAGTTGGAGCGGCGTGCCGCGGCGGCCGGTGCCGACGCTGTCCACCTCGACACCAACCGCAGCCTCACCGAGGCGATCCAGCTCTACCGCAGCGCGGGTTACCACGAGATCCCGCGTTACAACGCCAACCCGTACGCCCACCACTGGTTCGCCAAGCGTCTGGACGGTGTTGCCGGCCCGAACTGAACGATGGTTCAATTCTCCGTTGCCGCGCACGCACGCTTGGAGTTGTTCCGTGACCACACACGAGGTGTTCAACCAGGTACCACCGCTGGTCGACCACGACACCGCGGACGACGCGGCGCTGCTCGACGGGCTCGCCCGCGAGGGCGCCGGCTGGGCCACCGGCGAGGTGCGCGAACTCGGCCGGCTCGCCGGCAGCGAGCCGGCGATCGAGCACGGTCGGCTGGCCAACGAACACCCGCCGGTGCTGCGCACCCACGACCGCTACGGCCACCGCATCGACGAGGTCGAGTTCCACCCCTCCTGGCACGATCTGATGCGCACCGCCGTCGCGCACGGCCTGCACGCCGCGCCCTGGGCCGACGACCGGGTCGGCGCGCACGTCGCGCGGGCCGCGAAGTTCTACACCTGGCGCCCCGACGCCGGCCACGGGTGCCCGATCTCGATGACCTACGCGGCGGTGCCGGCCCTGCGGCACGCCCCGGACCTGGCCGCACGCTACGAGCCGCTGCTCACCGCCACAGCGTACGACTTCGGGCTGCGGACGCCGCTGACCAAGCGAGGGCTGCTGGCGGGCATGTCCATGACGGAGAAACAGGGCGGCTCCGACGTACGCGCCAACACCACCGCCGCACGGCCGCAGCCGGACGGCAGCTACCGCCTGACCGGGCACAAGTGGTTCACCTCCGCGCCGATGTGCGACGTGTTCCTCACCCTGGCCCAGGCGCCGGGCGGGCTGACCTGCTTCCTGCTCCCGCGCGTGCTCCCCGACGGCAGCCGCAACCCGATGCGCCTGATGCGGCTGAAGGACAAGCTCGGCAACCGGTCCAACGCCTCCAGCGAGGTGGAGTACGACGACGCGGTCGCCTGGCGAATCGGTGACGAGGGCCGGGGCGTACGCACCATCATCGACATGGTCAACCTGACCCGCCTCGACTGCGTGATCGGCGCGGCGGCGGGCATGCGACAGGGCGTGATCACCGCCGCGCACCACGCCGCCCACCGGCGGGCCTTCGGCCGGTACCTCGTCGACCAGCCGCTGATGCGCAACGTCCTGGCCGACCTGGCGGTGGAGTCCGAGGCCGCCACGGTGCTGATGATGCGCCTCGCCGGCGCGACCGACCGGTCCGCGCGCGGTGACGCGACGGAGACCGCGTTCAAGCGGATCGCCCTGGCCGTCGGCAAGTACTGGGTCTGCAAACGCTGGCCGGGGCACGCCGCCGAGGCCCTGGAATGCCTCGGCGGCAACGGCTACGTCGAGGAGTCCGGCATGCCGCGGCTGTTCCGCGAATCGCCGCTGAACTCCATCTGGGAGGGTTCCGGCAACGTCGCCGCCCTGGACGTGCTGCGCGCGCTGGCCGGCCAGCCTGAGGTGATGGCGGCATTCCAGGCCGAGGTGGAGCTGGCGGCAGGTGCCGACCGTCGCCTCGACGCCGCAGTACGCGAGGTGCTCGCCGCCCTGAATGACCCGGCCGACCTTGAGATGCGCGCCCGCCGGGTGGTTGAACAACTCGCCCTGGTGCTCCAGGGTGCACTGCTGGTCCGGCACGGCCACCCGGCCGTCGCCGATGTCTTCTGCGCCTCCCGCCTGGCCGGAGACCACGGCCATGCCTACGGCACCCTGCCCCCCGGCGTCGATTTCGCCGCCATCATCACCCGCGCCACCCCCAAACTGACCTGAGCGAGGTCTCCTCGTAGAAGATCTTGGACGTTCTCGGCCCCCATGGGCGCGACTTCGGTCCACGGAAGCAGGTCCAGCGTTCGAGCAAGGTGCGCCGGCAGGACGTCGCCGATCCCGACCGAAATCGTGCCCCGCGTCCGGCGCGCAGACAGGCGTGAGCGCCCGTCCCCACGTCGGGGCGGGCGCTTTCGCGTTTGTTCTTGAGCGGTGTCCGGACGCTGTGGGACGCTGGTCCGTCGATGCGTTGTCGCGCGCGAGCGACCGTCGCCCGATGGGCAGCCGGGGGCCGTCATGGCCTGCGGCGGGTGGCGGCAGGTGAGTTCGTCGTTTCCTCGTCCGCCTATGCCGAGGCTCTCCAAGGGGCCGGGCCGGGCGGATTTCGCTCGTGACCAACCAAAGGACAACCATGAGAATCCCGAACAGGCACGGTGTTCGATCATTTTCCCTACCACTGTCGCTGACCCGGCGCAGCCGCGCGGCGCTGGTGGCCGGCCTGCTGCTCGGCACCGGCGTGTTGACCGGCATCAACGCCCCGAGCGCCGGCGCGGCGAGTGCGCCGGTGACGGTGACCGTGAACGCGCGGGCCGGGCTGGCCACCGTGCCCGACACCGCACTCGGCGTCAACCACGCCATCTGGGACCAGCACCTGGGCACCAACGAGACGTCGGATCTGCTCCGCGCCGCCGGTGTGCAGATGATGCGCTACCCCGGCGGCTCGTACGCCGACATCTATCACTGGCGCGACCACACCGCGCCCGGCGGCTACGTCGCGCCCGGCACCGACTTCGACACCTTCATGGCCGCGACGCGGCGGGTCGGTGCCGAGCCGATGATCATCGCGAACTACGGCACGGGCACGCCGGCCGAAGCCGCCGACTGGGTGCGCTACGCCAACGTGACGAAGCGGTACGGTGCCCGGTACTGGACGGTCGGCAACGAGAACTACGGCAACGGGCACTACGGATCCGCCTGGGAGGCCGACCACCATCCCGACAAGAGCGCCACCTACTACGCGAATCTGGTCGTCGAGTACGCCGAGGCGATGAAGGCCGTCGACCCGACCATCAAGGTCGGCGCGGTGCTGACCATGCCGGCCAACTGGCCGGACGGCCTGACCGCCGGTGACGATCCCGGCCCATGGAACCAGACCGTGCTCTCCATCGCCGGACCGAAGATCGACTTCGTCGACGTGCACTGGTACCCGGGCGGCACCGCCGCCGAGTCGCTGCCCCGGACCAGTCACATCCCCGACGCGGTCCACCTGCTCCGGCAGCAGATCGCCCGGTACGCCGGTCCGGACGCCTCGCGGATCGGGATCAGCCTCACCGAGATGAACGCCACGGCCGACGGCATGACCAGCCAACCGGCCGCGCTGTTCCTGGCCGACGCCTACAGCGGGCTGCTGGCCAACGGTGTCTTCACAGTGCACTGGTGGAACGTGCACAACGGCATCGGCCGGGTGACGACCGTGGCGGGACAGACCGACTACGGCGACTTCGGGCTGCTCTCCAGCGGCACCTGCACCTCCGACGGCGCGGTCTGCGAACCGCCGGTGAACACGCCCTTCGCGGCGTACCACGGGCTGTCCATGATGAGCCGCTTCGCGAAGACCGGCGACCAGTTCATCCGCGCCGACACCGACCAGCCGCTGGTGACCGCGCACGCCGTCAGGCGCGGCAACGGTGATGTGGCGGTGCTGCTGGTGAACAAGGATCCGGACAACGCCCACCCGGTCACCATCGACTACGCCGGCTTCGCCCCGTCGAGCGCCGCGCCGACGGTCCACACCCACACCAACGGCGCCACCGCCATCGCCACCGGCCAGAGCGGCAGCGCGACCAGCCGGACCCTGCCGCCGTACTCGCTGACCACCCTCGTGGTCCGCCCGGCAACTGCGGCGACCGGCGCACCCGGCGCACCCGGTCAACCCACCGCCAGCGCGGTCACCGACCGGAGCGCGACCATCTCCTGGCCTGCGGCCACTCCGGGCGGTAGCCCGATCGCCAAGTACGAGGTCCACCGGCAGTACGGCGCGGTCAGCGAGCAGCTCGGCGAGACCGCCGGCACTTCGCTCACCGTCGGCAACCTCAACCCGGGCAGCCGGTACACGGTCAACGTGCTGACCCGCGACACCGCCGGTCGGATCTCCTGGGCCTCACCGCCGCTGACCTTCACCACCAGCAGCCCGGCCAGCAGCGCGTGCGGGGTCCGCTTCACTAACGACACGGACTGGGGCAACGGCTACGTGGCGACGGTGGAGATCGTCAACAACGCCGAGCGGCCGATCAACGGCTGGACGCTGACCTGGACCTGGCCGACGTCGTGGCAGCGGGTGGGCAGCGGCTGGAACGCGAACTGGGAACAGACCGGCACCAACGTCCGGGTGACCAGCACCGACGACAGCCGTCAACTCGCCGCCGGAGGCACGGTGAGCGTCGGCTTCGTCGGCGAGTACAGCGGACCCAACGTCCTGCCGGCGGCCTTCCGGCTCAACGGCGCGCTCTGCACCGCGCTCTGATGCCTGCGCGGTAGGCAACGACCGGTGCCCCGGCCGCAGGACGGCCGGGGCACCGGGGGAGGGGGCGAGGTCAGGAACAGGCGGCCCCGTTGAGAGTGAACCGGTTGGGTGCGGTGTTGGTGCCGGTGTGGGTGGCCTGTAGACCGAAGCTGATGCTCTGGTTGGCCCCGATCGTGCCGTTGTAAGCAACATTTCGGGCGGTCACCTGGTTGCCGCTCTGGGTCACCGTGGCGTTCCAGGCGTTGGTGACCTGCTGGCTGTTGGGCCAGGTCCACTGCACCGTCCAGCCGTTGACCGGGCTCGTGCTGGTGTTGGTGACGGTGATGTTGGCGACCAGCCCGTTGTTCCACGAGTCGGCCGTGTACTGCACCCGGCAGGACGTCGAGCCGGGCGGCGGCGTGGTCGGCGGCGGCGGTGCGGTGGTCGGCGGCGGGGGTGGTGCGGTGGTGGGCGGGGGTGGTGCGGTGGTGGGCGGCGGCGGTGCGGTGGTGGGCGGCGGCGGTGCGGTGGTGGGCGGCGGCGGGTTGCTGCCGGTCAGGCCGAAGAACTCGATGGCGACCCGGGCCATGCCGGTCGACGGAAGGCTGTGCCCGGCGCCCTGGATGGCGTACGCCTCCACCCGCACCGTGCCCGACGAGTCGGCGAAGCGGCGGCGGTTCCAGTTGGCCTGCGGGGTGTCCGTGGACGTGGGGGTCTGGCTCAACCCGGCCACGTTCGTCCACTGCTCCACCGCCTCCTGGAGGAGCTGGAACGGGATCAGATTGTCGGCGGTGCCGTGCCACAGCTGCACGCGGGGGCGAGGCCCGCTGTAGCCGGGGTAGGCCTGCCGAACGGCGTCGCCCCACTGCTGCGGGGTCCGGTCCATCCGGCCGTTGACGCACTGGCTGTTGGTGGGCGGGAAGTCAGCGGCGTTGGCGAAGCAGGTGAAGGGGACACCCATGAACGCCGCGCCGGCCTTGTACACGTCCGGGTAGAGCGCCATCAGGGCCTGCGTCATCATTCCGCCCGACGAACTGCCGGTGGCGAACACCCGCTGCAGGTCGCCGCCGTACTGCCGCTGCGCGTAGTTGACCATCGACATGATGGAGACCGGGTCGCTACCGCCGTCGCGCCGTTTGGATGCGGCGGACCACACGTCGAAGCAGTTGCCGAAGCCGGCCTGCTGCGTCGCGGTGGGGTAGATGACCAGGAAGCCGTACTGGTCGGCGAGCCGGGCGAACTCGCTGCCGGAGTAGAAGCCGGGACCTGACCCGCCGCAGCCGTGCATGGCCACCACGATCGCGGGATTCGCCGGCCGGTTGTCCGGCGCGTAGATGTGCATCCGCATGTTCCCCGGGTTGCTGCCGAAGTTCGTCACCTCGACCAGGGACGCGGCAGCGGCCGGCGACGGGGCCAGGACGATGCCCGCCACGGCGAAGAGGAGCGCGGCGGCCAGCGATGCCAGCGCCGCTGTGGTTCGTTTCACGTTGACCTCCATGGACTACGGATCGACACCGGACCGTGCCCACGGTGAACACGGCGCCGAGGCGCCCGCCACCGAGGAAAGAGGACCGGTATCGCGATACGGGAGGTGTTGCCCTACGGAACGCGGCGTCCGTCCACCTCGCCCTGCCAACGGTGCATATCGTGCCAATCCGCAGCTAGCGCGTAGCCAAAGTATGGGTCAGCGTCGATGGGTGCGGCAAGATGCTTGCAGATATCGATAGTTTCGGTCTTCCATGATCGCGGTTCTCCATGATCGAGCGTTCGGGTAGGCCGCGATCACCCACCCGGGCAGCCACGACCGCCGCTGATCGGAATGCACTGCGTGGTGCGGGGCGTCGGCTCCTCATCGCTCGGGGTGTGGCCGATCAACGGTGCCGTGGCCGCGCTTCCGGCGATCGAGACGGCGAAATAGATCAGCGCCATCCCCACCAGGGACCAGAGGAAACGGCGCGTCCACTCCTGGTCGCCGACGAGCCCGGCGAGCAGTGCCCCGACCACCGGCAGCGCCAGATTGAGCAGCAGCGCGGTGCTCAGAATGGTGTCGGTGGTCGTCCCGAATCCCTCCGCCGCCGACCTGGTGGGCAGGTACGGCGACGAGGTGCGCCGGACCAGACCCACGACGAGCAGGAACGGTACGCCGTAGAGCCAGGTGCACAGCAGTACGCTGAATCCGACGCGCTTCATCGGCCACCGTGCCAGAGCATGCCGATCGCCGCCGCGGCCACGACGCTGCCCAGCGCCGCCAGGGTGCCGGTGACGATCGAGGAGGAGACCCAGCGCGCGAGCAGGGCGGTGACCGGCAGCGTAATGATCAGCAGAGCCGCGAGAACCGGCCCGGCGATGATCATCAGCAGGATGACTTCCTGACCCGGCGTCATGCAACTGAACACCGCTGCGCAGTCTCGATCCGGTGCAACCGGTATCCCGGCCCGACCGACGAGAACCGCGGCGATCGCGGTGGCATACCACCCCAGCGCCACAAGCAGACTCAACCCAAACGACGCCCTACGTCGTGTCTTCACACCATCCATGCCCGCGAGGCTGGCACGGCATCGGGGCCTGGAGTATCCGCACGCGTACTCATTCCGGAACCGATAGCTTTCACGGCGGGTCGTGGTGCTGCAGGAGCGGGAAGCGGAAGCGCGGCGATTCTTCGGTGACGCCCTCGCCGAGCAACTCGAGTTCAACTTCAACGTCTGATCGTCGCGCTGGGTGACCGCGTCTCCACCAATAAGCGAATGGCGTGACTCGCAGCCGTATTCCGTGCTCGACCACGAGTGGCGTCCGGCAAGCCGCAGCAACTAAGCTCTTCGCACCGTTTATCCATTGAAGGAGCTGATGGGATGGATCTTGCGGATCTCAGGCGGGCGGCCAAGCGGTCAGGCTGGGTGACATCCTCTGGAGACGTTGAGACCGTCCGAAGTGCAGCGACGAAGCTTGGGTGGCGGGAAGTGGCAACCCGCAGAGGAGATCCGCCCGTTGCCGAGCTGCGGCCCACAAAAGCCGATGATGCCCACCCCCAGTCGTTGAGCGCCGCCTACGGACTGGGCGCGCAGCCTCTTCATACGGACGGCGCTCATCTTCGACGGCCTCCGGACCTCGTCATTCTGGCTGCCCAAGAGCCAAGCGGGACACCGACGATGCTTTGGAGTTCCTCCTCGAAGCTAACTAACCCCAATTACCCATGGCCAATTCTCCCTGCGTTTATGGGCAGTGGCCTATTCGTAGTCAGGGGTGGCGTGGAGAGCTTCCTCGCTGCTGCGTATTCTGCTCCAAGAGGTTTTCGATACGATCCCGGGTGTATGGCTCCTTGTGACGAGCGAGCGCGACGCACAATGCAGTTCTTTGAGGAAGCCCTCACTCATGCTATCGACATGAGTGGTCGACCGCGAATCAGTTGCTGATAATAGACAACCGTTCCTCTTTGCATGCGCGAGCGGCCGTCGACGCTAGCGACAATGGACGCGTTCTCCGCAGGGTATGCTTCTATTTGCCGGAGGAGAAGTGACCTCTTCTGAGTATGATGACGAAGCCCTATGGCTTAAGGCCAAGTTGTTCCTAAATCATGCAATGGACGACGAGCCCAGGGCGTTCGACGAGAGGGCCCTCTGGGCTTCGTTGGCGCTAGAGTTACTCGCAAAGGCGGCGCTATCCCGCGTATTGCCACTTCTCATTGCGTCGCCGACGGAGGATGGTGGGAATCTGCTAGTTGCAAGCGGCTTGGTCGAAGGGGAGGGAAGGTTCACTTCAGTCAAGGCGCACACCTTGTATAGTCGCTGCCAGAAGGCGTTTAGACCCTTCAGCGAGCGCGATGCCCAGCAAATTACGTGGGCCAGAAATCCCTATCTCCACGGCGGCTGTCCAACTTTCACACCGATTCCCCCGGACGCTTGGTGGCCCCGCTTTTGGGCGCAGGCCGCAATCCTCGTAAATGCGCAGGATAAGTCGTTAGATGAGCTGGTTGGCTCTGATCGGCTGTCCATCGTTGAAAAGCACCTTGCTCAGAACAAGAAGAACATTGAGCATCGATTTGAGATGTTAATTGAGCGGGCGCGGCAGCGTCTGGCGCAATTTAGGGCGGGAAGTCTCCCGGCTCGATTGGCTAGAGAGTGGGCGAACCCGGCAGACCTCAGCTTGGGCTGGGACTATCGGACTGACCAGGCTTGTCCGGCGTGCGGCTCCGTCGGCGTGCTTGAGGGAGCCGACGCTGAGAGCCGCGAGGTGAAGTATGACGAGTTGGACGAGCACTATTATGACGTGCTGCTGGAACTGACCATCTCTGCCGAACACTTCAGTTGCGAAACCTGCCGTCTCGTTCTTGATACGAGAGAGCTCATTGAGGCAGCGGAACTGCCGGCGACATTCGTGACTGAAGGCGACTTTCGGGATTACGAGGACGACGATTACGGCAATGACTAGCCAAGATCACGTCGGCTCGGCATCTTCTGCCTGGTCCTGACCGGGATGGTCTTCCTGTGGTGGGTCAGTCCGGACGACTCCGCAGCGCCCGCGTCGTCTTCACCGGCGGTAGGTCGCGGGCGGACGAGAAGTGTGCAGTGATGGGGGGCGTGTGTGCCGGCGCAGGCGGCGGTGAGGCATGGGTGACTATCTGAGTGACGACGGGTACGAACGGCGGAGGACGTCTACGGACCGCCAGGGACGGTTGCTGCAGCTAGATTCTCCTGGCAAGGCAGGTCAGCGAGCCCTGTTGGTTGCCTGGGGGTCAAGGGGTCGACGAGGGTCAGGTCCAGGCCGTCACCAGGCCGCCGGAAGTCGATCGAGAGCGACCAACGACGACTACTGGTGACGACGTCTGCCCAAGTGGCAAGGCTTGGCCGGCCCGATGACCAGGCCGGCAGGGGCCGCCTTACCTGTAGTTGGTGTATCGGTGATACGTAGGCATCTCATGATGTAGGGGCTGGAGTTTCTGACTTGGGCGGCGGGTTGATATAGGTGGGCGCGGCGTTCGTTGTGCTTGGACGAGCCGCTTCTTTAGCAATCGCCTCGATCTGCTCCGGCGACATGGAAACACCGGCCAATTGCATTGCAGTTGCTACCTTGACGGCATCTCGAAGAGAGGGCGAAACGATGCTGTTTGCCGAGACCATGCCAGCGATGAACTTTATCTCCCTGTCGCGATCATCGCGAAGCTTGTCGATCAGTTGCATCATCAATCCTCGGGCATTGTCGGCTCGGCGAAAGAATAAATACCCAACACCTTGCGTGACGAGTCCGACTGCTCCCGAAATGGCTGCTGGCTCTGGGTCCTTCGGATGTGTAAGCAGATAGACGCAAGCGGCAATAATGACGCCAAAGCCAACAACGGCGAATGCGATGCTTGCGATGAAGGTGACGAAGGCTTGCTGATGGCCCTGGGCGTAGTATTTGACAATCAGTCTGGCGTGGCCGTCAGATTGCTGCTGGGCTATCTCGGCTAAGGCTTCCGAGGCTTCGCTACAGTTTCTGAGATCAACATAAATGTTTTGGCCTGGCGAGCCCAGATCTTTTCGCGGATGATTGCTTTCTTCGTCGGCTTGAGAAGCACGCGATTCGCTGGGGTAGTTGGCAGAAGCATCCTCAGGTGGAGGCCGGTCAGCCAACCCCAGAGCTGACATTACTTCGGCTTCGACCGTCTTAACCTTTCTGCGGCTAATCCATTCCACAAAAAGCGAAAAAAGGACCGCTAGCAAGGCCCCAGCGACCGGCGTAACGGTGCTCAGTATTTTAAAGGTGGAGTC
>NZ_BOPC01000115.1 GCF_016863555.1 Micromonospora qiuiae | reverse complement strand
GCGATCTTGCACTTTCGGTCGCCGCATACGCCGCGAAATGCTCATTTCGGCGACCACAAGTGCAAGATCGCCGCGTGCCCGCTGGCCCCCGGGATCGCCGGGCGCGACGTTTGGCGTCGCGCCCGGCGACCTTGACCGGGGTGGTCAGGGTGGTCCGGCCGTGTGGGCTGTCAGCTCTTTCGCTGGGCCAGCAGCCACTGCAGGATGCTGCTGTCCTCGTACGTCGGGCCGTAGGCGGCGTGGTGGTCGGGCAGCGAGAAGGCCTCGTTGCCGTACTCGGTGTAGTGCAGCAGGTCCGCGATCTGCTCCGGTGTCTTGCCCTGCGCCTCGTACGCCGAGCGCAGCGCGGCGTTCGAGTTGCGCGCGAGCGAGATGTTGAGCAGGTGGTCGTTGACGCCGTGGGTGATCCAGAGCGGGACCTCCCCGGCGGCGATGGCCTTCGCCTGGTCGGCGCTGACCTGGAAACCACCGGTGACCAGGCCGGCGGTGAACAGGTCGGGGCGCTTGGCGAACGCCTCCCAGAGCAGCCGCGAGCCGTACGAGACGGTGGTGGCGTACACCCGCTTGGTGTCCACCGCGAAGTCCTTGGTGAACTGCTCGACCAGCTTGATCAGCAGATCGCCCTCGGCGGGCAGCCCCACCCGCTGGTTCTGCGGGGCCAGCACGATGACGTCCTCGGTGCTGCCGGTCCAGCTGGACTGGAGCCAGGCCGTCGCCGGGATGTCGGCGGCGATCTGTACGCCCAGGTTGTCGCCGTCCCAGCCCATGCCGTGGCCGGGCAGGACCACCATCAGCGGGTACTTCTTACCCGGCTGGTAGTTCTTCGGCAGGTGGTAGTGGTACGGCAGCACCATGCCGGCGTTGAGGTAGGAGCCGTACTGGAAGTCGTCGACGAGCAGGTTGACGGCCTTCTCGGTGACCCCACGCGAGACCGTCGGCGTGGCCTTGGCCAGCACCGGGCCCTTGCCGTTGCCGTTGCCCGGCTGAGCGTGCACGTCCTTGCGCTGCACCACCTGCGTCGGCAGGTCGGTGTTCACCTTGACGTGGCACAGGAAGGTCGGGCACTTGGAGAGGACGACCGTCCAGCCCAGGTTCTCGTCCGGGTCCAGTTCGACGATGACGTACCGGCCCGGCACCGAGCGGCGGTCGGCGCGGGAGGTGGGCGCGTCGTTGGTGTAGGTGTGGGTGATCGTCCGCTCGGCCAGCTTGGGCAGGTCCTCGATGGGGTTGAAGCGGAAGTTGTACTTGGTGTCCGAGACGGAGAAGGTCGAGTTGTCCAGGGTGCGGGGGTTGACCGTCTGCGCGTACTCGACGGCGACCGCGGAAACCTTCTGGCCGTAGGTGTAGACGGTGGTGATCGGCGTGATGCTCTTGATGCCGTCGGTGGCGCCCTGGCCCTTCGACGCGGCGTAGGCCGTGCCGGACGAGGCGAGCGCCAGCACTGCGGCGAAGGCGATCAGGGTCCTTCGCAGTCTCATCGGTCCTCCTTGTCGACGCGTCCGTTCGACCGGACACCGTCGTCTCGCGCCCCGGGCGGCGGTGGATGGTGTAACGGTAACGGTCGCTAAACTGATTTAGCAGAGCATCTGTCCCGGGACTGCCGATGTCAAGGCCGCGCCCGTAACGCACTGGCAACGCCGAATCGAGGGCTGGACTGGCGAATTCCGTCGCTTCGATTCGCCCCGCCCGATCCGGCCCACCCGGGGCCGTGGCAGCCATTCGCTCCCGGTCCACTGCGCGCCGGGATTCGTCGCCGGGCGTGTCGGTGGAATTGCGGTGCGCCACCGACCGTCGGATGTGGTGTATCGTCTCGTCTCTATAGGCGTTCACGATCCGGCGCGCGGTCTCGCCGGCACTGCCTTGACCTGCGGTGATCCGGCTGGTCGGGGGAGCGGTTTGTTCGTTACGAGACCGTGACCGCATGGTGTCCAGCCAGGTGTTGACCTGGCCATTGTGAGCGCTAACACTTGGCCTCCAAGTGCGACCCGCGAGCCGGACCGACGGCGCGAGTTCCAGATTGGGGAAGCCAGTGAGCAGAAGAGTCCTGGCCGTTCTCGGCAGCGCCGTACTGGCGCTCAGCATGGCGGCTTGCAGTGGCGAGGGCGCCGGCAGCGGCGGGAAGGACGGTGACAAGCCCGCCGACCTGACCATCGGCGTCTCGATGCCGACCCAGACCTCCGAGCGGTGGATCGCCGACGGCAACTCGGTCAAGGAGAAGCTGGAGGCCAAGGGCTACAAGGTGGACCTGCAGTACGCCGGCGACGACATCCCCACCCAGTCGCAGCAGGTCGACCAGATGATCACGCGGGGTGCCAACGTGCTGATCATCGCGGCGATCGACGGCACCGCGCTGAGCGGGCAGCTGCAGGCGGCGGCCGACGCGAAGATCCCGGTCATCGCCTACGACCGGCTGATCCGGGACAGCCCGAACGTCGACTTCTACGTCAGCTTCGACAACTACAAGGTCGGAGTCGCGCAGGCCACCGCGCTGCTGGTCGGGCTCGGCGTGCAGAACAAGGACGGCTCGAAGGGCGACGCCAAGGGCCCGTTCAACATCGAGCTGTTCGCCGGCTCGCTGGACGACAACAACGCCCACTTCTTCTTCGACGGCGCGATGGACACCCTCAAGCCGTTCATCGAGGACGGCACGCTGAAGGTCAAGTCGGGGCAGACCAAGATCGAGCAGGTGGCGATCCTGCGCTGGCAGCAGGAGGCCGCGCAGAAGCGGATGGAGGACCTGCTCACGTCGAGCTACAACGACGGCACCAAGGTGCACGGGGTCCTGTCGCCGTACGACGGCCTGTCGCGCGGCATCATCACCGCCTTGCAGAACGCCGGCTACGGCGGATCCGGCGAGATGCCGGTGGTGACCGGGCAGGACGCCGAGATCGCCTCGGTCAAGCTGATCAACGACGGGGTGCAGAACTCCACCATCTTCAAGGACACCCGTCTGCTCGCCGAGCAGGCCGTGGTCGCCGGTGAGGCGTTCCTTCAGGGCAAGACGCCGGAGGCCAACGACACCGAGACCTACAACAACGGGGTCAAGGTCGTCCCGTCGTACCTGCTGCCGGTCCAGACCGTCTACAAGGACGAGATCAAGCCCATCCTGATCGACTCCGGTTACTTCACCGCTGAGGAGGTCGCCGCCGGCCAGGCCAAGGGCTGACGGTGATCGCCGGGCTCGGTGGCGGTGCCCGCCGCCGAGCCCGGATCCTGTCTGGATTGGTTACTCTGCCCCTCACGACGATCTAGACCGCAGGACGGTGACCATGGGCGACAACATCCTTGAGATGCGTCGCATCACCAAGACCTTCCCAGGGGTGGCGGCGCTCCAGGACGTCTCGCTCGCCGTTGCGCGTGGCGAGATCCACGCCATCTGCGGTGAGAACGGCGCTGGCAAGTCCACGCTGATGAAGGTGCTCTCGGGCGTCTACCCCGCTGGTAGTTACGAGGGGGAGATTCTCCTCGACGGCAAGCCGGTGGACTTCCGCGGCATCCGGGACAGCGAGGGCCACGGCATCGTCATCATCCACCAGGAACTCGCCCTGGTGCCGTACCTGTCGATCGCCGAGAACATCTTCCTCGGCAACGAACGCCGGGGTCGTAGCGGCCTGATCGACTGGAACCGCACCAACGCCGACGCCGCCGAGCTGCTCGCCTCGGTCGGGCTGCACGAGAACCCGGTGACGCCCGTCGTCCAGCTCGGCGTCGGCAAGCAACAGCTGGTGGAGATTGCCAAGGCACTGTCCAAGAGGGTCAAGCTGCTGATCCTGGACGAGCCGACCGCCGCGCTCAACGACCTCGACTCGGCGCACCTGCTCAATCTGATGCGCCGGCTGCGGGAGCAGGGCATCACCTGCATCATGATCTCGCACAAGCTCAACGAGATCACCTCGATCGCCGACTCGACCACGGTGCTGCGCGACGGCCGGACGGTGGAACGGCTCGACATGCGCGCGGGGGAGGTGACCCAGGACCGGATCATCCGCGGCATGGTCGGGCGGGATCTGGACAGCTTCTATCCCGACCGGGTCTCCACGCCCGGCGAGGAGGTGCTGCGCATCGAGGACTGGACCGTACGGCATCCGACGCAGGACCGCCTGGTCGTCGACGGTGCCAGCCTCGACGTACGGGCCGGGGAGGTGGTCGGCATCGCCGGACTGATGGGCGCGGGACGTACGGAGCTGGCCATGAGTGTCTTCGGTCGCTCGTACGGTCGGGACATCACCGGCCGGCTCTACATGCACGGCAGGGAGGTAAAGGCACGCTCGGTCGCTGAGGCGATCGGCAACGGCATCGCGTACGCGACGGAGGACCGTAAGCGCTTCGGGCTGAACCTGATCGACAACATCCGGAGCAACGTCTCCTCGGCCGGCCTGCGCAAGCTCGCCCGCTTCGGTTGGGTGCACGACAACGAGGAGACCAGGGTCGCCGAAGCGAGCCGGCGTGACATGAACATCAAGGCGCCGAGCGTGATGTCGGTGGTGGGCAAGCTCTCCGGCGGCAACCAGCAGAAGGTCGTCCTGTCCAAGTGGCTGTTCACCGACCCGGACGTGCTGATCCTGGACGAGCCGACCCGGGGCATCGATGTCGGGGCGAAGTTCGAGATCTACACGATCATCAACCGGTTGGTCGCTGACGGTAAGGCCGTCATCATCATCTCCTCCGAACTGCCCGAGCTGCTCGGCATGTGCGACCGCATCTACACGCTTTCGGCGGGTCGCATCACCGGCGTGGTGCCGGTCGGTGAGGCGACCCAGGAGAAGCTCATGGAACTCATGGCGAAGGACAAGGAACCCGCGCGATGACCAGCACCAAGCCCTCCTCGGGGGCGCAGACGAAGCCGGCCGAGAGTGCCCCCGCCGCCGCGCTGCATGTCGGCACCAGCGATCCCCGTGCGCTGATCCTGAACAACCTGCGGCAGAGCGGCATCTTCGTTGCCCTCGTCGTCATCGTCGCGCTCTTCGCGTTCCTGACCGACGGTCTCTCGCTGAGCCCGGGCAACATCACCAACATCGTCCTTCAGTATTCGTACATCCTCGTGCTCGCCATCGGCATGGTCATCGTGATCATCGGTGGCCACATCGACCTGTCGGTGGGCTCGGTGGTGGCGTTGACCGGCGCGGTCTCCGCGGTGGTCGTCATCCGGCAGGGACAGCCCTGGTGGGTCGGCGTGCTGGCGGCGGTGGCCGTCGGGCTCGCGGTCGGCGCGTGGCACGGCTTCTGGGTGGCCTACGTCGGCATCCCCGCTTTCATCGTGACCCTGGCGGGCATGCTGCTGTTCCGCGGTCTCACGCTGCGGGTGCTGGACAACATCTCGCTGTCGCCGTTCCCGGCCGAGTACAACAAAATCGCGGCTGGTTTCCTCAACGGACTGATCGGCGGCGACGGATACGACGCCTTCACCCTGCTCATCGGTGCCATTGCGGTGGCCGGCTACGTGGTGAGCTGCTTCCGGACCCGGGTGGCCCGCATCCGCTACCAGCAGCCCGTGGAATCGTTCGCGCTGTTCGTCGCGCGGATGGCGCTGGTCGGCGCCGTGGTCATGTGGTTCGCCTGGCAACTGGCCCACGCCCGGGGCCTGCCGATCGTGCTGATCATCCTCGCCGCGCTGGTGCTCGTCTACGGGCTGCTCACCCGGCGTACGGTCTTCGGCCGGCAGGTCTACGCGATCGGCGGCAACCTCTCCGCGGCGATGCTGTCGGGTGTCAAGGTCAAGACCGTCAACTTCTGGATCTTCGTCAACATGGGTTTCCTGTCCGCCATCGCGGGCATCATCTTCTCCTCCCGGTCCAACGGCGCGCAGCCCGCCGCCGGCAACATGTTCGAACTCGACGCGATCGCCGCCGCGTTCATCGGCGGTGCGGCCGTCACCGGGGGAGTGGGCACCGTGGTGGGCGCCATGGTCGGCGGCCTCATCATGGCGGTCATGAGCAACGGCATGCAGCTCATGGGCGTGGACCAGTCGCTGCAGTCGGTGGTGAAGGGCCTGGTGCTGCTCGTCGCCGTGGCCTTCGACGTCTACAACAAACGCCGCCTCGGCGCGAGCCGTTGATGCAAGGAAGGGCCCCTTTTTAACGCCTCGCGTAGAGGAAGGGGCCCTTCTTAACACTCGCGCGAACCGCGCACCGTCGATCTTGCACTATCTGTCGCGAGCGACGACGTCAGCGACCAGAAGTGCAAGATCGACGGGTGGGGCGGGGATCAGGCCCGGGACCAGCGCTGGTTTGCGGCGGTGTGGCAGGTCCAGACGATGACGGTGGTGCCGTTGGCGGTGCCGTTGTTGTTGACGTCCAGGCAGAGGCTCGGGAAGCGCACACTGCTGATGGTGCCGTTGCCGTTGAAGGTCCACTGCTGGTTGGTGCCGCCGTTGCAGTCCCAGATCTGCACCGGGGTGCCGGCGGTGGCGTTCGTCGAGATGTCGAGGCACTTACCGAGCACCTGGAGGGCCTGGCCGCTCTGGGTGAATCTCTGGTTGCTGTTGTTGTGGCAGTCCCAGATCAGTGTCGCGGTGCCGTTGGCGGTGCCGCTGTTGTTGACGTCGAGGCATCGGCCGGACGACTCGCTGCGCAGCCGGAAGGTGGTTGACGGCGGCGGCGGGGTGCTGGTCTCGCCACCGCTGACCCGGTACACCACCGTGCCGTGCGCCGGCACGCTGGCGGAGATCGTGCCGCTGGTGGTCGAGGTGCCGTCGGTCCAGGCGTCGCGGAGCGTGAACGAATTGCCGGACTTGCCGATCGCCGCCGCCGTGGTGGACACGGTGGTGGTGGAGCTGCCCTGGTTGAGCAGGGCCACGGCCACGTCGCCGTTGGCCAGCCGCTTGGCCAGCACCCGGCGGGTGCCGTCGTTGGACACCTGCACGGCCTGTAGCGCCAGCGGGTCCTGGTTGATCGCGATGAGATTCTGGTTGCGCAGGATGTTCATGGTCGCGGCGTTGGCGTTGCGGATGTCGTTACCCGCCATCAGCGGCGCAGCCATGATGGCCCAGAGGGCGAAGTGGCTGCGCATCTCGGTGTCGGTCATTCCGCCGTTGCCGACCACGAGCATGTCCGGGTCGTTGAACGACCCCGGCGAGGCGTACGAGGCCAACGGCACGTTGACGTTCACGATGTTCTGGATGCCCATCGGGTAGCCGTTGGTCTGGCCGGTGTTCCACGCGTTGGTGATGTCCTCGGTGGTCCGCCACATGTTGGCGATGTCGCCCCAGTTGCGCTGAGGGCCGGTCTTCTCGTGGATGCTGTTCGGGTTGATGCTGTAGACGATGGGTCGGCCGGTGGCCGCCAGGGCGTCGCGCATCAGGGAGAACCCGGCGATCTGGTCGTTGATGCTGCCCCAGGGCGAGCACCAGTCGTACTTGAGGAAGTCGACTCCCCAGGCGGCGAACTGCCGGGCGTCCTGGTATTCGTGCCCCAGGCTGCCGGTGGCGCCGGGCCACGAGCCGAAGTACTGGGCGCAGGTCTTGTCCCGGGGCACCTGGTAGATGCCGAAGAGCAGGCCGCGGGCGTGCAGGTAGTCGCCGAGGGCCTTCATTCCGCTCGGGAAACGGCCCGGGTGGGCCTGTAGGTTACCCTGCGCGTCGCGGTTGGGATCGAACCAGCAGTCGTCAACGACGACGTACTTGTAGCCGAGGTCGCGCATGCCGGTGCTGACGATGGTGTCGGCCATCTGTCGGATGAGTGTCTCGTTGATGTTGCAGCCGAAGGTGTTCCAGGTGTTCCATCCCATCGGCGGGGTGCGGGCCACGCCGTTGTTGAGGGCCTGAGCGGGCTTCATCGAGTGGGCTCCATCGAAGACGAACGCGGTGAGTGCCAGTACCAGAACGCTCAGGGCGGCCAACCATCGTGGTCGTGCGCGCATTCGAACCTCCTCGGGGTCACGGGGCAGACAGATGCCGGTCGTCGAGCTGTCGGGGGTGAGTCCAGGCGCCGTCAGAGTGGGTGTGGCTGCTCGCTGTTCGCCCCTCGGTGAACGGAGCAACCGGACCGTGGCGGGGACGCCTGCCGCCGGCGGTCCGCCCGCGGATCGCGTCGGCCGTCACTGTCGTCGCGTCGGCCTGGGCCTGACGACGTGGCGGTTCACCCCGGCGCCGAACGCGTCGATGGCAAGGATGTTATCGCTGACATCCAATCCTGTAAATCGTCGACCGTCGCTATAAATCGCGCCAACGGCATCGGCGGACGTCACAAAGTCACCGCCCCATGCCGAACCCGCATGTCAATCGGCTCGGGTGATTGCGAATCATCGGATCGGACCCGTTCGTTGCGGCATCGGCCGGGTTGCTCGGACCGGCGCCTGCGGATCGACGATTGTTAACGCTAATACGAGCCGGCTCCGGGCGGTCGAGGTGCTGCCCCGGCGGCAGCTTCGGCGTCCGCTGGCCCTTTCCGCGAACGGCCCTGGCGTTCGTGTCCGGGTGGCGGTGGCCCGCGTCCGGACCGGAGGTCCAGACAGGACGTTTTCCGGCACCTCCGGTCATCCATCGGTCGGCTTCACCCGGGCCGACCGCGTCGGGTCGCCGCCCGGTGCAGCCCCTGTCGCCGGAGCCGGAAGCCGGCGTGTCCGGGGAGAAGAATCGCTGCTCGTCGGCGGGGCGGCGAGGTGTGCGGCGGCTGCCCGGCCACGGCGTGGTCTGGGGCCTTCGCTGGGCCGGGACGGGGGAGCGTACGGCGCAGGTACCCCGTGGGTACGGAATCCGACTACGATTCCGGCCGCGTCGACCGTGCGGCGGCGGTAAGGGGCGGTCGATCGCCGGCGCGACGGGGCTACGGGCTGCACTCCGTTACGGAGCTGTTGCCCGCGAGTGTCTTGACGGCGCGGGATGTGAGCGCTAACAATGAGGTCCGTCATCGGCCGGAGGTGAAGATGAGCGGTGTGGACGAAGCGGGCGACCGGTACGTCGTCGGGGTGGACTACGGGACACTGTCCGGACGGGCCCTGGTGGTCCGGATCCGAGACGGTGCCGAGCTGGGAACCGCGGTGCACGAGTACGGCAATGCGGTTATCAGTTCCGCCCTGCCGGATGGCGGCACGCCCCTGCCACCCGACTGGGCTCTGCAGGATCCCGAGGACTACCGCGAGGTGCTGCGGCGGGCGGTGCCGGCGGCGGTGGCCGCAGCCGGGGTGGATCCCAGCCACGTCATCGGCATCGGTATCGACTTCACCGCCTGCACGGTGCTGCCGACGCTCGCCGACGGCACTCCACTGTGCGAGGTGCCGGAGCTGCGTCAGCGCCCGCACTCCTGGGTGAAGCTCTGGAAGCATCACGCGGCGCAGCCGCACGCCGATCGGATCAACGCGTTGGCCCACGAACGCGGCGAGCCGTGGATCGGGCGGTACGGCGGCAAGATCTCCGCCGAGTGGCAGTTCGCCAAGGGCCTGCAACTCCTGGAGGAGGACCCGGAGGTGTACCGGCGGGCCGAGCGCTTCATCGAGGCCGCCGACTGGATCGTGTGGCAGTTGTGCGGCGTCGAGACCCGCAACGTCTGCACGGCCGGCTACAAGGGCATCTTCCAGGACGGCGCCTACCCGTCGACGGACTACCTGACCGCGCTGAACCCCGACTTCGGCGACTTCGTGGCCAAGCTGGACGGTCCGTTGATGCCGCTGGCGGGCAAGGCCGGCGAGCTGACCGCGCAGGCCGCCGCGTGGACCGGTCTGCCGGAGGGGATCGCGGTGGCGGTCGGCAACGTCGACGCCCACGTCACGGCCGCCTCCGCGCAGGCACTCGCGCCGGGTCGGCTGGTGGCGATCATGGGAACCTCCACCTGTCACGTGGTCAACGGCGCGCACCCCGCCGAGGTGGCCGGGATGTGCGGCGTCGTCGACGGTGGCATCAGCGCCGGAGCCTGGGGATACGAGGCCGGGCAGAGCGGCGTCGGCGACATCTTCGGCTGGTTCGTCAAGCACGCCGCTCCGGCGGAGGTGGCCTCGCACCAGCGGCTCACCGAGTTGGCCGCCGCCCAGCCGGTCGGCGCCCACGGGCTGGTCGCCCTCGACTGGTGGAACGGCAACCGGTCGCTGCTGGTCAACCACGACCTCAGCGGAATGATCGTCGGGCTCACGCTGGCCACCCGGCCGGAGGACATCTACCGGGCCCTGCTGGAAGCGACGGCGTACGGCACCCGCATGATCATCGAAGCGTTCGTCGAGGCGGGGGTGAACGTCGACGACCTGGTGGTCGCCGGGGGCCTCACGTCGAACGAGCTGCTCATGCAGATCTACGCCGACGTCACCAACCGGCCACTCGGCATCATCGGTTCCGCTCAGGGGCCCGCGCTCGGCTCGGCCATCCACGCTGCGGTGGCCGCCGGAGCCTATCCCTCGATCCACGAGGCGTCGCAGGCGATGGGCCGGGTGGACGAGGCCGTCTACCGGCCGGACCCGGACCGGGCACGCGCGTACGACGCCCTCTACGCCGAGTACCGGACGCTGCACGACCACTTCGGTCGTGGCGGCAACGACGTGATGCTGCGCCTGCGGGCGATCCGGAACGCGGCCGTCGAATCGGCCGCGTCGCAACACGAGACCGCGCTGGAGGTGGTCGTATGACCGAGCGTGAATTGCGGGAAATCGTCGCCCGCCTGCACGGCGAGTTGACCCGCTACGGACTGGTGGCGTGGACGGCCGGGAACGTCTCCGCGCGGGTGCCCGGCCGCGATCTGATGGTGATCAAGCCGAGCGGCGTCGACTACGACGACCTCTCGGCGGACAACATGGTGCTCTGCGACCTCGACGGTGTACCGGTCGAGGGTGACCTGTCACCGTCGAGCGACACCGCAGCGCACGCCTACGTCTACCGCGCCATGCCCGAGGTCGGCGGGGTGGTCCACACCCACAGCACGTACGCGACCGCCTGGGCGGCCCGCGGCGAGTCGATTCCCTGCTACCTGACCGCTCAGGCGGACGAGTTCGGCGGGGAGATCCCGGTGGGCCCGTTCGCGCTGATCGGCGGCGACGACATCGGCAAGGGGATCGTCAGCACCCTCACCGGGCACCGTTCGCCGGCGGTGCTGATGCGTAACCACGGCGTCTTCACCATCGGGCCGACCGCCCGGGCCGCGGTCAAGGCCGCGGTGATGTGTGAGGACGTCGCCCGGACCGCGCACCTGGCGCGGGCGCTCGGGCAACCGATACCGATCGCGCAGGCCGACATCGACGCCCTGTACGACCGCTACCAGAACGTCTACGGCCAGCGCCCCTCGCCTGCGCCGAGCTCCTAGCCGGATCACGGGCCACTGGCGACCCGCGATTCGAACCCGTATTTCCCCCGCACAAGATTTGCACCATCAGCAACCGCCGCCCGGGCATCTCGTGGGCGGTGGTCACCCGTAACCCCATCCGAGGAGTATCGATGAGAAACATGCGAATGTCCCTCGCGCCTCGGCGCGCCGTCGCGGCTCTTGCCGCCGTACTGCTTGCCGGTAGCGTGGCCGCCTGCGGCAACAGCGACACCGGAGGCGGCGGTGAGGGCGGCAACGACAAGATCGTCATGGGCTTCTCCCAGGTCGGCGCGGAGAGCGGCTGGCGGACGGCCAACACCAACTCCATCAAGGAGGCGGCTGCCGAGGCGGGCATCGAGCTGAAGTTCGACGACGCCCAGCAGAAGCAGGAGAACCAGATCAAGGCCATCCGCAACTACATCCAGCAGAAGGTCGACGTGATCGCCTTCTCGCCCGTGGTGGAGTCCGGTTGGGACACCGTGCTCAAGGAGGCCAAGGACGCCGGCATCCCGGTGATCCTGACCGACCGCGCCGTGGACTCGGCCGACAAGTCGCTCTACAAGACCTTCCTCGGCTCGGACTTCGTCAAGGAAGGCCGGCTGTCGGGGGAGTGGCTGATCGAGGAGATGAAGGACGCGACCGGCGACGTGAACATCGTCGAGTTGCAGGGCACCACCGGTTCGGCCCCGGCCAACGACCGCAAGCAGGGCTTCGCCGAGGCGATCGCGGCCGACCCCAAGCTGAAGATCATCGCTTCCCAGTCGGGTGACTTCACCCGTGCCGGGGGCAAGCAGGTCATGGAGCAGTTCCTGAAGGCCCACCCGAAGATCGACGTGCTGTTCGCGCACAACGACGACATGGGCCTCGGTGCTCTTGAGGCGATCACCGCAGCGGGCAAGGAGCCCGGCAAGGACATCATCATCATCACCATCGACGCGGTCAAGGACGGCATGCAGGCCCTGGCCGACGGCAAGTTCAACTTCATCGCGGAGTGCAGCCCGCTGCTCGGGCCACAGCTGATGGACCTGGCCAAGAAGGTGCACGCCGGCGAGGAAGTGGCGCCGCGGATCGAGGTCGACGAGACCACCTTCACGCAGGAGCAGGCCAAGGAAGCCTTGCCCAACCGCAAGTACTGATCGACGCCCGGGGTCGCCGCGCTGACCGTGGCGACCCCACCGCGCCGCCCACCTCCCGACGGACTGGGCGCCTGGCCCGACAACCTGTACCACGTCCGCCCGGTCGACCCACGGGTCGACCGGGCGGACGCGACGGGAACGCCGTGGCCCATCCGTATCGATAAAACCCAGAAGAAGGCCTGATGGGATGACGGATAGTCGTCCGGTCCTGACGATGACCGGGATCAGCAAGTCCTTTCCCGGGGTGCGCGCACTCCACAACGTCGATTTCCGGCTCTTTCCCGGCGAGGTGCACGCCCTCATGGGCGAGAACGGCGCCGGCAAGTCGACCCTGATCAAGGTGTTGACCGGCGTCTACGGTATCGACGAAGGCACCATCACGCTCGGCGAGGAGCAGGTGGCCTTCAACGGGCCGATGCAGGCATCCGCCGCCGGGGTCAGCACGGTTTACCAGGAGGTGAACCTCTGCCCGAACCTTTCGGTGGCGGAGAACATCTTCATCGGTCGGGAGCCCCGCCGCTTCGGCGCCGTACGCTGGGGCGAGGTCCGGCGACGTGCCCGGCAGTTGCTGGCCCGGCTGGACCTCGACATCGACGTCACCGCGCCGGTGGCGAGCTACTCGCTGGCGGTGCAGCAGATGGTCGCCATCGCCCGCGCGATCGACGTGCAGGCCCGGGTGCTGATCCTCGACGAGCCGACCTCCAGCCTGGACGCCGGCGAGGTGGAGCAGCTCTTCCGGATCATGCGCCAGCTGCGCGACGAGGGAATCGCCATCCTCTTCGTGACCCACTTCCTCGACCAGGTCTACGGCATGGCCGACCGGATCACCGTGCTGCGCAACGGCACCCTGGTCGGCGAGTACCCGACCGCCGAGCTGCCGCAGCTCGCCCTGGTGGAGAAGATGATCGGCAAGGAGCTCGACGTCCTCGAAGGAATCGAGGAGCACTCCCGGCGGGATCTGGCGGCACTGGAGGGCGGGACCCCGTTCATGGAGGTCTCGCAGCTGGGCCGCAAGGGTGCGGTCGCCCCGTTCAGCCTGACCATCCACGCCGGTGAGGTGGTCGGCCTGGCCGGCCTGCTCGGCTCCGGTCGCACCGAGGTGGCGCGGCTGTTCTTCGGAGCCGACCGGGCCGACCGGGGTGAGGTCGCGGTGAGCGGCAAACCGGGCGGCCTGCGTAACCCGGTGCAAGCCATCGAGCGCGGCATCGGGTTCTGTTCGGAGAACCGCCGCGCGGAGGGGATCATCCCCGACCTGACCGTCCGGGAGAACATGATCCTGGCGATGCAGGCCTCGCGCGGTTGGCTGCGCCCGATCCCGCGTCGCCGCCAGGACGAACTGGTCGAGCAGTACATCAAGGCGCTGAGTATCCGGCCCGCCAATCCCGACGTGCCGGTGCGCAACCTCTCCGGCGGCAACCAGCAGAAGGTCCTGCTGGCCCGCTGGCTGATCACCGAGCCCCGCCTGCTCATTCTCGACGAACCGACCCGCGGCATCGACGTCGGGGCCAAGGCCGAGATCCAGAAGCTCGTGGTGCAGCTCTCCGACGGCGGCATGGCCGTGCTGTTCATCTCCGCCGAGTTGGAGGAGGTGCTGCGGCTGAGCCACAAGGTCGCGGTGATGCGCGACCGGGAGATGGTGGCGCAGCTCAACAACGATGACACGGTCAACGCCGACCGGGTCATGCAGACTATCGCCAGCGGTTCCCAGCGGGAGGAGGCGGACAAGTGAACAACGCCAAGGACCGCTACCGAACCATCCTCGGTCACCGGCTCTTCTGGCCGGTCGCCGTGCTCGTGGTCATGTTATTGGCCAACACCATCTACCGGCCCGGCTTCCTGAGCATCGAGGTCAACAACGGCCACCTGTACGGCACACCGATCGACATCCTCCGGTTGAGCGCACCTCTGATCCTGGTCGCGCTGGGCATGACCCTGGTCATCTCCACCGGCGGCATCGACCTGTCGGTCGGTTCGACCTGCGCCATCAGTGGCGCCATCGCCTGCCTCTACATCAGTCAGGCGCCGGATCAGAACAATCTGGTCACCGTGTTCACCGCGCTCGCCATGGCGCTCGGTGTGGCGCTCGTGCTCGGCGCGTGGAACGGCGTCCTGGTGTCCGTGATCGGCATCCAGCCGATCATCGCCACGCTCATCCTCATGGTGGCCGGCCGGGGCCTCGCCCAGTTGGTCGCCGAAGGTCAGATCATCACCATCAACTCCGGCCCGTTCCGCGCCATCGGTCTGGGTCACTTCCTGACCCTGCCCCTTGCGATCTTCATCGCGCTGGGCGCGGCCCTGCTCGTCGCGGCGCTCACCCGCCGTACCGCCCTCGGCATGATCGTCGAGTCGGTGGGCGGGAACCGTGAGGCCAGCCGTCTGGCCGGCATCCGGTCGGCGCGGATCGTCTTCCTCGTCTACGTCGTCAGCGCCGCGTGCGCCGCTGTCGCCGGCTTCATGATGACCGCCAACGTCTCCAGCGCCGACGGCAACAACACCGGCCTCTGGGTGGAGCTCGACGCGATCCTCGCGGTCGTCATCGGTGGCACGTCCCTGGCCGGCGGCCGGTTCTACCTCAGCGGCAGCATCCTCGGTGCGCTGATCATCCAGACCCTCACTACGACGGTGTACGCCATGAACATCTCCCCACAGACGGCGCTGCTGTTCAAGGCGGTGGTCGTCATCGCCGTCTGCCTCATCCAGGCACCGGCCTTCCGCGCGAAGTTCCGTCGTCGCGGACGCGGCACCCCACCCCCGGCGACCCCGTCGCCCCAGCAGCAGAAGCAGGAGGTGCCGGCGTGACCACGACCTCGCTGACCACCGGTCCGAGCTGGGCCCGGCTGCCCCGGCGGCACGTTCCGGTACTGGTCACCCTCGCCCTGCTGCTGGTCATGTACGGCATCGGTGTGTCCCAGTACCGGGCCTTCTCCAACATCCAGGTCATCTTCAACGTCTTCATCGATAACGGTTTCCTACTGGTGGTCGCGGTCGGGATGACCTTCGTGATCCTCACCGGCGGCATCGACCTGTCGGTCGGCTCGGTGGTCGCGATGACCGCGATGGTCTCGGCGTGGCTGCTCCAGTCGGGCCTGCCGGCGCTGGTGGTGCTGGTGATCGCGCTGCTGATCGGGCCGACGCTCGGCTTCCTGATGGGTTGCGCGATCCACTTCTTCGATCTCCAGCCGTTCATCGTGACCCTCGCCGGAATGTTCTTCGCGCGCGGCATGTGCACGTTCATCAGCGACGCCTCGATCCCGATCACCGACGGCTTCTGGACCACGATGTCGCAGTACCGGATCGGCGATCCGCGGGGCAACTTCGTCTCGATCAGCGTGCTCATCGCCTTCGCGGTGGTCCTCGTCGCCGCGTACGTGTTGTCGTACACCCGGCTCGGCCGCAACGTCTACGCGATCGGCGGCAACCCGCAGTCGGCGTTGCTGATGGGCCTGCCGGTGGCGCGTACCCGGATCGCCGTCTACACCATCAGCGGGCTGTGCTCGGCGATCGGCGGGATCCTGCTCTCCTTCTACACGCTCTCCGGGGCGCCGCTGATCGCGGTCGGGATGGAACTCGACGTGATCGCGGCGGTGGTGATCGGAGGAACCGTCCTCACCGGAGGCTCCGGCTACATCTTCGGCACGGTGCTGGGTGTGCTGGTGCTCGGTGTGATCCAGACATTGATCACTTTTGACGGCAGCCTGAACTCGTGGTGGACCAAAATTGTGATCGGAGGTTTACTCTTCGCATTCATCCTGTTCCAGCGTCTCATCGGCATCCGCTACAAGTGACCGCCCCTCTCGCGGAAGGCAACTCCCATGGCAACACACCCTGAACCCGAGGTCTGGTTTCTCACCGGAAGCCAGGCGATGTACGGCGAGGACACTCTTCGGCAGGTTGCCGAGCAGTCCCGTCAGATCGCCGCCCTGCTCGACGAATCGCCGCACATCCCCGCCCGGGTGGTCTGGAAGCCGGTCCTGACGACCAGCGCCGACATCCTGCAGGTATGCCGGGATGCCGCCGTGCAGGGTGCGATCGGGGTCATCGCCTGGATGCACACCTTCTCGCCGGCGAAGATGTGGATCTCCGGCCTGGACGCGCTGCAGACTCCGCTGCTGCACCTGCACACCCAGGCCAACGTCCTGCTGCCGTGGGACGAGATCGACATGGACTTCATGAACCTGAACCAGGCCGCCCACGGCGACCGGGAGTTCGGGTTCATCCAGACCCGGCTCGGGGTGGCCCGCAAGACGGTCGCCGGGCACGTCACCGATCCGCGCGTCGCCTCCCGCGTCGGCGCCTGGACCCGAGCGGCGATCGGCTGGTCGGCGATGCGTTCGCTGCGCCTGGCGCGCTTCGGCGACAACATGCGCGACGTCGCGGTGACCGAGGGGGACAAGGTCGAGGCGGAGCTGCGCTTCGGGGTCTCGGTCAACACCTATGGGGTCAACGACCTGGTCCGGGTGGTCGATGAGGTCACCGACGCGCAGATCGACGACCTGGTCAAGGAGTACGACGACACCTTCCGCGTCGCCGCCGAGCTGCGCCCCGGTGGCGAGCGGCACGATTCGTTGCGGTACGCGGCCCGGCAGGAACTCGGCCTGCGTGCGTTCCTGGACGCCGGCGGTTTCCGGGCCTTCACCACCAACTTCGAGGACCTCGGCGGGCTGCGGCAACTGCCCGGCATCGCCGTGCAGCGGTTGATGGCCGACGGGTACGGCTTCGGCGGGGAGGGGGACTGGAAGACCTCCGTGCTGGTGCACACGCTCAAGGCGATGTCGGTCGGTGCCGAGGGCGGTACCTCGTTCATGGAGGACTACACCTACGACCTGACTCCGGGCGCGGAGTTGATCCTCGGCGCCCACATGCTCGAGGTGTGTCCGACGATCGCTGCGGACGTACCGAACGTGGAGATCCACCCGTTGAGCATCGGCGGCCGGGAGGACCCGGTCCGGCTGGTCTTCGACGCCGACCCCGGCCCGGCGGTGGTGCTCGGCCTGGCGGACATGGGCGAGCGGTTCCGGCTGGTCGCCAACGAGGTCGACGTGGTGGCGCCGCCGCAGCCGCTGCCCCGGCTTCCGGTGGCTCGGGCCGTGTGGCGTCCCCGCCCGCACCTGGCCGGCTCGGCCGAGGCGTGGATCACCGCGGGCGCCCCGCACCACACCGTGCTGTCGCGGGCGGTGGGCGTGGAGGAGCTGCACGACCTCGCCGAAATGGCCCGCACCGAGCTCGTCGTCATCGACGCCGACACGAACCCCCGCCGCTTCGCCGACGAGCTCCGCTGGAACCAGGCGTACTACCGGCTCGCCCGCGGCTTCTGACCGCGTCGCTGATCGACGCCGTCACCGGCGTCGCGCTCGTGCGGCGGGCCGGGTCCGACCTGGTCGGACCCGGCCC
>NZ_BOPC01000114.1 GCF_016863555.1 Micromonospora qiuiae | reverse complement strand
AACGGGCATACCGTCTAGACGGCAAGCGGGTTTTATCCACTCCGTAGATGGCCGGATATACCGGACAATCCGTACGACAGGCGTATCAGTGCCTGCCGGGTTGCCGTCAGCGCATGCCGCGCAGGGCGGTCTGGAGGCGTTCCTGGGCGCGGCGGCGGCGTTCGTTGCTGGCACCGAGGATCAGCAGCAGGAAACCGACCGGGATCAACGCCAGCCACGGTCCGAGGCTGAACAACGCGTGCACCGCCGCGATGGCGGTGACCACCGCGCCGACGATCACCGGCGCCTGCTGCTGACTCATCGATCCGAAGACCAGTACGGCGACTGCGCCGAGCAGCAGCAACACCTGTCGCAGCGTGCTCGAATCGGTGGCCAGCACGATGGCCAGGGTGGGCACGAAGGCGGCCACCAACGCCGGCCCGTACGCCACCCAACTGCTCAGGTCCGCCCGCTGGCGCAGTTCGAGGACGCCGACCAACAGAGCGAGCGCGGCGAAGGGCAGCGTGTACGCCTCGGGCAGCGCCACGTGGGCGACCCGCATCAGGATCCACCAGGCGGTTACCTCGCAGCCCACCACCGCCCAGAACAGGATCCGGCGCTCCGCCGGCCGGCGACCGGGCCGGGTCGCCGCGAGCCCGAGAACCGCCCCCCAGGCGGCCAGCAGGGCGGCGATGTGCCGCGGCGAGTCGAAGGCCAGCGCCAGCGCGATCAGCGCGGCGGCGTACCCGCTCCATTCCACCGTCGCCGCCTCGCGTCGCGCCTCCGGGCGGCGCAGCCAAGGCAGCGTGGCGGCGAAGACCTGCAACGCCGCGCCCACCGCGAGCACCCCGAACGCGGACCAGACCGCGGCGAGCCCGGCCACCAGGCCTGCGGTGAGAACGAAGAGTTGTGCCATCAGGGAGGCGAACAGCCAGCCGAGGATGCGTGCTCGGGAGGTGACGCCGAACAGCGCCGCGACCAGGCCGACGCCGACTGCGCCGCCGAGGGTGAGCAGGGTCAGCTCCCGGGTGGCGAGGCTGCCGGCCAGGCCGGCCCCACCGGCGGCGAGGCCGATCACGAAGACCAGTACCCGGGCCAGCCGCAACGAGCGGGCCGGTTCCTCGATGGGCGGGGGTGGCGTCAGCGCCAGCCCCAGCATCGAGATGACGAACACCGCCAGCGCCGCGAGGGTGCTCGCCGGCCAACCACCGCCGAGCGCGATCGGAGCGATCAACAGGGTGATCGCGGTGCCGGGCAGGACCACCGGTACCGCCCGGGTACGCCGACCCCCGCTGAACCCGGTTGCCGCCAGGGCCGCCGTCACGGTGAGCAGCAGCGCGGTGAGCACATGTGCCGGGTTGACCGCGGCCGGCGGCGGGGTAAGCAGTTCCGGCGGTGGCCCCTGCCAGATCCGGCTGAGCGTACGGTGCGGGTCGACCAGCGCGGCCAGCAACGCCGGTGCGACGGAGACCAGCGCCAGCACAGTCGGTAGGGCGGCTGCGACCAGCGCTCCCGCGGCCGGGCTCACCCGCCACCGACGCCGGGTGCCGTCATCGGGCAGCCGCCGCAGCGTTTCGTCCAGCAGCACGGTCCAGCGGCGGAGCGGCTGTGCCGCGCCGGCCGGTGGTTCGGTCGCGCCCCGGACCAGTTCGGCGAGCACCCCGAGCAGGGCCGCGGCGGCGGCGTACACGCCGATCGGCAGATGGCTGGGTACGGCGGCCAGTGCGGTCACCGTCGCACCGCCGACCACACCGGCACTCGCCCACGGCAGGTACTGCGGAACCTGCCGGCGGAACGCGGCCACCGCGGCCAGACCGAGGCTGGACGCGGCCAGGCCGGCGGTCAGCATCACCTGAGGCGCGTGGCCGAACTCGGCGGCCACCGCGGCGATGGCGCCCGGCAGCGCCAGCAGGGCGGCCCCGGTGCCCGCGCCGCCGATCTGTGCCAGGTGTGGCGGCATCCCCTCCACCTGGATGTCGTCCACGAGGGGTTCGGCCGTGACGCGGGCCAGCGCCGCCACCACCGCACCGATCAGCACGATGCTGGCCAGAGCCAGCGCGGTGGTCCAGGGGCGTACCAGGCCGGCGCCGGCCGCGTGCAACGCGAGCACCCCGGCGACCGTGATCCGGGACAGCGCGGCCCGGGGGTCGAGGGAGGCGACGGCGGCCATCCCGAAAACGGCGGCGACCATGCCGCCGATCAGGACCGGCGACCACCACGACAGGTCGAAGGCGGCCGCCGCGCCGATGGCGGCCAGCACGACCGCGGCACCGGACACGTCATAGCGCCAGGGCGACGGCAGCAGGATCCCGGCGGCCAGCGCGAGCAGGAGCAGGGCGATCGGGCCCTGCCAGGTCGTGCCGCCGGTCGGCGCGGCCGGCCAGCCGCCGAGGTCACCGTGCCAGATCGGGCCGGGGGTGGCCAGCACGCCGACCCCACCGCGCAGGGCCATCCAGCCGGCCAGCAGCCCGATCAGCACGCCGCCGACCACCAGGCCGAGCACCGGCCCTCTCCGCCACTGTTCGGGCATCGCCCGGGCGGCCACCGCGACCACCAGGACCAGCGCGGCGGCGACGGCGAGTTGCCCGCCCGGCGCGAGCACCGTGCCGATCCGCAGCAGCGTGGCGACCAGGGCGGCGGTTACCGCGGCGGCCGCCAGGTCGGAGCCGTCGAGGGCCAGGTCGGCGCGTCGGCCGGCGTCGATCGAGGGGGCGAGGAAGAGGAGTACGGCGGAGACCAGCAACAGCGCGGCGACCCATGCGTCGGCCACGGTGGCACCCGGTGCGCCGAACCCGGCGGCGGCGACCACCAGCGCGCCGAGGCCGGTGCCCACCGACAGAGGTATCGGAATGTGCCGCTGGGACACCTGGACGACGGCGGCGTAGCCGAGTGTGACGCAGACGGCGAGGAAGCTCGCGGCCAGCACCGGCACAGTCGCCTCGCGCAGGCTCGCCGGGGTCAGCGTGGGGCCGGCCGGCAGGATGGCGGCGACGAACGCGGCCACCGCCCCGGGCAGCGCGAATGCCGCGCCGCCCGCGGCCCAGGCCGAGACGGTGTCCGCGGCGGCCGGGGCGAGCCGGATGCGGGGGGCGGCGGCGATCAGGGCACCGGCCACGACGAGGGCGCACAGCACGGCGGCGGTCAGCGCCGGCCGGGCCAGGGCGGCACCGGCACCGGCCAGTCCGATGCCGGCGGCGACCACCGCGTGCGCCAGTGCCGCTCGGAGTGTACGGGCGGACAGGCCGGTCACTCCGATCCCGATCGCGGTCAGCACCATCGGCCATGGCGCCACCGCCCAGGACAGGGCGAACGAGGCAGGTGCGGCGAGGGCGGTCAGGGCGGCGCCGGTCACCGCGAACTCGCGACGGATCTCCGGCGGCAGGGCCAGCACCGCGGCCACGGTCAGCAGGAAGGCGCTGGTGGCGAGCTGCCAGGCGGCCGGTCCCACCGCGGCGGCCAGTTGGGCCGGGTACCGGTCGAGGTCGGCGTTCCAGACCGGCAGGGCGGCCTGGATCGGGGCGAGCCCGGCGCGTAGGGCGCTTCCGGCGACCACCGCTCCGCTGACCGTCAGCGCCACCGCGGCGGCCAACTGCGGTCCGCGTCGGGCCGACTCCGGTACCGCGCGTACCGCCAGGCCGGTGACCGTGATGACGGCCGCGATCAGCAGCAGCGAGCGGCCGGGCAGCGCCACCGAGGCGATCCGGCCCAGGGCGCCGATGACGGCGAGGGTGAGCACGCCGGCGCCGATGTCGGGCAGGGGTGGCCAACGCAGCGCCAGCGTGCCGGCGAGACAGACGGCGGCGGCCAGCAGCAGCACCAGACCGGCGCTGGTCGCACCGGCCACGGTGGTGGTCTGCAACAGCGCGGTCACCGCGTACCCGAGGGCGAGGACCACGGCGATCCCGTGCAGCGCCCAGGTCAGCTCCCGCAGCCCGGGCACCGGACGCGTCGCTGCGGTCGCCGGGGTGCCGACGGTGGGTTCGAGCACCTCGCCGGACTCCTCCGGCGATGCCTCGGGCCGTCCCTCGGTCTGTCGCTGGCGGGGCGGGCGCGTCCGGCTGGGCGGGGCCGGGGTCGGCTCCTCGGCGAGCGGTCGCTCCACGGTGACCGGGGAGCGGGCCAGCCAGAGGTCGAGGAGGGCCACCACGGTCAGCACCAGCGCCCAGCCCGCCGGGCCGCTGACCCGGTCGTACGCCAGCAGTGGCAGCACCGGTTGGGCGGCCAGCACGGCGGCGAACCGCGGGGCGCGCAGCCGGGTCCAGCCGGCGTATCCGACGGAGACGGCGGCGGTGACCGCGAAGACCACCCCGGCGAAGATCGGACCGGAGACAAAAGGGTTGCCGCCGGTTCGGTCCACTGCCCACAGCGCGTACCCGGCGAGCGGCATCAGCAGCAGGCCCACCGCGGCGATGGTCTCGGCGGTGGAGGTCAGCCCCCGCCGGGCGAGGACCGGCGGGGCGAGCAGCATGAGCACGGTCGCGAGCAGGAGGATGCCGAGGCGGGCCAGCGCGTCCATCGAGCTGGTCGCGACCACGGCGAAGACCACCGCGGCCACGCCGAGCAGCAGCGCGCCGAGGCCGAGGGGGATGTTCTGGACCTCCCGGGAGGACGCCTCCGGCGGATGCTCGGGGTTGTCGGCCGCCAACCAGACGGGGTCGACCGGTGGTGGCGGCGGATCCTCCACTGTTTCCTGCCGGGGCACCCGGGGTGGCGAGGCCGCCGCGTCGGACGCCGGCCGGCGTGGTGGTCGTCGCCGCATGACGCGGCGGGGGCGGGTGGCCTGTTTGAGTCGTTCCTCTCCGCTGCTGCCGGCGTGCGAGAGGATGTCACGCTGGAAGATCGCGGCCTGCATCTTGGCGGCGAGTTGGCGTTGCTCGCTGGCGATGGCGGCCTCGCGGGCCTTCATCTCCGCGATGGACCGCTCGATCTCCGCCAGGTGATCGGCCCACTGTGGCTGGTGCGCACCGCAGCGCGGGCAGCGGACCGCAGGCTTGATCTCCCGGTCGCACGAGGAGCACTGAAAGGTCGCCACGACACCCCTCCACCCGCACTGTGGAATCCCACTGTCGCAGCATGCCCCAAGGCAAGCCCGGATTTCGACCGTTGTCGGCGGGTCAGCCACCCCCAGGAGGCAGGACAGAACAACGCGGATCAGCCGCCAAAGAAGTCAGCGCCGATCGGTGGCCGCGCAAGTCAGGTTTTCCGGGGGGAAGCCCGCCCGTGCAGGGATCAAGCCTGACCGCCCGGAGCGGGTGGGCTTCCCCCCGGAAAACCCCCACGCCAGCGGGATCAAGCCTGACCGCCCGGAGCGGGTGGGCTTCCCCGGAAAACCTCCACAACGGCGCGATCAAGGCCGCCCCAACCCCCGGTACTCCCAGCCCGCCTGCGTCCACAGTGCCCCTTCGAGGCAGTTGCGGGCGTCGATCACCCGACGCCCGGCGACCAGGTCGCCGAGGACGCTCGGGTCAGCGTTGCGGAAGTCCGCCCACTCGGTGAGCACGCAGACCAGGTCGGCGTCGGTGACCGCTTCGTTGATGCCGGGTTCGTAGGTCAGCTCCGGTACCGCCCGGCGCGCATTCTCCATGCCCTGCGGGTCGTAGACGTGCACGTCGGCGCCGGCCTTGTGCAGCAGCGCGGCGACGGCGAGGGCGGGCGCGTCGCGTACGTCGTCGGTGTTGGGTTTGAAGGTCGCGCCGAGCACCGCGATGCGGGTGCCGGACAGGTCCGGGCCGGCCGGCCCGGACCGGCGGCCGAGCAGTTCGGCGGCGAGGTGGAGCACCCGGGTACGCCGCCGCAGGTTGATCAGGTCGACCTCGTGCAGGAAGCGCAACGCCTCCCCGGCGCCGAGTTCCTGGGCGCGGGCCTGGAAGGCGCGGATGTCCTTGGGCAGGCAGGCGCCACCGAAGCCGAGCCCGGCCTGGAGGAAGCGGTTGCCGATCCGGGGGTCGTACCCGATGGCGCGGGCCAGTTGGGTGACGTCGCCGCCAGCGGCCTCGCAGACCTCGGCCATCGCATTGATGAAGGAGATCTTGGTGGCCAGGAAGGCGTTCGCGGCGACCTTGACCAGCTCGGCGGTGGCGAAGTCGGTGACCACCATGGGTACCTCGCGGTCCTCGGTGGCGGCCAGGTCGAACAGGCCCTTGTGCGCGGCGTACAGCATGCCGTTGGCCCACTCGCTCTTGACGCCGACCACGATCCGGTTCGGTCGCAGTACGTCGTCGACGGCGAAGCCCTCCTGGAGGAACTCGGGGCTCCACGCCACCTCGACGCCGAGATCGGCCGGGGTGTGCTTGCCGACCAGTTGCTCCACCCACTCGGCGGTGCCGACCGGGACGGTGGACTTGCCGACGATCAACGCCTTGCGGGTCAGGTGCTGGGCCAGGCTGGTGACCGACGCCTCGACGTACGACAGGTCGGCGCCCATCCCGTCGGCGCGCTGCGGGGTGCCGACGCAGATGAAGTGGACGTCACCGAAGTCGGCAGTCTCGGCGATGTCGGTGCTGAAGCGCAGCCGCCCGGCGGCCAGGTTACGCCGGAGCAGCTCGTCCAGGCCGGGCTCGTGGATCGGGACCTCGCCGGCGTTCAGCTTCGCGATCTTGTCGGCGTCGACGTCGTAGCCGAGCACTTCGTAACCGAGCTCGGCGTAGCAGATGGCGTAGGTCGCGCCGAGGTAGCCGGTACCGAGAAAGGTCACCCGGGGGCGGGAGGCGCCCGAGGGGGGTGTCACCGCGGCGATGGCGGGCATCGGCTGGGTGTTCGGGTACGGGATGGTCACGCCTGTCATCTCCGCTCGCACTGGCGCCGCGTGGTCGCGTCGCGTTCCGCTGAGGCACCTGGCGAGGCACCGCAGTGGTGGTCTATGTCTCTGGTCCAATCATCGCCGAGCGGCGTCGGTGCTCCGTCATGGCTGAGCTTACGCGCCGGTAACATCACCTGAGCTGTGGCCGTTATTCTTCAATCTGCGCGGTGGACGTCCAGGCGACGTTACCGACTGCGCATGATAGCGGTGAAGGGGAGGGGCCGACATGGCCGCAGAGCAGTCGTTCGACGTGTACCGGTTGCCCGAGGAGCATGAGGCGATCCGGGATGCCGTCCGTGAGGTCTGTACGGCGAAGGTGGCCCCGCACGCCGCCGAGGCCGATGAGACCGGCGAGTTTCCCAAGGCGTCATACGACGCCCTGCGCGCCGCAGATTTCCACGCGCCGCACATTCCCGTGGAGTACGGCGGCGCCGGGGCGGACGCGCTGGCCACCGTCATCGTGATCGAGGAGGTGGCCCGGGCCTGCGCCTCGTCCTCGCTCATCCCGGGGGTGAACAAGCTCGGCACCATGCCGCTGCTGCTGGCCGGCTCCGAGGAGCTCAAGCGGCGCTACCTGACCCCGGTCGCTGCCGGCGAGGCCATGTTCTCGTACTGCCTCTCCGAGCCGGAGGCCGGCAGCGACGCCGCGTCGATGACCACCCGGGCGGTACGCGACGGCGACCACTGGGTGCTCAACGGCGTGAAGCGGTGGATTACCAACGCCGGGGTCTCCGAGTTCTACACGGTCTTCGCCGTCACCGACCCGGGTGCCCGGTCCCGGGGAATCTCCGCCTTCGTGGTCGAGAAGTCCGATCCGGGCGTCAGCTTCGGTGCGCCGGAGAAGAAGCTCGGCATCAAGGGCTCCCCGACCCGCGAGGTCTACCTGGACAACGTGCGGATCCCGGCGGACCGGATGATCGGCGCCGAGGGCACCGGCTTCGCCACCGCGATGAAGACCCTGGACCACACCCGGGTCACCATCGCCGCGCAGGCCGTCGGCATCGCCCAGGGCGCGCTCGACTACGCCAAGGGGTACGTCGCCGAGCGCAAGCAGTTCGGCAAGGCGATCGCCGAGTTCCAGGGCGTACAGTTCATGCTCGCCGACATGGGCATGAAGCTGGAGGCGGCCCGGCAGTTGACGTACGCTGCGGCCGGCCGGTCCGAGCGCGGCGACGCCGACCTGACCTACTTCGGCGCGGCGGCCAAGTGCTTCGCCTCCGACGCCGCGATGGAGATCACCACTGACGCGGTGCAACTGCTCGGCGGCTACGGGTACACGCGGGACTACCCGGTCGAGCGGATGATGCGCGACGCCAAGATCACCCAGATCTACGAGGGCACCAACCAGGTGCAGCGCATCGTGATGGCCCGCCAGTTACTCAAGGACTGACCACCGTCTCCCCGCCCGGGTATGCGGCCGGGCGGGGTGGGCGCGGCGGCGTGGATCAGTTGACGGCATCGTCGCGCCGGGGCAGGTTGCCCGGCGGGGCCGACCACGGCGACGCGCCGCCGGTGCGGCGCGGCAGCGGCTCGGTCGGCGTCGGGTCCGGTTCCGGGTAGCCCAGGCTCAGCGGGGTGGTGTCCTGTTCCGCCGAGGCTGGTGGCCAGTTGATCAGGGTCGGATCCTGGGGCGCTGCCTCCGCGGCAGGCGTCGGCGCGGAGGCCGGTCCTGGCCAACGCCGCCAGCGCTGCCCGCTGAACGTCGCCATCAGCAACAGCACGCCGATCAGGAAGAGTGTGCCGTTCTCCACCGGCAGTCGCAGCGGCAGCGGGTCGCCGAGGAACTCCCAGCTCTCCGGGATGCGGTTGCGGACCCGAAACGGCGAGACGAACAGCCCGACGTACGGCGTGACCAGCAGTATCCCGGCCACCAGCGGACCGAGCGGCGAGATGCGCAGCGTGCCGAGCAGGCCCAGCACGATGCCGCCGACGGCGAGATAGACGGCCGGCTCGATGAGGTTGGCCGTGTTGGATGTGCCGATCTCCACCCACCGATTGACGGTGCCGGTCGATCCGTCCTGCCCGAGGGTGAGCAGCACCCAGGTGACCGGCGCCACCACCAGCCCGGCGAGGAAGCTCCACAGATGTCGCATCCGCGCACCGTACCGTTTCCGGCATGACCGAGCACCTCTCCGCCATGCCGGGCAAACCGACGTCGTACTCCCGGGTAACGCTCAGCAGGATCATGACCGCTATCGACGTGAACCTCTACGGGACCGTGCACGGTGGCGTGCTGATGAAGTTCATCGACGATGTCGGCGGGGCGGCGGCGGCCCGGCATAGCGGGGGTACGGCGGTCACCGCCGCGATCGACGAGATCGTCTTTTCCGAGGCGGTCCGGGTGGGTGACCTGGTGCACGCGTACGCCCAGGTGAACTGGACCGGGCAGACCTCGATGGAGGTCGGCGTACGGGTGACCGCCGAGCGCTGGGACTCCGCCGAGGAGGCGCCGGTGCGGGTGGCCACCGCGTACCTCGTCTTCGTCGGCGTGGAGGTGGGCGGCGCCCCGCGGCCGGTGCGTCCGGTGCTGCCGGAGACGCCGGAGGACGAACGCCGCTGGCGGGAGGCGGAGATCCGCCGCGAGCATCGGCTGGCCCGCCGCCGCGCCATCCAGGCGGCCCGCCGTGAGCCGCGCTAGTCGGCGCCTCGCCGTGAGCCGTGTTAGCCGGCGCCTCGCCGTGAGCCGCGCCATCCAGGCGGCCCGCCGTGAGCCGTGTTAAAAGGGGGCCCCTTTACTACCGCAGGCGTTAAAAAGGGGCCCTTCCTTGCTTCTTATGTGGGCCGGGCACATGCGCTGGCTGAGGTCGGCTGCGGAGAATGGCGCTTCGAGGTAGGGCAAGATGGCGCCGCGGCCCACCGCACAGCGCCGTGCCGGGCCAGGGGAGGAGTGGACCAGTGACTGACGTGCTGTGGACGCCACCGGCAGACGTGCTCCAGCGGTCGCGGATCGGGGCGTACCTGCGCTGGCTGGCCGAGCACCGCGGGCTGGAGTTCGCCGACTACGACGCACTGTGGCGCTGGTCGGTCACCGACCTGGATGCCTTCTGGCGCTCGATCTGGGACCACTTCGACGTCGTCGCGCGCACTCCGCCGACCGCCACCCTCGCCGGGCGGGGCATGCCCGGTGCCCGGTGGTTCCCCGGCGCCACGCTCAACTACGCGGAGAACGTGCTGCGGATGCCCAGCCGGGCCGACGACGATCCGGTGGTCATCGCGTACGGACAGACCCGCGACCCGGTGGTGCTCACCGCCGCGCAGTTGCGCGAGCAGGTCCGCCGGGTGGCTGCCGGGCTGCGCCGGCTCGGGGTCGCCCCGGGAGACCGGGTGGCCGCGTACGCGCCGAACATCCCCGAGACGTACGTGCTGCTGCTCGCCACGGCCAGCCTCGGCGCCGTCTTCTCCTCCTGCGCGCCCGAGTTCGGCATCCGCAGCGTCACCGACCGGTGGCAGCAGATCGAGCCCAAGGTGCTGGTGGCCGTGGACGGTTACCGCTACGGCGACAAGCCGGTGGACCGGCGTGCCGAGGTGGCCGCGATCCAGGCCGCGCTGCCCTCGCTGCGGCACACCGTCGGCCTCGGTTACCTCGATCCGGATGGTCCGGCGCTGGACGCTGCGCTGACCTGGGCGGAGCTGGCCGCGGAGACCGACGAGCCGGCGAGCTTCGCCCCGGTGCCCTTCGACCATCCGCTCTACGTGCTCTACTCATCCGGCACCACGGGGCTACCCAAGCCGATCGTGCACGGTCACGGCGGCATCCTGCTGGAGCACCTGAAGATGCTCGCCCTGCACCACGATCTCGGCCCGGCCGACCGATTCTTCTGGTTCACCACCACCGGCTGGATGATGTGGAACTTCCTGGTCTCCGGGCCGGCGGTGGGCGCGGCGATCGTGCTCTTCGACGGCAACCCGGGTCATCCCGACCTGGGCGCGCTGTGGCGGTTGGCCGAGCAGAGCGGCACCACGTACTTCGGCACCTCCGCGCCCTTCCTGCTGGCCTGCCGCAAGGCCGGCCTGGTACCGCGGGAGATCGCCGACCTCTCCGCGTTGCGCGGGCTCGGCTCCACCGGCGCGCCGCTGCCCGCCGAGGGCTTCATCTGGGTGTACGACGCGGTCGGCAGCGACCTGCAACTTCAGTCGCTCTCCGGCGGCACCGACGTGTGCACCGGGTTCGTCGGCGGGGTGCCGCTGCTGCCGGTGCACGCGGGTGAGATCACCTGCCGGGCGCTGGGGGCCAAGGTGGAGGCCCGCTCGCCGGACGGCACTGCGGTCGTCGGTGAACTGGGTGAGTTGGTGATCACCGAGCCGATGCCGAGCATGCCGGTGGGCTTCTGGAACGACCCGGATGGCGTCCGCTACCGGGAGGCGTACTTCGACATCTACCCCGGAGTGTGGCGGCACGGTGACTGGATCACCGTCAACTCGCGGGGCGGTTGTGTGATCACCGGCCGCTCCGACGCCACCCTCAACCGCGGCGGCGTACGGCTGGGCACCGCCGAGTTCTACTCGGTGGTGGAGGGGCTGGACGAGGTCGTCGACTCGGTGGTGGTGCACCTGGAGGACGACGAGGGCGGTGCCGGTGAGCTGCTGTTGTTCGTGGTGCTCGCCGAGGGGCTGACCCTCGACGACGAGCTGCGCCGGAAGGTCTGCCGCGAGCTGCGTACCGCCCTGTCCCCCCGGCACGTCCCCGACGAGATCCATCAGGTCCGCGCCGTTCCGCGCACCCTGTCGGCGAAGAAGCTGGAGGTCCCGGTCAAGAAGATTCTCACCGGCACCCCCGTCGACCAGGCCGCCGCCAAGGGCGCCCTGGCCAATCCCGAGTCCCTGTCAGCCTTCGCCGCCCTAGCCCACCACCGCACCCCCCACCCCTGACCCCCGCGCCCTCCCCTCCCCTCCGCGCCCTCCCCCTCCCCGCGATCTTGCACTTTTGGTCGGCGATACGCCTGATTCATTGGCTTTTGCGGCGACAAAAAGTGCAAGATCGCGGTCTCTTCGGGGCCAGCCTCGCTGGCGTGAGGGCGGGTGGGTTGTTAGGGGAGGGTGTGGGTGACTCGCTCGGTGGCGCGGCGGTCGGGCTGGCGGGCCGGGTCGGGGTGGGCGCACAGCACCAGACTGGCGCCGGCCGTGAGCGGAGCCAGGAGCCAGTCGACGGGGTCGGGCAGGGCGTCCACGTCGATCAGGAGGCGGGCGTTCGGGGCGATGCCCAGTTCGGCCGCGCGGGCCGTGGCCCGGGCCCGTAGCTCGGCGTGGCCCGGGCCACCCGGGGGGTAGGCGCCGAAGTGGTCGCCGTGAGCGCGTACCTCGGTCACGTAGTCGGCGAAGCCGGCCGGCACCTCCCGCAGCGGCAGCGCGAACGGGTGCAGCGCGAGGGCGTACCGGTCGCCGGCCGTCCCGGCGTCCGCCTCGGTGCTCCGGTCGACGGTGGCGAAGAGCACGTCCACGTCGCCCGGCTGGTCGGTCACCGTCAGCCCGGCCGACCAGCAGCCCAGCAGCACCGCAGCGGTCTGCCAGTGCGGCGGGAGCAGCACCGCGGCGGTGTCGCCGGGCCCGAGGCCCAGATCGTCGACGAGCAGGTTGGCGGTCTTGGCCACCCAGTTCGCCAGAGTCGCGCCGGAGAGCTCGGTGCGCTCGCCGGTGGCGTCGTCGTACCAGGTCAGCAGGGGGCGTGCCGGATCGGCCGCGATCGCGTCGGCGAAGACCCGGGAAATGTTGTCGGCCATCGGCGCGAACGATACGCGGCCCGCGACCGTATCCGATGACAGCGACAAGTCGGCGTACCGTCGGGTCGCAGTCAGCGTCCACATCCGGCTCCGGCGTAGGCTTGCCCGGAGTGTTCTTCCCCACAGCCCCGCCATCGCAAGGAGTCGCCCAGTGACCGCCGGTCGCCCGCCCCGCGTGCTCATCGACGCCACGAGTGTCCCCGCCGACCGTGGCGGCGTCGGTAGATACGTCGATGGCTTGCTCGGCGCCCTCGGTAAGGTGTGCGGCTCGGGGGTGGACCTGGTCGTCGTCAGCCTCCGCACCGACCTGGAGCGCTACCGCAGGATGCTGCCCGGCGCGGAGATCGTCCCTGCTCCCGCCGCCGTCGCGCACCGACCCGCCCGGCTCGCCTGGGAGCAGACCGGCCTGCCGCTGCTGGCCCAGCAGGTCGGCGCGGAGGTGCTGCACTCGCCCTTCTACACCTGCCCGTTGCGGGCCGGCTGCCCGGTCACCGTGACCGTGCACGACGCGACCTTCTTCACCGAGCCGGAGCACTACGACAAGTCCCGCCGGACGTTCTTCCGCAGCGCCATCAAGACCTCGCTGCGCCGTGCCAATCGGGTGATCGTGCCGAGCAAGGCGACCCGGGACGAGCTGATCCGGCTGCTGGACGCCGACTCGACCCGCATCGACGTGGCGTACCACGGTGTCGACCACACCGCTTTCCACGCCCCGAGCGACGAGGAGAAGGCCCGGGTCGGTGCCCGGCTCGGCCTCGGCGGCGGCAGCTACGTCGCGTTCCTCGGCGCCAAGGAGCCGCGCAAGAACGTACCGAACCTGATCCGGGGCTGGGCCCGGGCGGTGGCCGACCGGCAGGATCCGCCCGCGCTGGTCGTCGCCGGCGGCCAGGGGCACGACGACGACATCGACCGGGCGGTGGCCGAGGTGCCACCGCATCTGCGGCTGCTGCGCCCCGGCTATCTGCGCTACGCGGACCTGCCCGGATTCCTGGGCGGTGCCCTGGTCGCCGCCTACCCCTCGTACGGGGAGGGCTTCGGTCTGCCGATCCTGGAAGCGATGGCGTGCGCGGCCCCGGTGCTCACCACGCCCCGGCTCTCGCTGCCCGAGGTGGGTGGTGACGCGGTCGCGTACACCAGCGAGGACCCGGACCAGATCGCCACCGACCTGGCCGCGCTGCTCGACGACGAGCCGCGCCGGCTGTCGCTGGCCAAGGCCGGCTTCGACCGAGCCAAGGACTTCACCTGGGAATCCAGCGCCCAGGTGCACATCGCGGCCTGGTCCCGGGCGCGCGGCTGACGCCGCAACCGGGCGCCCGGTCCGGGCGGTTCGGGCATGATGTCCTGGTGATCTATGTCGTCATTCCGGCGGGTGGCAGCGGCACAAGGTTGTGGCCGCTGTCCCGGGCCGGCCATCCCAAGTTTCTCCATCCGTTCACCGGCACGTCCGCCTCGCTGCTTCAGGCGACGGTGCAGCGAGCAGCCCCGTTGACCACTCCGGAGCGGACCATGGTGGTCACCGGCGCGGCCCACGCCGCGGCCGTGGCCCGTCAGCTGACCGGCCTGCCGGAGGAGAACATCCTGGTCGAGCCCTCGCCACGAGACTCCTGCGCCGCCATCGCGCTGGCCGCGGCGGTGATCGCCGTACGGGATCCGGACGCCGTCATGGGCTCGTTCGCCGCCGACCACCTGATCGGTGACCCGCAGCGGTGGGTGGCCACGGTCCGGGAGGCGGTTCGCGGTGCCGAGCAGGGGCTACTGATGACGGTCGGGATCACCCCGACCCGGCCGGAGACCGGGTACGGGTACCTCCAGACCGGCGAGCCGGTCGGCGATGGCCCGATGCGCCCGGTCGTGGAGTTCAAGGAGAAGCCGACCGCCGAGGTGGCCGAGGCGTACCTGCGCTCCGGCCGGTACCTCTGGAACGGGGGAATGTTCGTCTGGCGGGTGTCGGCGTTCCTCGCCGAACTGGCCCGTCAGCAGCCCGCGCTGCACACCGGCGTCACCGCGATCGCCGCGGCGTGGGGCAGCGACGAACAGGACGACGTGCTCGGCGCGGTCTGGCCGACGTTGCCGAAGATCTCGGTCGACTACGCGGTGATGGAGGGCGCGGCCAGCGCCGGCCGGGTGGCGACCGTGCCGGGTGACTTCCGCTGGAACGACGTGGGTGACTTCCACACGCTCGGGGAGGTGTTGCCCGCGAATGCCGACGGCAACGTGCTGCTCGGGGGGGACGCCAAGGCCGAGGTGCTGCTGCATGACAGCAGCGGCATGGTGGTCGTACCCCAGTCCGGGCGGCTGGTGGCCGGCGTCGGCGTACGGGATCTCATCGTGGTCGACACACCGGACGCGTTGCTGGTCTGCCCCCGCGACCGCGCCCAGGACGTCAAGGCGATCGTGGACGAGCTCAAGGCGCGGGGGGAGGAGAAGCTCGTCTGAAGGCGGCCAGCCCGGGTGCGATGATCCGGGCGGTCCCGCCGGCCAGCGGGTCCGGTAGCCGGTCGGGCGGGAACCAGCCCAACGCCTCGGACTCCGGGCTGACCCGCTCCACCGCGCCCGCCGGCGCGACGACGGCGAAGCGGACGTCGTAGTGCAGCGATCCGCCCTGGCAGCTCACCGGGTGCACGTCCACGTCGATCGGCACCGGGTCGATGCGCAGGCCGGTGATGCCGGACTCCTCGGTGGCCTCGCGCAACGCCGCTTCGGCCAGTGTCCGGTCGCCCGGCTCGCAGTGCCCGCCGAGTTGCACCCACTTCTGGAACTTGCCGTGCAGGCAGAGCAGCACGCGGGAGCCGGTCGCGTCGATGACCAGCGCGCTGGCGGTGACGTGACCGGCCCGGTGTTCGCGGCTCATCGCCGCTGGTCCGGCGGCCAGCAGGTCGAGGGTGCGGTCCCGGGCGGTCGCGGCCTGCGGAACGGTCGGCACCCACCGGGTCAGCACCGACAACGCGTCGGCGTGCAGCATCGCCCAGGTGCCGCCCTCGGTGTTAGGAGGGGGCCCTTTTAATACACGAGGCGTTAACAAGGGGCCCTTCCTTTCACTTCAGAGGGCGAGGGCGGCGGCGGTGGGGGTGGGGAGGAGCTGGGAGGGGATGTTACGCGCCGCGAGGGCGGTGCGCAGGCGCTGGACGTCGGCGCCGAAGCGGACCAGTTGGACCGCCTCCACCGGGCTGGGTGGGGAGCAGAGCACGAGGGTGGTGGCCTCCGCCGGCCAACCGGGCACGGTGGCGACCAGGGCGGCGCGTTCGGTGTCGTCCGTGACCGGGGTGAAGACGGTGCCGGGCGCGACCACGTCGGCGACCGAGGCGATCGCCTGGCGCACCGCCTCCGGGTCGGGTGGGGTGCTGCCCGGCTGGTCCGGCAGGCTGGCGGCGGCGGCGAAGCCCGCCGCCTTCGCCTCGGCGGTGCCGAGCGAGAACAGGTCCATCGAGGCGTCCCGGACCAGAACCTTCGCCCCTTCGCCGTCGCCGGGCAGCGGCGTGGTCAGGTAGCCGCGGATCACCGCCACCGGCATCTGGTCGCACTTGCCCTTGATCAACTCGCCCGCGGCGGCCAGCTCGTCGACCACCGCCATCTGGGTCAGCACCAGCTCGTTGCCGTACGGGTCGACCTCGCCCCGGTGGTCGCGGATGGCGTCCATCCCGGCGACGCCGAGAGCCACGTCGGTGAGTCCGTTGCGCCAGGGCCGGCCCATGGTGTCGCTGATGATCACAACCACGTCCACGCCGTACCGCTCGCGTAGCGCGGCGCGCAGCGCCCGGGCCGAGGCGTCCGGGTCCTCGGGGAGCAGCACCAGCCGGGTCTTGTCGACGTTGGAGGCGTCGATCCCGGCCGAGGCCATCACGAAACCGTGCCGGGTCTGCACGATCCGGGTGGTGCCCCGGGCCGCCACCAGGCGGACGGTTTCCGACGCGAGTATCTCGTCCCGGGCGGCCTGCCGGTCCGGGCCGTCGGCCGGGACGTCCACCAACCGCCCCTCCGCCTTGGAGACGATTTTGCTGGTCACCACCAGCACGTCGCCGTCGCGCAGCCAGGGCGCTGCGGTGCCGATCAGCACCGCCAGATCGTCGCCCTCGGTCACATGGCCGATGCCGGGCACCGGCAGGATTTCGAGTCTCACATCAGCTCCACCGCGGCGCGGACCATCGCCGTCGTCGCCGCCTCGTCGGTCATCCACAGCGGCACCGCACGCACGGTCACGTCCGGCACCAGGGTGTCCGCGTCCTCCTCGGCGACCAGCCAGCCGTCGAGCAGGCCGCCGGTGGCCCGGGAGCCGTACAGTCCGCCGACCCCGGCGGCGCTGCACTCGACCCCGGCCACCGCCAGGCAACGGTCCGCCATGCCCCGCACCGGCGCACCGCCGATGATCGGCGACACGCCCACCACCCGGGCCGGACCGTCGATCACCGCCTCCCGCAGGCCGGGCACGGCCAGGATCGGCGCGATGCTGACCACCGGGTTGCTCGGCGCGACCAGCAGCACGTCGGCCGCGCCGATCGCCTCCGTCACGCCGGGTGCCGGCTTGGCCGTCTCCGCACCGACGAAGACGAACCGGTGGGTCGGTAGCTGCGCTCGGTGCCGTACCCACCACTCCTGGAAGTGGATCGCCCGCCGCGCGCCCTCGATCTCCGTGACCGCGTGCGTCTCCAGGCGGTCGTCGGTCGCCGGCAGCAGGCGTACGCCGGGCTGCCAGCGCGTCGCCAGCGCCTCGGTGACCTGGTGCAGCGGATAGCCCGCGTCCAGCATCGTGGTGCGGACCAGGTGGGTGGCGATGTCCCGGTCACCCAGCCCGAACCAGCTCGGCTCGGCCCCGTACGTGGCCAGTTCGGCCTTGACCGTCCAGCTTTCGTCGACCCGCCCCCAGCCCCGCTCCGGGTCGGCGCCCCCGCCCAGGGTGTACATGACGCTGTCCAGGTCGGGGCAGACCCGGAGCCCGTGCAGGCGCAGGTCGTCGCCGACGTTGACCACCGCGGTCACCTCGGCACCCACCGCACGGGCGTACGCCCGGACGCCCAGCAGGAACCGGGCGCCGCCGATGCCCCCGGTCAGAACCACGATCCGCATCCGCCCATCCTCGCCTACGTGACGCCTTCGGCGGCGCGTCGCGCGGGGAGACTAGGCTCACGTCGGCATCTGTCCGCTTTCGCCCTCAGGAGAGCACGTGACCAGCCCCGCCGAGTCCCCGCCCACCGACCCGACCCCGGCCAGCCAGGCGACCCGGCCGTTGCGGGAACTGGCCGCCATCGTGCTTCTGGGGGCGAACGCCGTTTTCCTCTTCGTCGGTCTGATCCAGCTGGTGACGCCGCAGGGTGCCTACAGCACGCTGACCAGTCGTGCCGGCGTCGCGTCCGCCGCCTTCATCGGGCTGGAGGCGGTCGTCCTGCCGGTGCTGGCCGTGCTCCTGGCCACCCACGTGGCGCCGGTCGTGCCGAGGGCGAAACTGATCACGCAGGTGGCACTCGGCGAGTACGCGTTCAGCGCGGTGGTCGGCGGGCTGGCCCTGCTGGTCTGGTTGGTCGGCCGACTGGCCGAGGGGCAGCTGTTCGTGGCCATGACGGGCATTCTCACCCGAGTCGCCTGGGCGGCGTTGTTCGCGATGGCCGCGTACCTGGTGTGGAGCGTCTGGCAGCGGCTCTACCACGTGCCCCGGCCCAAGCCGGAGCCGGGCCTGTACGGCAGCCCGCAGCCGGGCTGGCCGGGCGGCCCGACGCAGCCCGGCTGGAGCCAGCCCGGCGGTCCGGGCGGCGCCGGCCAGCCGGGTGCTTACGGCGCCGGCCAGCCGGGTGCTTACGGCACCGGCCAGCCGGGTGCTTACGGCACCGGCCAGCCCGGTGGTTACGGCGACCGGTCGGGTTGGCCGGCGGCTGGTCAGCCTCCGATGGCCGGCGGTCCGTCCGCGTCTCCGCACACCTGGCCGCCGCACGGTCAGCCGGCAGTGCCGCCGCAGCCGTCGGCGCCGGCCACGCCGCAGCCGTCGGCACAGGCCACGCCGCAGCCGGCCGCGCCGCCGTTCGGGCAGCCGGCCTCGGCCGACCCGACTCAGGCCATTCCGCGCCAGGGTGCTGAGCCGACT
>NZ_BOPC01000113.1 GCF_016863555.1 Micromonospora qiuiae | reverse complement strand
TTGCATGCCACCGATCGTGTGCGGCCTCCGTTGTCTCCGTCGTTGGATGCCGGCAGGCCCACGATCCTCGCTGGCCGATCAGGTCAGCGGGTGTGGCCTCTTCCGGTGCGGGTAGTCGGACAAGGTAGGCCGGCTTCGGCTCGGCGTGCCGGCTTACGGTTACGTGCTGGGGACGGAGGGACGATGAAGGTCAGAAGTTCGCTGCGGGCGTTGACGCGGAAGATGAACTCGGTCGTGGCCCGCCGTCGGGGCAAGGTTTTCGTGATCAACAAGAAGGATCCCCGCCAGAAGGCACGGCAGGGTTGACGTTCGCTCGCTGAACCCGCCCGATTGTTGTGGGGCGGGGCGCTGAGCAGCAGTTTGGCCGGTGCCGGCCATGGTGAGTGCCGCTGCGCCCTCGGCCGTGCGAATCTGAGTCTGCCGCTGGCTGCCGGGTGCGGTTGCCGCGGCGTACGCATCGGTCGGCGCCACAGGCGTTTTCGATGGTCGAGCTTGCGGACGGCGAACGCGCGTCGGCGGCCCGGCAGTTCGACCAGAAGTACGGCCGAGCCGACGGTGCCCGGACGATCCTGCGCTGGCGTTTCGACGGTTTGCCCATGGGTAGCCATCGCCGTTTGGAGACGGCACCGACGGAGGCGACCGTGGGCTTCAGAACGCGGCAGGGCGAGCAGCCGGTCGATCCGGAACACGCCGAGGACGAGGCCGGTCAGGCCCGCCTGGTCCAGGTCGAGGCGGACACCGACGTCCCGGCGCCGGACGGCACTGACGTACGGCCGGACCTGGTCACCGAGGATGACGGGTCAGGGGTGGCGGGTGGCGCCTCCGGCAGCAGTGGCGGCGGTTCCAGCATGCCGGGACACCCCGACGCGCCTCGCTGATGTTGTCCTGTTGATGTCGAACAGGATGGTGCAGACGCCGGTGGGATCGGCGACCGGGTCAGTGGGGTTGAAGGCGAGGACGTATCCGACGGCCGAGAAGAGCCCGGCGCCCCGCTCGCCCGGGTAGCCGGACCGGCTTCGGTAGCCGGACCGAACGTCCGGCGAGCGGGCGATTCAGGGGAAGCGTTCATCCCACGTGGGGTCGCGTGGGCGGGATCGCCTTGACCTGGAACTCCCCGGTTGGCCCGACCTCGATGACGGGCAGCCGCCGTCCGAGCGCGTTGCCGGTCATGGCGTCGAGTGTGAAGGTGCCGCTGGCGCCGTGCACCTGGTTGCGCTCGCGGTCAGATCGCCCCAACTCGGAGCGTACGGATTGCCGCGTGGGTAGTTCCCCGGGCTTCAACCCGTTGGCGGTGCGGCTGATCGCCTCCGACAGCGCCAGCATCGCGTCGTGCATCATGACGCTCCAGCCGTCGGCAAGGTCCGCGGGGTCGAATCCGAGCCGCTCGAACTCGGCGGTGAGCTGGTCGAACTCGGTGATCCCCATTGCCCGGGCGGCGTCCGGGTCAACGAGCGGGGTGTAGACGATGGACAGCTTCGGCTGCTCTCCGCGGGGGAGCAAGTCCGGCCTGGTGCGCAGTACCGACGCGTCTGAACCGGTGACGAGCGTGATGTTTCGGTCCCGTGCGCAGCCCCGCTGCCGCAGGTTGTTGATCAGATCGTCCAGGAGCACTGCGCGGCCCGCGTAGAGCAGCGTCTCCGGGGCGCCGTCGCCGCAGAGGTCTCGCATGATCTCGCGGAACTGGGTGTCCAGCGACGCCTCGGTGTCGAACCGGCTCTCCACGCTGATCGACAGCTTGCGGCCCGCGGCTGCTGCCTTGAACTCCTTGTAGAGCGTGGAGGTGTAGAGGTCGTCCTCGTTGTTGTCGTAGACGAGCATGGCCTTACGGACACCTCGTCCGGCCAGGTAGTCCGACAGCACCGCGGTCTGCTCACCGGTGGTGAAGCTGACCCGGGTAAATCCGTTGATGTAACGGGTGGGTCCGCCGGGCTCGGCGGCCGGTTGGACATGGAAGTCGGTGGCGGTCACCACCGAGGCCACCATCGGGATGCCGGCCGCTGACAGTGCGCCTGCTGTCTGCTGTGCGTTGGTGGTGCTTTGGCCGACCCCGACCACGCCGACCAGCCGTTCCTCGTCGGCCAGCTCGATCAGCTGGTCGACCACCCGCCGCCACTCCTGCTGTCGGCTGCCGGGATTGGCCAGCAGCAGTCGAACTTTGGGCTCGCGCTTGTCCTCGTTGGCTGCCAGTTGGGCAACGTGAGCACCCTCGAGCTGGGCGCGGACCCGTTGCCAGGTCACGCTCCCCACCTCCGTGGGCAGAAGCGGCGTGAGGAGCGCGACCGTCACGTGCGGATGCCCCTGTACGCGGGTGTTCTCCTCCAGGATTCGCCGCTGCACGGCGGCGAGTTGGCCGTTGAACACGTAGGAGCCGTCGGTGACGCCGACACACTCGCCGTCTCGCTTCTGGACGCCTTCACCACAGCGGATCAACATGGTCACCCCGACGGCACCTGCGCCGACCAGTAGTAGCGCCACCACCGAGATGGTCGCCGCCAGCCGGATGCGTGCCCTGCGCCGCACGCGCTTCGGCGTCGGAGGCATGAAGTCGACCTGCATACGCTGCCGCGTCCACGCCTGCCAACGAGCGGAATGGCTCGGCACGGAAAAGTTGCCGGCCTCGGCCCTGGCCTCGATCAACGCCGCGGCTTTCAAGAAGTCGTTGCGTGCCACGCCTGGCTGCTGCGCCAGCATCCGCAGATCCCAGGCCGTGCTGGAGTAAAGATCGGCACGGTCGGCGGCGGACAGGGGATCGTTCGCGGCCCACAACCCCACCACCACCCGGGCAATCGTCCGCCCGGGCTCGTCCGCCGGTTCGGTGCGGCCCGCCGCCGCCAGCACCCGCGAAGGATCAGCCTCGTCGGTATCGAGGTCGTTGGGCGCCGCGGTAACTGTGTCGAGTTCGGCAAACCATGCCCGCGCGTCAGGCAGCAACTCCTGCAGGTGCTCTACCACCGCGTCGACATCCCTCAGCGCCAGCGCGTGGTAGAAGCGGTCGGATTGTCTGCCGTTGTCCCGCAGCCACGTGTGCACTGCCGTCCATCGTTCGGGAGCGGCGGCGAGGCGGCGCAGCAGCAGGTGACGTAGCGCGGGCAACATGACCACGCGGCCCGTGCCGGTGTGGTGAACCCGCAGCTCGGCGGGCACGAGCCCAACACCGTCACGCGGCGGGGGCACCAGGCCGCTACGCGCCAGCTCGTCGGCCTGCTCAACGTCGGAGGCGGCAGCGCAGGCCTCCAGGGGGGCCAGGACCGCATCCGGCGGCGAGCCGAGCAGCTCGCGCAGTAGCCGCTCCTCGACGGTGACCGAGTCCTGGTCGACCGGCCCTCGCCACCGGGACTCCAGCAGCCGCTTCAACGGCATGGCGCCGCCGGTATTGCCGCCGATCGCCTTGACGATCACGGCGGTAGCGGCGGGGTGACCGCGGGTGAAGCGGTACACCTCAGCCGCGATCGCGCGGTGCGCGTTGAGCCGGGGGCCGGCGACCTCGGACACCAAGTCCTTGACCTCGTCCAGGGTCAGGTCGCGCAGCGCCACCGGGTAGGAGTCGCTCTCGTAAACGCCCTGCCGGCGTTCGAGGTAGTCGTCGTAACTCGCCTCCTCGGCGAATGGGATCTCGTCGTCCGGCGCCACGTGCCGCGCCACACCGCCCGCGCTGGTGGCAACCACGGTCAGCGGGTCGGCTTCGCCGCGACGGGCGTCGGCGAGCGCCCGGTAGAGCAGGCGGCCGGGTTTCGTGTCGATGTTGTCCAGCAGCAGCACGCAGTTCATCGACCATGCGTCGGCGCGCCTCTTATCGAACGCGGCCCGCAGGTCGGCCAGAAACGCGGCCCACAGTAGCTCGATGGCCTCCTTACGCTCGGCCTCGCTCGCGTTCTCCCGGGTGAGCAGGTTGAGCCGGACCAACTCGTCGTAGGCCTGGTTGCCGGAGCCGTACCACTCCAACCCTTCACCGAGCACGACCCGGCGGCCCCGCCGCCATGACACCAGGCCGTCGAGGATGAGGTTCGGCGCGTACTGGGCGGCGGTGGCCGCCCCCGGAACGCCGCCTACTCCCGGAACCGAGCCGGTCACATCCTGTGCCAGGCTAGCCAGGAACTTGCGGAGCTGATCGATGCGCCGGGCGTTCTCCAGTGCCGTCCGCATAATCACGCGGGCATCCGGGCCCGGGGAGTTGAGTTGCGCGGAGATGGCCACCTGGGCCGTGACGAAACGGGGGAGCGGGATCGAACGGTAGCCGGCGGCGTTTCGATTGAGGTCGAACGCGAGCAGCGACAACACTTCCCAGACGGGGGTGTTCTCCAACGTGCCGCAGTCGACGCGCGCATAGGGAAGCTTGCCCTGGAGCCCGCTCCCCAGGGCACTCAGCAGGGCGGTCTTTCCGCAGCCTTTAGGGCCAGTGAAGATCAGGATCGGCGTGCGGCGGGTGGCTGGGGAGCCCTTTGACTCCGGCCGGATCGCGAACTCATGGACAAGTGCGAGCGCCCGATCCCTACCCCGCAAGCCGGACGGATCGTTAACCATTCATGCCCCACAAACAAGCGCAGTTGGCTGCCGGCCGCATCGAACCTTTACGACTTCTGACGAAGAATTGTACGGCCTTCGGGCCTGCAGCGCAGATACACGCCGGAGCGTTGGTGTCTGCTCTGCCGTGCGCCCCGCCGCGCCAGTCCCTGGCCCGACCTGCCGCGAACACCCGTTTCTGGCAGAGTATGCACCGGTAGGAACCGCAAGGGCAGTGTCTGATAGTGGTCAATGAGGATTGACGGCGTATATCGGAAAGGCGCGGCTACCGATGGGTTGAGGTGGTTGATCGACTCCGTTTCGCCGGAATGGGGGGATCCCGGTCGCCTGGATCCCGCCATTCCGGCGGAATTGAGCTGGCCCGGCTGGGGCGGGCAGCGCAGTGGTTCGATCAGGATGGTGCGATCAGGGTGTCGTCGTGGTCGCGTACGGCGATTGCCTCGACCGGGCAGGACTCGGCGGCGTCGATCACCGTCTCGGTGGGCTCGACGGCTGTCGTGATCGGGGTGGCCAGCCCCGATTCCATCCGGAAATGGGCCGGGGCCATGCCCACGCAGCTGCCCGAGCCGATGCAGCGCTCTGCGTCGACCTCGATCCGCCAGCCGGTGCTCACCACGCCACCGGCATCCGGGCCAGACCTCGGACGATCATCCCGCTCTTCCAGGTCAGTTCTGGCTCGGGCACGGCGATCCGCAGCTCGGGCAGCCGGGCGACCAGGGCACCGATCCCGACCTGCAGCTCCATCCGGGCCAGCTGTGCACCCAGGCAGTGATGCACACCGTGTCCAAAGCCGATGTGTGGGTTGGTCTCGCGGCCGAGATCGAGTCGATCCGGGTCGGTGAAGACCGTCTCGTCCCGGTTCGCCGAGGAGAGCGAGCCGATCACTGGTTCCCCGGCCCGCACCAGCACTCCACCGACTTCGACGTCCTCCGTGGCGTACCGGGCGAACGCGGACGCGACCCCGAGCGGGACGTACCGCATCAGCTCCTCGACCGCGGTCGGCACCCGGGCCGGGTCGGCCCGCAGCCACGCCAGCTGCTCCGGGTGGGTGAGCAGGACGTACGCGAAATTGGGCAGCTGGGTGACGGTGGTCTCGTGGCCGGCGGCGAGCAGCCCGGCGGCGAGCTGCACGACCTCCTGCTCGGTGAACCGGTCCTGGTGTTCATCGTGGGCCTGCACCATTGCGCAGATCAGGTCGTCGGTGGGCTGTCGGCGCCGCTGTTGGACAAGCTCGCCGATGTAGCCGTGCAGGTTGTCGAGGTACTCCTGGATCTGCTCGGGCGACAGCGAGGTGGTCGAGACGATCGCCTCCGACCAGACGTGGAACAGGTGCCGGTCGGCGAAGGGCACCCCGAGCAGCTCACAGATCACCTGGATCGGCAGCGGAGTGGCGAAGTGCTCGACCAGGTCGGCCGGCGGCCCGGCCGCCACCATGGCATCGATCAGTTCGTCGGCGATCTGCCGGGTCCGGGGCCGGAGTTGCTCGACCCGGCGGGCGGTGAACGCCTTGGCGACCAGCCGCCGCAGCCGGGTGTGCTCCGGCGGATCCATCGACAGGATGCCGCCCTCGATCTGTCTCGGAGTCAGCCTTGGCTCGTCCCGGCCGACGCTGGCGGCTCGACTGAACCTCGCGTCACCGAGGACGGTCCGCACATCGGCGTGCCGGGTGGCGAGCCACGCCTGCTCACCGAAGGGCAGCCGTACCCGCACGAGCGGCTCGACACGCCGCAGCTCCGCGTAGAGGGGATCGAGATTGAGCCGGTCGGGAGCGCTGAACGGGTACGGCCGCGCGGCGACCTTCGTGACGTCTGTCATTGCCGACCCCCAGAGCAGACCGGATCACCCGCGGCACAAGTCGGATGATCGACTCATGGTGACGCTTCGATCGCCGATCGTAGTTGAGTGCATTGATCCATGCCAGTGCCGCCGGCCGGCGCTGTCCATGTCGGCGGCGCCGTGCTGTTGTGCGGTGGCGGGCCGGGTCGATCACCGTCGGTGACCCGAAAGTCATGGAATTCATCTATAGTTATCAATGGTTCACGCGCGCGTTCCGTCCCATCCACCCGAGTCAGGACAGAGCCATGAAACGCATCCCGCTGAGAGCCGTCCTCCCGGTCGGGCTCGCGATCGCATTGATCGCCGGCCCGCTGGGTGCACCGGCCACCGCACAGGCGACCATTCCGATCACGCTGACCGGAGCCAGTGCCACCAGCCCCAGCGCCGACGTCACCATCGCCGGGCGGGCCGTGACGATCACCGCACCGGGCACCTACGAGATCACCGGCACCCTCAACGACGGCTACCTGAACGTCGACACCTCCGCCCCGGGCGCCGTCAATCTGATCCTCAACGGCGCCACCATCACCAACTCCAGCAACGCGCCGCTGCAGGTCGCCGACGCCGACGAGGTCGTGATCACGCTCGCCGCCGGCACCACCAGCCGGCTCACCGACGCGAACAGGTACGTCTATCCGGATCCGAGCACCGACGAGCCGAACGCCGCCCTGTTCAGCAAGGCCGACCTGCGGATCACGGGAACCGGGGCGCTGACCGTACGGGGCAACGCGTACGACGGCATCACCAGCAAGGACGGCCTGGTCATCGAGTCGGGCACGATCACGGTGAACGCGGTCGACGACGGTATCCGAGGCAAGGACTTCCTCGACATCACCGGGGGAAGCCTCGACGTCACCGCCGGCGGCGACGGCATCAGGTCCGACGACACCAAGGCGGGCCGGGGCCGGCTCGCCATCACCAACGGCACCGTGCGGGTGAGCGCGGGTGACGACGCCATCAAGGGCGAGAACACCGTCGTCATCTCCGGCGGCACCGTCACCGTCACCAACTCCTACGAGGCCATCGAGAGCCGGCAGATCACCATCAGCGGCGGTAACGTCAACGTCACCGCCCGCGACGACGCGATCAACGCCGTCGAGGACGGGTACGGCGATTTCGACGTGGCGCCGAACGCGTTCGTACGGTTCACCGGCGGGACCACCGTGGTCAACTCCAGCATCGACGGCATCGACTCCAACGGCTCGGTGACCTTCGCCGGCGGCACGGTCGTGGTCAGCGGGCCGAGCACCGGCAGCCCGGGCGAGGGCGCGATCGACTCGAACGGCCCGGTCTACTTCAACAGCGGCACCGTGCTCGGAGCAGGATCAACCTCGATGGCGGTGCTGAGCCTGCCGCCGACCTCGGGCCAGGGCTGGGTCGCCCCCCAGTTGTCCAGCAGCCAGCCGGCCGGCACCCTCCTCCATCTGGTCTCCGGCGGCCAGGTGCTCGCCTCCTACCGCGCTCCCAAGAACTTCCGGGAGGTGGTCTTCTCCTCCAACCGGATCCAGCACGGGCAGACCTACGAGGTCTACCTGGGCGGCAGCCTCTCCGGTGCGACGATCGGCGGGATGGCCACCACCGGCGGCAGCATCGCGGGAGCCACCCGACTCATGACCGTCACCGCCGGGCAGTACCGCGGCGGCCTGATCGGCTGGCCGCCCGGCGGCCCCGGCTGGCCGCCACCGACCACCCCACCGACCACCCCACCGACCACCCCACCGACCACCCCACCACCCCCGAACCCGACGACCCCGCCGCCGGGCGCTGGCGGCTGCACGGCCACCTACTTCATCACGAACCAGTGGCAGGGTGGCTTCCAGGGTGACGTACGGGTCACCGCCGGCTCCTCCGCGATCCGCGGTTGGCGGGTGACCTGGACCTTCGCCAACGGCCAGACGATCACCCAGTCCTGGAACGCGACCATCAACGTCAGCGGCTCGGCGGTGACTGCCACCAACGTCTCCTTCAACGGTTCACTCGGCGCCGGCGCCAGCACCACCTTCGGATTCCTCGGCACCTGGAACGGCAGCAACACCGCCCCGACCCTGACCTGCACCGCGACCTGATCGGACAGCGCCCGCTTCCCGATCGCCGCTCGATCCGTGTAGCCCGGCACCAACTGGTGCCGGGCTACACCCGGCAGACGGCCGGGGATCCAGCCGACCGAGCTCGGGGTATTGCGAGCGGATTGAACGAGTGTTTAATCTGGTGTCATGGCGTCGGCGGGCGTGGCTCCGGTGGATCGCGATGGCGAGTTCGCCACCGTGGGCCGGATCCGTGACGCCGCCATCGCCCGGTTCGCCCGCGACGGCTTCCGGGTCGGGTTGCGCACCATCGCCGCCGACGCGGGTGTCACCGCCGGTCTGATCGTTCATCACTTCGGCTCAAAGGACGGGCTGCGCCGGGCCTGCGACGAGCAGGTTCTCGCGGTGCTGCGGGAGACGAAGGCGAAGGCTCTGACCGACGGCAGCGGCGTAACCCTGCTGGCGCAGATGGCCGAGGTCGAGCGGTTCGCACCGATGGTGCAGTACCTGCTGCGCAGCCTGCAGGCCGGCGGAGAGCTGGCGGCCACGCTGATCGAGCACATGATCGCCGATGCTGAGGAGTACCTGTCCGCGGGTGAGGCGGCCGGAGTGGTCCGTCCCAGTCGGGACCGGGCCGCTCGTACGCGGTACCTGGCCTACCAGGCGGCGGGCGGCATGGTGCTGTGGTTCACCCTGCACGGGGCTCCGGCCTCCGCGGATGAGTTCTCCGCACTCTTCCGCCGCTACCTCGACGATCTCATGCTGCCGGGGTTGGAGCTGTTCACCGAAGGGCTGCTCGTCGACCGGTCGATGCTCGACGAGTACCTCATGTACGTCCCGGATCCGCCGTCCGGCGACGCGGACAACGCCGCGCGCTAGCCATCAGCCCCCGGCGTTCCTCCTCCTTCGGGTTCCGCGATCGGCGACATCGGAGCCCAGGCTGCCCTGGGCCTTCATCGAACGAGGTCTGTGACCATGAATCCTGCCATCGACATCTACCACCTCGACAAGTCCTTCGGCCGGGTGAAGGCGCTCGACGGGCTCGACCTGCGGGTCGCCACGGGCACCGTGCACGGCTTCCTCGGCCCCAACGGCGCCGGCAAGTCCACCACCATCCGGATCCTGCTCGGGTTGCTGCGCGCCGACGCCGGCCAGGTTCGGCTGCTCGGCAGTGACCCGTGGGCAGATGCGGTGACCCTGCACCGCCGGCTTGCCTACGTACCGGGCGACGTGGAACTGTGGCCCAACCTCACCGGCGGCGAGGTGATCGACCTGTTCGCCCGGTTACGCGGCGGCACCGATCCGGTCCGCCGCGACGAGTTGTGCCAGCGTTTCGACCTCGACCCGAGCAAGAAGGGCCGCACCTACTCCAAGGGCAACCGGCAGAAGGTGGCCCTGATCGCGGCGCTGGCCAGCGACGTCGAACTGCTCCTGCTCGACGAACCCACCGCCGGGCTGGACCCGCTGATGGAAGCGGTGTTCCAGGAGTGCATCCGCGAGGCCAAGGATGCTGGCCGCACCGTGCTGCTGTCCAGCCACATCCTCGCCCAGGTCGAGGTCCTCGCCGACCAGATCTCGATCATTCGCCAGGGCACGATCGTCGAGACCGGCTCGCTGACCGATCTGCGCCACCTGACGCGCACCTCGGTCGACGCGATCACCGACCGGCCGGCCGAGTCCCTCCGCGACCTGTCCGGGGTGCACAACCTTCGGTCCGAGGACGGCCACATCCGCTTCGAGGTCGACGGCGACCACCTTGCCGCCGCGGTGCGCCGACTTGGTGATCTCGATGTGCAGGGGCTGACGGTCCGGCCGCCGACGCTGGAGCAGTTGCTGCTGCGCCACTACGGCGACCAGCTCGTCCACAAGGGCGCTGCGGAGGTGGCGTGATGGCCACCACGACGGTTCGCCGCCCGGCAGCGGCCGGGCTCTCCGCTGGGAACGCTGTCACCGGGACCGGCACGCTCCTGCGGTTCATGCTGCGCCGCGACCGGATTCGCTTCCCCGCGTGGACCCTCGGGCTGGCGCTGCTGATGACGTACTTCGCCACCGCGCTGGACACGATCGTGCAGAGCCCGGCGGACCTGGAGGGGCTGACCGCGTTCTCCGGTAGTCCGGCCGGCGCGCTGTTCGGCGGGCCCGGGTTCGGCTTCGACAACCTGACCATCGAACGCTTCCTTGCCGGCCAGTACGGCCTCCACGTGGCCGTCGGCGCGGGCCTGATGGGACTGCTCACCGTGGTGCGGCACACCCGAGCGGAGGAACGCTCCGGCCGGGCCGAGCTGATCCGGGCCAACGTGGTTGGCCGACACGCCCAGCTCACCGCCACGCTGATTCTCGCCGCCACCATGGCGGTGCTGGTCGGGCTGCTGATTGCGGGGACGATGGCCAGCCGCGGGTTCGATGTGGGCGGGTCGTTGCTGTTTGGCGCGTCCATCGGCGCGGCGGGGCTGGCCTTTGCCGGCGTCGCCGCAGTCACCGTCCAACTGTCCGAGTACCCACGGGCGGCCTCCGGCATGGCCGGCGCCGCGCTCGGCGCCGCGTTCGTCCTGCGCGGGCTGGGTGACATGGCGGCGGTGCAGGGCAGCGGGCCGTCCTGGTTGTCCTGGCTGTCGCCGATCGGCTGGTCCCAGCAGACCGCGCCCTACGTCCACAACCGCTGGTGGCCGCTGGCGATCTCGCTCGGTTTCGCGGTGGCGGCGGGCACGGTGGGGTACGCGCTGTCGAGGCGCCGGGACTTCGGCGCCGGCCTGGTGCCGCCCCGCCCCGGATCGCCCCGGGCCGCCGCCTGGCTGGCCAGCCCGTTCGCACTCGCGTTCCGGCTGCACCGGGCCAGCCTGATCGGCTGGAGTGCGGCACTGCTCGTCGCCGGGCTCGCGTACGGCTCGTTCACGCAGCCGCTGCTCGACGGTCTCGCCGACGCACCCGAGGATCTGGTGGCCCTCATGGGAGGTTCGGAGAACCTGCTGGACGGCTACCTCGGCATGATGGCCCTGACCATGGGTCTCGTCGTCGGGGTCTACGCGGTGCTCGCCGTGCAGTCGGTGCGTGCCGAGGAGGCCGACGGACGGGCCGAGCCGGTCCTCGCCACGGCGGTGAGTCGAGCGGTCTGGCTCGCCAGCCACGTCGCGGTCGCGGCGATCGGTGCGCTCTGGCTGCTGCTGGTCGCCGGCCTTGGCATCGGGGCGGGCGCGGCGATCAGCACCGACGACGCCGGGCTCATCGGCGAACTGTTGTTGGGCCACCTCGCTCACACCCCGGCGGTCTGGCTGGTCCTCACTGCCGCGACCCTGGTCTACGCTGTGGCGCCGAGGGCGCTACCGGTGATCTGGGTGGTGCTCGGCTGGGGACTGATCGCCGGTTACTTCGCTCCGATCCTCGACATCCCCGACGCCGCACTCAGGCTGTCGCCGTTCGAGCACATCGGCGAGTACCCGCTGGAGGACATCAACCTGATCGCGGTCTCGGTGCTGACGGTGCTCTCGGCCGCGGTGTTCCAGGCGGCGGTGGTCGTGATCCGCCGCCGCGACCTGGCCGGTCGCGCCTGAGCGCCAGGGGCCTGTCCCAGAGCCGGGCCACCATGTTCGGCGGCCCGGGAGGGTGGATTAGCCTGCCTGGTCATGGAGGCATTCGACGACCGGATCGAGCTGGTCGTCGATCCGGGCCGGCCCACCGGGCGTACGCTCCTGGCCGGCGGCGTCGAACAGTCCTACGTCGATGTCGCCGAACCCACGTACCTGCACTTCGAGTACGTCCGCCGGATGGCCGCCGTGACCGATCTCGCCGCGCCGGCCGGTGATCCGCTGGACGTGCTGCACCTCGGCGGCGGCGCGCTGACGCTGCCGCGCTACGTCGCCGCGACCCGGCCCGGCTCGGCGCAGGTGGTCGTCGAGCGGGACCCGGCGGTGGTCGAACTGGTGGCGCGCGACCTGCCGCCCCGACCGGCCGGTGTCGAGGTCCGCATCGCCGACGCCCGGGAGGCGGTCGCCGCCGCCCCGGCCGGCGCGTACGACCTGGTGCTCGCCGACATCTACCAGGCGGCCCGGATGCCGCCGCACGTGGCCACCGTGGCGTTCGCCGCCGAGGTCGCCCGGGTGCTGCGACCCGACGGCGTCTACCTGGTCAACGTCACCGACCTGCCACCCCTGCTCCTCACCCGGGTGCAGGCGGCCACCCTGCGCGCGGTCTTCGCCGACGTGTGCCTCGTCGCCGACCGACGGATGCTGCGCGGCCGGCGGTACGGCAACGTGGTGCTCGCTGCGGCGCCGCGCCCGCACCGACTGCCCGCAGCACGCCTGGCGGTGCTGGCGCGGCGCGATCCACTGCCCGGCGGAGTCCTGCACGGGCCGACGCTCGACACGTTCATCGCCGGCGCCCGGCCGCGCACCGACGACCCCGAGCGTTGAGACCGCCTGTATCGATCCTCAGGTGCGCCATGGCGACAGGGAACCGGAACGGCCACGCTGCGCGATGTCGCGGCTGGCCGGCTTCGGCCCGTGCGTTGTGGTCAGGTGGTTGCGGCAGCGAGGAGTAGCAGAGCGGAGCCGCAGATTTCGATGATGCCGACGTGTTTGGGTGCCAGCCGGTATCGGGGAAGGACGGCGGCGCGGGCAAGGAGAACAGCGAACAGTGCCGCGAGTGTGATGCCGAGAAATGAGGCCGCAGCGAGCGCGAGCACGTGATAGATCACCGACATCCGGTGGTAGGCCGGGTTCTCCCGCTCACGGATCATCGTCTTGACGTACAGGACCGTGCCGGTGAAGTAGAGGAGAACGGCGACGAAGGCGGGTACGGCCTGACTGATGGCAGCGCCGGTTGCCGTGGCGGCGACGGGGACCATGAGGCAGCTTCCCGCCACCGAGGCCAGGTCGTTGGCCAGTGTCCGTTCCCTGCGCCGCCTGGCGTAGTGGAAGTTGACTGCGAGGAACGCCGCGTAGGCGGGGGCGTAGGCCAGGACCTGAGGCCGTGCGACGACGACGAGGGCGCCGACAGTGGCGGTGATCGGCCCGTACAGCAGCAGTTGTCGCCTGAAGCGCGCGAGGCGGCGCGTCTTGACGGCCTGCAGGGCGTAGTAGGAGAACAGGTAGCCGGTCAGCCAGGCGCCGAGCAGCGGTAGGTGCGGCCACCGGAATCCGACGGTCAGCACACCGGCGAGCCAGGGAACCAGCAGCATTGCCCAGGCGCCGTGCTGGGGTGGGATGTACTGCCGAGCGGTCCGGCGGTGGGATCGCTGCGGGCTCGCGCTGCGGGCGGATGTGGCGGTGCGCGCGGCGCCGGCCAGGGTGGGCGGTTGTCGGGCGACCGGCGTCCCGATGGGGCGTGTCGTCATCGCGGGCGGTCCTGACGCCGCCGGGCCCTGGACAGCCGCACGACGCACGCACCCGGGGCCCCGAACGGCTCGAGTACGGCGGTGTCGCCGCTGGCGCCATGGCGATCAAGAACTCCGCGCACGACACCGGCGTGCAGCCCGCACATGGCGTCGGGATTGCGTCCCACGAGATCCAGGAACGGGCAGGTGTGCAGGTGGACCTCGGTGTCCGCGCTGCTCGGGGGCCCGGGCCGGCGCCGCGGGTCGAAGCCGAGCCCGTGCAGCACGGTGGTGACGGCGTCGACCGGATCCTCGCGCGCCGGGGCTGCCGCAGCGAGTTGCCGGCCCCAGTTCTGCCCGACCCGGGCGGCCGCGTCGTGCACGTCGCCGCCGACCGGGGCCAGGTGATCGAGCAGGGCCGCCGCCAGTGCCCGGTACGGCGCCGGGGCGGGATCGGTGGCGGTGGCCCGGTAACGCCACGCCGGCCGGCCCGGAGCGCCATGGCTGGCCCGGGCCTTCACCAGCAGCCCTGCCTCGACCAGTCGGTCCAGGTGGGCGCGGGTGGTGGACAGGTGCTGCCCGGTGTGGGCCGCCACGTCAGCGGCGGTGAGCCCGCCGGCCGCGTCGCGCACCAGGCGCAGGATCTTCGCCCGGCTCGCGGTGCCCAGCGCCCGGTGCCGGGGAGTGTCGATTGTCTCGCCAGAGGGACCTATCCGCGGGGTTTCCATGGTGCATAACGTTATAACGCCAAATGGCGTTGAAACTAGGGAGGGCCTCATGACACATCCGGACCTCGCAGTTCAGCGCCGGCCGACCGGCGGATCACGCTACTGCGCGGCAACGGCCCGCAGGCATCCCATCGACGACACAAGGAGAACCATGCTCAATCCCTCGTCGGCCACCATCGTCCGCGCGACCCTGCCGGTGGTGCAGGGGCAGGCCGAAGCGATCACCGGCGCCTTCTACGCACGGATGTTCGCCGCCCACCCGGATCTGCTCGACCTGTTCAACCGGGGAAACCAGGCCACCGGCCGGCAGCGTCAGGCCCTCGCCGCCGCCGTGGTGGGCTACGCCGCGCATCTTCTCGGTGACACCGCAACGCCGTGGGGGCCGGTGGTCGAGCGCATCGCCCACAAGCACGCGTCGCTGGGCATCACGCCCGCGCAGTACCCCGTCGTCGGCCGGCACCTGATGGCCGCGATCGGAGAGGTTCTCGGCACCGCGGTCACCGCCGACGTCGCGCGGGCCTGGGACGAGGTCTACTGGCTGTTCGCCTGCGAGCTGGTCGCCCGCGAAGCACGCCTTTACCACGCCGTCGCGGTGGGCGATCCCGCCGACATATGGCGTAGCTACCGGGTCGTCGAACGCACGGTGGAGACCGATGACGTCGTCTCGTTCACGGTCGCGCCCGCCGACGGCGCGCCGGCCGGCGTGTTCGTGGCAGGGCAGTACGTCTCGGTCGCCGTCGAACTCGGTGACGGCGCAGGCCGACAGATCCGCCAGTACAGCCTGTCCGGAGCGCCGGGGCTGCCCACGTGGCAGATCACCGTCAAGCGGGTACGCGGACACGCCGGCAGCCCGGACGGGGCCGTGTCGAGCTACCTGCACGAGCAGGTCGACATCGGTGACCTGCTGCGCCTGAGTCCGCCGTTCGGTGACGTCAGCTGCGTGCGTGGCGACGGCCCGTTGGTGCTGGTGAGTGCCGGGATCGGCGTCACGCCGGCGATGTCGGCGCTGCACCATCTGGCGCGGCACGACACCGAACGCCCGGTCGTGCTCGTGCACGCCGATCGCAGCGGCAGCACCCATGCGCTGCGTCGGCACCTGCCCGCGCTGCGCCGTGCCCTCCCGCAGCTGCACATGCACCTGTGGTACGAGGACGGGGCTCCGGACGCGATGCTTGAGGCCCTCGCTAGCGTCGACATCGGCCGGGTAGATCCCGAACGCATCCCGGTGCCGGCCGGTGCCGACGTGCATCTGTGCGGCCCGCTGCCGTTCATGAGCCACGTGCGTGCCGGCCTACTGCGCCGGGGCGTGCCCGGCGAGCGCATCGCCTACGAGGTCTTCGGGCCGGAGATGCTGCCCAGTTGAGCGTGTCGATCGGGACCAATGGCCCTACGCCGATGCTGGCGAAAGGGGCAGGTTGAAATTGCCGACCGACCTGTCAGGAGGTCCGTTTCGTGTGCAACTACTGCGGATGCCGAGAATTCCCGCTCATCGGACAGCTCAGCGCCGAACACGAGGAGATCTCCAACGCCGCCGAGCGGCTGCGCGCGGCGATCACCAAAGGACACGGCGATCCTGTCGCGCTGCTGGACGAGCTACTCGCTGTGCTGATGCCGCACACCTCCGTCGAGGAAGCCGGCCTGTTCGTGGAGCTACGCGCCGAGGGCAGCATGGCCGAGGCAGTGGACAAGCTCTGCGGCGAGCACGACGACATCCATGGCGTCCTGGGCCAGGTCGACCGTGCGGCGCCCGAGTGGCCCGCCGTGCTCGCCGCTCTTGATCGTCTGCGCCGGCACATCGACAACGAGGAACACGGCCTGTTCCCCGCCGCGGTCATCACCTTGCCCATCCCGACGTGGGACCGGCTGACCCCGCAGGGCAACACCACATAGCGGCTCACCGGCTCAAGGTCACCGATCCGTGCGGGTGACCTGGCGACGAGGCTCATGGATGCTTCTGCCGTCGGCCATGCCACACCGGCCACCACCCCCGCAGCCGGCGCACTGCCCGCTTCCCCGAGGTCCCGCACCCGTTTGATCCGGCGACGGACGTTGAATGAAAGAGAGATCATGCAGAAGTCATCGCTGACCGATCTGGCCGACCAACTGCTCACCGCAGCCCGCGGCGCCTCCAGCGGTCGCAGCGCCCAGACCATGCACGGCGGCCACACCAAGACACTGCGCCAAACCGTCATCGCCCTCATCGCCGGCCAACGGCTGGACGAACACGAGAATCCCGGGGAAGCGACCGTGCACGTGCTGCACGGCCAGGTCCGCCTCGCCACTGACACGGCCAGCTGCGACGGCGCCAGCGGCGACCTGCTGCTCATTCCCGACGCCCGGCACAGTCTCGAGGCGCTTCAGGACGCCGTCGTGCTGTTGACCGTCGCCAAGAAAATGTGAGACGCCGCCAAGCCGCGGAGCGTCCAGACGGACATCGCCGGCATAGCGCGGCCAACGATGGGCAAGGTAGGCGGTAGGCCGTTGCCGGGTACCGGTGGCCTGACAGGTTAAAGACCGAGACATTTGACGGGGCAACAACCGCTTACGGAGGGAACGCCATGGCGCACGTCTCCATCATCGGCACCGGCAACATGGGTGAGGCCATCTCCAGCGTCATCACCAAGGGCGGCAACACCGTCGAGATGTTCGGCAAGGCCGACGCCGACAAACCGGCCACCGGCGACATCGTCGTCCTCGCCATCCCGTATTCGGCTGTGGACGACGTGATCGCTCAGCGCGGCGACCAGCTCCGAGGCAAGATCGTCGTGGACATCACCAACCCGGTGAACTTCGAGACCTTCGACTCCCTCGCTGTGCCCGCCGACAGCTCGGCCACCGCGGTGATCAGCGCCAAGCTGCCCGGGTCCCGGGTGCTCAAGGCATTCAACACCACCTTCGCCGGCACGCTGGCCGCCGGCACCGTCGGCCCGTTGACCACGACCGTCCTGGTCGCCGGGGACGACGCCGATGCCAAGGCCACCCTCATCGACGTGGTCAGCAGGGGCGGTCTGAAGGCGGTCGACGCCGGCGGGCTCAAGCGGGCCCGGGAGTTGGAGGCCCTCGGTTTCCTGCAGATCAGCCTGGCCTCGAGCGAGAAGGTCCCCTGGACCGGAGGCTTCGGCGTCGTAGCCTGACCTGGTGCGTCGGCCTCGCTGACCCGCCGAGGAAACCGCCCGCCGACCAGCCCGGTCGCCATTGCCAGCGCACGGCTGACCAGGAGCGGCCAGGACACCGCCGGTGGCCCCTTGACGGCCACCGAGAGCTGTTGCTCGTCAGCCCGACCAGTTGCACGCTGGGCACGAAAGCGCGTGCGGCGAGCAGCTCACCGAGACCATCGACAGCCCCTGGGTGGTGGGTCGGCGCCGAGCGAGCCGAGTTCCCGGGCGACGGGTAACTCGCATCTCCGGGCGGTGGGGCTGCTGCCGGCGTTGCCGCTCATCACCGCTTCGCCGTGATGGCGTTGTCCCGACCGCTTGGGCACCGCCGTACCGACGGAACGGGGTCGATCAACAGACCGCGGAGGTCAGACCGCAACAGGACTGGCGGTGCTGCCGTGCGTCCTTGGCGCGTCGGCTGGCAGCGCTCCGCCGCACCCGCGCCGTCCTCGGCCAACCGCGTCTGTCGTCGTCGGCCATGCCACAAAGGCATGGCCCATTTTCTGCCTTGCCCGCCTCGTCCCCATCGCCCTAGTGTCGGCCGCTCCTACTTGATTCACGGCACGGTGATCCTTCGGGGCCGTGCCGAGGCCGGCCCCGTCGAGCCTTCCCGAACCCGGTAGCACCTGTTCGCGCGGCAGGGGCAGCGCCGAAGCCCGTCCGCGAGGTCACGATCACCATGACCAGCGTGCGGAGAGCCGCCCGACGTCCGGCAGGGGCTGCGGTGGGCGCTGCCCGGTGGACCCGGAACATTACGTCTTGACGAACGGCGTGTTATCGCTCACAGTCGATAGTCAAGAACGGCGATACCTGTGGCTGACCGGGCAAGCCAACTTCGTCGGATCTTGGATTAGGCGTGCGCTAGGGCAGGCGTGCGTCGTGTTAACGCTAACAATCACGGCGCATGCGCCCGGCCATGCGTCTCGGTGCGCCCGTCTTCGAAAGAGACCCTTCGGCTCTTGGTCGTTTGAGGAGGATCATGTCTGCCTTTGGTAGGTCCCCATCGCTCGCGCCGCCGTCGCGGCGGCGTCGATGGTTGCTGCGGGTCGCCGCCGCTGGCGTGACGACGGTGGTGGTGGGTGGTGTCGCCGCGGTGGCGGTGTCGGCGCCCGCTGCGGCGGCGACGGTCGACACCAGTGCCTGGTACGTGCTGTTGAACCGCAACAGC
>NZ_BOPC01000112.1 GCF_016863555.1 Micromonospora qiuiae | reverse complement strand
TTGGGTCGGCCTCGGCCGGATCGTGTACGTGGTTTCTTCCGAGCAACTGGCGTCCTGGCTGGCCGAGATGGGTGTGCCCGCGCCACCTGTCCGGGGCTTGGCTGTCCGGGACGTCGTGCCCGGTGTCGTGGTGCAGGGGCCCGTGGCCGAGCTCGCCGATCAGGTGCACGACCTGCATCGGCGCTACTACGGCGTACGCTGAACGACCTCCCGGGAGCCGGGGGTTCCGATGACTGTTTGTTAATCTTCTTCGGTGATCGCAGATCTGCCCACGATCGAGTTCGCCTTCCCTGGTCCACTGCGCGACCAGCTGGTGGCGGTAGTGCTCGATGGCACCAAGACCACCACGACCGGCCTGCTACAGGACTACGAAATCGAAGGCGAGCCACTGCCGGTTGTGGGTGCCCGGGTGGCGGTGGTCGATTCTGCTGGTCACCGGGTGGCGGTGATCGAACTGACCGAGGTGCGGGTCAGCCGGCTCGGCGATGTGGACCTCGACCACGCCCGCGACGAGGGCGAGGGCCATGACTCGGTCGCCGCCTGGCGCGCCGACCACGAGGCTTTCTGGCACGGCGCGGAGTACCGAGGGTGGTTGGGCGATCCGGGTTTCACCGTGGACGACGACACGCCGGTCGTGCTGGAGCGGTTCCGACTCGTCGCGACGCTTTGATCGTTCCATGATTCGCGCTCACATTCACGACCGTCGGCTATGGGCGTCAGGCCGGCATCATCCGCAGTCGGCCACCGGGCCATTATCGTTCTGGCGTGCACATCCGTTTTGACGTCCCGGCCGATCCCGCCTATCCAGGCCGTGTGGCCGCTGCGCTCAGCAGTGTGCGGCTGCGTAAATTCAGTTACATCGGCGTAGTGCTGATGGCGGCCGGGGTGATCGGGTTCGCTGCCTCGCCAAGGTTCCGCTGGGCTGAGCAGGCCTCGTCGCTGTGGATGGCGATGGTCGTTGGTGGTCTGCTGTCGATGTTGTTCATGCCGTGGGTGCGGTGGCGCGCCCGGCGCCGCTCCAGTCGCTACGCTGTCGAGGGCGCCTACGACATCACCGACGACAACATCATGATGCGCAGCGGCTCGGAGTCCGGCGGCATCGCCTGGGACGGGGTGGCGCAGGTGAGGGAGACTCCGGAGTTCTGGATCGTGTATGTCGCTCGGATGCCGGCGACCGTGATCCCACGCCGGTTGATGTCCGCTGAGGACGCCGAGACGCTGCGAGCCTATATGGCCAAACGCGGGCTGCTCCGGTTGCGGTGAACGCTGGCAGCATCCCATAGATATGCGCTACGACCCCCGGAAGCCCCGCGAGGCGGCACGGGGGCATCACTGATGTCCGGATCCGGGAGATCGAGCATCAGGGCCGGTGGTTCGCCCACCTGATCGTCCGGGGGTCTGGGCCCCGCCCCTACGGCGTACCTGAACGTGGCGCACCTTGGCGATCGGACTGGCCTCGTGCGCGCTTGACCCCTTGCCCGCATGTCTCTGACCTGGTACAAAGTCTCAACTCAGAACTCAGGTTCATGTATGTGAACCATCTGGTTGGACCGGAGGGTCAAATGGACGTGCGATACCCGACCGCTGGCTCGTCTTCCACCAGCGCGTCGCTCTCCCGCCGAAACCTCTTGCGCGGCGCGCTCGCGGCGGGTCTCACCGTTCCCGCTGTACCGCTGCTCACCGCATGTGGCGATTCCGCGGCGAAGACCAACGACACTCCCGGCACCCTGTCGATGACTGCCTGGGAGGCATACCCCGAGCAAATCAGGGAGCGGCTGGCGTCGTTCAAAGACCAGGGCGGATCGCCCGTGGACCTGTCCCTCATCCCGAACGTCGGCTACGGCCCAGCCCTCCAGACCAGGCTGCAGGGCGGTCAGGCGATCGACGTCTTCTACAACTTCGCCTACGCCTCGACGAAGTATGTCGACGCGGGTTGGGCGGGCACCCTGAACGATTTCCCCGGGGTCGAAGACCTGCTCACCGACATGTTTCCGGCGTCGGCGGCCCGGCACCGGCTGGCCGACGGGCGGATCATCAGCGTTCCGTACTTCTCCGCGGTGCACAACCTGATGTACAACGAAAGCCAGCTCAAGAAGCACGGCATCAGCGCTCCTCCGACTACCAAGGAGGAGGTGTACGAGCAGTGCAAGAAGCTCAAGTCGGCCGGGGTGCCGAGCCCGTACGCCGGGTACTGGACCAAGCAGTTCCTGGAGGAGTACTTCCTCGTCTACCTGCTGGCCGACGGCATCACCCCGTTCGACGACAAGGGTGCCCCCGCCTTCGCCGACGACCCGAAGACGCAGGACGTCATGGAGTGGTGGAAGGCCATGTACCAGGACGGGCTGACGTCCAAGGATGTGCTCACCGCCGACCCGGGCAACCATGTCAGCGCGATGGCGCAGGGCAACTCGACCTTCTTCGAGCTGCACCACTACTTCCTCCAGATCGTGCGGACCACCGAGGGCCCGGAGTCCGAGAACGTCACGATCCTGTACCGCAACCCGGGAACCACCGGCACGACTCTGCAGGTCGGCGAGGTCATCCAGCTCGGCGCCAAGTCCGGTGGCCAGCGCGCCCAGGACGCCTGGAAGCTGCTCAAGTTCTACGGCTGGAAGGACGAGGCCGGCAAGTACTCGACCTTCACCTCCTGGGCGAAGGCGGCGGCCCTGCTCGGACCCTACCCGGGGCTGTTCAAGGATCCGGACTTCCTGGCGGCGTTCCCGTCGTACTACGACATGCCGAAGCTGGAGAACACCTTCGCCAACCAGAGCGACGTGGTCCCCACCCGGGTCGCCCCGTGGTACGCGTCGTTCCAGGTCAAGGTCGGTGACCGGATCCAGGCGATGTTGCTCGGCCAGGCCGAGGTCAAGGAGACCGTCGAGGCGCTCGCCTCGGACGCCAGGAACCTGGCCGCTGCGGGGCAGTAGATGACATCGACAGCCGAGACAACCTCCCGCCCGGCGACCCGGCGCCGGTCGTCGGTCAGGGCACAGGCCGACGCCCGGTTCGGGTTACTGCTTGCCACCCCCGCGCTCATCCTCGTCCTGGGACTCGTGGCCTGGCCGGCGCTGCGGACCGCGGTCTACTCCCTGCAGCGGGTCACCCTGGCCGGCGAGGAGAGCTGGACGGGCTTGGACAACTTCCGGGCACTGTTCACCGATGAGCGTTTCATCCACTCGCTGACCACCACCGTCCTCTACTCCGTCGGTTTCCTGCTCGTTTCGACGCTGCTCGGCCTCGGCTTCGCGCTACTGCTCAACGAGAAGTTCCACGGCCAGTGGCTGGCGCGCAGCCTGCTCATTGTCCCCTGGGCCTGCCCATGGGTGATGGTCGGAATGATCTGGAAATGGTTCGTCGATGGTGAGGTTGGTGCGCTGAATGCGGCGCTCTACCAGTTCGGCCTGATCGACAGCTACGCCGCTCCGCTGTCGGACAGCACCGGTGCGCTGGTGGTCGCGGTGCTCGCCGGGGCCTGGCGGCAGGCGTCCTTCACCGGCCTGCTGATCCTCGCCGGATTGCAGACGATCCCGAAGGAGTTGCCGCAGGCCGCGATGGTCGACGGCGCCAACGTCTGGCAACGGTTCCGGCACCTGACGCTGCCCTGGCTGCGGCCGGTCATCGTGGTAGTGGTGATCATCAACACCATCTTCGGGTTCATGCAGTTCGACACGATCTGGGCACTCACCCAGGGCGGTCCCGGCGAGGCCACCTCGGTCCTGTCCATCTACCTCTATGAGCAGCTCTTCGTCTACACGAACATCGGCCTCGGCTCAGCCACCGCGGTGGTACTCGGCGGTATCGCGCTGGTCCTCGGATTCGTGTTCGTCAAGCTGCTGTACCGCTCCAACGCCATCACCGAGGGGGTGGAATGAGAACGTCTCGGCTCCGTACGGTGATCGTGTACATCGGGTTCGCCCTGTTCCTGATATGGGTGCTGTTCCCGCTCTACTTCACCGTGCTCAGCAGTTTCATGACGCCGTCGGAAATCGGGGTCAAGCCGTTCCACTGGTGGCCGGAGAACCCGACTCTGGCGAACTACATCGCCATTTTCACCGGCGACAGCGCTCCGTTCTCCACCGGTCAGGATGGCGGGATCGTCTCCAGCACCGACGCGGTCGCCCGGCTCGTGCCGGCGATCGGCCGGAGCCTGCTGGTGGGTGTCGCGGTGGTGGCCAGCAACCTGGTCATCGCGGGTGCGGCGGGCTACGCCTTCTCCCGCTACGAGTTCCGCGGCTCCACGGTGGCGTACCTGCTCCTGCTCGCCTCGCGGGTGGTGCCGGCCATCGCTGTCGTGCTGCCCTTCTTCGTCGCTTTCCGGCACCTCGGCCTGCTGAACACCTCGCTCGCCTTGATCATCAGTTACAACGCGTTCACCCTGCCGCTGGCGATCTGGCTGTTGAAGACGTACTTCGACAGCGTGCCACGGGAGCTGGAGGAGGCCGCCAAGGTGGACGGCGCCTCCCGGCTGAGGTGCCTGCTGATGATCGTCACACCGATCGCCCGTCCCGGGCTGATCGCGGCGGGACTGTTGGTGTTCCTCGAGGCGTGGAGCGAGTTCTTCTACTCGCTGGTACTCACCAACGGTCTCACCGTGCCACCCGTCGTGGCCGGGCTGCAGAACCTTCAGCAGTTCTCCTGGACGACGCTGGCCGCCGCGACCATGTTCACCGTCGTTCCGCCGGTGCTGATCGCGCTTGCCTTCCAGCGGTACATCGTGGCTGGTCTAGCTGCAGGGAGTGTGAAATGACCGAGATTGACAGGGCCCAGTCGGGTGTGCCGTGGGCGGGTCAGGTGATGACCGTCCTCGGCGCGGTCGACCCGGCGGAGCTTGGTGTCACCCTGACTCACGACCATCTGTTGGTCGACGGGTGGGACATGCGTCCGCTGTACGAGGCCATCCTCGACGACGAGGACATTGCGATCGAGGAGGTTCGGCGGTTCGCTGCGGCCGGCGGCGGCGCGATCTGCGATCCGACGAACATCGGGTTGAAGCGTGATCCGTTGGCGTTGCGGCGGATCAGTGAGGCCACCGGTGTGCACGTGCTGATGGGTGCGGGTTGGTATCGGGAAAAGGTCTATCCCGACTATGTGAGCAGCGACAGCACCGAGGCGCTGGCCCGCCGGCTGGTCGAGGAGATCACCGACGGGGTGGACGGGACCGGCATCAGGCCGGGTTTCATCGGTGAGATCGGCACGGAACGCGGCTTCATCAGCCCGGCCCAGGAGCGCGTGTTCCGGGCGGCCGGACGGGCGCACCGACGAACCGGTTGCCCGATCCTGACCCACACCACGCACTGGGGCGAGTTGGCTCTCGAACAGCTTGATCTGCTCGCCGAGGAGCAGGTCGACCCGGCCCATGTGATCATCTCTCATCTCGGCGATCGTCGGGGCGTGCACTGGTGGCTGCCCATCGCCGAGCGTGGGGCCTGGCTGAACATCGACAACCTGGCTTTCGTGCAGGGGTACGCGCCGCTGGAGTTCCGCGCCGACAACGTCGCCGAACTCTGCGCGTTGGGGTTGGCCGGACAGGTGATGCTCTCCAACGACATCTGCGAGTTGGGTCAGCTCACCGCCTACGGCGGGGTGGGCTACGCCAACGTGATCGAAAACTTTTTGCCCATGCTGCGCAGCCGGGGAGTGTCCGAGGAGGACATCCATCGGATGACGGTCACGAACCCGGCACGTGCGTTCGCGTACTCGACGCCGTCGTGACCCCGGTTCGGCCCCGAATCGGTGCGGTGCTGGCCGATCCCGATCGCCGGGGCGGGCGACGAGCAGCGGCACGCAATCTTGAGGAATGTGGAGAAAAGGCATGAGCACTACGGCAGTTGTGATCGGCGCGGCCCGTGGCATCGGCCAGGCAATCGGCGAGGACCTCGCGCAGGCCTTCCCCACGGATCGGCTGGTGCTGGCCGACATCGACCTCGACTCCGTCGAGCAGGTGGCGGACTCACTGCGGGCGCGGGGTGTCGACGCCGTCGCGCGTCACGTCGACATCGCGGATGCGGAGTCGGTGTCCAACCTGGTTGCCGCGACGTCCGAGGCGAGTCGGGTGGCCATCGCTGCCGGCGTTTTCGGCAGCGCGCCGACGCTGGAGGTCGACGTCGCGGATTTCGAACGCATCATTCGGATCAACACGATCGGTTGTTTCGACGTGGCGCGTCACTACGCCGGCCGTATGGCCGAGCGGGGCACGGGGTCGATCGTGGCGGTCGCCTCGATCGCCGCCCGGATGCCGCGGATGCGGCAGGCCGGGTATGCGGCATCCAAGGCGGCCCTGCGACAGGCGCTGCGGGTTCTCGCGATGGAGGTCGCCGCTGACGGCGTACGGGTCAACACCGTGTCACCGGGGCCGACCGACACCGAGATGATGCGGCAACTGGCCAACGACCACGCCACGGTCGATGATCTGGCGGACGGTAGCCTGCTGGCGTTCCGGCCGCGTATCCCGGCCGGGCGGGTCGCACGTGGATCGGATATCGCCGCGGCGGTGCGTTTCCTGCTCTCCCCGGAGAGTTCCCACATCCTGCTGGGCGACATCGTCGTCGATGGCGGCGAGTTGCTGGGCATGTGAGGGGCAAGGCGTGATCAGACTGGGCATCATCGGTGCCGGGATCATGGGTGCCAAGGTGGCACAGACGGTCAGTGGGCTGCCCGGAGTCCAGCTCACCGCCTTCGCGGATCCCGTCGAGGAACGGGCCGGCGAGTTGACCTCCCGCTATGGCGGCACCGCGTTCGCCGACCACCCGGAGTTGCTCGCCTCGGGACTGGTCGACGCGGTCTACGTAGGACTGCCCCATGACGGGCACCTGGAGGCCTGCGTGACCGCTGCCAGGCACGGTGTGCACGTCCTGATCGACAAACCGTTGTGCAACACCGTGGCGGAGGCCGACCAGATCATCGCGGCCCGGGACAAGGCCGACACCGTGGTGATGGTCGGCTTCAGCTACCGGTTCCGGGCCGAGTGGCGGGAAGCCCAACGGCTCATCGCCAGCGGGGTGATCGGCGAACCGATCTTCGTCACCGACGTGATCGCCGAGGCGATGCCACACACCCCGCCCTGGTACTGGGACGCCGGGGGCGGAGGGATCCTCCAACTCCAGGCGCATCACTGCCTCGACCGGCTGCCGTGGCTGGTCGGTGCTCCGCTGACCGAGGTCACCTGCCGGACCGCCGGGCTGCCCGGCGAGGCCGCGTCGGCCGCCACGCTCACCGCGAGTTTCGCCGGTGGCGCCATCGCCGGCATCACACTGTCCTTCGGGCGTACGTACCAGGCCGATGTCCAGTCGCTGATGCTCGTCCAGGGCACTGCCGGGGAACTGCGGATCGACCAGCACCGAGTGCTCAGCGTGCGGTCCGCGACGATGCAGCGCACCGAGTCGTACGCCGATGACGACTGGCTGGCCCGGCAGATGTCGGCCTTCGTGCAGTCGTGCGCGGGGTCGAGGGATGCCGCCCCGAGCGCCGAGGACGGCCGGCGTGCCATGGTCTACGCCGCCGCGGCTGCGGAGTCGGCCCGTGACGGACGGACGGTGAGTTTGCGATGACCTCGATCGTGCTGCGTGGCGGCCTGGTCTGCGATCCGGAGGCCGGTTCGCCCACCCTGGCCGATGTCGTCGTCTCCGACGGCAGGATCGCCGCGGTGCTCGACCCGGCAGGCCGTGCCCGGCCCGGTTCGGCACCGGCGGAGGCCCCGGCGTCAGCCGGAGCACCGGCGCGCGTCATCGACGTGTCGGGGCTGGTGGTCACTCCGGGCCTGGTCGACCTGCACACGCACGTCTTCGTCGGGCAGGACCTCGGGGTGGACCCGGACGTGGTCGGCCCGCCGAGCGGGGTGACGACGATGATCGACACGGGCAGCGCCGGGGCGCACCTGTTCGGTGCCTTCCTGCGCGGCGCCGAGGTCGCCCGGACCCGGATAGCCGCCTTCATCAACATCTCCAGCGTCGGAACCACCAGCATCCGCCTGTGCGGTGAGCTGAAGACCCTCGACTACGTCGATCCGGACAGTTGCCGAGCGGCGATCGGGGCGTACCGGGACCGGATCGCGGGCATCAAGGTCCGGGCGTCCGCCGACGTGGCCGGCGGCAACGCCTCAGCAGCGATTGACCGTGCCCGGCAGGTGGCCGACGAGACCGGGCTGCCTCTGATGGTCCATCTGGGGCCACCGCCGGCTGCGCTGCCGGAGATCCTGGACCGGCTGAGGCCGGGCGACATCCTCACCCACTGCTTCACCGGCCTGTCCGGGCATCCGCTCACCGAGCGGGGCCAACCGGTCGACGTGGTGGCCCGGGCCCGGCAGCGTGGGGTGATCTTCGACGTCGGGCACGGGATGAGCGGTTTCGACCTCGACCAGGCGCGCGCTGCGGTGGCGGCCGGCTTCCTGCCGGACACCATCAGCAGCGACCTGCACACCTATTCGCGCGACATCGTCAAGGATCTGCCGCACGTCATGGCCAAATTCCTCGACCTCGGCGTGAGCCTGCCCGACGTGGTCAGTCGCACCACCATCGCGCCCGCGCGCGTCGTCGGACTGGACCGGTTGGGCGTGGGCACCCTGCGCGTCGGGGCGCCGGCGGACCTCGCGGTGCTGCGGGTGACCGGTGCCGGCGGCCCGGCCGGCATCGTGCCATCCGGCGGCACGCCGCCGAGCGATGCGGCCGTCACCGTCGCGCTGACCGTGCGGCAGGGCGAGATCGTCCACTCAGACATCGATCATCTGGTCGCTACCTGAAAGGCACCCCAATTCATGGACGTGTACGCGGATCTCGGTATCCGTACTCTGATCAACGCGGTCGGACCGGCGACCCGGCTGGGCGGCCTGGCGCTCTCCGACGAGGTCACCGAGGCCATGCGGGCGGCCGGCTCGCGCAACGTGCGGATGGACGAGTTGCAGGAGGCCGCCGGCGCCGAGATCGCCGCGCTGATCGGCGCTCCGGCCGCCTATGTCACCAACGGTGCGGCAGCGGCGTTGAGCCTGGCCGCCGCTGTCTGTCTGGCCGGCGACCGGCCCGCGGCGATCGACAACCTGCCGGTGGTGTCCGGTCCTCGTCGCCGGGTCATCATCCACCGGGCCCACCGCGACCCGTACGACCACGCGGTGACCGCGGTGGGCGCGGAGCTGGTGGAGATCGGCTACCCGAGCTCCACCCGCCCGGACGAGCTGGCCCGGGAACTCGACGAGCGAGCCGCCGCGGTGCTCTGGCGCCCCGGCCGGGGCGGTGAGCACCTGAGCATCGCCCAGGTGTCCGAGCTAGCCCACCGTGCCGGGGTGCCGGTGCTGGTGGACGCCGCGCTGGACGTCCCTCCGCTCGACCGGCTCGCGGCCCTGTTCGACGGCGGCGCCGACCTGGTGGCGATCAGCGGCGGCAAGGTGTTCCGTGGCCCACAGACCGCCGGGATCCTGTGTGGGCGACCGGATCTGGTCGGCGCGGTGGCGCTGCACCACCAGGACATGGACATCCGGCCCCAGACCTGGCAACGCTCGGAGGTCACCGGCAGCAACCTGGTACGCGGCCGGCACGGCATCGGTCGGGGCATGAAGGTCGGCCGCGAACAGATCATCGGCCTGCTGGTCGCGGTCCGGGCGTTCGTCCGGGACCCCGACGCCCACCGCCAACATGGACGCCAGGAGCTGGCCGCGATCCGGGACGCGCTGGCGGCGGACCCGCGCTGCGTGGTCCGGGACACCTACGACCACCACCTCGATGTGCCGGTGATCGAGATCGACCTGTCGGGCTCCGGGGTGTCGACCGACGAGGTGGTACGCGAACTCGACCGGGGCACCCCACGGATCCACATCGGCGAGGATCTCGCCTGGCGCGACGTGCTGGTGGTCAACCCGATGGGGCTGGGCGCCGGTGACGGCGCGGCGTTGGCCGCGCGGCTGATCGAGGTACTGGACAACGGCGGGGCGACCGCCAGGGACGCCGCGGAGAGCGCGGCGGACGGATCGGAGGTTGGACGATGAAGTTGATGCGAGTCGGGCCACTCGGCGCGGAGCGGCCGGTGGTGCGGTTGAGCGAGGATGACCACCGCGACCTCCGCCCGATCACTCCGGACATCGATGCCGGGTTCTTCCGCGACGGCGGGTTGGACCGCGTACGCCGAGCCCTCGACAGCGACACCCTGCCCCGCACCGACGTCACCGGTCTGCGGGTGGGGGCGCCGATCGCCCGGCCAGGTTCGGTGCTGTGCATCGGGATGAACTACGCGGCGCACGCCGCCGAATCGGGGGCGGCGCCCCCCGAGCATCCGGTGCTGTTCTACAAGGCGCCGAACACCGTCGTCGGCCCGAACGACACCGTGCACATCCCGCGCAACTCCCAACGTACGGACTGGGAGGTGGAACTGGCCGTGGTGATGGGTGCCCCGGCTCGCTACCTCGACTCGCCGGAGGATGCCGCCGGGCTGATCGCCGGGTACGCCATCTCCAACGACGTGTCGGAGCGCGCCTTCCAGCTCGACGTCTCCGGTGGGCAGTGGTCGAAGGGGAAGAGCTGCGAGACGTTCAACCCGCTGGGGCCCTGGCTGGTCACCCCTGACGAGGTTGGTGACCCGCAGGCGCTGGGCCTGCGTAGCTGGATCAACGGCGAGCCGCGGCAGGATTCCAGCACCGCCGACATGATCTTCTCGGTGCACTTCCTCATCTATCACCTCAGCCAGTACCTCGTCCTGGAGCCAGGCGACCTCATCAACACCGGCACTCCGGAGGGGGTGGCCCTGTCCGGGCGGTTCCCCTATCTCGCTCCGGGTGACCACATCGAAATGTCGATCGACGGACTCGGCGTCCAACGGACCGCCGTCGCGGCGGCGAGGTGAGGCCGATGGCACCCTTCACCCTCACCGCGGCACCGGTGGCCCGCCTGCCGATCCCCGGCTGGGAGGCGTTCTTCGGCCAGAACGACATGGCCTTCTACGACCTGTGGTTCTACGTCTGGCTGGTCACCGACGGCACCCACACCGGCCTCATCGACCTCGGCTTGCCGCTCGACGCCGACGACCGGTCCGCGCTGGATCGCGCCAACCAGGGGGTTGACCCGCGGAGCCGGTTCCACGACGTGCGGTTGCTGCCCGAGGCGCTCGCGGATCTCGGTGTGCGGGGCGAGGACATCGACTTCGTGCTGATCACCCAACCCATCACGTACCACACCGGCGGTCTGGTCCCCGAGCTGCTGCCCAGAGCGAAGGTGTACGCGTCGTACGCGGGGGTGCGGGAGATGCTCTGCGATCCACCCGGACATCCGGCCACCGAGTTCTACTTCACCAGCAGCTCCTGGTCGTATTTACGGCAGCTGGCGATCGAGGGCCGGCTCGTGCTCACCGACGAGCCGGTCACGGTCGCGCCGGGACTGGTGTTCGAGACCACCGGCGGCCATCACCCCGGGTCGGCCGGCGTACGGGTCGAATGCGCGCACGGCGTGGTGGGGCTGCTGGAGACGGCGTTCTTCGAACGCAACATCACCGAGACGCTGCCCATCGGCATCGCCGAGGACGCCGCCGCGTGCCGTCGCGCCATCAAGGACTATCGACGACTGTGTGATGAGGTAGTGGCGTTGCATGACCCGGGCAACGCGGCACGCTTTCCGACGGGGCCCGGGGCGAGCACCCGGTCACCCCTTGGAACGTAAGGAGCCCAGCGGCATGAAGTCCGCCCGCAGCACCTCGCAGAGCATTCCGTCCTCGACCGGGGTCAAGTCCGCTGAACGGGCGCTGGACCTGATGGAGTATCTGGCGACCCGGCGTTCCGGTGCGACGTTTCCCGAGATCGTGCAGGATCTCAGGGTGCCCAAGAGCAGCTTGCACGGGCTGCTGGGCACGCTGGTCAACCGGGGTTGGATCTACCTGGACGAGGAGAGCCGGCGCTACCGGATCGGGATGCGGGTCTGGGAGACCGCGCAGAGTTTCGTCTATCTGGACAGCCTCGTGCACCGGGCCGAGCCGCACCTCAGATCGGCTCGGGACGAGTTGAACGAGACGGTGCAACTGGCGGTGCTGGACGGCATCGACAACGTCTACATCGCCAAGGTGGAGGCCGACCATCCGCTCCGGCTGGTCTCCCGGGTGGGGATGCGGCTGCCCGCGTACGCCACCGGGCTCGGCAAGGTGTTGTTGGCCCACGTCGACCCCAGGGATCTCGCGGCCCGATTCAAGGGGGTGACCATGCAGACGTTCACGCCCCACACCATCTCCACCTTCGACCAGTTGTGCGAGCGGATCCAGGCGATCCGGGAATGCGGGTTCGGTGAGGACGACGGCGAGTACACCGTCGGCGTCTTCTGCGTGGCCGTACCGGTGCGAGACGGCACCGGACGGGTTGTGGCGGCGATGAGCTGTTCCCTTCCCCGCGTCCGGCTCGACGGGGGACTGACACACCGCGATCACCTGGTGAGCGCACTGACCCGCCACGCCGCCGCGCTCTCGCGCGACCTCGGCTGGCTGGGTGGGCCGCAATGACCAACCACTGTCTAGGGGAAGGCAAGAACATGGCGACACAGGTACGGACCGAGAGCGCCCCGGCGCCGGCGGGCGGCTACTCGCAGGCGCTGGTGGTCAACGGGCTGATGTTCACCGCCGGGATGGGACCGATCGATCCGGCGACCGGGCAACTCATCGGTCAGGACATCGAGGAGCAGACGAGCCTGGTGCTGCGCAACCTCGACGAGGTGCTGCGGGCCGGGGGAAGCTCCCTCGCCCGGGTCGTGAAGACCACCGTCCACCTGGCCGACCTGGCTGACTTCGCCGCCTTCGACCGGTCGTACCGGAAACTGATGTCCGAACCCTATCCGGTACGCACGACCGTCGGATCGGTGCTACCCCCCGGCATGCTCGTCGAGATCGACTGCGTGGCGGTGGTGGACGGGGAGCGGTGAGATGCGCATCGCGCTTTTCATCACCTGCGTCAACGACCTGATCTATCCCGGCACCGGTCGAGCCGTGGTACGGATCCTCGAACGCCTCGGTCACCAGGTGGACTTCCCGCAGGCGCAGACCTGCTGTGGCCAACTCCAGGCGAACACCGGCTACCGACAGGAGGCCCTGCCGCTGGTGCGGGCCTTCGTGTCGGCGTTCGAGCCGTACGACGTGGTAGTGGCCCCGTCCGGGTCGTGCGTGGCGATGGTGCGCGACGGCTATCCGCGACTGGCGGCGGAGGACTCGACACTGTCCGCCGCCGTCGCGGCCCTCGCGCCACGGACCCTGGAACTGTCCGAACTGCTGGTCGACGTGCTCGATACGACAGATGTCGGCGCCACTTTCGAACACCGGGTGGCCTATCACCCCACCTGCCACGGCCTACGAGCGCTCCGGCTGGGCGACCGGCCACGCCGGCTGCTCGCCGCCGTCCGGGGCCTCGACCTCGTCGAGCTGGACGAGGCAGAGCAGTGCTGCGGGTTCGGCGGCACCTTCGCACTGAAGAACCCCGAGGTGTCGACAGCGATGCTGGCCGACAAGTGCGCCGCCGCCACCGCCTCCGGCGCCGACTATCTCGCGGCGGCGGACAACTCCTGCCTGGCCCACATCGGTGGGGGACTGGCCCGGCGGCCGGGCGCGCCGCGGCCGATCCACTACGCCGAGATCCTCGCCGGACCGGAGGAGGGCCGATGACCGGCACCGGACGAATCAGCGCCGCCGTACCCTTCCCCACCGCGGCCCGCCGGCAGCTCGCTGATCCGCAGCTTCGGGCCAACCTGCGGCGGGCGACCCGGACGATCCGGAACCGCCGCAGCCAGGCGGTCGACGAGGTCACCGACTGGGAGGCGCTCCGGGCCACCGGAGCCGCGATCAAGGACGACGTGCTGAGCCGGCTGCCGGAACTGCTCGAAGAGTTCGAGACGCGCGCCACCGCCGCTGGCGCGCACGTGCACTGGGCACGGGACGCGGCCGAGGCGTGCGCCGTGGTCACCGGCCTGGTCCGGGCCACCGGCACCGACGAGGTGGTCAAGGTCAAGTCGATGGCCACGCAGGAGATCGGGCTCAACGAGGCGCTCGCCGAGGCCGGGATCAGCGCCGTGGAAACCGACCTGGCCGAGCTGATCGTTCAGCTCGCCGACGACACCCCATCGCACATCCTGGTACCAGCGATCCACTACAACCGCCGCCAGATCCGGGACATCCTCACCGCCGGCATGCCGGCGGTCGACGCATCCCGGTTGACGGACGAACCGGCCGCGCTCGCCGAGGCGGCCCGGCGCCACCTGCGCGAACGCTTCCTCTCCGCCAGGGTGGCGGTCTCCGGCGCGAACTTCGCCGTCGCGGACACGGGCTCACTTGTCGTGGTCGAATCCGAGGGCAACGGCCGGATGTGCCTGACCCTGCCGGACACGCTGATCTCCGTCGTCGGAGTGGAGAAGATCGTACCGACCTTCGCGGACCTGGAGGTCTTCCTGCAACTGTTGCCCCGTTCCGCTACCGGCGAGCGGATGAACCCCTACACCTCGATCTGGACCGGGGTGCATCCCGGCGACGGGCCGCGCAACGTCCACATCGTGCTGCTGGACAACGGCCGCAGCGACACCCTGGCCGACGAGGTGGGCCGCCAGGCACTGCGATGCATCCGCTGCTCCGCCTGCTTGAACGTCTGTCCGGTCTACGAGCAGGTGGGTGGGCACGCGTACGGGTCGACATACCCCGGGCCGATCGGCGCGATCCTGTCCCCGCTGATGACCGGCCCGGACAGCGGCGCCAACCGCACCCTGCCGTACGCCTCGACGCTCTGCGGCGCCTGCTACGACGCCTGCCCGGTGCGGATCGACATTCCTCAGGTGCTGGTGCACCTGCGCCAGGTCGGTGTCGACGCGCGCCGCGACCGGCCGTCGCTGGAGCGGGTCGCTCTGCGCGCCGCGTCCAACCTGATACGGGACCGACGACGGTACGCGATGGCACTGCGTGCGGCGCGGCGCGGCGCGGCGCCGCTGCGGCTGCTGGCCGGCAGCCGGGGCACCGCGCGTCGGCTCCCCTGGCCACTGTCCGCCTGGACAACCAGTCGGGACGCCCCGCTGCCCGCCCGGCAGACCTTCCGTGAATGGTGGGCCGTGCGGGCAGCCGACGAATCCGCTCAGGTGGCGGGAAACCCCGTGGCCGGGGACGCGACTCACGAGCCGGAGGAGCCGCGATGACCGCCCGCGCCGATGTCCTGGCCCGCCTGCGCGCCGCCCGCGCGGGCACGCCGGTGGCCGTACCGCGCGCCTACGACCGGCGCGGCGAGGTGGTCGACCGCGTGTCGGTGCTCGCCGAGCGGGTGCGCGACTATCAGGCCGGGGTGCAGCGGACCGGACCAGCCGGGTTGCCGGAGATCCTCGGCAGGCTGCTGCCCGAAGGCCGTACCGTGATCATGCCGGCCGGGGTGCCGGAGCAGTGGGTGACCGGATGCCAGGCACGTCTGCGGTGGGACAGCGACGCCAACCCCCTGTCGGTGGCCGAACTGGCCGCCGACGGGGTGTCGGTACTCACCGGTTGCACCGTCGCGGTGGCACTGACCGGCACGCTGATCCTCGACGGCGGCCCGGATCAGGGGCGCCGCCTGCTCACCTTGCTGCCCGACCACCATGTCTGCGTCGTACGCGCGGAGCAGATCGTCGGTGGGCTGCCCGCGGCGCTGGCCCGGCTGCCCGACCCCACCCGACCGCTGACCCTCATTTCCGGACCGTCAGCGACCAGCGACATCGAGCTGGACCGGGTCGATGGCGTGCACGGGCCGCGCCGGCTGGACGTGGTGATCGTCGACGACGATCACGGGTAGCGCTGCCACCGCCCTGCTCGGTCGGGGACTCACACGTGCTTCTGGGCCAGTGAGCTCGGGGCGTTCACGTGAGCGCCGTCGTCCACACCGACCCCGAGCCGCTCGACCAACTCGCCGCCGAGCCACCCGGTGACGCCGGCCAGGGCCACGCCGACGAAGCTGAACAGCAGGGCCAGCCCACCGGGCTGCCAATCGACTGCGCCTCTGCGTAGCAGCCAGCTGATCGCGAACAGCACGAGCACCACGACGTTGCCGCCCCCGTGCAGCATGCCGATCCGGCGGGCTCTGCTGCCCGGCGGAGTCGCCCGCCAGTCCAGAAAACCGAACAATCCCGCGACCAGCCCACCGACGATCCCCGCCCCGATCATGTATCCGGACGCCACGGTGAACCCCGACCGGTCGGTGATCAGGTACACGATGTCGAAGATCACGGCGGTGGCGAGCAGCCCGAGAGGGAACACGATCAACATCGGATGGATGGCGTGCCCCATCGCCTTCGCACGGCTCTGCATGTCGCCTCCCGACATCGCTACACGACCCCTGATACCCACCAGAGTCCACCACAGAAGATGTGTGCATACGCATCAAAACTAGATAAAAGGGCGAGGCGGGATTCCGCTTCGCGATGCCTGACTGGCGGCAGGATCAGATCCCGCTGCTTCCCGGCGGCCGGCCGGATCCGGAATCAGGCGCGGGGGCGTCCCGGATCGCGAGTGCGGCTTGGACGAGAGCGGCGTGGGTCAGCGTCTGGGGGAAGTTGCCGAGGTGGGCGCCGGTCGCGGGGTCCAACTCCTCGGCGTAGAGGCCGAGTGGGGTGGCGTGGTCCAGCATGGCCCGGAACAGATTCGTCGCCTCATCGCGGCGCCCCGTGCTGGCGAGGGCTTGAGCGAGCCAGAAGGAGCAGGGCAGGAACGCGCCTTCGGTGCCGGGAAAACCGTCCTGCCCGGGCGGGTAACGGTAGAGCAGCCCGCCGCCCGCGGAGAGCCGGTCCCGAATGGCGTCGATGGTGCCACGCACACGGGACGACTCGATACTGTCCAGGCCGAGCAGCGGCAGGACGAGCAGCGCCGCGTCGAGGTCGGGGGAGCCGTAGCTGCGGACGTAGCTGCCCGTCGTCGGGTCGAAGCCGCGCGTCCGGACCTCGGCGGCAATGGCATCTCGGGCCTCCTGCCACCGTCGACGTTGGCGGTGCGGAAGCGGGTGGGTGTCGGCGATGAGCAGGGCCCGGTCCAGGGCGAGCCAGCCCATCAGCTTGGAATGGACGTGTTGAGCGGGTTCGCGGACCTCCCAGATGCCGGCGTCGGGCTCCTGCCAGCACCGGGCGACCACGTCGGCGAAGCCACGCACCGCCCGCCACGTCTCGTTGTAGAGGCGCTGCCCTGCCTGCGCGAACGCCCACGCGGCGTCGATCACCCAACCGTAGCCGTCGAGCTGGTGTTGGCCGGCGGCCCCGTTGCCGACCCGCACCGGAACGCTGTCGAGATAGCCGGGCCAGCCCGGCAGGTCCCGTTCCGCCGGTACGTGACGACCGTGCAGGGTGAACAATGCCGGCAATCGTGGCCGCTGCAGCCTGCTGGCGTGCAACAGCCACGCGAGGAACCCTTGGGCCTCGTCGGGTTTGCCGACGCTGAGGAAGGCGCTGGCGCCGATGCTGGCGTCACGGGGCCAGACGTAGCGGTAGTCCCAGTTGCGTATCCCGCCGGGATCCTCGGGCAGTGACGTCGTGGGTGCGGCCACCAGGGCCCGCGAGGGCGAGTAGGTCAACAGCCGTAGGGTCAGCAGGCTCCGTACGACCTCCTCCCGGAAGGGCAGCGACTCGTCGATCTCCCCGCTCCAGGACCGCCATCGATTCTCGTCCTCGACGAGCAGGTCCCAGGCCGCTGCCGGCTCGACATGGATCAGCGGCTCGCGGTGGGCCACGGCCAGCACGAGGGTGACCGGGCAGCCTGGGCTGACCGTGATCGGGACGGGCCGACCCGGTTCGATGGTGAGCCTGGGCGCGATACCGAGAGACACCGCAAACGACCCCCACTCACACACCAGAGCCCGGTGTCGGTGTTGAACCCGGGGCCGGCGATGCCGTACGCCGAGGCGGGGGTCGAACTCGACGACGGCGTCGACCGCTGCCGCCTCGGCCGACAGACGCCGTACGACCAGCGTCGTGGGCAGGAGGCGGCGGCTGGCCTCGGCGATCATCCCCTCGGTGAGGGTGAGGCGGCCCCGGCCCACCGCCCAGGTCGTTTCCAGCGTGGCGGTGTGCCGCCGGTAACGCCGTTGCACGACCGTGGCCGGCCCGGCCGGGCCGACTCGGAACGTTCCCGCGTCCGGCCCGCCGACCAGCCGGCCGAACAGCGGCTCGCCGTCGAAGCGGGGCACGCAGAACCAGTCGAGCCCGCCATCACCGGCGACGAGGGCAGCGGTGCGCGTGTCACCCAGCAGCCCGTAGTCGCTGATCGGGGGACGAGGGCACGTCCCGTCCGACCCGCCAGTCACGGTGCCCGCCTCCTCAGGAGCCGTGCCACGTCGTTCAGTGAGGTTGAAGGAGCAGTCCGAGGACGATCCCGTAGAGGACGTGGACGACCGCCGCGACCGCCGGAGTCTGGACACCGTAGTTGAGGGCGAACAGGCCGGGCGGCTCCAGCACGGCCGTGCTGGACGGGCCCGCCCGCTGCGATGCCATGCGCGGGTGGACACCCGGCAACAGCGGCAGGATCACCGTCAGCGCAATCCCGACGTGAAGCAGCCCGAACAAAGCCCCCATCCACCAGGTCGCCCGGTGCAGCAGCGCGAACGCCGCCGCGTAACCGAGGGCGAAGCCCTGACCGGTACAGAGGTGGATGAAGAAACCAACGACCCGGGCCCGGTCGGGATCCTCCGTGACGAGGGTCCCGAGCACCAGGGGAAGATCGAGACGGGTGAGGCCGGCCAGTTGGGCAGAGATCAGCGCCGCGGTGAGCGCCACCGTGGCCACCAACCCGAACAACGCCCATCCGGTCCAGTCCATCTCAACAGTGGTCGACGTCGTGGGCGTGCTGAGGCGGTATGGCCGTACGGGCGGCGCCGAGCGTTCTCCCGGTCATCGGTCCACCTCCGCCTGGACACGCTGTCGGGTGCCGATTGTAGGCCGCCACCGTCGATGATCATGGACTTTGGGCACGTCAGTCCCCAGTTCAGCGAGAGCGGCCTGGCCCTTACGATGCCGGCAGGACGACTGTGCGCACAAAGCACCTCGAAAACAGCGATTGACTCCGGGAGAATCCGATGCTGAGCGACACCGAGCTGCGGCACCTACGCCGGTGCGTGGAACTGGCCGCCGAGGCGTTGGAGAAGGGCGATGAGCCGTTCGGCTCGGTGCTCGTCGCGGCCGACGGCACCGCCCTCGCCGAGGACCACAACCGGGTGGCGGGTGGCGATCGGACCCGTCACCCGGAGTTC
>NZ_BOPC01000111.1 GCF_016863555.1 Micromonospora qiuiae | reverse complement strand
TAACCACGAGTTGCGGCATCCAGCGCGACGATGCCGGATGAAAGCGCCTCAAGCTGATCGATCGGTCGCTGTACGGGGCAGGACTCGCCTCGTCGCCACCGCCCAATCGCCGGGGCTACTCGACCCCGGGCGATCGCGACCCGTTGTGCCTGCCCTCCCGAGAGCTCGTCCATGCGTCGCTCGTGGGTACGGCGCCCACGGCCGACTCGCGGGGCGGAAGCGGCTGGCCACGAAGCAACGCCTGGTACAACGACTGGACTCGCAACTGGCGGCTTGCAGTGCCACGGAAAACGGCGCTCGGGGCGGCGGGATCTCATCGTGCGCCGCCGCCGTCGCGGATGATCTTCTCGATCTCCTCGGCTGAGGTTATCCCTCGAGCGGCAACTGCGGTGCCAGGCCGACCTTGTTGATCGCATCGACCCGCGACGTGGCGGCGAGCTTACGGAAGATCTTCCGCAGGTGTGTCTTCACAGTGGGCTCGCTGATCGCGAGCTCCTTCGCGATCTCGCGATTGGAGAGCGCCCGGCTCACGCACTTCAGCACCTCCCATTCGCGTCCCGTGATGTTCTCCGGGCGGGCGACGGGGCGGGACCCACCCCGGTGCTCTCGCGCCGGAGCGGGTGCGCGGCCGGCGAGCCGGACGTGTTCGTGTGCCACGCTGCCGATGTAGAGCCGGATGCTGATCGCCTCGTGCAGCGCCTCCAGCGCGTCCGGGAGGCGCTCGCGGCCTTCGGGGCCCTCCGTCGTCAGGACCTCCCGCAGGACGGGGACCGCCGCACGCCACAGCAGGGTGCCGGCGCGAATGGAGTCGGCGACGAGGACCTGTTGGTGCGCCCGATCGATGCCGAGTTCGCGGGTCGGGGCGTGCGGATCGGGTGGTTCGGCGGTCGTGAGGCCGAGTGCGCGTACGCACTCAACCAAGATCGCCTCGGCTTGGCGGCGAGCCTGGTGCCAGCGGTCGGTCGTGGTGGTGAGCGGGCTGTCGGCGTCGTGCAGCGCTTGCTCGTAGCGGTCGAGGATCTCGTCGATACGCTCGCTGACAATGTCGGCCACGGGGCATTCCTCTGCCTCGAACAGATTGCGTCCTCGACTATTGGCCCATGTCCTTCGTGAAGACGCTTGTCGATTGTAAGGGTCTCGTGGTCATCGGCGTGGGTCGTCAGATCGCATTATGTACGAGCAGCGTGATTCCCAGGGTGGTGATGGTCGCGTACTGGGAGGCCATGAAGCTGCGGTACGGGTTGCGGGGCGTCTCACCCGCGACAGAGCGGCAGTCGCCGGCGAGCCTGCACGCTCCCACGGTGAGAACCAGCATGGACGGGAGCAGGACAGGCGCCGCCAGGGCGGCCATCGTGACACCCGCGACCGCGACCGCGACGGCGAGGCCGGCGGTGTACCGGGCGACGGGGACGATCCCGTAGCGGACCGCGAAGGTGTGACGCCCGGCCAGGGCGTCGCCCGGTACGTCCGTGATGTCCTTGGCCAGGGCGCCCACCAGCCCCATCCAGCCGGACATGACGAGGCCGAACACGACGGCGGCGGCGCTGTTTCCCTGCGCTGCTCGCATTCCCGCCCAGAAGGTCGCCAGGCCGAGGGCCGCGATGACGAGGCAGGTGGCCACCCCCGACCGCTTGGCCGGGCGCGGGGGACCGGAGTAGAGGTAGCCCAGACCGAGGAAGAACAGCGCGTCGACCGCGATCCCCGCTGTCGCGCCGATCGCCAGCGCCAGGGCGGCGGCGCAGCCCGTGAAGATCGCCGCGCTTGCGCGCGGCAGGCGCCCCGACGCGATAGGCCGTCGCGAGCCGTTGCCCCGGTCCTCGGCGACATCCATGATCCCGTTGACCACGTAGACAGCGACGGCTGCGGCGAACCACGCCACGGCTCCGGTGGCGACCGAGACGAGGTGAGCACCCGCGCAACCGGTGAGCGCGGCCCCGGCCAGAAAACGGCTGAGGAACATCACCTGTACCAATGGCCGGGACTCCAGCAGCCCCATGATCACCGTATGCCCCGCGGTATCCAACGACCGTCGAATGCCGGTTGACCATTCATACCTGGTAACCAACAACCACCGCCATGCGAACGCCTTCGATGTTCGTCAACGAGACTACAAGGAAATGCAGAGCGATCGAACCCTGTCAACCAACGGCGCGGAAACGGCGGGTATCCACGTCCTCTGTGGCCGGGCCCGGGTGCGATCGCAGCGCCGGAGGCTACCGCCGCGGTCAGGTCGGGGTCGCGAGTGGCGTCCGGGACTGCCCGCCAGGGCAGGCCGGCGAGCTGGCTGTGCAAGCTGGGCCGGTTGCCCTTGACGGTCAGGATCCAGTGCGCGCCGTGCTCCGCGAGGCAGGTGACGTGCTCGCGCTGGCAGTCCCATCCCACCTACTCGTCGTGGCTCAACCTCGTCGGGCGCTGGTTCTCCGAGCTGGCCACAGCAGACGACCGGGCAGAACGGAACAACGACCGGCCGTGCCGGCCCGGCCGAGGGTAATACCGGAGAACGATGCGCCGTAATCCTTTCAGACGAAGCGGTGAGCGTTGACCAAGGAATGGATGACCTTTAATGTAGGGGGTGCTTTCGAAAGCGTTGTTCCGCTAATCTTGCGCGTTGTCTCAGTGGCAATTCGGCCGTTCTCGGCAACGGGGGATCTGCATTGTGTTATCGGCAATATCTGCGGACATCAAAACGCCGATCGATAGTCGAACAATTCCGTCGGCGGGCGACGAGCTCACCCGACTCGGTGGCGGCCTCGGACGCCACGGAATCCGTCTCGTACGCCGAACTGTGGCACCGGACGGAGGCGGTAGCCCGGCTGCTGCGTGCTCGGGGGTGCCGGCCCGGTCAGCCGATCGGTCTGTGCATGTCGCCGACGGTTACCCGGCTGGCGTCGATGCTCGCCATCATGGCGATCGGTTCGCCCTATGTCCCGATCGACCCGAACTTCCCCGACAGCCGGATCCACTCGATCCTCGAGTCGGCCGCGGCGGACGGCGTGCTCGTCGACGAGGTCACCGCGGAGCGTTTTGCGTCGATGCCGTATCGACTCGTGCACGCCTCCGAACGCCCGGCGGACCCGGCAGGCCCGGCGGTGATCGAGCCCGATGCCTCCGATCTCGCGTACATCATCTACACCTCCGGATCGACGGGTGACCCGAAGGGCGTCGCGATCGAACACGGCGGTGTGGAAAACCTGTTCGAAGCTTTGGACGCGGTGCTGCCGCCGCCGCGGGAACGGCCGGACGAATGCTGGCTGGCCGCGGCCAGCGTCTGCTTCGACCTGTCTGTCGTCGAATTGTTCTGGCCGCTCACCCGGGGGATTCCCGTCGTGCTCGCCGCCTTGGATTCCCTGGCCGGAAAATCCGGCGACGGCGCCGAATTTCTCACCGGCGTGCTGACCGGCGGACGGGTCACCCACTTCTTCGTGACGCCGTCCCTGGTCCAGGTGATGTTGGGGGACCACGCTCTCGCCGCCGCGATCCGCAGGCTGCGGGTGCTGATCCTGGGCGGCGAGATCGTGCAGCCCGAGCTGATCGGTCAGCTCCGGCCGGTGCCGCATCTCTACAACGCGTACGGGCCCACCGAGGCCACCGTGGCGACGACAGTGCACGAGTGCTCCGACCGGGACGTCGAGTACGTGCCGATCGGACGCCCCCTGCGTGGCCTCAACGTCCGCGTCGTCGACGAGGACGGCGAGGACTGCCCGCCCGGCGTGCCCGGCGAGTTGCTGATCGCCGGGCCCGGACTCGCGCGGGGGTACATCAACGACGAGGAACTCACCGCCCGCAAGTTCCCGGTGCTGGGCGACGGAGCGGAGCGGCGGCGCTGGTACCGCAGCGGCGACCTGGTCAGCATCGACGCCGACTCGACCATCCGTTATCACGGCCGGGTCGACGGCCAGGTGAAGGTCCGGGGCTTCCGGGTCGAGCTGGGCGAGGTCGAGGCGGTGATCCGCGCGGTACCCGGGGTCGAGGAGGCCGCGGTATTCCCCGTCCGGGACCACGCCGCCCGGGTGACCGGGTTGATCGCGGCGGCGAAGTCCACGGCGGCCGACGTCACCGAGGCCGCGATCGTCACCCGGATCGGCCAGGTCCTGCCGTGGTACGCGGTACCGCACACCGTGCGGGTCCTGTCGGAGCTGCCGCTCGCCGTGAGCGGCAAACTCGATCGGAAGGCGCTGGAGCGCCGCCTTCTGAAACTCGCGCCGGTCCCGGACCCCGCGGCGGCTTCCGCCCCGCGGGCGGACCAGAGCTACGAGCAGATCGTCGCCGAGACCTGGAGCTCGGTGCTCGGCGGGGACAAGGCATTCGCCCACGACGAGGGGTTCTTCGACGTCGGCGGAAACTCGGTCCTGCTCGGCTCGGTCCTCACCCGCCTGCTCACCGCTTTCCCGGAGGCGAATCTACAGCTGATCGACCTGTACCGGCACCCGACGATATCCGCGATGGCGGCACGGCTGCGAGCGCCCGTCGCGCCCCGGCCGCCGGCCCCTGGCCAGGGCGGAACGGGCGCCCCGCTGAGCGCGGCCGACCGCCGGCGGCTGGCCCGGCGAGCGAAGTAGCCAGTACGAGACGGCGTTGACGACATTAAGGACTCGGCGAGTGAGTTACCAGCACGACGAATCGGGAGACCTGCCGCGCAAGGCGCCGGACGAGTACCGGGACGACTCCCAGAGCGTGGCGATCATCGGAATGGCCTGCCGGTTCCCGGACGCGGACACGCCGACGCAGTTCTGGTCGAACCTGGTCGGCGGCCGGGAGTCGATCACTGTCGCGGACGGCCCGGACGGCGGCCCGGCCGGGTGGATACGCGCCTCGGCGACCCTGGACGGCATAGACCGGTTCGACGCCGGATTCTTCGGCTACAGCCCACGCGAGGTCGCTCTGCTCGACCCGCAACACCGGCTCTTCCTCGAGGTCTGCTGGGAGGCGCTTGAGGACGGCGGCGCGGCCGGCCGGCGGCGTACCCCGGACGTCGGGGTGTACGGCGGCTGCGGAACCAGCCTTTACCTGATGCACAACCTCGGCGGCCAGGCGAGCAAACCCCTGCCGAATTTCCTGGACACGGCCCAGGATCTGCAGCTGACCATGGCCGCCGAACGCGACTTCCTGACCAGCCGTGTGTCGTACAAGCTCGATCTCGACGGCCCCAGCGTGAGCGTCCAGGCGGCGTGCGCCACCGGCCTGTACGCGCTGCACCTGGCGTGCCAGGCGCTGCTGGCCGGCGAGTGCGACCTGGCGCTGGCAGGTGCGGCGCACGTGCCGGTTCCGCAGATCGACGGATACCGGCCGGAGCCCGGGCTCGTGCTGTCGCAGGACGGACATTGCCGCGCCTTTGACGCGCGGGCCACGGGAACGGTCTTTGGTAGCGGCGTCGGCGCGGTCCTTCTCAAGCCGCTGGACCAGGCGCTGGCCGACGGCGACCGCGTGTACGCAGTCGTCCGGGGTACCGCGGTCAACAACGACGGCGCAGGCAAGCCGGGCTTCAGCGCCCCGAGCGCGGCAGGCCAGGCCGCGGTGATCCGCCAGGCGCTCGCCGCCGCGGACGTCGAGGCCGACTCGATCTCGTACGTCGAGGCACACGGCACCGCGACGCCGGCCGGCGACCCCATCGAGATCGCGGCGTTGACGGACGCGTTCGCGGGAGTCGCGCCCCGCATCTGCGCCATTGGCTCGGTCAAGACGAACATCGGCCACCTGAGCTGGGCCTCCGGCATCGCCGGGCTGATCAAAGCCGCGCTCGCCCTGTGGCACCGGAAGCTGCCGGCCTCCCTGCACTTCCGGGAGCCCAACCCCGCGATCGACTTCGCCGGATCGCCGTTCTTCGTGCAGTCCGAGACCGCGGACTGGCCGCTCGGGGGCGGCCCGCGCCGCGCCGGGGTCAGCGCCTTCGGGCTCGGCGGCACGAACGCCCACGCGATCCTGGAGGAGGCGCCGCCCGCCCCCGCCGGCCGGAACGACCCCGATGCCGAGTCGGAGCCCGGCCTGCAGGTCCTTCCGATCTCCGGCCACACCGAGCCCGCGCTCCGCGAACTGGCGTCCCGGATCGGCACGGCGTTGCTGGACGAGGCGGCACCGGAGGCCGCCGACGTTGCCTTCACCCTCGGCACCGGGCGCCGGCACTTCGCCCATCGGGCGGCGGTCGTCGGGTCGGACCGCAAGACGCTCGCCATGCTGCTGGACGCCGTGGCCAATGGCGAGGCGGAGGCGTCCGACGGGTTCGACGGCGAGATCGGCCTCTCGTACGGGTTGGTCCGGGGCGCGCCGCCCCACCTGACCGCGCTCTTCTCCGGCCACGGGGCCGAGTACCTGGAAGCGTGCCGAGACCTCTACCTGTCCGAGCCCGTGTTCCGGGAGTTCGTCGACCGCGCCGATCCGCACTACCGCCAGCACATCGGCCACCGCCTCTCGGAGTTCCTCTACCAGGATGGGGCCCGCCGGGGCATGCCCATCGCCGACTTCCGGCTTGCCCAACCGGTCGTCTACACGCTGCAGGCGGCGCTGCTGACCCTGTGGCGCAGTTGGGGAATCGTGCCGGACGCCTACGTCGGCCACAGCCTCGGCGAGTACGCGGCGGCGTACGGCACGGGCGTCTTCGACTTCGAGACCGGGCTCTACCTGGTGTCCGAGCGCGCCCGACTGCTCAGCACCTTGCCCGAGTCCGGTGCCATGGCTGCGGTCTTCGCCGACGAACAGCAGGTGCGTGAGCTGCTTGCGGGCAACGCGAAGGTCGGTGTCGCGGCGATCAACGCGCCGAACCGCATCGTGATCTCCGGTGACGGAGCTGCCGTACGCGCCGTCGTCGCGGCAGCCGAGCAGCGCGCTATCACCTGCAAGCCGCTGCGGATCGGCCGTGCCGGGCACTCCTCGCAGATCGACGCCATCCTCGACGACTACTCCGCCGTCCTGGAGTCCGTCGAGCTGCGCCCACCGGCGCACATGATCGTCTCCACGCTCACCGGAGCCCCGGTCACCGAGGAGATCGCGACGCCCGGTTACTGGTTACGACAGCTGCGGCAGCCGGTCCGGTTCCTCGACGCGATCCGTGCGGCCGCCTCCGGAAAGCCCGGCGTGTTCCTGGAGATCGGCCTCGCCAACACGCTCGCCGGCCTGGCCCAGCTGGCCCTCGACGACGATCCGGAGAACGAGCCGACCTGCCTGGAGACGTTGCGTTGGGAGCGCAACGACATCGCCTCCACCCGGTTGGCGCTCGCCAGGGCGTACACGGCCGGCGTGGCGGTGGACTGGGCGGCTGTCTCGCCCGGCGGCCGTATGGTCACCCTGCCCACCTACCCCTTCCAGCGCCGACGGCACTGGATCGAGCCGGCCCCATCGAGCGGCGACGCACTCGCCGGCAGCATCGACAGCGACTCCATGGGAGCTACCGACGTCGACGTGGCGAACCAGGCGGACTCGCGCGGCCCCGCCCACTACGTGGTCACCTGGGTCGACGCGCCGCCGGCCGCTGTGGCCCAGGCGGCGAACCGGCGGATCCTGCTCATCGTCCCTTCGATGAGATCGGCAGCCGACCTGACCCGGGAAATGGAGCGGCTCGGCGCCGAGGTGCTGGTCCACGTGCTCACGGACGACGCGGTGACGGACGCCGCGCGGGTGCTGACCGACTACCGGCCGGACACGGTCGTCAACGCCGTACCCGTGCTGCGCAAGCGCCAGGCCGACCTCGGTGGGCTCCCGCTCGCCACGGCGTCGGTCTCCGACGACGTCGTCGCCGCCGGGGGAGTGGCCAGCCTGCAGATCTTCCAGGCGGTGTCCGCGGCGAACCTGCCCGACGTCGTCGTCTGCACGGTGACGTCGGGGGCGCACCGCGTCCTGACATCGGACGACGTGATTCCCGCACAGGGCGCGATCGTCGGCATCGCCCGGGCCGCGCGCACGGAGTTCTCGACCGTCCGGCACGTCCTCATCGACGTGGACGCGGCCGCCACCAAACAGTGGTGGGCCGCGTCGGCGGTTCCCCGGCTGGCTGCGGCCATCGGCTCGGCCCCGGTCGGCGACGCCGAGCTGGCCCTACGCGGCGAGCGCGTGCTGCTGCCCCGCCTGCGTCCCGGCCGGGTTCCGGCGGGAGCCGGGTGGACCCGCATCGATCCGGCCGGCTGGTACCTGGTCATCGGCGGGTTGGCCGGTGTCGGCCTGGAGTGCGCACACGCGCTGCTGGAGCTGGGCGCCCGTCGGCTGGTCCTGTGCGGCCGGTCGGCTCCGGGTCCGGAGCACGCCGAGCAACTGCGGCGGCTGAGCCGGGAGTTCGGGGCGGACATCCGCACGGAGGCCGTGGACGTCTCGTCGCCGCAGCAGGTCGACCGGCTGTTCGCCGGCTACTGCGCCGGGGATGCCGTCGTACGCGGCGTCGTCCATGCTGCGGGCATCATCGACGACGGCATCATCGACCGGACGGACTGGAGGCGGATCGCGCGGGTACTGGCGCCAAAGGCGCAGGGTGCGTGGAACCTGCACCGCAGCGCCGCCGAGCATGCGCCCGACCTCGACCTTTTCATAATGACCTCCTCCTTCACGAGTCTGTTCGGCAATCCCGGGCAGGCGGGCCACGCCGCAGCCTGTGCATTCCTGGACGCGCTGGCCGGCCACCGCCGGGCCGTCGGGCTGGCCGGTCTGTCGGTGAACCTCGGCTCCTGGTCGGACGTCGGCTACCTGGCCGGCAACGAGGATTTCCTCCGCCAGCTTGAGGAGCAGGGCCTCGGCACGATCTCCAGCGCCGCGGGCCGTCCGCTCCTGCGCTCCGCGATCGAGGGCTGGCCCTCGGGCCAGGTCGGACTGCTGGCGATCCGCTGGAAGGACCTCGATCCGGATCACCACCTTGCCTCGAACCCCCTCGTGGGCGGGCTGATCGGCGGCGCCGAGTCCGCACCCGGGGCCGCCGATTCGCCCTCGGCGGCGCCGATGACCCCGGAGGAGGTCCTGACCTGCTGTCAGGAGGTCGTCGCCCGCGAACTGGGCTTCGACGGCGACGAGCTCGGCGGGCTCGACCTAGCGGAGGCCGGCATGGACTCGCTCAACGCCCTCGCCATCCGGAACAAGCTGCAACGACGGCTGTCGGTGCCGCTGCCGGCGTCGATCTGCTTCGACAAGCCGACCGTCGATGAGCTCGCCGACGAGATCAAAAGACGAATGCGGGAGGTGCGAGCCTGACATGGAGAAGGACGTCGCGTACTCGGAGCACGTCGTCGGCGTGTGCCCGGAAGAGTTCCTCCCGCTGGTGGCGGAGTTCGACCGGATCCACCGGGAGGGGCAGGACTCGAACGCCGAGCTGTGCGTCTACGTGGACGGCGAGGAACGGGTCCGGCTGCGCTCCGCAGGGCGGCTGCCCGATCAGCTACAGAACGTGCGGTCGGTCAGCAAGGCCCTGCTGTCGGTCGTCACGCACGCCCTGCACGAGCGGGGCGAGATCAACATCGACCGCCCGATCGCCGAGACCTGGCCGGAGTTCGCCGCCGCCGGCAAGGCGTCGCTCACCCTGGCCACCTTCCTCAGCCACCAGGCAGGGCTGATCGGCGTCGACCGGCAGCTCTCGGTCGACGACGTCCTCGAATGGGATCCGGCGGTCGAGGCGCTCGCCGCGCAACGCCCGTACTGGGAACCGGGAACCGACCACGGCTACCACGACCTGACCTTCGGCTGGGGCGTGGGCGAGTTCCTGCGGAGGGCGACCGGGAAGCGGGTCGACGAACTCTTCCGGGACGAGTTCCGCGAGCCGCTCGGCGCCGAGGTCCGGATCGGCATCGACGACCTGACGCGCTTCGCGCCGTTCCGCCAGACGCGTCCGGCGGGCACCGGCACGGCCGCGGACATCCTGCACCTGCTGGGTGACAAGTCCTCCCTGCTGAGCCGGTCCCAGCGGAACCCGAATCTGATCAGCGTGGAGAACTCCCTGCGGTACCTCGGCGCGGAAGTCCCAGGATGCAACGCTGTCTCCTCCGCACGGGCGCTGGCCAGGATCTTCGCCGCGACCATCGGCCCCGTCGACGGCACACGCCTCTGGAGCGAGGAGACCCTGCTGCGCGCCTCCCGGCTGCAGAGGCGTGGAACCGACCGGGTCTTCGTCCGGGAGCGAGCCTACTCGCTCGGCTTCATGCTGCCCGACCACAACCTGCCGCAGGCGGGCTTGGCGGTCGACTCCTTCGGCCACTACGGGCAGGACTGCGCCCTGGTCTTCGCCGTCCCGGGCGACAACCTGGCCTTCGCCTACACGACGATACAGCTGAATCGCCGGCTGGATCAGTACACGAGAACCGACGACCGCGCGGACCGGCTGGGCCGACTGGCCGTCGAGGCGGCGCGCCGGCTCGTCCGAATCCGGGCACAAGCGAGATCCAGGAGGGCCTGTCCACTATGACGACAGCACTCATCGACACCAGCGAGCGGCTCCGGGACGTCCTGAACCGGTTGAGCTCCATGTCCGTCGAGGACTATTACAACCCGTATCAGGTGTTCGACTGGCCGGACTCACTGCCGCAGGAGATGTGGTGGATGAGCCCCGAGCTGACCACCACGCACGGCACCGAGATCGCCGCAGAGCTGAGCCAGGAGCAACTCTACCGGCTGTCCAAGTACGAGAGCGTCAACTTCTACAGCCTCAACGTGCACGGCATCCGCGAGCTGCTCATCGAGGTCACCCGGCGCATACACACCGACGAGTTCGCCACGCCGTCGGAGTTCTTCCACCACTTCATCGGTGAGGAGAACGAGCACATGTGGTTCTTCGCCCAGTTCTGCCTGCGCTACGGCGGGAAGATCTACAAGCAGCCGCGCGGCGGTGCCGAGACCATTCCGCCGAGCAAGGCGGCGAGCCTCCTGGTCTTCGCCCGCATCCTGATCTTCGAGGAACTGGTGGATCACTTCAACTCCAGGATGGCGCTGGACGAGCGGCTCGACGACACGATCCGGAAGATCAATCGAATCCACCACCAGGACGAATCCCGGCACATCGCGTTCGGGCGGGAACTGGTCCGCATCCTCTTCGAGGGCTTCCGCGAGCAGGCCACGCCGGAAGAGCTCAGCCAGGTCAGCGACTACCTGGGGCGGTACATGACCTACAGCTTCGAGTCGCTGTTCAGCCCTCAGGTCTACAGGGACGCCGGCATCCCGAACCCGTTCGAGGTGCGGCGGAGGCTGCTCACCGGCCCGCGCCGGCCGGAGTTCGAGGCGCAGGTGTTCCGCAAGACGCACTCGTTCCTGACCAGGTACGGCCTCATCCAGGCCCCGATGGCAGCGCCCGAGAGTGCGCGATGACCGACCTGAGCGGGAGCCGCATCGCCAGCGGCCTGGCCATTCTGGGGCCCGCGGAGACCGCGTTGCTCCGCCTGCTGGACGACACGTTCCGCCGGTGGGTCACCGACGAGGGCGGCGCCGAGATCTCCGCCCCGCCGATCTATCCCGTGGACGAGCTGGCGAACTTCGACGTCTACGTCAACTTCCCCCATCTCGCGCTCGTCGCTGGCGGCCTGAAGACGCCGACCTCCGGCCCGGCGGGCGGCTCGTTCCCGCCAGGGCAGATCGCCGGTCCCCACCTCGGCCTGCCCACGGCGACCTGCTTCGGCGCGTACCTCTACCTCCGGGATCAGACGGTGCCGGCGGACACTCTGGTGACGCTGGTCAACCGCTGCTTCCGGGGAGAGAGCCACTTCGACGGACTGCGCCGGCTGCTCACCTTCCAGATGCGCGAGATCGTGGCGATCGGGTCGTACCAGCACACGCAGGACGTGATCGCCCGGTACCGGACCAGGATCGAGGAGTTCCTCGGCGCGCTGTCGCTCGACGTCGCCGTGGAGGCCGCGTCCGACCCGTTCTTCCAGCCGGGCGGTGCGCGCGCCCTGCTGCAGCGGCTGCAGCCGGTGAAGTACGAGTTCCAGGTCGATGACCTTGCCATCGCCTCGGTCAACACGCATCGCAACTTCTTCGGCGAGCGGTGCCGGATCGGTATCGAGCCCGACGGTGGCACCGCCTTCACCGGTTGCGTCGCCTTCGGGCTGGAGCGGTGGGTGAGCGTGCTGGTCGGCCGGTACGGATCGGCCGGTCGTGCCCACGAGAAGGTCGAGCAGGCGCTCCATGAGCGGCAGCTCGCCTAGCGTGCCGCGGGTCGGGGTGGACATCGTGCTGATCTCCCGGGCCGAGGACCTGGTCCGGCCGGAGCGCCGGCGGGTGCTGTCGCACATGCTCCGACCGGAGGAGATCGCCGCCTGCACCCGGCAGGGTCGTCTCGACCCCAGCGCGGTGGCCGGCTTCCTGGCCGTCAAGGAGGCGGTGTTCAAGCTCTTCCACCAGCGGGACCGGCCGGTGCCATGGCACTCCCTGCGGGTCGACGGCGGAGCGGGTCGGTGGCCGGTCGTACAGCTCGACGGGACGTCCGCGGAGCTGGCCGAGGCCGCCGGGATGAAGTCGGAGATATCAGTCAGCGTCACGCACGACGGCGCGTATGCCGTGGCCGTCGCGGCGACCATGATCAGAAGTTGAGGAATTCCTGAGATGAGACAGCAGACAACGGCGCCGATCGACCAGATCAAGGGATGGATCCTCGCCAAGCACGAGAACCGCACCGACGTCGCAGCCGACGAGGACCTGATCGACAACCGTCTGGTCGACTCGCTCTCCTTCGTCGAGTTCGTGTTCCTCATCCAGGAGTTGAGTGGCGTCGAGATCGACATGGACACCCTGGACATCGGCGACGTCCGCACGCTCGCCGCCATCCAGAAACGTTTCCTGGCCGGCTGATCGACGCAAGGAGAGAAAGGCGATCGCGTGGACGACATCTCCTACACCGCCCAATGGACCGCGGCCGTCCGTGCACTGGAGAACGAACGCTCCGATGGCCTGTTCCGCGACGAGTACGCCCGGCACCTGGCCGAACCGCGCGGGTTCGAACTGCTCGAGCGGTATCAGGGCGCTGGCGTGTCCGACTTCGTCGCCGTGCGCACCCGGTACATCGACGACGCCTTCGCGCGCATCCTCGCCGAGACCGGCATCCGGCAGGTCGTGCTGCTCGCCAACGGCATGGACGTACGCACCCACCGCCTCGACTGGCCCGCTGGCACGACCGTCTACGAGGTCGACCACGGCCCGCTGCTCGACGAGAAACAGGCGCGCCTGGCCAAACTCGCGGCCGAGCCGCGGGTGCCGACGGTGCCGATCAAGGCCGACCTGGCCGGGGACTGGCTGGAGGTGCTGAAATCGGGCGGGTTCGGCCCGGCCGAGCGCACCCTGTGGATCGCCGAGGGCCTGCTCTTCTTCCTCACCGAGGAGCAGGCCGGACGGCTGCTCGACACACTGGCCGGCGCCTGCCCGTCGGGAAGCCGGCTGGTGGTCGACATGACCAGCGCGGCCCTGCTGCGCCATCCGATGACGCAGTCGTTCCTGCGGCGCCTGCGTGAGGACGGCACGCCGTGGCAGTTCGGCACCGACGAGCCGGAGAGGTTCCTGGCCGCACACGGTTGGGTCATCCAGGACCTCCGGCAGCCGGGCGAGCCGGGCGCCGGCGAGGGCCGCTGGCCGTACTCGGTGCCTCCCCGTCAGGCGCGCGGCGTACCGCGGAGCTGGCTGATCAGCGCCGCCACGGCGGACCGGCCTTGGCCGTCCGAAATGGTCACCGTGTTAAAGTAATCGTGCCTCGACGTCGTTGAATTCCGTGCCGGAAATTTGATCGACCGCCTCTAAAATGGTTCATTGTAAATTTATCGAAGCCGTGGGTGAAGGTTCGATCTTGACGCGAGGAGCACCATTGACTTCGTTGGAGGTGACAATGCGATGACCGAGACCGAAACGTCTTCAGGTGAGCAGCCCTGGCGGGCGCGGACAGCGGTTCTGGCGCTCGGGACATTCGTCGTCGGAACTGACGGATTCATCATCGTGGGCCTCCTTCCGGAGATCCACGAAACGCTGGGCGTCAGTACCGCCGCGGCCGGTCAGTTGGTGAGCGTCTTCGCCTTCTCCTACGCGCTGCTGGGCCCGGTCCTCGCCACGCTCACGGGCCTGTGGCCCCGGCGCCGGGCCCTCGTGACCGGCGTCGCGCTGCTGGCCGTCGGCAACGCCGTGGCCGCGTCGGCGCACGTCTACGGGCTGGTCCTCGCGTCCCGCGTGCTGTCCGGGTGCGGCGCGGCGCTGTTCGTGGCGAGCGCCGTGGCCACGGCCGCGCATCTCGCCGGCGACCAGCGGCGGGGCCGGGCCATCTCGATGGTGACCGCCGGGGCGACGCTGTCACTGGTGCTGGGCGCCCCGCTGGGCACCCTCGTCGGCGGGGCGTGGGGCTGGCAGACGGCGATCTGGCTCGTCGCCGCGGTTGCCGCCGTCGTCGCGGTCGTCCTCACCTTCCTACTCCCGCCGATCAAGCTCGACCAGAGCGCGACGCTGCGGCAGCGCATCACGCCGCTGACCGACCGGCGGGTGCTGCGGATCCTGATCGTCACCCTGCTGGCGTTCATCGGCATCTTCCTGCCCTTCACGTACATGAGCGTGGTCTTCGCGCCAGCGCTCGACCACCACGAATCCCGGCTCGCGCTCCTCCTGCTGGTGTTCGGCATCGCCGCCACGGCCGGCAACCTGGCGGCCGGCTCGCTGGCCGACCGGTACGGCCCGCGCCGGGTCGTCATCGGCGCCACCCTGGGCGTCGCCGCGGTGTTCCTGATCATGCTGCCGATCCGGGACGTCTTCCTCCTCGTGGTGATCGCGCAGGCGCTCAGCGGCATCGTGTCCTACTCGGTCATCGGGCCGCAGCAGTATCGCATCATCGCGTACGCGCCGCCCGGGGGCGCGTCGCTGGTGACCTCGCTGAACACGTCCACCGGATACCTCGGCCAGTTCCTGGCCAGCGTCATCGGAGCTGGCCTGCTCACCGCCACCAGCTCCGCCGTCCTCCTGCCGGTCGCCGCCGGCTTCGCCGCGCTGGCGGCGTTGCTCACCTGGTGGCTGTCCCAGGCGGGCCGGAAGGGCGACGGGGAGGCCGCCAGCGAGACCGGCAAGGTGGCTACCTCGCCCGCGAAGTGAAACCCCTTGAGAGAACGGGATGGAAACGCATGTTGACCACGGCGACGCAGCGAAGTGTCAACGTCTCCGGCATCCCCGTCGGCTACCACGTCGCGGGTGAGGGGCCGGGGCCTGAGCTCGTCCTCATCCACGGCGGCACCGGGCACCCAGAGACCAGCTTCGCCGGCCTGCTCGAGCACTTCACACAGCACCGCAGCGCGATCGTGCCGGGTTACTCGGGCAGCAGCCTCACCCCGCTCCCCGAGGGCGAGATCGACGTCGACATGCTGGTCGATCAGGTGGCAGGGGTGGTGGAGGAGGCCGCACGTGGCCCGGTGGATCTCTTCGGGATCTCCACGGGCGCCGTTGTCGCCGCAGCCCTGGCCGGCAAGCGGCCGGAGCTCGTGCGCCGCATGGTCGTCCTCGGCGGGTTCGCACACTACCGCCAGCCGTGGCAGCGCCTGCTCATGCGCACCTGGCTACGCCTGGCCGAACTGGACGGGAACGCCTTCGCCGAGTTCACGCTCCTGCACGTGCTTTCGGACACCTTCATCGACTCGATGAGCGCGAGTGAGCGCCTCCGGCTGCGTTCCGGGCTGATGCCGTCCGAGGGACTGATCGCCGTGCTCGAACTCATCAACCGGCTGGACATCAGCGACTACGTGCGGAACATCAAGTGCCCCACGCTCGTCGTCGGCATGCGGCAGGACCAACTGGTTCCCGTACGGTACGCCCGCGAGTTCCGCGACGCGATTCCCGGCAGCGACTACGTAGAGCTGGACTCGGGCCACGCCGCGGCGATGGAGAAGCCGGCCGAGCTTCTCAAGACCATCGAGGAGTTCCTGGCCTGACACCCTCCTGGCACCCAGCGCCCGCCCCGTGGCCGGGTTCAGGCAGCCGCACCGCTTCACGATCGCACCCTGGCTCTTCATCGCTAAGCCGGCTTGCTCGACCAGGTGTGCGAGGTCGGGTCGGCCAGGGCTGACGATGTAGAGGTGAACGGTCGCGGTGGCCGGGGTGTCGAGCCGCCACAGGGTACGGGCGCCCGAACGAACCGGTCAGCGACACGCGTGACCGCCTCGTCCAGGATGACCCATCACCCGGCGGGGTCTACGCTGTGGCACACGGCCACCGCACGATCTCCGGTGTCCTCACAAACCATCGATGATCAACGCGGTGGCCGTCCTCATGCCCACGCCACGTCCAACGCCGAAGCCAACTGGCGTTGGAGTACCAGCCCGACGGTGGGGACTACATGCCGGCCCGGCAGTTGGGGTTGCAGCGCATCAGTTGCAGGCTGTCCAGCTGGTAGCTGAAGGCCTGACCGGCGGGGCTGACCACCGACAGCTGCACCTGGGTCGCGCCGGCTGGCGCGGTGACCGGCCCCAGGGTCCGTTCCGGCCAGTCCGTGGCCATGGGGAACAGGCCGCTGTCATTGTCGCTGAGCCAGGTGTTCGAGGCGTTGTACCAGGAGAGCCGCAGTTTGACGTTGCCGGCCGAGGCCGATCGGAGCCGGGCGTAGAACTTGTAGCTCTGTCCGGCCGTGACTGCTTTCTTACTGGTCACCGACACCTTTCCCTCGGCGTGCGGCTGTACGTTCATCTGCAACGACCGGCGGTTGTCGTAGTAGTAGCAGGAAAGCGCGTTGTTGCCGCAGGACGGCGTGACCTGGAACCAGCCGCCACCAGAGACGCTGAATCCGGTGGGAGTGCCGGAGGGGTCGTCCGCCTCGATGGTGCGTTCCTGGGCGGTGAGCAGATCGCCGCTGTGGCCGACGTCGCAGCAGACCGGTGTGGTCAGGACGGGGTGCCGCGCCACGTTCCAGGCGTAGGCGTTGGGATCGTTGGCGTTGTCCCGGTAGAAACTGGCCGCCGGCTCGCTCGGGTCGTAGTTGGTGTTGAAGTCCTGGTCGAGCATCCAGTTGTCGGTCCAGCCGTACATGATGTCCGCCCAGTAGGGCTGGTTGGTCTCCTGCGACCAGGCGTGCCCGGCGCCGAGGAGATGCAGCATCTCGTGGCCGACCACACCACTGTCCCACAACTCGGCGGTGCCCCAGCAGGAGCTTCCGCCACTGGTCATGGCCGGGGGCCTCATGCAGGCGGTATTGGTCCCGGACGGCACGTGGGCGTCGGTGAAGACGAAGTACCATCGCTTGGCGTCGTCGTAGCCCGCCGCGTTGAGGGCGCTGCCCACCGCGCTCCAGTCGCCGTACGAGCCGGTCGGGGTCGGGATGCTGAGTTGCAGGGGTACGACCAGCGCGCGGGCGTAGTCGCCGTACGTGTTGTTGGGCGTGTACCGGCAGGAGAAGTTGATGTGCTGGTCGTAGTCGCTGGACTCGTCCAGCAGCCAGTCCACCCGGTCGACGATCTTCGCGATCCGTTCGACGTAGGCGTCGTAGTTGTTGCCCTCGCTCGCGTGCCAGCCGTAGATGATCTGTATCGCGGGAATGGTATCCACCGGTGGTGCCGTGGGGGTGGTGGTGACGGTGGCGCAGCCGCGCTTGGGCACGCTGGCGTCGACGGGTTGGGCGTACGGCTCGGTCGGCTCGCTCGCACCAGAGAAGGGATCATGTGCGTAGGCGGGCGTGGCGGTCATCGCCACAATGATGGCGGCCAATGCAGGGATTGCGACCCAGCGGCTCTTCTGGAGCAAGAATTCCTCCCTGAATGTTGGTTGTTCGGCAGGGCTCCAGGGAGCATCGGGGCAACTCCTAGCGGACCCTGCGAAACTCCAGGTGAATCGTGCTGGCGACGAAAACGCCTCTGCAGGCGTGGCGGACACTAATTGACGATCATAACGTTCCATCCGTGCCGTGATGTGAACGATAAGTGTCAATCTTATGTCGTGACCGGCTGTGTTCCTATGAGGAAAATTGTTTGATGCGCTCACCTGTGTCGATGGCTTGTCTGCGCCTCGGTGTCGGTCGAGACCGTGGATAGGCCACTCCGGGCCGGCCGGCGAGCCTCGTCAATCCGGAGGCGCGCCGCCCCGATCGGCCGGTACCGCCTCGATCGGGGCGGTTGTTCATTTGCCGGCCATAGCCTTCGAGGAGGGCCGGGACCTGTCCTCGATGAGCGGCATCCTGGCCGACAGCTCCTATCGTTTGCTGCCGGCCTGACGGCCCGGCCTCACTTCAGGTGCCGGGCGAAGAACCTGTTTCCGTCGAGCACCCGCAGATCCTTGTACGACTTCTCAAGCTGTACGGGGTGGCTGGCCTCGGGCCCGATCGGTTGTTGACGGGATGCTCATGACGGGCAGCGTGGCGGGATGACGTTGCGTCAGGGGCAAGTCATGACCGCTGAGTTCACCCCGGCGCCGCTACCGCGACGGCGGCTCACCTGCTCGTGTGGCGGTGTGTGGTCGTGGACGGCAGTTGGCTTCGCAGGTGCAGGGCGAGCAGGGTGAGCCAGAGCAGGCCGATGACGACGGTGATCCGCTGGTACAGCCCGGCGAGGTCGACCAGGCCTGCTGCCTGGCTGAAGCCGGCGCTGGCCAGGATGTCCCCGGCCAGGAAGGCGAGGCCGGTGAGGGCGGAATAGCTCGCCCAGCCGTACCGACGCTGGCCGACGAACTTGCGGGTGAAGACGAAGAAGACGATCAGCAACGCCGGAAACCCGAACAGGGCGAACCCGTCGTGCAACGCACCCGAGGTGGTGTGCTCGGGCAGCTGGTCCGGAGTTCCGGGCGGATAGCCGCTGATCGGGTCGGTGATGAACGCGCCCGAGCCGAGCAGGCCGATCGCCCAGACGCCGATCAGTAGCGGTCCCCAGGTCCCCGCTTTGCCTCTCCGAAGTGTCCGGCGCACCCCGACGGCGAAGGCCAGGGTGAGCAGGCCGCACAACAGGAAGTTGGCCGTCTGGATCCAGCCGTACGTGCCGATGGCGAGCGAACTGACCGGATGCCGGAGCTGGTCGTAATCGTCGCGGGCAGCGCCCTGGATCAGAAACGCCAGGACGAACAGCGGACCGGCGACGGCGCCGCAGAGCAGGAGAGTCTTGGTCGTCCGGCTCGGTCGGGTCGGCGGTGTGGTTGGGGGGACAAGGATGGTTGTGGCCATCGCTGACTCCTGTCGGAAATCGACGCTCGCGCCGTGTCGTGTCAACCTACATTGACACGACAGCTGCCGTCAACCGCAGTTGACAGTCGAGGGCTGGTCGCGTTGGCGCGACGGCGCAAGTAGCGGTACTGCACGAGGTGTCGGAAAGCGATCCGGCCGGGCCACACACGCGTTGGGCTTGCGCTGCTTGTGCGTGCTGCGGAAACCGAGAACTCCGTAGAATGTTTCGATGTCGTCAATGGATGCGCACGGCAGCAGGGGAACGGTCACCTCGTTGGTCATGCCCCTTCCTAAAAGAGACCGGCAGCAGGTGGTGGTGGCGGGGTTGGGTT
>NZ_BOPC01000110.1 GCF_016863555.1 Micromonospora qiuiae | reverse complement strand
AGCCGACCAGCTGCGGGCCAGGGAGCTGGCGTGACAAGCGCGAAGTCACTCCGGCCCTTGGAGCACTCCCCGATCCAAAGGCAAGTGTCGATAAGGCGACGCCGCCTCACCTTGCCACCTTGAGCGGGTAACCATAGCGTGACGCCATGTGGTCGATATTATCGCAGATTCGGCAGAGGAGAAGTGAAACTACGAACGAGGATAACTGGAACCAGGTCATTAGCGATGGCTCCAAGAGCTGGCACCCCGATCATGTCCGGAGTCTAATTCTCGACGCTGAGGAAAAGCTCCACCTTCAAGGGCTGTGGCGCAAGGTTGGGATCGCCTGGATCCTCGTAGGCAATATCGCTCTCATCGCTACAGCAGCAGTTTCCGCGTTTTCCAACCTCGGACAACTGAACCGGCTCTCCACACAACTCTACATAGCATGCGCCGTATCGCTTCTCGCTTCGCCTGCACTGGCTTACTGGCAGTACAAGCGCATGAGAAAAACCCGCATCATCATCAAAAAGCTACACGTCATCCGCCGGCGAACCCAGTCCGATCTAGACACGAGCACGAGCAGCGGAGACGACTCGGCACTGCTTGCGCAGAAGCGCTACAGGGATGACGTCCCCGACCTGATCTCACAGTTCCGTGAAGATGCCGGGAGGACCCGGGGAATTCATAACCGCTTTCAAAGCGTGATTATCGTTGGCTCGGTAGCCACCTCCGCGATTGCTACAGCGTCGGTCGCCTTCAGCCAAGCAAGGTGGCTAACCGTGGCAGCAAGCGCTGCCGTAGGGCTATCGGCAGGATTCACCGGGTATTTCAAATATCACGAGCGCAGCTTCAACTCACAGCAGACGGCTGACGCGATTGAGCGGGAATACGAGGCGGTTGAACTTCGCGTGGGCAAGTATGCGGGGCTAGATGAGGCAAAGGCATACGCCCTCTTCGCTGACACCGTCGAGAGGCTTCGCGACGAGCAGAACAAGCGGCAGCAGCAGCTTGATCAGCCCGCCGAGGTCAAGCGCGAAGAGTGACAAGGCGCTCACCGGACGCCAGCCCACGCGCAGCGCGTTGACGACGACTGAGACCACAACTGAGACCAGAAGCGGAACGCCCGGTCGGTCCTGACGGGCCAACCGGGCGTTTCACGAGCGGTGGCGGAGGGATTTGAACCCTCGGAGGGCGTGAACCCTCACACGCTTTCGAGGCGTGCTCCTTAGGCCACTCGGACACACCACCGCCGAGTAGGGTACAGGACCATCCGCCCCGACGCCGAACCGGTGTCTGCCAGGCCGGCCTGGCAGGATCTCTGCCATGAGTACGCACATCGGCGCGAAGCCGGGCGAGATCGCCGAGCGGGTCCTGATGCCGGGTGACCCCCTGCGGGCCAAGTGGATCGCGGAGACCTTCCTTGAGGGCGCGACCTGCTACTCGACGGTGCGGGGCATGCTGGGCTTCACCGGCCGCTGGAACGGGGTCGAGGTCTCCGTGCAGGGCTCCGGGATGGGCATGCCCTCGGCCTCGATCTACGCGCACGAGCTGGTCAACGAGTACGGCGTCACGTCGCTGATCCGGGTCGGCTCGTGCGGCGCGCTCACCGAGGATCTCCAGTTGCGGGACGTGATCGCGGCGATCGGTTCGTCCACCGACTCGAACATGAACCGGATGCGCTTCGACGGGCTGATCGACTACGCCCCGGTCGCCGATTTCGGGCTGCTGCGTACCTCGGTCGAGGTGGCCGAGCGGCGCGGCATCGCGATGCGGGTCGGGCCGATCCTGGCCGCGGACGCCTTCTACACCGACCGGCCGGACCTCTACGACACGCTCGCCCAGTACGGCGTCCTGGCGGTGGAGATGGAGTCGGCCGCGCTCTACACCATCGCCGCCCGCTTCAAGGCTCGCGCGCTGACCCTGTTGACGGTCAGCGACCACATCAAGACCGGCGAGAAGACCACCTCTCAGGAGCGGGAGCAGACCTTCAGCGAGATGGTCGAGATCGCCCTGGAGACCATCGTCGCCTGAGGCACCGCAGCGCAGCACGGCCAGCGCCCAAGCCGAGCCCGGCCGAGCCCGGCCACGTCCCGCCACCGCCCGTCGGTGGCGGGACGTTTCATGTCAGGAGCGGTGACGACCATCACCCGGAAAATAAATACGACCGGTCGGTCTTCTTTAGTAGAGTTCCCGCCATGACCATCGACGGCCGGCTCGCCCGGGGTGAGCGCACCCGCACCGCCGTGCTGGACGCCGCCGTCAGCCTGGCCTCCGTCAACGGTCTCGACGGGCTCTCCCTCGGGCACCTCGCCGACTCCCTCGGCGTGAGCAAATCCGGCCTTTTCGCCCACTGGCGCTCCAAGGAGGCGCTCCAACTCGCCACCGTCGACCGCGCCGTGGCGCAATGGCAGGAGCTGATCATCGGCCCGGGGTTGCGCGCGCCCCGGGGAGTACGCCGGATCCGGGCGCTGCACGAGGCCCGGATCGATTTCTACGCCACCCGGGTGCTGCCCGGTGGCTGCTTCTTCGCCACCACCGAGTTCGAGTTCAACACCCGGCCCGGCGCGGTCCGGGACCGCCTCGTCGAGGTCTTCGCCGACTGGGCCGGGTTCCTGGAACAGCTCGTCGAGCAGGCGGTCGAGCTCGGTGAGCTGCCCGCCGGCACGGACGCGGCACTGCTGGCGTATGAGATCGACTCGTTCGGGATCGCCGCCGCGATGCGCTCCCGCCTGCTGGACCCGGAAACTACCTACCGGCACGCCCGTAACGCCGTACTGCACCGACTGCGGGCGCTCTGCCCCGACCCGAACCTGCTACCGGAAGGCCCGTCATGAGTCACGCCCTCGCCGAACCCGCCGCCGTCGAGTACGGCCACGTCGAGCACGCCATGGTTCACTTCGACGATCTCGACGCCATGGGCCTCCTGCACAACGCCCGATACGCGGTGCTGCTGGAGCGGGCCCTGAGCGCCTACTGGTCACAGCGGGGGGTGGCGTACCGCAACGGTGCCGCCAGCACGCCCGACGTCTTCCACGCCGTTCGCGAGTTCACCATCACCTACCGCGCGCCGATCACCGGCACCGGCCCGGTCGCCGTGCACTTCTGGCTGGAGCACCTCGGCACCAGCAGCGCCGCGTACGCCTTCCGGTTCCACTCGCTCGACGACACGACCGTGTACGCGGAGGGCACCCGGGCGGTCGTCCGGCTCGACCCGGCGACCATGCGGCCGGCCCCGTGGACCGACACCGCCCGAGCAGTGGCCGGCACGTTGCTCCGTTCCGCCTGACCCGCCGGCACCGCACAGGCCACGCCCCGATCAGGCTTCACCTGCACCACAGAGGTGCCGTCCCCGATCAGGCTTCAGCGGAAGAAAGCGCGCAGGACGGCGGCGCTCTCCGTCTCCAGGACGCCGCCGTACACCTCCGGACGGTGGTTGAGCCGGCGGTCGCGCAGCACGTCCCAGAGCGAGCCGGCCGCGCCGGTCTTCGGTTCCCAGGCGCCGAAGACCACGGTCGACACCCGGGCCAGCACCAGGGCGCCAGCGCACATCGTGCACGGCTCCAGGGTGACCACCAGTGTGCAGCCGTCCAGCCGCCAGCGGCCCAGCCGTTGCGCGGCGCGGCGCAGCGCCAGCACCTCGGCGTGCGCGGTCGGGTCGCCGGTCAGTTCCCGCTCGTTGCGGCCGATCGCCAGCTCGGTGCCGTCCGGGCCGTAGAGCACCGCGCCGACCGGCACGTCGTCCCCGACGGCCACAGCGGCCGTATCGGGCGGGGCCGGGTCGGTGACGGCGACCTCCAGGGCGCGGCGCATCCAGAGTTCGTGCCGCTGCCGCCGGCCGGTGCCGGTCGGGTCGGCCAGGCCCTCGTGCGCCCCCGGCCCCACCCGGCCGACCGAGCCCGGCGTGGGCTGGCCGGGCCGGACCGTCTCCAGTGCCGGATCGGTCGCGTCGGCCGGCTCGCCTCCACCGAGCGGCACGGAACCCGCAGACGCGCCACCGGGCGGCACCGAAGCCGCGGACCCGCCGCCGAGCGGCACGGACCCCGCGAACGCGCCACCGCCCACCGGTTCAGACCTCACGCAGTTCCTCGACCTCGTCGACGCAGCCCAGCACCTGGCACACCTCCGCGGTGACGTCGGCCGGCATCATCCCCTCGTGAGCGCAGAGCGCGAGCAGGCGCTGCGCGGGTATGCCCAGATCGGCCAGGAGGTCCGCCTCGCCGACCGGGTCCGCCTCCGGGTCGGCGGCGGGCTGTTCGGTCTCGTCGTCCCCAGCGGTGGCGGCCGGACGTGCCTCCTCGGTGTCGTCCAGCCCGGTGACCGGCGTCTTGAGGTCGTCGATCAGCAGGGCGCCCAACCGGGACTCCTCCGCGAACGCCGAGTCCGAGCCGAAAACCCGCAGGTCCTCCCCCTCGTCCAGACGCAGGATGACCAGATAGGTGTCGTCGGCCTCGACGAACAGCAGGGAAACGTCGGCGTCGGGCGCGACGTCGCGCAGCCGTTCGGCCACCTCGTCGAGGTCGGTGACACCCCGCAGGTTCAGTTCGTCGGCCGTCCAGCCGTCCTTCTCACGTACGACGGCCGCAGCGAAGTACGACACGGGTCCCCCCAAATTGCCTCGGGACCGGCTCACACCGGCCCGTTACGCGTGCACGTTAGCCGGTCAGGTCGGCAGACGGCCGGTCAACGCCCCGAAGGGCCGGTCATTGGTGAGGAAAGTGCTGGTGTCGTCAGCCCGCGAGGCGGCGACGGGTGGCGATCAGTTCACGCAGCCGCTCGGTTCGTGCGCGCCGCGGCCGTTCGCGTTCGCGTACCGCGCGGGCGTCCGCCAACTGCGCCAGGAGCTGAAGGCGGCGTCGGCTGCGATCGGGATCGAGCCGCGAAGTCGTCCAGGCCATACCCGGAGAGTGCCGAGTCGCGGCGACCGAGTCAAGACGGGGTTCGGTACCCGCACGACGACGCAGCGGAGTCGCCACCGGTAGGGTCACCAGACGGGCCAGTCACCGCTGGCCACCCAGCGGGTGGCGACCGCGGCGGCGGCGATGCTCCAGCCTCCGGCGGTGACGATCGCGATGCCGGTGGCCACCCCCCGGTCGCCGAAGCGGGCCAGCACCAGGGCCGCCAACCAAGCCAGGCCGCCGGCGAGCAGGGTCCACCAGGCGTACCCGGCGAGACTACGGCCGAGCAGGCCGAAAAGCATCAGCCAGGCGAGCGTTGCGGTCGCCCCCGCGGCGACACCGGCTCCGCTGACCTGGTGCGGTTCCCGGTAGGTGGGGCGCGGGGGCCGCCCGGACGGGAAGAGGCCTGACGGGCTGTAGGGCTTCATTCCGCTCCACTCCTGCCTGCCCTGGTCGGTACTGCCCACCGTACCGACTCTGCCAGGATGGCCGGGTGGTCCCGCTGACGATCGGACGCCGCCCCGCGTACGCGGTGCTGCTGCTCGTGCCGCTGCTCGCTGCCGCCGGCTGTGCCGCCGGCAGCGCACCGAACTGGGCCGATCCGACCCCCGCGACCAGCCCGACGGCCCCGCCCGGCCCCACCGCGACCACCGCCGATCCGACCCGGGCCAGTGCCGGCCCGACCGCGAGCAACGCCGAGCCGGAGTCCGCCGGCCAGCCGGCACCGACCGCCACCCGGGCCCGCGTTGGGCTGCCGCACGTCTTTCCGGTACGCGCAAAGAAGGTGGCCTACCACCCGACCCACTCCGCGTACCCGGGGACGGACATCTTCGCCGACTGCGGTGAACCGGTCGTCGCGGTCACCGACGGCACGATCGGCGAGATCAGTCGCCGGGACCGGTACGACAAGCGGGGCCCACAGGGCCCGTACAACGGTGGCCTGTCGGTCTCGGTGCTCGGTGACGACGGTGTGCGCTACTACGGCTCGCACCTGACCGAGGTGGCCGAGGGCATCGACCCCGGGGTGCGCGTACGGGCGGGTCAGCGGCTCGGCACCGTGGGTCGGACCGGCAACGCCAACAATGTCTGCCACCTGCACTTCGGCATCTCTCCGCCGTGCCTGGGTGAGGACGGCTGGTGGATCCGTCGGGGCGTGGTCTGGCCGGCGCCGTACCTCGACTCCTGGCGTAAGGGCGGCAACCGCGAGCCGGCCACCGAGGTCGCCGCCTGGCACCGTGAGCACGGCTGCCCGGAGAAGCCACCCGCACGTTGACCCGACGCCGGTCGCGTCCGGCGTCATCCGCATTTCACCACTGCGACACATTGACGCCAGTCTCGGCAGTGAACTACCGTCCGCGTAACACCTCGGAGAGCGCTCTCTCGTCCGACGAACCTGACAATGACGACGAAGTGTGCCCGTCGGCCCGACCGGGCCGGCGCGCGATGGAGGAAAGATGAGACCTCCCGTCCCACACCGCACCCACCACCGACTCCTGGCCGCCACCGCCGCCGCGGCCCTCGCCCTCGGCGGGCTGGCCGTCACCACCACCGCGCAGGCCGCGCCCGTCGGGGCCGGCAGTTACACCACCATCCCCGTCGGCCCGCTCCCCGGCGGCTGCGGAAACATCGCCACCAACCCCCGGCAGTACGCCACCGCCGCCGCGCCACCCGGGCCCGTCCCCACCAACGACTGGTGGTCCTCGCTGCTCTGGAAACGCCTCAACTGCTCGTTCAGCGAGCCGCTGCACGCGCACCCGGTCTCCTACCAGCCGGTCACCGACGGGCTCGGTTTCTCGGCCACCTCCACCCCCACCATCACCGGCACCGCGACCGGGGTCGGCGAGTTCAAGTACCCCTACGTGGAGGACATCCGGGTCGGGGTGACCGGGTTGGCTGCCCCCAACGTCCTCGTGGACGACTGGACGGACTGGACGGTCACGCCGTACTGGAGCGACGGGTCGCGGACCCTGCGCGCGACGATCGGACACGGCCTGCCGTTCACCTACTTCCGCACCACCGGCGGTGACGCGCTGATCAACGTGACCGGCGGCAGCGCCACGATCTGGTCCCACAGCGGCACCACCATCGGCTTCACCGTCCGGGGCCACGACTACGTCGCGTACGCGCCGACGGGAGCGACCTGGACCGTCAGCGGCGGCCGGATCAGCTCCAACCTCGCCGGACGGGGCTACTTCTCGGTCGCCCTGCTACCGGCCACCGCCGACGCCAGCACCCGCAGCCAACTCGCCACCACCTACCGCCAGTACGCGCACGCCCACGTCACCGGCACCCGCGTCGGCTACAGCTACAACCAGGCGGCCAGCCGGGTGGAGACCCGCTACACCTTCACCACCACGCCACGTGAGGGCACCGAGACACGCACCGTGGTCAGCCTCTACCCGCACCAGTGGAAATCACTGACCGGCGCCACCCCGATCACCCAGACCTACCCGTCGGCCCGGGGCCGGATGAAGGTGCTCACCGGGGTCACCGAGTTCCGCACCTCCATGCGGTTCCACGGCGTACTGCCCGAGGTGCCCGCCGTCGCCACCGGAGTCGGCGCCGACCTGACCGCGCTGCGGCAACACCTCGCCGCGGTGCGGAGCAACCCGATGGATCAGCGCGGCGGGGACACCTACTGGACCGGCAAGGGGCTCGGCCGGGCGGCCCGGATCGCCGAGATCGCCGACCAGGTCGGCGACACCGACACGCGGACCGCGGCGCTCAACGCCATCCGGTCCACGCTCACCGACTGGCTCACCGCCGCACCCGGCGAGACGCAGCGCCTCTTCTACTACGACCAGCGGTGGGGAACGCTGATCGGCTATCCCGCCTCGTACGGCTCCGACCAGGAACTCAACGACCATCACTTCCACTACGGCTACTACATCGCCGCCGCCGCGACGCTGGCCCGCTTCGACCCGGCCTGGGCTCGACAGGAGCAGTACGGCGGCATGATCGACCTGCTCATCCGGGACGCCAACAACTACGACCGGGCCGACAGCCGCTTCCCGTTCCTGCGCGACTTCGACATCTACGCCGGGCACGACTGGGCCTCCGGGCACGGCGCGTTCGCCAGCGGCAACAACCAGGAGTCCTCGTCGGAGGGGATGAACTTCGCCAACGCCCTGATCCAGTGGGGCCAGACCACCGGGAACACCGCCGTCCGGGACGCCGGCATCTACCTCTACACCACCCAGGCGGCCGCGATCCACGAGTACTGGTTCGACGTCAACGACGAGAACTTCCCGGCCGCGTTCGGGCACAACAACGTGGGCATGGTCTGGGGTGACGGCGGAGCGTACGCCACCTGGTTCAGCGCCGAACCGGAGATGATCCAGGGCATCAACCTGCTGCCGATCACCGGTGGGCACCTCTACCTGGGCTACCACCCGAACGACAACTCGCTGAAGTACCAGGAACTGGTGCGCAACAACGGCGGTGAACCGACCGTGTGGCAGGACATCCACTGGCAGTTCCTGGCCCTCGGTGACGCCGACGCCGCGCTGGCCAAGCTGCGCGCCAACCCGGGTTACACCCCGGAGGAGGGCGAGAGCCGGGCGCACACCTTCCACTGGGTTCGCAACCTGGCCGCGCTGGGCCGGGTCGACACCGGGGTCACCGCCGACCACCCGCTGGCCGCCGTGTTCAACCGCAACGGCGCCCGCACGTACGTGGCCAGCAACGTCTCCGGCACCCCGCTGACCGTACGCTTCTCCGACGGGACGCAGCTGGCCGTGGCGCCGGGACGTACGACCACCAGCGGCGCGCACACCTGGAGCGGCGGCAGCGGCGGCGGGGGCGTACCTCCGAGTCCGACGCCCGCCCCGACCCCCACGCCCACCGATCCGCCGTCCAGTTCGCCGGTGCGCCATCTGCTGTCGGGCGGCGGTCTGGGTTCGGCCGGCGCTGCCGGCACCACCACCGTGACCAGCGCCGGCGGCGCCAACTACGACGGCACGCCGCGCAACCCGGTGGTGTTCACCGCGACCGGGTTGAACCTTGACCACACCGGCGGGCAGACCGCGTTCGACCTGTTCCTCGACGCCGGCACGGCGGTGGGCAACGGGGTGCAGGCCCGCATTTCGTACGACCTGACGGGCGACGGGTCCTGGGAGCGGGTGGAGACGTACCGCTACTTCGCCACCGACCCGGTGCCCGGCTGGGAGCACTACACGCAGGCGGCCGGGCTGCACTCCAGCACCGGTGCCCTCGGCAACCTGCGCGGTGGCACCGTGCGGGTGGAAATTTGGTCCGCCATCGGCAACAACCCCAGCACTCTCGGTGTCGGCGATCGCTCGGTCGTCCGCCTGCCGTACAGCTGATCCCTTTCGTCACCACCCCGCGCCGCCGGTCGTTCCCGCGACCGGCGGCGCGGGCGCGTAGTTTGGTGCAACATGACCCGTGATCCCATCGCCGACCTGCGCCGGATCGCCTTCCTGCTGGAACGGGCGAACGAGGCCACCTACCGGGTCCGGGCCTTCCGATCGGCGGCGAACAAACTGGCCGCGTTGCCGAAGACGGAGGTGGCCGAGCGGGCCCGCGCCGGCAAGCTCACCGAGCTGTCCGGAGTCGGCGACGTCACCGCCCGTTGCGTCGCCGAGTCGCTGGCCGGAGAGGAACCGGTCTACCTGCGTCGGCTGCTCGCCACCGAGGGCAGCGACCTGGACGCCGAGGCCACCAAGCTGCGTACCGCCCTGCGCGGCGACTGCCACACCCACTCGGACTGGTCAGATGGCGGGTCGCCGATCGAGGAGATGGCGTTGGCCGCCGTCGAGCTGGGCCACGAGTACCTGGTGCTGACCGACCACTCGCCCCGGCTCAGGGTGGCCCGTGGGCTCACCGCCGACCGGCTCCGCCAGCAACTCGATTACGTGGCGCGGCTCAACGAGGCGCTGCCGGAGGGGTTCCGGATCCTCACCGGCATTGAGGTGGACATCCTCGCCGACGGTTCCCTCGATCAGGAGGAGGAGCTGCTGGCCCGGCTGGACGTGGTGGTCGGGTCGGTGCACAGCGGCCTCAACGACGACCGGGCGAGGATGACCCGGCGCATGCTGACCGCGATCGCCAACCCGCACCTGGACATCCTCGGCCACTGCACCGGCCGGATGGTGTCGTCCCGCCCCGCCGGCGTGACCGGCCCGGGCGACCGCGGTCACCGAGCGCGGATCCGGGCGGAGAGCGACTTCGACGCCGACGCGGTCTTCGCTGCCTGCGTCGAGCACGACACCGCCGTGGAGATCAACTCACGGCCGGAGCGGCAGGACCCGCCGAAGCGGCTGATCCGGCGGGCGTTGGAGGCCGGCTGCCGCTTCGCCATCAACACCGACGCGCACGCCCCGGGGCAGCTCGACTGGCAGCGATTCGGCTGCGAACGGGCGGCCCGGTGCGGCGTCCCCGCCGACCGGGTGGTCAACACCTGGACGGCCGAGGACCTGATCGCCTGGACCCGCCGCTGACTGATTTCTCCGTTTCGCCGAAATGGCGGCCTACGCCGCGGCGTCGGGTCACCGCCATTTCGCCGAAACGGCGCGCCGTTCAGCGGCGGCGGGCTGGCTCGACTCGCGGGTCAGCGGGCGGCGGGCTCGGGGCGGGGGTCGTCGCAGGTGGCGTGGCGGCCGGGGAGGCAGGTCGGCGGCGGCGTCCGAGCAGTCCCTGCGACACGGCCACGCCGAGCAGCACGATCAGCGCGCCGACCGGCTGGTGCCAGGTGAGCCGCTCACCGAGCACCGCGACGCCGATCAGCACCGCGAAGACCGGAATCAGGTACGTCACGGTGGCGGCGGTGGTCGCGCCGACGATCCGGATGTTGCGCAGATTGATCACGAAGGCCAGCCCGGTGCCGAGCGCGCCCAGCGCCAGCACGGCCGCGAGCACCCGCGGTGACAGATCGGTCGGCACCGGCGGCGCGCCGGCCACCAGCGGTGCCACGATGGCGAGTTGGACCGCCGCGACCATCAGTTGGGCGGCCGAGAGGGACAGCCCGGACAGCGTGCTGCCGGCGATGAACTTCTTCTGGTACGGGATGGCCACGCCGTAGCAGGCCGACGCCGCGAAGCACATCAGCTGGCCCACGAAGTGGGCCCCGCCGACGCCCTGCCAGACGCCGAGCACCACCAGCACGCCGACGAAGCCGAGCAGCAGCCCGACAGCACCGCGTACGGTCAGCCGCTCGGTGCGGAACACCAGCACCGCCAGCGGCAGCACCACCAGCGGCGTGGTGGCGTTCCAGATGCCGGCCAGCATCGACTCGACCCGCTGCTCGCCGTACCCGAACAGGGTGAACGGCATAGCCACCCCGAACGCGGCGATCACGGCGAGGTGGGCCCACACCCGCGGCTCGCGGGGCAGCCGGTCACCCAGCACGGCGAGCACCACGAGCAGGGTCAGCCCGCCGGCGACGACCCGGAAGAGAGTGAGGTGCAACGGATGCAGCTCGGCCACACCCACCTTGATGAACAGGAAGCTGGAGCCCCAGATGGCGGCTAGGACGACGAAGCCGGGCAGCCAGCTCCGCAGGCCCGGCCGGTCAGGGGTGAAGTCCGACGTCACCCCTGACACTCTGCTCCTGGGGCCCGATATCGTCGCGCGGTATTCGGCCACCGTGTCGCAGGCCACAGAAACCACCTACATTGGTAGGGCGTTGACCGGCCGAGGAGGTGTTACACCCATGGCGATGCCGATGCGCTTCGACCCACTCGTCGACCTCGACGGCATGTGGACGACCCAGTTCGCCGACCGCTACCTCCCGATACCTGAGGCACCAGATGCACGCTACGAGTGCATCGACGGGAGGTTGGTCATGACGCCCGCCGAGGTCGGCACGAACAGCTATGGCGAGATCGAGCTCGCCCATCTTCTGAAGCCCGCCGCCAAGGCGCACGGCTTCTACGTGTTCGGGCAGGTGAATCTGACCTTCTCCCCGCAGCGCTGGATCCAGCCGGACGTCACCGTCCTGCACACCCTGCCGAAGACGGACGAGGAGGACCGCTGGGTCCCGGCCCACCTCTGCACCATGGCGATCGAGTTCGTCTCCCCGAGCAGCCGCCGGCAGGATCTCGTCGACAAGCCGATGCGCTGCGCCGAGGGGCGGGTGCCGTACTTCATGCGGGTGGAGATCTCACGCCGCCTGCGGCACGCCGCGGTGGAGCTGCTCACCCTCGGCAAGTTCGGCGGCTACGACACCCTCGCCCAGGCCGTCAGCGGCCAGCGGCTACGCGCCGACGAGCCGTTCCCGATCGACTTCGATCCGGCCGACCTGCTGCCCTGAGCGCACTGACCACATCGGCCCCGCCGCCTCGCGTAGGGTTCGCAGCGTGGGACGAATCGACGACATCGCGAACCGCTACGTGGCCGACTGGGCGGCGCTGAGCCCGATCGGTGCCACATACGTCGGCATCTCCGGCTACGACCACCAACTGGACGACCTGTCGCCCGAGGGGTATGCGGCGCAGATCGAGCTAACCCGACGCACGCTGGCCGACGTCGACGCCACGGAGCCGGAGACGGAGGCGGAGCGCACCGCTCGGGAGGCGATGCAGGAGCGGCTGGGCCTCGACCTCGCCCGGTACGAAGCTGGCGAGACGACCAGCGAAGTCAGCGTCATCACCAGCGGGCTGCACCACACCCGGATGGTCTTCGACCTGATGCCCACCGAGGGCGAGCAGGCACAGGCCAACATCGCCGCCCGGCTGAACCTCTTCGCCGGTGCGATGGAGGGTTACAAGACCACGCTGCGCGAGGCGGCGGCGGCCGGGCGGGTCAGCTCCCGGACGCAGCTGCTCGAGGTGGCCAAGCAGTGCGACGCCTGGGTGGACCCGGACGGCGACAACATGTTCCACGGGCTGGTCGAGCGGCTGGGCGCCGACGGCGCCCTCGGCGCGGAGCTGCGCCGAGGTGCGGCGGCGGCCACCGCGGCGACCGCCGAGTTCGGAGAGTTCCTCCGCAGCGAGCTGGCCCCGCGCGGCCGGGACAAGCAGGCCGCCGGGCGGGACCGCTACGAGCTGGCGTCGCAGTACTTCCTCGGCGCCCGGATCGACCTCGACGAGACGTACGCCTGGGGCTTCGCCGAGCTGGCCCGGCTGGAGGCCGACATGCGGACGGTGTCGGCGGAGATCGTGGGCCCCGGCGCCACCGTCGACGAGGCGGTCGCGGCGCTGGACACCGATCCGGCTCGCACCATCCGGGGCAAGGAAGCCTTCCGCGACTGGATGCAGACGCTCGCCGACCAGGCGATCAGCGACCTGAACGGCACGCACTTCGACATCCCGGAGCAGGTCCGGCGGGTCGAGTGCATGATCGCGCCGACCAGTGACGGCTCCATCTACTACACCGGCCCCAGCGAGGACTTCGCCAGGCCCGGCCGGATGTGGTGGGCGGTGCCACAGGGTGTCACCGAATTCTCCACCTGGCGGGAGGTGACCACCGTCTACCACGAGGGGGTTCCCGGGCACCACCTTCAGGTCGGGCAGACCGTCGTCCGGGCCGAGCTGCTCAATCGTTGGCAGCGGCTGCTTTGCTGGGTCTCCGGGCACGGCGAGGGCTGGGCGCTCTACGCCGAGCGGCTGATGGACGAGCTGGGTTACCTGGCGGACCCGGGAGACAAGCTCGGCATGCTGGACGCGCAGGCGTTCCGGGCGGCCCGGGTGATCGTCGACATCGGCATGCACCTGGAGCTGAAGATCCCGAAGGACAATCCGTTCGACTTCCACCCGGGCGAGCGCTGGACGCCGGAGTTGGGTTGGGAATTCATGCGGGCGCACTGCCGGGTGCCGGACGAGATGCTGCGTTTCGAACTGAACCGCTACCTGGGCTGGCCGGGACAGGCCCCGTCGTACAAAGTGGGCGAACGGATCTGGCTCCAGGCGCGGGATGACGCGAAGGCCCGCAAGGGTGCCGACTTTGATCTGCGGGAGTTCCATCGGCAGGCGCTCGACCTGGGTTCCCTCGGCCTGGACCCGCTGCGCCGGGCCCTCGCCCGCCTCTGATCCGCCCGGAACGTCGGCGGAAGATCATCGCCGCCCGCAGAGCGCAGGGGGCCGGGATGAGCGCTCAAGGCTGCGGCAGCGCTGAGGAGCGACCGGCAATAGGGCGATGGAGCCGGGCCGGGCCGAGCCGAGCCGAGCCGAGCCGGGGGATGGAGCCATGCCGGTGTGGCGTGGCCGACGACGACAGCGCTGGCTTCCGTAGCCAGTTGATCGACTCCGTTTCGTCGGTACGGCGGTGTCCGATCGGTCGGGACACTGCCGTTACGGCGAAACGGCGATCGGCGATGGTCGAGGCGGTTGCTCTCGTAGCCGCGGTCCAGGTGCGCGGTGACCTGGTCGGGCCCGTGATGCCGCAACTGGGTGCCGCATCAGGCGCGAAGAGGCAACGCAGGCCAGATCCATGCGTGGTGGCTGCTGCGCCTGGGGGTGTGGACGGCACGGGTTGCGGCATCACGGGGTGTTCGGGTGGCCAGGGTGGGCACGGGTTACGGGATGTCGGCCCATCCCACCATGTGGGTGGCACGGGTTGCGGGATGTTGGGGTTTCCGGGCCGGTTGAAACCACGAGTTGCGGCATCCCGCGCGCAGGCCCACGCGTTGCGGCATCCCGCGCGCAGGCCCACAAGATGCGGCACCCCACGCGCACGCCCACAAGATGCGGCCCCCCACGCGCACGCCCACAAGATGCGGCCCCGTGGCAAGGGCCGCGAGTTGCGGGGGTCCTGTGCGGCGGCGCCGGTCGCGGATCTGGTCTCATCGCCCGGCCGTCTGACTTGCCCGGGACAGCCCGGCCGGGACAGCCCGGCCGGGACGAGCAGGACCCACCCCCGCCGCCACCGCCCTAGTGCCGGTCGCCCTAAGCCAGGTCGACGCGGAGGGTGGGTCGGGCGGTCAGCGTGTCGGAGGTGACGAAGGCCAGGTCCATCACCGGCTCGGTGAAGGTGATCGGGATGGGTGAGGTGATCGGGATGCCGTCGGGCAGCGGCAGGTCCGGCGTCAGTGTGATCTTGATGCCGAGCAGCCGTCCGACGAACCGGGTGGCGTAGAAGCTCACGTCGCCGCGTACGGTCAGCCGGTCGGTGACGAACCGCAGGGTCTGCCCGGACGGGCCCGGGGACCGCAGCAGAAAGTCGTCGGTGACCGCGTGTTCCATCCGGAACTTGAGCGTACGCAGCGTCCCTTCCGAGGTAGGCAGGTCGACGATTCCGTCGAACCGCAGCGCGGTCATCGTCACCTTGGAGCCGGTCAGTTTCGACGGGGTCACCGCGACGAGCGGCTGACCGGGCTCGGCGGCGATCCTGGGCAGTGGCTGACCGTGCTCGGTCGGCGTCTCGTCGTCGGGGTTCGGGGCCGGGCACGGGCGGCTGGGCGGGGCCGGTCGGCCACCGGTGGGGCTCGGGGCAGGTGTCGCGGTGCCGCCGGGGCCGGGTGTCGCCGTGCCCTCGGGGGCGGGTGTCGCCGTGCCTTCGGGGGCGGGTGTCGCCGTCTCACTCGGCGTCGGGGTCGCCTCGGGCTCGTCGTCCGCGTCGCCCCCGCCAACCAGCCGGCCGATTCCGTCGAGGAGATCGGTGGCGATGCCGCCGTCGCGGCCCGGATCGCCGGGTTCGTCCCCGGCGGACGGGGATGCGCTCGGGCTGCCCGGTGCCGGGCCACTCGGCTCGGCCGTGCTGTCAGGATTGGCCGACGCGGACGGCGATCGGGTCGGGCAGGATGGCCCAGATGGCCCAGCGGGTACGCCAACCGCTGGCGTCGCCCGGACCGGCAGCGATCCGGCGGTGGCGACGACCACGGTCAGCGCGACCAACGGCAGGGCCACCGCAAAGAGCCGGTTCGTACGGTGGCCGGACGCTGGCGGCTGCACGGCGATGTCAGAAGACTCGGCGTCCTCGCTCGCCAGATCAGGCGGTGCCGCTGCTCCGCCGCGTCCCGGCTGGTCGGCGGCGGGCCGGTCGTCCGGCACCCATGCGAAGCCGAGGCCACTGCCCACCATGCCGAGCAGCAGGCCGACGAGGAACCCGCCCAGGTTCACCCCGATCAGGGAGAACAGCGCGGTGACCACGGCGACCACGGCGTAGAAGATCCGCTGCTGCGGGCTGAACCACATCAGCATGCCGCAGGCCACCAGGATGGTGGGGATCAGCCAGGAAAGGAAGCCGGTCGGTCCCATCTGGAAGGACAACCCGCCGAGCGACATCTGGGTGGTCCCGAAGATCTCCACACCGGCGAGTGCGGTGAGCAGGCCGCCCCAGAACGGCCGGTTCCGCCGCCAGCGGCGGAACCGGTGCCACGCCTCGCCGGCCCGGCCGCGCCGCCCGGGTCGTGGATCGACGGTTGTCACGTACGCCTCCTGCAACCGAGCTTGCGGACGTCAGCCGCGGACAGCGGCCCCGAGTCGACTCAGAAGCATTCCTTGGCGGCGGCGCCGAGGTTGACCTTCAGGCGCAGGCCGGTCAGCGTGAACGTGCCCGCGTGTGTTGAACGCGCGACCTGCCGAAGGTTCTTGATCGTCACCGTGTCGGCCTGCTGGCCGAAGGACCCTCGGGCGCCGACCGCGCCCTTCGGGCCGGCATCGAGGGTGGAGGCGTCCTGCCCGATGTTGATGTTCTTGAACTCCGCGTCGCCTTCCAGCGAGTCCATGTCGATCATCAATCCGCTGGCCCGGGCCGGCTTGCCGCCGCCACCGGCGCGGATGGTGAGCACCACGTCCGCCCCGGGCACCTTGACCGACTGGCACAGGTTGTCCAGTTCCGCCTTGCGGATGCCGGAGACCGCCACCGGATGGATCTTGCCGTCCGCCTCCTCGGCGAGGCCGCCGTACTGGACGAAGCCTTCGCCGCGCAGTTCGGTGGCGGAGACCTTGAAGGTCTGACCGGAGACTGCGAACGAAGCGGCGATCGCGCCGTTGGCCATGCCGAAGACGATCGCGCCTGCGACCGCGGCCGCGGGCACCATCAGGGCGGCGAAGCGCCGCCACCGGGTACGCCCCGGTCGGTCGAATGGTTCCTGCACGTGTTCCTCCTCGGTGAACTCACGCGGCCCTCCGGCGGCAGTGGCGGCGACACATACACCACCCTTCCGTTACCGCCGGGTAACGAACGAGCATGATGGTGCACCTCTGCGACACAGGTCACAAGAGGCCGATTACCGAGCAGTAACGCGAGGATGGCGGAATCCTCGACTGTCGGCTACCCAGTGTCACCGTGAACTCATCGCCAAACGCCTCAAAGGACTACGTTTATCCGACTCGGATCACCTTCCGTCACCATCGCATCGACGAGTCACGATTCCGTAACGAGCGCGCAGGGTGCGCGTGCGAACGCTGCGAGGCCGCCGCCGTGACACCACGCTTGAGCGACTTCGATCCGCCGGGAGATCGGCGCACGGCGGCCACTGATTGCTGAGGGTCACCATTCCGCCGCCCCACGGCGATCGCGGCCCGCAAACATGCCTCAGGGCGGTACACCGCCTCCCGGCGAGGCTCGGCGTTCGTTACCGTAGATCTCTCCCGGAGTGGAGTCCCAGCTCCGCATGCCCCTAAGAGGTAGTAGTGACGCTGTACGGCGAAAAACGTCCGCCCGCTGACGATCGGCCCACCGTTCAGGTGGCGGCGGTCAGTTGGCCGCCCGTCGAGGAACCGGCACCACCCGCACCGGCCGCTCCAGATGGTGAACGTAAGCGGTCCAGCCGATTCCGGATCCTGCTCGCCACCGGGGTGGCCACCACCGTCCTCGCCTCGGTCGGTGCGGTCGCCGTCTGGGCGTACGCCGGTGACGTGCCGCGTGGCACCACCGTGCTCGGTACCGAGCTGGGTGGGCGCAGCAAGACGGACGCGGCGCGTGAGCTGCGTGCGCAGCTCGACCGCCGCGCAGCCGAGCTCTCCGCCCCCATCCAGGTACGCATCGGGGAGCGGACCGCCGAGATCAACCCCGCCGACGTCGGGCTCACCGTCGACGTGGACGCGACCGTGGCCGCTGCAGCGTCGGCCAACGCCCACGCGATGGACCGCCTGATCGGCTCGCGCGAGGTCGAGCCGGTGGTTTCGGTCGACGTGCCGAAGCTGACCGCCGAGCTGAAGAAGCTCGTCGGCAAGCAGGGCCAGAAGATGACGATGCCCGCCATCACCTTCTCCGGGACCAAAGCGAAGGTGCGCTACCCCAAGCCGAGCCTCGACGTTGACGCAGAGCACTCCGCCAAGGTGGTCAAGGAGGGTTGGCTGAGCGGGCAGCCGGTAACCGTGCCGCTGGTGGAGAATCACCCGGCCACCTCGGCCGAGGAAGTCGACCGCCTGGTCGCCGAGCTGGCCGAGCCGGCCGTGGCGGCGCCGGTGAAGCTGACCACCGACCGCGGTTCGGTGAACATCCCGCCGCAGGCCATCGCCAAGGGTCTCCGCTTCAAGGCCGACAAGGCCGGCAAGCTCACCCCCAGCGTTGACGTGAAGCGGCTGTGGGCTGCGCTCGGAAACAGCGTGGACGCGATCGAGGTGGCGCCGAAGGATGCGACGATGGCCATCTCCGGCGGCAAGCCGAAGGTGACCGAGGGGCGCGCCGGACAGCAGGTGGACACCAGCAAGCTCGGCGACAGCCTGCTGGATGTCCTGCCCCGCAGCACGGATCGAACGATCTCCGCCGAGCTCAAGCCGGTCCAGCCGAAGCTCACCGCGGAGAAGCTCGGCTCGCTGGGCATCAAGGAGAAGGTTTCCTCGTTCACGACCAACTTCACCGGGGGTCTGGGCTCGGCGCGCAGCCAGAACATCGTGACGATCGCCAAGGATGTGGACGGCACGGTGGTGCTGCCCGGCGAGACGTTCTCGCTCAACGGGCACACCGGGGAACGCGGCTACGCGCAGGGCTACCGGGACGCGCCGGTCATCCTCGACGGCAAGCTGGTGCCCGGAGTCGGTGGCGGCACGTCCCAGTTCACCACCACGCTGTTCAACGCGATCTACTACGCCGGCCTGGAAGACGTCGAGCACAAGCCGCACTCGTACTACTTCAGCCGCTACCCGGCGGTCGTCGAGTCAACGATCTTCTGGCCCAACCTCGACTTCAAGTTCCGCAACAACACCGACTACGGCGTCCTGATCGATACCTCGTACACCGGCAACTCGATCACCGTGTCCATCTGGAGCACGAAGATCTGGGACAGCGTCAAGACCGAGTACAGCCCACGACGGAACATCACCTCGCCGAGGACCGTCTACCTGGAGCCGGGTCCGAGTTGCATCCCTGCCAACGGCAGCCTCGGCTTCACCCAGGACGCCTTCCGGGTCATCAAGAAGGATGGCAAGGTCGTCAAGCGGGAGAAGTTCACCTGGACCTACCAGGCGGAGCCACGCTTCATCTGCGCCAAGCAGCCTTCCTGACGCCACATCAGCTTTCCCACGGCCCCGCCGGCTCCCCGCTGGCGGGGCTGTTTCCTTCTCCCGTACGCACAGACCACCACCGCGTCGCGGCTCTCGTCGTACGCACAGGCCGGCCGCAGCGTCGGCGGCCCCGCAGCCGCGCCGGAGTCATCCGCTCCCCTTGCCGTGTCGCCCGGTTGAGGCGTCGTGATCGGCCGCTGGCCTCCAGCCAGTTGATCGACTC
>NZ_BOPC01000109.1 GCF_016863555.1 Micromonospora qiuiae | reverse complement strand
AACCGCTGATTCCGACGGCGACCGGCTCGGGTTGGTCTAAGTCGAAGTCGTGGCTGCGCCCGTCGCGGCCGAGACCGGCCGCCTGGTAGCGGTCGTTGAGTAGCTCGAGGCGTCGGGTCACCTCGGCCGAGTCCAGCCAGTACCGCAGCGGCTGCTCACCCCACCCGGCGGCGTGGTAGTAGTCGTCGGTGATGCAGCCTCGCGTGTAGGTGAACTCCTCCAGCTCGGTGGCGTGAGGGAAGACGACACCCAGGTCGGACTGCATCCGCGTCATCAGCGTGAACTGGGCCAGCACCGCGTGGATCATCTCGTCCACCGGCGCCGGCACCAGCAGCTCCGCGGCCTGCTCGTCGCCGTCGGACAGCGCGAACACCGCCGCCTTGAGCGCCAGCACCCGCAGCGCCTCGGTCAGCAGCGGAGTCGCGTCACGCTCTAGAGACCAGCGGCTGATCGCCGGGTATCCGGTGAACGTGGCCCAGCAGGTGGAGTACTTCATCGACGAGCTGTGCAACCGCTCGTAGGCCGGGTGGGCGCGCATCTGGTCGAGGATCTCAGCGGCCCGACGACCGACCTCTCCGACCTGCGGCATCGATGGACTGGTCATGGTGCATCCCCTCCCAAGGGGTAGTGGATACAGGGAGACCGCACGCCGCACTGCGGTGGGGGTCCCTCACCGCCCGCCGAACGTGATGCGGGTGGTGACAAAGCCATCAGAAGCTGCCGCTGCCGATGTCGATAAGAGATGCGGTTGACCTCCGACAATGTGCCGACATTCGCCGTGAACGTCGTCCGGTGCTAATCCCCGGACCGGGATTGTCGCCGGAATGTCGGAACCTGCCGATAGGTCTGGCCGACACCGATCGACCTCGCCTTAAGTCGTCTCGTTGGCACGCGATCCTGCCAGCCGGCCGCCTGTCGAGGTGGGTGCGCCACGGCTGTCCTCATTTCGCCGTGTCAAGGGGGTCGTTGATTGTGTGATCTGAAGGGTTCTGCTGTGCGTGTTGCCCGGAGGCTGGCGCTGTTGCTTGCCATCCCGCTGTCCGCGACCGTGCTTTTTGCCGCGTGGGGCGTGACGTCGACGACGCGGCAGGCTGTTAGCGCCGATCGTCTGGAGTCGCTGGTGGCGGTGTCATCCGCTGTTGGGGAGGTGCTGTACCAGCTTGATCGGGAGCGCCAGATCGCGGTGTCGGTGGTTTCGGATGCCGGTGGCGGCTTGAACACTCTTCTCGAGCAGGGCGCGGTGTCCGACAGCGCGATTGACGCCTACCGGCAGCGCCGGGCAGAGCTGAAGCTGTCGCAGCCCGCGGTCGCGCGGCTGGTCGGTCCGTGGGATGAGCAGTTGCGGTTGCTGCCGGCGTTTCGTGAGCAGGTGAAGGCGCGGTCGGCGTCGTTGACGGCAGTGTTGGTGCGGTACCGGGCGGTGATTGCGCGCGGCCTGACGGTGCGGGAGGCCGTGGGCCAGGTCGGCGGCGCAAACGGTGTGCTCGCCGACCAGCTGCGGGTGGCGGCAGCGTTGTCGCAGGCATCGGAGTACGCGGGTATCCAGCAGGTCGCGGTGGCGGCGGCCAGCGGCCGGGCGGTGTCGCAGGCGATGCAACGGGACCTGGCGGCGACGTCTGCAGGGCTCAACGAAGCATTGTTGGTGGTGTCGCAGCGCTCGCCGGCGCAGTGGCGGGCATGGCTGGATCAGGCGTTGACCGGCGAGCAGGTGCTGACCGCGCAGCGTATCGATGACGAGGTCGCGCGGACCCAGGTTGGTCAACGGCTGCGGGTCGCCTCCGGCCGCTGGTTGGCCGCCAGCGGCGAGCGCCGGGACCGGCTGCACCAGGTCCAATCCCGTATCGATGATGACATTCTGGCGGAGGTCGGGCGGCAGCGGACGCGGCAATGGCTGACCACCGGTGTCCTGTCCGGGCTAGCGGCAGTGCTGCTCGCGGTGGCGGCGGTGTTCGCCTGGTGGCAGGGCCGGGTGTTGGCGCAGCGGCTTCGTGATGTCCGTGACGCTGTCACCCGGATGGCTCGGGATGAGCTGCCTGTACTGGTGCGCCGGGTGGAGCGGGCTGACCCCGCCGATCCCGGCTCGGTACCTGCGCCACCCCGAGCTCTGGCGTCGACGACGGCCAGGGACGAGGTGGACGAGGTCACTGCCGCCTTCGACGTCCTCGCGGCAACCACCTACCGGATCTCAACGGATCTGGCGCGGCAGCGGCTGGTGGCGGTGGGTGCGGTGGAGGCGGTGGGGCGGCGGTGTCAGGGGATTACGAATCGGCTGTTGGGTGAGTTGGATGCCGCGGAGCGGGATGAGAAGGACGCGGCGACGTTGGAGACGTTGTTCGCGGTGGACAACCTGGCGGCGCAGTTGCTGCACGGTACGCAGAGTTTGTTGGTCCTGTCGGGGCGGACGCTGGGGATGGCGTATGAGGAGCCGGCGGAGCTGGTGACGGTGCTGCAGGCGGCGCAGAGCCGGATTCAGGAGTATCGGCGGGTCGTCGTCGGGCTGGTGGACGACCGGGTTCAGGTGCCGCCGGCATTGATCGATGACCTGGTGCATCTGCTGGCGTCGTTGTTGGACAACGCCACCCGCTACAGCCCTGGCGACGTGGTCGTCACCGGCCACCTGATGGGTAACCGCGCGATCCTGCAGGTCACCGACACGGGGAGAGGCATTCCGCCGGGTCTTTGCGATCAGCTGAACAGGGAGTTGGCGGCGCCGTCGCCGATGATTGGTGTGGAGCACATCCGCCGGCAGGGTGTGGCCACGGTGGCGTTGCTGGCCGCCGCGCACGGTCTGCGGGTGCGGCTGTTGCCGGCGTCCCCGCACGGCACCGTCGCCGAGGTCGAGATTCCCGCCGACAAACTCCTCATCAAGGTCCCGGAACGCGTCGCGCTGCCGACCGGGCCGATCGCCGGACAACGCGCCCCGGGCGGGACCCCTGGCTCTCACGTCTCCCTGCCCACCAGCCCAGCACCTCGCCCTGCTGACCCTGCGAGTCGGCACAACCGATCCTCACCTGCGGACCTGCCGACGCAGGTCCTGCCGCAGATCCCCGCGCAGCGGCCTGCTCCCTGCTGGCATGAGTCGACCCCCATTCATCAGGCTGCCGAGCAGCACGGCCCGTCTGGATGGTTCGAGGTGGGCGGCACCGTGCACGTGCATTCGGCCGCTGCGACCGTGCCGTCCCGTGACAGCGCGACCACGTCGAAGGGGCTGCCCAAGCGGCAGCCATCCGCAGCGTTCACGCCGCCGTCGCGGCCTGCTCCTGTCGCGCCGCCGCGCGGTGCGCGGGCGGCGACGGGGCTGGCGCAGACCGCGGGGGCCTATCAGCGCGGCCTCGGTCGCCGCTCCCTTCAGCCGAGAGAAGGTCAACGATGAGTGACAACTTGAGTTTTTTGCTGAACACGAATGTGCGTGTGGTGTCTGGTGTCAGTCACGCCGTTGCGGTGTCCGTTGATGGGCTGCTGTTGGCCTTCACCGACGGGGTCAACCAGGAAGCGGCCGAACGCCTCGCTGCGGTCGCGGCCGGGTTGAACAGTCTGCTCAAGGGCGCTGCCGACGAGTTGGCCGCTGGTGGGGTGCGGGGCAATATCACCGACACCGATCGGGGCTATCTGATCCTGACGGGCCTGAGTCGGGGTGCGTCGCTGCTGGTGTTGGCGCGCCGGGACGCGGATCTGGCGTTCGTCACCGCGGAGTTGGAGCGTTTCGCCGAGCAGGTGGGCGACTCGTACCTGGATCCGTCGTTCGCGGCTGCGGCGGTCGGCGCACGATGACGGTCGCGACGGTTCGCCGACCGACAGGTCAGCCAGCGGGGTTGAAGATTGTGCTGACCGGGCCTTTGGGGGTGGGTAAGACCACGCTGGTCGGGGCGGTGTCGGACATCGTGCCGTTGACCACCGAGGCGCGCATGTCGGCCGGTGGCGACGATGTGTCGCACAGTCCGGGCAAGGTGACCACGACGGTGGCGATGGACTTCGGTCGCCTCGCTGTCGACGACGTGACGGTGTATGTGTTCGGCACGCCGGGGCAGGCGCGGTTCTGGTTCATGTGGGACGCGATCGTGCGTGGTGCGGTCGGGGCGGTGGTGCTGGTCGACACCCGCCGGCTGCAGGACTCGTTTCGGCATCTGGACTACATCGAGCGGTGCGGGCTGCCGTTCGTGGTGGCGGTCAACCAGTTTCCCGACGCGCGTGTCTACTCTCCGGCGCAGATCCGCGACGCGCTCACGCTCGCCGGTGATGTGCCGATCGTCGAGGTCGACGCCCGGGACCGCGACAGCGTCCGCCGCCTGCTCATCGCCCTGGTCGAGCACGTCATCGCCACCACACAGAGTCCGGCCGGCGTCGCCTCCTGACCGCCTGGCCCCTTTCACCTCCCGACAGAGAAGGAGCACTTCATGCGACGTGCCCGTTTGCGGCTGCGGCCGGCGTTGGCCGCCGTCACCGCCACCAGCCTGCTCGCCGCCGGTGTGGCGTGCACCGGCGGCAGCGGCGATTCCGACCGGGTGCGGATCGGCCTGTTGGTGTCGTTGTCCGGCATCTACACCAGCGTCGGTGAGGACATGCAGCGCGGTTTCCAGCTGTATCTCGACACCCACGACGGCCGTCTCGGCGGCCGGAAGATCGACCTGATCGTCGCCGACGAGGGCGATGGCCCCGCGACCGCTGTTCCCGCGGCGCAGAAGCTTCTGGGGCGGGATCGGGTGGTGGCGCTGACCGGGTTGGTCGGTGGCGCCACCGTGGACAAGGTCCAAACCCTCACCCACGAACGGCGCATCCCTCTGGTCGGGGCGAACGCGCGTCCTGAGTTCGCCCCGGTCGCCGGCGCACCGCGGGATCTGTCCTACACGTGGCACACCTCCTACAACTCGGACGAGCCGGGGATCGCGATCGCCGCGCACATCAAAGCCGAGGTCGGCGGCGGGTCGGTGTATGCGATCGGCCCGGACTACCAGGGCGGCTGGGACGAGCTGCGTGGCTTCACCGACACCTTCACCGAACTCGGGGGGAAGCTTGCGAACCCGGGCGGCAAGACGGTGTTCACGCCGTTCCCGACGACGGAGAACTTCCTGCCGTATCTGAACAAGGCCGCTGAGACCAAGCCCGCGGCGGTGTACACCTTCTATGCCGGTGGTCCGGCTGTCGCGTTCGTCAAGCAGTACCGGCAGTCCGCGCTCAAGGACGTGCCGCTGTACGCGGCCGGGTTCTTGACCGAAGGGGCGGTGTTGGACGCGCAGGGTACGGCGGCCACCGGGATCCGTAACGTCCTGAACTATTCGCCGACGTTGCCGCACGCGGCGAACCAGCAGTTCGTGGCTGCCTGGTCCGCCGCTGGTCATCCGGGTCAGCCGACCACGTTTGCGATGGCCTCCTATGACGCCGCCGCGGTCCTGGACCGCGCCCTGGCCGCCGTCGACGGTCCGGTCACGGGGGAGACGTTGAACGCGGCGATCGCCACGGTGGGGCGGATCGACAGCCCGCGTGGGGACTGGCAGTTCCACCCGAGTGAGCATCGGCCGGTGCAGCGCTGGTACCTGCGCGAGGTCAGAGCCGACGGACCGGTGCTGTCCAACGTGTTGCTGCAGGACCTGACCACCCTGCCCGCCACCTGACCGAACTCCGCCCGCACCAAAAGGAAGGGGTGCCGCGCGCGTGAACACTCTCGTGATTACCACCGTTGACGGGATCGCCTACGGGTTGCTCCTGGCGATCGCCGCTGCCGGGCTGACGGTGGCGTTCGGTGCCGGTGGGGTGCTGAACCTCGCGCACGGCACCTTCATCGCGGCCGGCGGCTACATCGCCGCCGCCTGGACCGCCGGCACCTGGGGCAGCCTCGCCACCGCGATCCTCCTCGCCACGCTCGCAGGCGCGGCCGGGGGAGGAGTCCTCGCCGCGGCGACCGCCGGACTGCGCGGGCGAGGCCATCTGGATCAGGCGTTGCTGACTTTCGGTATCGCGCTCGTCGGCGGGGATGTGCTGACCGCGGTGTTCGGGTCGGACGTGCTGCGGCCCCGGATGCCCGCCGCGCTGGAGGGCACCGTCGCGGTGGCGGGCTACCGGTATCCGGTCGACCGGCTCGCCGTGCTCGCCGTCGCTGTGCTGGTGGCCGTCGTCGGCTATGTGGTGTTGCATCGCAGCCGGGCGGGTCGGTTGGTCCGGGCCACCGTGGATGACCGGGCGATGGTCGCCGGTGTCGGCGTCAACCCCCGCACCGTCGACGCCGCTGTGCTTGTGGCGTCCGGGGCTCTCGCCGGGCTGGCGGGAGCGTTGACCACTCCGATCCTCGGTGTCGGACCGGGCACCGCCGACACGGCGCTGCTGCTGTCGCTGATCATCGTGGTCTGCGGTGGTCTCGGCTCCGTACCCGGCGCGGTCGCCGCCGCGATCGGCGTTGGGGTGGTGCAGACCGTCGGCGTGGTCACCATCCCGGCCCTGGCGCCCTACCTGCTCATCACCGCGATGGCCGTGGTCCTGCTCGTCCGCCGCCGTCCTGTGCCTGGTCAGGTAACGTGATGAGGGCCTTCACCCAGGCCGTCGCCGTCGCCCGGCTCCGGTCGCTGCCCATGGTGGCGCCGCTGGTTGTGGCTGCCCTGGCGATCATCGTCGTGGCTGTGGCAGCGGATCCGTACCTGCACACCACTGTCGCCAGGATGCTGCCCTTTGCGCTGCTGGCGGTCAGTGTCGCGGTGGTCACCGGACACGCCGGCCTGCCCACGCTGGGCCAGGTCGCCCCCTACGCCGCCGGCGCCTACCTCACCGCCCGCCTCGCCCTGACCGGCATCGACCTCGCGATCGTGCACCTGCTCTGCGCGGCCGTCGTCGGTGCGGTCGTTGCGGGCCTGGCCGGGGCGGTCCTGGTCCGGCACCGGGGCACGGTGTTTCTGATGCTGAGCCTCGCGGTGGCCGAGCTGACCGCGATCACCGCCGGGCAGTGGCGGGCGGTCAGCGGCGGCACCGACGGCCTCGCCGGGATCCCCGCACCCCGCCTCTTGCCCGGCCTGCCACCTCTGCTCGGCGACCGCACGGTCCTGCTCTACGCCGCGACCATCACGATCGCGGCGACTGCTGTGGCCGTGTGGCTGCTGCGCGGTGACCGGCGAATGCTGCTCACCGCCACCCGCGCGAACGAGGACCGGGCCCGCGCCAGCGGTCATCCCGTCAACGCCCACTTGTGGATGGTCCACTGCGCCGCCGGGGCTATGGCGGGCATCGCCGGGACACTGCTGATCCACACCCACCGGTGGATCACCCCCGCCGACGTCGGCTTCGGCACCGCGGCCCTGGTCCTGCTCGCCGCCGTGATCGGCGGTGCCCGATCCCTGGGTGGTGCGGCGGTCGGCGCGGTGATCGTGCTCGGCGTCCGTGACGTCGTCGCCGTCGAGGTCCCCGGGCACGCGCCGCTGCTCGTGGGCGCGTTGTTCGTGATCGGCGTGTACGCATTGCCCGGCGGTCTGACCGCCCTACCCGCCCGCCTTCGCCGCCGGCACCGGCGGCACGCAGGCCCGCATGCCGCGGCGCCGCCGACCGCCGCGACGAGCGTCAGGAGTACGTCATGAGGATCGACCCGGACCAGCTGCCCGCACCGCGCAGCCGCCGCGATCCCGACCACGCCCACAGCACCGGGTTGGTCGCCGCCGGTCTGCGCCACGCCTACGGGCCGCTCACGGTGCTGGACCTCGACACGTTCACCATCGCCCCGGGCGACCGGCACGCGGTCATCGGACCCAACGGCGCCGGCAAGTCCACTCTCCTGAACGTGCTCGCCGGCACCATCCGAGCCCAGACCGGCCAGCTCACCTACAACGGCCACACCGTCACCCGTTGGAGGCCGGCGTGGCGTGCGCGTGCCGGCATCGGCCGCACCTTCCAACACCCCGCCGTCTGGCCGGACCTCACCTGCCTCGACTGCGTGCGAGTCGGCGGCTGGCATCACCGCCGCAACCCGGACCACACCCCCATCCAGGTGCTGAACCTGGTAGGGCTGGCCGACCAGGCCGACCAGCCCGCCAGCACCCTGTCGCACGGGCACCGGCGGATGCTCGACCTGGCCGTCGCGATCGCCGGCCAGCCCCGGATCCTGCTGCTCGACGAACCCGCGGCCGGCCTCACCGACACCGACACCGGACGGCTTCTCGACATCCTCCACGGACTGCCCAGCTGGATGGCGGTCGTGATCATCGAGCATCACATGGACGTCGTCGCCGCGTTCGCCGACTGGATCACCGTGCTGCACCAGGGCCGCCGTCACACCGACGGACCCGCCCACCTCGTACGCGCCGACCCCGCCGTCGCCGCTCTCTACCTCGGCACCGGAGGTGGCGATGCTGCACACCCGTGACCTGACCGTCGCCTACCCCGACGGCCCGCCGGTCCTGCACGACGTCACCCTCGACCTGCGCCATCCCGGCGTCCACGCGCTGGTCGGCCCCAACGGGGCCGGGAAGACCACGCTGCTGCACACCCTCGCCGGCCACCTCCAACCCACCAGCGGCACCATCCACCTCGACGGCCGCGACGTGACCGGCTGGCACCCCACCGCCGCCGCCCGAGCCGGGATCGCGCTCGCCCCCCAGGGCCGCCGACTGTGGCCGTCGCTGACCGTGGCCGAACACTTCGCCGCCGCAGGCCGCGACGAGACCTGGACCGTCGAAGAACTCCTCGACATGTTCCCGCCGCTGGCCGCCCGCATAGGACACCGCGCCAACCAGCTCTCCGGCGGCGAGCAGCAGATGCTCACCATCGCCCGAGCCCTACGCACCACACCCCGCCTGCTGCTGGCCGACGAACCCACCGAAGGACTCGCCCCGATCATCGCCGACCAGATCACCACCGTGTTACGGGACCTGCCCACCCGGGGCGTGACCGTCCTCGCCGCGCTCCCGCACGCCGCCGCGGCGGAAACGATGGCCGACACCATGCACGTGCTCACCTCCGGGCAGCTCGACTGCCACACCCACACCACTGCTGCGGCCACCACCGCGCTGCGCCGTCACCTCACCCTCACCCATGCCAGCGACGCGGAGCCCCACCCATGACCCCAGACCCCGCCACCGTCGCGACGCCCTCACCGCACCCGGACCGCACCAGCACCGCCACACGCAGCAGCGCGACGGTGGCGGTCCTGCTACTGGCCACCGCCAGCGTCGCGGCCGTCCCACCTGCCCGGCCGGCACCCTCCACCCACCCGCAACGCTGCGCGGTCTCCGCGTCACCACGCCCCGACCTAGCCGCCCCCGCCGCCCGCCACGACCGGTCACCGGCCACCCGGGTGGCATATCCACAGCCCGCCCGCCCCGCCCTGCACCACCTCGCCGCCACCATCACCACCAGCCCATGCGACACCGTGTCAGGCCGCTACGACCTCATCCACTACCTCCAATGGCGGGACATCCCGTCCTCATGGGAGCCGGGAACGCTGCGGGACGTCGTGCGGTGGCATGCCGACGACCGATCCGGCGCTCAACTCGCCACCCAACACCCACCCGGCCCAGCGGCCGTGATCAAGGACTGGTGGAACGCCGGCCACATCCCCATCCACATCCCGATCGATCCCTTCCTCGACCCACTATTTCGGTTTCTCACCATCGGCCACCGATACGGCGACGGCCGCGACACCACGGCTGCCGAGGCGATCACCGCCGTCGCCGACCTCGCCTCCTGGCACACCCTGCGCCGCGACGACCGCGCCGCGGTCCTGACCACCCTGGCCCGACACGACCAGCTCACCTACTACCGGCGAGTATCCGACCGCGCCGGCCGCGTCGGCGTCGGCATCGCCGCCACCGACAACGACGGCCACCGCAACCTGCTCGTCCTGCACCCCCGCACCGGCGACATCCTCGCCTACGAAACCGCCCGCCCCGACCAGACCAGCGGCTGGCAACCCACCAGCTACCTGCTGCTCCTCGGCCACAGCCGCACCGACGCCCGCTGGTGGGAACCACCCGAGCCCCTGCCCTCAGCCCAGCTGTATCCGCAGCCTGCCCGGATCCAGCTGCTGCTGCCCGCCACACCCTGCCTGACACCTGCGCCCGAAGGAGACGCCCGATGACCACGGCCTACCAGTTCCGCAACGCCCCGCAGCAACTCGGCCCCCTCCAGCAGGTCCTCGACCCCATCACCCGCCACGACCTCGCCAAAATCCCCATCCGGCCCGGCTGGCGGATCCTGGACGTCGGCGCCGGCGCCGGCTCCATCACCCGACACCTCGCCGCCACAGTCGGCCCCACCGGCACCGTGATCGCCGTCGACCTCGACACCCATCTGCTCAATCCCACCAACATCATCGACGTCTACCAGCGTGACCTGCGCGACGGACTCGACCTACCGGTCGAACCCGGCAGCCTGAACCTCATCCACAGCCGCTGCGTCCTGGAACACCTCACCAACCGCACCGACCTGCTGACGCAGATGATCACACTGCTGCGGCCCGGCGGGTGGCTGCTGCTCGGCGAGATCGTCTACAGCCGCGCCCTGGTCCACCACGCCCTCACCGACGACGACAGCGACTTGATCTATCGGAGCGTCCACGCCATCCTCGACACCCTCGCCGCAGGGGGCACCGACCTGGACTGGGGAAACCTCACCCACGCCGCCCTGCTGGACGTCGGGATGACACAGGTGTACAGCTACACCCGCGCCGACACCTGGACCGGCGGCGGACCCGGGTGCCTTCTGCTGGCCGACAATGCCCGCCAACTGCACGACCGACTCCTGCACACCGACCTCACCGACGCCGACCTGCGCCGATTCGGCGAACTGATGACCGACCCCACCGTCGCCCTCCGCGGCTACCAATACACCTCCACCCTCGCCCAAAAACCCGAATGACCCCGAGCACCGGCGCAAGAGCCGAACTCCTTGCCCGCCAGCACCTCACCAGGCAGCCGGCAGCACACACCCCACCAGCACACCCAGCGGAGCCATGCCCACCAACACACCCCCCACCCGGATACCGATCAGCGTGCACGCCAGCGACCCCATCCTGCGCGCCGGCGTGATCGGCCAACTGCGACCCCGTCCCGAGGTGCTGCTGCTTACCGACAGCGACAGCGACGTCGCGGATGTGGCGATCGTGACCAGTGACGGCGTCGACGAGCAGACGCTAGGGACCCTCCGCCGTTTGCGTGCTCACCAGCGGCGCATCGTGCTCGTCGCTGGTCACCTCGATGACGCGGCGCTCGTGGCCGCTGTCGAGCATGGTGTCGCCGGGGTCCTGCGCCGACCCGACGCCACTCCTGACCGGCTCATCACCGCCATCCGCGCCGCCGTGGCCGGTCACGGCAGTCTCCCGCCCGACGTGCTCGGCCGGCTCCTCACGCACGTCGGCGCACTGCAACGTGACGTCCTCGGCCCGCGCGGCCAGGTATTCGTCGGCCTCAACCCCCGCGAGGTTGAGGTGTTGCGCCTGGCCGCCGATGGTCGCACCAACGACGAGATCGCCGAAGCGCTCTACCTCGCCCCACGCACCATCAAGGGCATCCTCCACGACGTCACCAGCCGCTACCACCTGCGTAACCGCGCCCACGCCGTCGCCTACGCCCTGCGAAACGGCCTCATCTAGCCATTTGATGCCGCCGGCATCACCCACCACGCCGACAACCGGAGGAACGCCATGACAACAACGCTGCCGGCCCATTCCGGGCCGATGCTCCGGCTGCTCAATCCGAGCATCCACCTCGTCCTGGACCGACTTGGCATCAGAACCAATCAGCGGCTGTTGGAGATCGGCGCCGGTGCCGGCGAGATCACCGCCCGCCTCGCCGAGCTCGTTGGCCGCTACGGGGCCGTCACCGCCGTCGACGCCGACACCAGCCGCCTCACCGGCACCGCCGTCATCGACGTCCAGCGGCGCGACCCGAACCGGGACCTCCTGCCCGGGCAGGCCAACCGGTACGACCACATCGTCGCCCGCTGGCCCCACGGCACCCTGCGCGACCCCGCAGACGTCATCGAGCAGATGATCGCCCGCCTACGCTCGGGCGGTTGGCTCGTCCTCGCCGACATCACGCCCACCCCACCCCGGATCTACCGGGCTCCCGACGACGAGTCCGCCACCCTGATCCACACCGTGATGCAGCAGGTCCACCACGCCCTCACCGGCCCGCACGGCGCGACCTGGACCACCGGCCCCGAAACCCTGCTGGTCAGTCACGGCATGGTGCGGCACTGCATCCACACCGGCACCGAAACCTGGACCGGCGGCGGCCCCGGCTGCCGGCTGCTCGCCGACATCGTCGCTCACCTGCGCCCCAGCCTGACCGACATCACGGACGCGGACGCGGACCGATTCGCCGACCTCATGACCGACCCCCGCGTACTGCTGGGCTCCTACGAATCCCGGGTCATCCACGCCCGCGAGCGCACCTGAAGGCACGACAACCATGACCCACCTGACCCTCCCGGCCCGCCGCCTGCTCACCGCGCTACTCGGCGGCAGCCTCGTCCTGCTCACCGCATGCCAGAACAACGGCACTGCACCCTCAGGACCGGACACCACCCCGCCAGCGTCACCGCAGCCGGCTACCTCCCCATCCACGGCCGCCACCGCCGCCAGGCTCACCGCCCAGCAGCGCTTGGACCTGCTCGCCAACACCGTCACCGCGACACCCGCCGACACCGCCGCCGGGCTGCCCTACACCTACGTGCACCTCCAAACGTGGGCACGCGCGACCAATACGATCGTCCGCAGCGACGTACGACGCTGGCGACATGAGGCGGACGGCTCCGGTCGAGAGATCATCCGCCGGGCACCGGACCTGCGCGGCCTGGACCACCAGCCCACCCCGGGGGAACGGCAGGAACTCAGCCGGGCCGTACCGCACTCACTCCAACACGGGATCGGTCAACTGCGCCCCTACCTGCCCGGGGACATCCCGGCCGACCCACGCGAGCTGACCCGACTGCTCGCGCCACCCGCGCTGGTCAACGAGCCCGCCTACCCCAGGATCCTGGCCAACGGTGTCGTCGGACTGGCCACCAGCCATCACCTCGACCCGCGCCGACGATCGGCGACCCTGCGCGTCCTGGCAGCGGTCCCACACATCACCTACCGGGGCACGACGACCGACCTCGCCGGCCGGCCCGGGATGTCCTTCCAGGTCGTCGCCGACGGATCGACCTCGACCCTGATCATCGAGCCGACCACCGGCGACCTGCTCGCGGCGACCGAATGGATCAACGGCGGACGCCGACCCGGCTTGCACTCCTACACCCTCCTGCTGGACCACGGCCGCACGAGCACCACCGACAGCCCCACCGCACCCACCACCGCCGCAGCCGCGACGCACCTGCGGTGACAAGCCGACCGGCAGCCACACCTAGGGGGTAGGACGGCGGTCGGTCCTCCGTGGCCGGCGGCAGCGGGCCCCCCGTCCCCTGCCGCCGGCCACCCAACCCGGCAAGACGACAAGCAGCAAGAAAGGTAAGGCAAGAGGTGACGCATCGAATCCGGGCCGCCCGATGGGTGGAGAAGGAGCATGTCGCCGCGGTGATCGCCGAGGCCCTTCAGCCCACTCCCATCGCCGCATGGCTGGTACCCGACCAGGAGCAGCGCGGTCGTGTCCTGACCGATGTCGCCGCCATCTGGGTCGAGCACGCCATGTTCTACGGCGACGTCCACGTCACCAGCGACCTCACCGCCGCCACCGTCTGCTTCCACCGATACCGGCCGCTCCCGCCACCGGCCAGCTACACCACGCGCCTCGCCACCGCCGCCGGCCCGCACGCCGACAACTTCCTGGCCCTGGACGACATCATCGCCAGCCGCCAGCCCACCGAGGCCCACTACCACCTCGCCTGCCTTGCCGTGCGCCCCCCACACCAGCGAACCGGCCTCGGCCGGACGCTGATGCACCACCTACGCAGCCGGCTCGACCTCATCGAACTACCGTCCTGGACCCTCACCCTCCCCACCGGGAGACACCTCCTCGCTCAGGCCGGCTACACAGCTGACCACCACGCGATCGTGCGCCCGGCCGACGGCGTGACCCTGCAACCGATGACCCGCCGCTGCGGCCAGCGCGGCGAGACCGCCACCACTGCCCACCGCCCGACCAGCAGCCGTCAAAACTTCCGAGTCTGACGACGGTGCCGTGGGGATTATGGCTCTACCCGAGACGTACCTACCAGCCGGACTGCTGCGCTGCGGACTCTGCTACGAGCCCATGGTCCAAGTCGACGCCGGCATCGAGCCCGGCTACCAGTGCCAGCCCGGCTGCCGGCCAACGCCCCTTGATGCCGCCCAGCTCGCTGACACCATCGGCCGCGCCATCCTGCGCCACGCGCCCCAGGTCGTCCCCACCACCATCACACCGGCCCACCCGCTTGTCGCCGCCACCTACGCCGACCGTGTCCTCACCCACGTCACCGTCGGCGTCAGCGGCACCGACATCACGCTCGCCTGGCCCACCACCTCCACTCTTCTGCCCAACCCACACCGAAATGTCCAAGCCCTCCGAATCGCCGCCGCCCGGCACCTCGCCGGCCGCAACCCCCAGCGAGCCCTGCACCTGCTCTACGACAGCCTCACCGGCATCAACCCTGCCACCGCACCCGCCGACCTCGTGCACGCCGACGCCGCCGCACGCCTCGCCATGGTGCAGCTCAGCCTCGGCCAGCCGAACGCTGCCATCACCTGGGCCTCCTACGCCCACGCCAGCCTGACCCAGCTCCACGGACCGACCCACCCGGACAGCATCGCCAGCCTGCACCTGCTCGCCACCGCACACCGCAGCGCGAACCATCACCAGCACGCACTGCGCCTCCTGTGGCAACTCGCCGACCACCTCGCCACCACCGACGGCCCGACCGCTCACCGCGCCCTGGCCACCCACGCCGCCATCGCCCTCGTCCTCCACCACCTCGGCCACTGCCAACCCGCCCGAGCTCTTCTCGCCGACACCATTACCGCCCACCGCCGGGCACACCCACGCCACCCGGCCACCCTCCGCATGCAACAGCACCTCACCCGCATCTGGTGCGACTGCGCTTCCACAGGCCACGACCATCCCGAATCGAGTAAGCCGGTGATGCCGGCGGCATCACCTTGGCCCCTCGAGAAATCCGCAACTAGCCGTTGACACCGGCAGGCCCGGCACAAGAGACGTGTCTGTGAGTCACCGGGTGCAAGTGAGAACGTCAGATCGGTTGCCGGAAACCTCCTTGGACTCACCAGGTGGGACTCTGGCCGCGAGCCGTAATGCCGCGATGGACGTATTGTTTGAGTGTGTGCCATGTTGCATAACATGATTATTTCTGCCTGGCATGGCTCTCTGTCGTGTAGTTGTTCCTCAACGATCGCGCTTTACCCCCGCAGTGAGTCAGCTGATATGGCGGCATTTCCGCCGTTCACTTTGCCTCTTCGATCGCCTGGGCCAGATTCAGCTGTTTGTCGCCGATTCGGCGGGCCAGATCCGCGAGGAAAAACTTCCGCACGACAAAATCGCCGCCCTCGACGCGATCGGCATGCAATGGGAAGTAGCCAGCGGCTAAACCGGGATGCACCAAGTCACGCACACCGCAGCGCGAACCATCACCAGCACGCACACGACGCGGACAAGCGTGCGCTCCGGCAACCACCATCACCGCCACCCACTCACCACGAAAGAGACACCCCGTGCCATGTCCTTTACATCCGCTTGGGTCGACAGTCGAGCCGCGTCCACGCAAGGAGCCGTGTCTTGTGACGGTGAGCGGTGAGGGCGCTATCCGAATCGTCGACCGCCAAGGCGAGTCCTCGCACCCGTGGCAGGGCATCGGCGGGCCGCGCCGGAGGAGGGGCCTGAGGTGAGGGACTCACGACCGGACGAGAAACTGCCGACGCTTCGTGACTACCAGCGGGAGGCCGTCGAGGCGATCGTGGAGGGTCTGACCGCTGGTGGTCGCGGCCAGTTCCGGGCAGCCTGCGGCAGCGGCAAGTCACTTGTCGCGGTGCATGCCGCTGCGCGGCTCTGCCCGAGCGGGCTGGTGATCGTAGCCTGCCCGTCGCTGCCTCTGCTAGCGCAGACTCTGGCGGTGTGGGCCGCTGCCGGTATGGCGGCGCAGGTACTCGCGGTGTGTAGCGATGACACCGTCGCCGACTCCGCGGTGCACGTGGCGGACCTGGAATGTCCTGTCACCACTCGGCCGGGCGAGATCGCGGACTGGGTGCGGCGAACTCCGGACAGCCGCATGCGGCTCATCCTGGTCACTCATGCCTCGGTCGCTGTGGTGGGCAAAGGGCTAGACGCAGCCGACACCGCCGCCAGTCTGTTGGTCATCGACGAGGCGCACCACACGGCCGGATGGCCCGGCAAACACGTCGCCTTGGTGCACCGTGACGAGCACCTTTCGGCTACTCGACGGCTGTACATGACCGCGACACCACGGGTTCTCAGCGCGCGACGCCGCGCGGGCGGCGGCGGTGAGGACGTGCTGTCGATGGACGACGTGGACGTGTTCGGCCAGGTCCACTACAGCTACCCGTTCGCGCGCGCGATCGCCGACGGCTGGCTCGACGACTACCGCATCGTGGTGATCGGCGTCGCCTCCGTGGAAGCGCTCTCGACTCTGCGTCGCCTCGACCCCAGCGCCGTCGTCAGTGCCGGCGCGGCGCCGCTACGCACCGCTGTGGTGCAGACCGCACTCGTCCGCGCCGCTGCCGAGTTCGGCCTTCGCCGGGTGCTGGTGTTCACCCCACGGGTGGCGCAGTCCCAGGAGTTCTCCCGTACTCTGCCGGCCACTGTGGCTGCCCTGCCCGAGCAGGAGCGTCCCAAGGGCCGCCTGACGGTCGGGCATGTCGATGGCACCCAGACGATGACGCAGCGGCAACTCCACCTGGCTAACCTCGCAGACCCGCCGGACGACGGCTGGACGGTAGTGTCCAACTCGCGATGCTTGGGTGAGGGCGTCAACGTGCCCGCCGTTGACGCCGTGGTCTTCACCGCGCCCAAGGAGTCCGAGTCCGACGTCATCCAGGCCGTCGGCCGGGCGCTGCGCCGTAACCCTGCCGGGTCCGGCATCGCCACCATCCTGCTACCGGTCCTGCTGCCTGACGACCCGGCCGAGACCGCCCGCGACCTCGCCGCGGACCTGACGGAATGGACCACGCTCCTTCAGGTCCTGCGCGCGCTACGCGCCCACGACAACGGTTTGGCCGCCGACCTCGACACCCAGCGCACAAACGTGTCGACGGGCGCCGCGGCGCTGCCGCCGCGGCTCCTCGTGCGCCTTCCCGACGGCTACGCCTCCGAGGATCTACTGCGGACACTCACCGTGCGAGTGCTGGAGGAAACCACGTCGGAGTGGCTGGTCGGGTACGCCGCCCTGCGGGCGTTCCACGCTGACCACGGACACCTGAGAGTTCCGGTCGGACACGTACGCCACGGCCTGCGATTGGATCGCTGGGTTGCGCGGCAGCGTGCCGAGTACCAGGCACGCCGGCTTTCACAGGACCGGATCCAGTATCTGAACGAGATCGGCCTCGACTGGACGCCCACGACGCGCGCCTGGGAGCGGGGCATCGCCGCCGCCACGGCGTTCCGCGCCGAACACGGCCACTTGGACGTGCCCACCGGCTACGTCGTCGACGGACTCGACCTCGCCCTGTGGATAAGACAACAACGCGGCTACCACCGCAAAAACACCCTTGCCGACAATCGGGTCGCCGCCCTCACCGACCTCGGGATCGACTGGACCGTCACACGCCCCACCTACCAGGAGGGCTTCACGGCCCTCCAGCAGTTCCGCGCCACCCATGGCCATATCCAGGTCCCGTACGGCCAGATCGTCAACGGCATCAACCTCTACGACTGGCTCGCTGCCCGGCGCACCGACTACCGACTCGGGCGCCTCAACGACGACCGCATCCGCAGCCTCGAAGCAGTCGGCATGCAGTGGTCAATCCGAGACGCCACCTGGGAACGCAACCTGGCCACTGCCACCGCGTTCTACCAGCGCGAGGGACACCTGCACCCACGCCGAGGCCACCGTGAAGGCGACATCGACCTATCGAGGTGGATCAACCTCCAACGCGTTGCGCGACGTGAGGACAAACTTCCGCACGACAGAATCGCCGCCCTCGACGCGATCGGCATGCAATGGGAGGTAGCCAGCGGCTGGACCGGGATGCACCAGGTCATCGCGAGCCGAGCCGGTCAAACAATCGGCGACAACGAATCCCCTGACGACCCGCCGAACCCCGTCCCGTCCCGTCCCACCCGAGCGGGCCGGACTCCGCAAGAGGGCCGCGAAATGAAAAGACAGTCCCCGACCCACCACGATGCCCCACCCCACCGCCCAGCTCCCGCATGACCGACCACTGCGCACGACAGTTCACAGACACACAGAATGCGCGGCCCACCTTCCGCCTTCCGATCGGAGGAGCTATGACCCGTCGAGCCGACCGCTCCAGGGCGGCAACCGCATGAGCGGGCGGTTGATCCGCGCCGTGAGCTGGAACCTGCTCGCGTATGGCAAGTCGTCGACGCCGACCCGGCGTGGACAGCATGAACTGCTGCGCTTCCTCCGACCGGACGTCGTGTGCTTGCAGGAAATCTATGCCGCCGACGCGGATGCGGCGCAACTCGACCGGCTCGTTGGCGCGATCGCCGACGCGCTCGGGATGGCCGCCTTCGCGGTCCCCGCGAAACATTCCGACTGCCACCTCGCGATCTTGTGGCGGCCCGAGTACGACATGTTGTCGCAGCGGGCCTATGACCTGCTGATGTGGCACGGCCTGGGCGTCGTCCGGCTCGACGTCGGCGCGGATGCGCCGCTGACAGTCGCGGTGACCCACCTCGGGCCCTGGAACCCCGGCAAGCAACTCGACGACGCCTTCACCCTCACCGGACAGCTACCACTGTCCGAAGCCGTCGTGTTGGGTGCCGATTGGAACTCCTTCGGCGCCGACCCCGACTACGACCACGAGCCGGACTGGTCGAAACTGCCTCCCCAGTGGATCGAGCGGCATGTCCGCTGGAACGACGACCCGGCAGCGCCCCGAAAGGCCGACCGACGCCCCGCGCAACTGATGCAACGCAGCGGCTTCCACGACGCCGCACCGACCTTGCGCGTGCCATGGAAAGCCACCGGCGGCCACCGCGGCGGCTGGCGCCGACGCGAGGACATCTTCTGGACCACCAGACCGCAGGCACTGCGCAGCTACCACGTCATCGACACACCAGCAGCTCGGAAACTGTCCGACCACCTGCCGATCGTGATCGACCTGGACCCACAGTTGGACACGCCGAAGCGTGGGTGACCGGTCTGACCAAACTCCACCGACCGGGGCCGCCGACCTGCGGTCCCACCTGCTTATCCACGCCTGGGGCCTCACGCGCGGGACGTGATCCTCGCCGAAGCCGACGCCTATCGGCTCTACACCGACAGCCGCCGCACCCCGGACACTCACACCCCGCCGGCCGGCGGCCAACATCCCACCGCCACACCCTGTCTCACCAGTCCCGGTGATGTTCACGCGCACGCCGCACCGGTGGGAGTAGGTAGGTGCGGTCGTGGGTGAGCTGACCGCCGAAACCATCGGCGTGCTGGTGCGGTACGCGGCACTGGTCAAGGGCGGCACATCACCGCTCACCTGGGCGCTGTATCGCCGCCGCCTCACCCGAGCACTCACAGGCTGCCCGGTTACTCGCCTGCCCTGTCCTGCTCCACCTGACCGACACCATCAGGCCACCCCTAACAACCGACGTCCCGCACCCGGAGCCATTCGTAGCACCTGTCCCCGAGGAGACAGCCACCATGACGCGTACCTCCCTGCTCAATCGCCTGATCACCGCCTATGACGACGGTCAGGCTTCATGACCACCCGCACCGGCCTGCCGACGGACCTGGCCGCTGTCCGCGCCGCCGCGCGTACCGCCGAACTCGCCTGCTGGCGTATCGACACGGCCTGGCAGTGCCTCGACGACGCGTACGGCCCGGGCGGGCGTGCCACAGCTGCCAGCGACGCGATGTGGCTCGCCGGCAACCACCTGCGCCGAGCGGCCGAACTCCTGTCCTCACACCGGACCCGACAGCGCCACCAGGGCACCATATGGCTCGCCGCCGCCGTGACGGTCGCCGTCACCACCCACCTCCACACGATTCCCTTCCCGATCGCAGCCGCGATCGGATATGCCGCCGGCATCGGCACCACCACACTCATCCGCCAGACAGCACGGGCCTGGCACCGGTACCGCCTGGCAGCCGTCCCGACCAGCGGGCCGTACCAGCCGGCTGTGCGTTACCCGCCAGGCTGCATCGGCTCGATCAAAAACCAGATCCATGCCGCACAACACGAACTCCACGCGGCGATCGAACTGACCGACCCC
>NZ_BOPC01000108.1 GCF_016863555.1 Micromonospora qiuiae | reverse complement strand
GGGGGTAGGGCGGAGCGGGGCCGGTCCGGTGGGACCGGCCCCGCTTGGGGGGTTGAGGCGCTTGGTCAGCGCTTGGGGTCGACCACCGTCAGGGTGAATTCGGCGTACGACGATGCGTGGGTCTTGTCGCCGCCGTAGACCGCCCGCACCTTGTGGGTGCCGGGGTTGGGCAGCATGTGGACGGTGCAGGAGACCTTGCCGTTCTTGACCTGGGCCTCGCAGAGCACCTCCTCACCGATCATGAACTGCACCGGGCCGGTCGCCTTCTTCGGCGTGACGTCCGCGGTCAGTTTCAGCGTCGACTTCCAGTTGGCCTTGACGTCCTTGGCCTTGACCGAGGTCGGCGTGAGCTTCACGATCGGGGCCGCGGTGACGGTGACCACCCGGTTGGCGACCGCTTGGTTGCCGTTGGTGTCGGAAACCAGGTAGGTCAGCGGGTAGCTGCCCGGGGTGGCGGTGTCGACGGTGCCGATCACCTGGATCCGGTCGGTGAGGTCGCCGTCGGTGTTGTCCACCGCGGTGACGCCGGCCAGCGGGTCGAAGACAGCATCCTGCTTGACCGAGGTCGTGGCGGGGACGGTCAGCACCGGCGCGGTGACGTCCGTGCCGGCGGCGGTGGCGATGAAGATGCCGCCGAACTGGTCGATCGAGCCCACCTCCTCACCGTCGCCGGTGCGGCTGGTGGTGGTCCAGGCGTAGAGCTCGCCCTCGGTCAGGCCGCTCCACGTCACCGTGGCCGGCCAGCCCGACCGGGCCGTGGCCTGACCGATCACCGTGTCGGTCGGCGTGACCAGGACCAGACTTCCGGTGCTGAAGCTGGTCTTGCGCGTCGACAGGTCGATCGGCAGCACCATGTTGTCCTCCGCGCCGTTGTAGCGCTTGCGGTCGTCGTACTCGGTGGCACCGAAGTTGCCGAGCATCGGCGAGTAGGTGTCGACGCTCATCTGGGCCTTGTCGACGTCGATCTGCAGCAGCCGCAGGAAGCTGGCGCCGAACTGCAGCAGGTCGTCCTTGCGGTGGTCGACGGTGCCGTCGCCGTCGAGGTCAAGGTTGCCGGTGGCGTCGACCTTCTCCGGCCAGAGCTCACCGGCGGTCATCTTGTAGAACTGGTAGTCCGCGAGCAGCTCGACCACGTTGTGCTCGATCGTCACGCCGACGCCGGTCTTGAGGTTGGTGCCGACGCCGTGCTCGTGACCGGCGAGGACCAGGAACACGTTCGGGTTGGCCGCGACGATGGTCGAGAAGGCCCGCGACCCGTCGGTGGAGAAGTTGGCCCCCCGGCCGTCCGGCGCCCCCGACGGGGCGATGTACGCGTGGGTCAGCAGGATACCGTTGCGGTCCTGGTAGCGCTGGAAGATCGAGCTGGCCCAGTCAGCCTCGGCCTGGGTGATGCCGTAGGAGAGGCCCACCGCGACGAAGTCCAGACCGCCCGCGGTGAAGAGGACGTAGTTGTTCTGGTTGTCCTTGCCCCGGGTGACCACGGCGCCGGAGTCGTCGGTGGTCTCGTCCCAGGCGTGGTACGACGCCTTGTACTTCGCCGGCCAGAGCTTGGAGCCCTCGTAGTAGCGCTCCGGGCCGTAGTACTGGTTGAACCGCGAGGTCGGGCCGGTCTCGGCGCCGAGCAAGTTGTCGTGGTTGCCCGCGACGACCTGGTTGACCACTCCGGCCTTGTCCAGAATGCGCTGCGCCTCGGAGGTGAACTGGAACTCCCTGGTCGCCTGCTCGTCCAGCCCGGGGCGGAGCAGGTTGCCGTCGGCGTCGGTGGCGAGCGGATCGTAGTAGTAGTTCTCGATGATGTCGCCGGTGTGCGCGGTGTAGGCGATCTTCCGCTTGGCTGCGTTGTCGGCCAGCCACCGGGTGGTGTCCCGGTAGGCCTTGGCCCAGAGCGCCCGCTCCTCCATGGTCATCTTGTCGCTGGGCTCGTCGATGCCGTTGAAGTTGTCGTACGTGCCACCGGTCGCGCCCTCGGCGAGGTACTGCGTGTCGGTGAAGTGGGCCAGCGCGAAGTCGTAGTCCGACGGGTCCTCGAAGTGGTCCCGGTTGGCCGGGGCGCCGGCCGTGGCGTCCCGGGGCGCCAGGTCGTCGGCGAACGGGTCCTGGCCGGTGACCAGGACGCGGACCACGCCGCCTTCGACCAGTTCCGGCTCGACGAGGGCCTGCAGCGCGGTCTCACCCTCGGCCTGGCCACGGGCGCTGGCCAGGTGCGTCCACGCCCCGGCGGTGCTGTTCCAGGCGTGCAGCGCAACCTCGCGGGCGGGGTCGACCACACCGCTCCACAGGATCTGGCGGCGCTCGGCCGATGCCGGCACCTGGACGTCGTACCGCTGGAAGGGGATCTCGCGGGTGGAGGCGCTGCCGATGGCCTTGCCGCCGCGGCGCGGCGCGGTGCCGATCTGGCTGCCCTCGCTGTAGGAGAAGTCCAGCGTCGACGGCATCACCGGGACGACGCCCTGGACGCCGCCGGTCGGGATGCTCGGGGTGGCCTGCTTGAAGGTGGTGGTGACCTCGCCGCCGTCGGGGTTGTGGGCGATCGCGGAGAGGCTCACCCGGCCGCTGCCCTGACCGACGTCGGTGCCGCCGCTGGCCGGGATGGCGTCGGAGGTGAAGGTCACGGTCTTGCTGACCGGCTTGCCGAAGACGTCGGTCGCCGAGATGTGCAGGGTGTGGTTGCCCGACTTGAGGCCGGGGCCGATCTCCTGGCCGACCTGGATCGGCTGGCCGTCGAGCAGGTACCGCCAACCGGTGGCGTTGCCCTGGTTGCTGACGGTGACCTTGAAGGTGGCCGGGCGGCGCAGGTGTGCGCCCTCGGCCGGGACGGTTGCGGTGACGGCGACAGCCGCGTCGCGGACGTCGCCGAAGGCGGCGATGTTGAGCGCCTTGATCTCGTCGAGGGTCAGCACCTTGGAGTAGATGCGGGCGTTGAGCACCGAGGCCGGGGCCCAGAACTGGTTGACCGCGTCGGCGCCGAGGTAGAAGGAGTTGCGGGCGGCGCCGGAGGGCAGCGTGAGCGCGCCGGCGGCCGGGGTCTGCGCCGCGAGGACGCCGTCGACGTAGAGCCGGGCCGCCTGCCCGTCCCAGGTGCCGACGGCGTGGTACCAGCGGCCGGAGACGATCGTGGTCTGGGCGTTGCGGTAGCTGCCCCCGACGTGCGCGGCGAAGGTCAGCTTGTCGCCGTAGATCACCATCGAGTAGCCGCCGCCCTCCTTTGAGGAGCAGACGGAGTGCTCACCGCTGTTGGGCAGGGTGCCGTTGGACTTCAGGGCGCACTCGATGGAGACCCTGGTGTTGATTTTGCTCCACTGGTCGCCGAAGGCGTAGGAGTAGGCGTCGTCGGAGCCGTCGAAGGAGGCCACCGACGCCTTCACGGCGGTGTCGTGCGCGATCACCGGGTTGCCGTGGATGGTGACGGGAAGGTTTTGCGCGTCGTCCTTCGGGGTGCCGTCGTCGAAGTCGACGTCGAGCACGTCGGCCACCGGCACGGGCGGCTGGGTGTCGTAGGCCGACGCCAGTTCGGCCACCTGGGCGCCGGTCAGTCCCGTGCTCCAGACCTTGCTCGCGGCGTACGAGGAGGGTGGGGCGAGCTGACCGATGCCGGAGGGCGCGGCGTCGGCGCCGATCACGAAGCGGCGGGAGGAGACGACCGGCGGGGTGAGCGTACCGGTGGCCGCGGTCGAGCCGGCCAGTTGGCCGTTGAGGTAGAGAATCAGCCGCTGGCCGTCCCAGGCCGAAACGGCGTGGTACCACCGGTTGCCGCTGACCGGGGTCAGCACCGACTTGTAGCCGCCGCCGATGTGGGCCATCGTGCCGAGGTTGCCGCCGTTGACGTAGACCGAGAAGCCGCCGGCCTCCTTGTCGGAGCAGAGGTCCTTCTCGCCGCTGACCGGCATTGTGGTGTCGATGCGGAAGACACACTCGATGGTGAAGCCGGCGGAGAACCGGTTCCACTGGTCGGCGAAGTCGAAGGAGACCGCGTCGTCGACGCCGTCCACTTTGAGGATGTCGTGGCCGAACTCGGCGTCGGTGGTGTAGCTCGGTGCGCCCCAGGTGGTGGGGGTGAGGCCCTGGGCCCGGTCGGTGGCGGTGCCGCCGGTGAAGGCGACGTCGAGCACGTCAGCCGCCGGGACCGGGACAGCCGCGGCCGCCTGGCTGGTGTCGGTCAGGTAGGCCTGGGCGGGCAGCATCAGCGCGCCGCCGGCCACCACGAGCCCGAGGGCGGCCGCGCTTGCGCGGCGCCACCTCTGGGCGTACGGATGGAGTCGTGTGGTCACGACATCTCCTTTTCTAAGGGGTCACCTGTTGGGGTAGGTGGGGGTCAGATGCCGGGTAGGCCGGCTACGGCGGCGGCGGAAATGCCGACGCCGACGAGAGTGATCCCGCAGGCGGCCAGCACCGGGGCAACCCGGGTGGCCGACCGCATGAAGGCGCGGGAGCCGGCGGCGCGCGCCACGAGCGAGCGGCCGGTGAGGGCCATCAGGCCGACGGTGAACAGCACCGCGGCGAGCCCGAGACCGAAGCAGGCCACGAGGACGAGCGCGAACCCGGACCGCCCGGCGAAGATGCCGGTCACCAGCAGGAGGAAGGCCGCCGGCGAGGGTGTCAGCCCGCCCGACATGCCGAGGAGGACCAGACCGGGCCGGGTCGTGGTCGGGTGGTCGTGGTCGTGGTGGTGCGTGTGGTCGTGGCCGTGGCCGTGCGTGTGGCCGCGCCGCCGCAAGTGCCGCAACAGCAGCCAGAGCCCGACGGCGACGACGGTCAGGCCGGCCGCCAGTTGCAGCCCGGTGGTCAGTCGTTCGAGGCTGACCAGGTCGGAGAGGGAGAAAAAGGTCCAGGCGATCGCGATGGCCAGCACCGAGACGGTGTGCATCACGGCCACCGAGAAACCCAGCCAGGCGGCGTCGCGGACCCGACCCCGGGAGCCGATGAGGTACGCCGCCGCGAGACTCTTGCCGTGGCCGGGCGCGAGTCCGTGCGCGGCCCCGGCCACGAAGGCGATCACCAGTGCCACCGGCACGAACCCCGGCGACTGCACCGCTTCCAACAGCCAATCGCCGAAATCAGCGACTCCGAAGAGGTCGGGAAGGGCCGTGGACGCGACGCGGGAACCGGTGCCGGCGCCCGTGCCGGCGCCCGTGCCGGTGCCGGTGCCGGTGCCGGTGCCGACCGTCCACTCGGCCGACTCGTGGGTGCCGTCGTAGACCACCTTCTGCCCGTCGGGGCCGCGGGCGAGCGTCCGGTAGGCCGGGTGCAGGTCGGTGAGCATGCGGGACGTCACGATCACTCTGCTCACCGGTTCGGGGCAGGTGAACAGCACGTCGGCGCCGCCCGAGGCCAGGTCGCCGGCCACCCCGGCCTCGCCCGCGCAGGGCCGCCCGTCCTGGGTCACGGTGATGCGCTCGGTCAGGTAGTCGGCGAACTCCGGCGCCCCGGCCAACGCCGCACCGTCGGCGGGCTCGTAGACCACCGCGCCGTCGAGCAGCACCCGGTCCTGCGAAAGTACGCCGAGGGCGACGCCAAGCAGGGTCAGGTCATCGGTCCCGCCGACGAGCCAGCGGACCCGTACCTCGTGATCGCCCTCCCCCGCGACCTTGATCTGCTGCGGGGGACCGAACGGGTGCGCCGAGGCCGCGCCCGGAACCAGCACCCCCATCAACACCAGAGCGAGTACGCCCCACGAGCGACGCCGGGCGCGGCGTAGGGCACGACACAGGGCAGACACCACAGACGCTCACTCCACTCGGAAGTCGAGAGCAACCGCGACGACTGTCCCGACCCCAGGTGACCAGCAAGATCACAGAGACCGAGCGAACTCTTACGGCGAGGTTGCCGGACCACGAAGACTCCCTGCCCGGCCGCCGGTGGACGGTCAGTCAACCTTTTCCGCCGGCCGCGGGTCTCTTTCTCGTCGGTGACGCCCAGCCAGGACTGGAGAGTGCAGGTGACGGATGACGGCTTCCGCGAGTTCGTCGAGATCCGGTACGCGGATCTGATACGGACCGCGTACCTGCTGACCGGGTCGCGGCACGCGGCCGAAGATCTGGTGCAGAGCGCGCTGATGCGGGTGATGCGCCATTGGCGGCAGGTGAACGACCCGGTGGCGTACGTCCGCCGAATCATGGCCAACGAGCGGGTCAGCCTGTGGCACCGGTTCGGTTCCCGGGAGTTCCTGGCCGGGGTGACCGGAGCCTGGCGGCTGCACGCCGAGCGGGGCCGGAGTTCGGACGTGGCGAACGACGTCGTGGTACGCGACGAGGTGCTCACCGCGTTGCAGAGCCTGCCGCCCCGGATGCGAGCGGTGCTGGTGCTGCGTTACTGGGAGGACCTCTCCGAGGCGCAGATCGCCGAAACGCTCGGTTGCTCGATCGGCACGGTGAAGAGTCAGGCGTCCCGTGGGCTCGCCCGGCTCCGCGCGGTGCTGCCGGCCAGGTCGGCCGATTCATCCACATCGGATGAGCGGCCGGCGTCGCCCCACATTCAGGCGCCGCTGGACGTGGCGCCGGTCATGACGAGATGGAGAGGTGTGAACGATGGCCGATGAGATCAGGCAGGAATTCGCCCGGCTCGCCGAGCCGGTGGTGCCGGGCCCCGAGCCGTACCAGCGATTGCTGGCCCGCGTCCGTCGACGCCGGCAGCGGCGGATGGCAGTGACGGGCGTGGCCGGTCTGGCGGCGGTGGCGATGGCGCTGCCGATGGCCGGTGCGGCTGGCCGGCTCGGGATCACCGGCGTGGCATCGTCGCCGCCGCCCGCCGCCGGGGAGTACCAGCCGGCGAGCCCGATCGACGAGCCGATGGTGCGGCAGCTGCTGGACTCGCCGACCCGGGGCAACCTGGCCGGCGACGAGGCGCTGATCGCGGACATCGAGCGGCAGTACCGGGCGGCCCGCGCCGAACTGCTGGTCGACCCGACGCTCGACGAGGTGCGGGTGCTGCTGGCACACGACGCGCCGGGCGCCCGGATCGTGATGGTGGCTTTCCTGGACGACTCCCACGCGCTACTGCGTCACGCAAGCGGGCAGGCGGGGGCGTCCGTGTCGGAACTGCTGCGCAAAACCGGCACCCCGGACGAGCCGGCCCCCCTGGAGCCGTACGTCTTCCTCGGTCGACAGTCGCCGGTGGACGGCCGCCACGTCGCCGACCTCGCGGTCGGGCTCGCACCGGCCGGGTGTCTCGTCGAGACCTCCGCCGACGGCCGGATCCAGCCGGACGGATCGGTCGTCCGTAGCTGGCAGGTGGTGGGCACCGACGGTTTCGTGGTCCGGGGGGAGGACCGCCTGGCCGAACGGTGGCGGTTCACCTGCCAGGGTGTGGTGCGGTACGCCGGTCCGGCCGGTGGTGGGCTGGGTGTGGTGCGGTACGCCGGTCCGGCCGGTGGTGGGCTGGGTGCGGTCAGCCCGACGGGGGCCGCACCGCCGGTTTCCACCGCCGGTGCGCGCGGCTCGGTGGACGCCGCGCTCGCCGCCACCGCCGTGCGCGACCTGCAAGGGCTGCTCGACCTCCACGGGCTCGCCGCGCCGGCCCCGCAGGTGATCTGGGGCGGGCGGTTGCCCGACTGGGTTCCCGGCGGGCCAGCGGCCGTGCTGGTGAAATCCTGCTCGACCGACGGTGGCTGCGCCACGGTGCTCAAGACCGAAGCCCCGGCGCCGCAACCGGAGCCTGGGCCACCGGCCGACTACCAGACCGCCACGGGAAGCCCTGATCTGGTCGTCGTCCAGACACCGGGAGAGACCGGCGGCGTGCTGGTCGTCGGTCCGGAATCAGCGGCCCGCGTCGAGCTGCTCGACGGCAAGGAGCGGACGATCGCCACCGGCCAGCTCGACGCCGGGGTGGGCGCGCTGCGCGTCGACCCTCGTCAGGTGGTCAAGGTGAAGGTCTTCGACACCGACGGCCGGCTGCTGCGAACCGAGGCCACGCCGAGTCTCCGCGCCGGCTCCGGCCAGCTCGGTGAGCCGACCGTGTGGGCCTGGTGACGAGGGCGTGTTGACCGCGTGCCCGGTCCGACCTGGTGTCGGCCGGGCACGCGGCTCGCCGGTGATCTGCCGCTCAAGACTTGTCTCGGGTCGGGGGCGCCGGTGGCCCAGGGAGCGGGCCGAACGGAACAGCACTACGGGGCAGTGTCGGCGCTGCTGTTTCTCCTGGTCGGTGGTTCGGTGGCCGAGTACGCGGCGGGTGGTGCTCGTTTCGCTGGGGCGAGGAGGAGTCGGCACCAAGCGTCGGCGAGCCAGTCGCGGAATTTGTTCGCTGGCCATCGGCGCTGTTCAACCAGCATGATCCAGTATTCGGTGCTGTTCATGCTCCAGATGATGTCAGCGACGGTGTCGTCATCGAGCTCATCGCGGAGTTCCCCGGTGCGGCGGAGATCGGCAGCGAATTCCCGCATGTTACGGGCGCGTCGTTCAGAAATCTCATTCCAAAGTGATCGGCTCCCTTCGTCTGATCGCGAGGCTTCTTCCAGCGCCCGGTATATGGGTGCCAACCGTTGTTGGATCTCAGTGATCGCCGTCGCATATATGTTGATCTTCTCTTCAGCCGTCGCAGCTTCTCGGATGCGCTGGACGTACTGGCGTTGCTCGGCGGGGACATCCTCGGGCAAGCCGGATAACGCTGCTTCGAGCACGGCCCGGACGACTTCGGGTTTCCGGCCGACCGAACGATATATCGTGTCGACGTTGACACCCGCCTTGTCGGCGATCTTTCGGACAGTCGTGTTGTTGAAACCTTCGGTGATCAGGAGTTGTCTCGCGGCGTTGATGATTGTTGCCCGAGTGTGGGAGGCGTGCTCCGCGCGGATCGGGGAATGGTAGGCGCGAGTGCGGGGCGGCTTAGGCATCGGGTGACAGAGACTCGCTGGCAAGCTGTGCGGCGAGAAAAGCAGCATCGCGCCCGGCTCCTGCGATGAGCGTGGACGTGAGCCCAAACTGGAAAGGCAATCCCATAAATGCTAGGCCTGGGATCGAACCTGATATCCCTCGATCGTGCACGGGGAGCCCGTGCGCGTCCAGCGACAGATCATCTATCCAGTCCAACCCTGGTCGGTAGCCTGTCGCCCACAGCACGGCATCGACTTCCACAATTTTCCCGTCGGCGAGCTGGGGTAGGCCGTTCACCGTGCCGGTGAATCGGGGGCCGCGGTGTACGTTGTGTCGGTCGAGGTCGCGCACGCTAATGCCGATCAATGGTGAGCCGGAACTGACCACTTTAGGGGCGGCCTTCCGCCCGATAGGTGTAGCTCGGGTGAGCACACGATGGATGAATGAAAACCACACAGGGCCGGCAGCCGCGAGAAGCGGCGCCGGGATGCTGGGCGTGGGTCGTCCAGCGACCGTGACCTCACGGCCCGCTTTGGCAAGTTCGACCCCCAATTGAACCCCGGACGCACCGCAGCCGACGATGAGCACTCGTTTGCCGGGAAGATCCTCGGGTCGTCGGTACTTGTTGGTGTGCAGTTGCGCGATCTGGTCATCGAGCGTGCTGGCCTCCGATGGGATGGCGGGAGCGGTGTGCCCCCCGGTTGCCACCACGACCTTTCTGGCGCCCCGAACTCGCTCGCCGGCGCTGGTCTTGGTTGTGACCGTGAAGCCGGCATCGGGGCTGGTTGAGATACGCACCGCCGTCTCGCCGCAGTTCAGCGGCACGGCGAAGTGGTCCGCATAGTCGTCAAGATAGTTGGCAAACTCTCCTGCCGTAGGACAGTAGCGCTGTGGACCCGGAAGTCTCATACCGGGCAGGCCGTTGAATCTGACGGGTGTGAAAAGCCGTAGTGAATCCCATCGTTGCCGCCACACGTCTCCGGGAGCTGCGTGCGCTTCAAGCACGCGGTGCTCGACTCCTCGCGTGGCGAGTTCCCGGCTAAGGGCGAGACCTGATTGACCGGCACCGATTACCAAGACATCAGTATCTGTTTTCATAGTCAACTCCTCGGGTTCGCAGGCATTGGCCTCTCGAATTTCCAGTACCGAACCAGAAAACCCGGAACATCGAACCGCTCCGTAGAGGTGTCGCCGTCCATTTCAGTCCCGACAGGTCCAGGTCATGGCACCGCTGACGCTGCCACCATCCAGGCTGTCAAGGCGCGGGAAGTTCCATACGCCGCTGCCATCGGCTTCGATCACGAGTGTCGTGCTCGGGTCGTCGTAGGGGAGAGAGAAAATGGAACCATCGATATTGAGGCCAACTTCATCAGGGCTGGTTTGGAGGTTGTCCTTCTCGGTGTAGGTGCCGGCGCCCGGGTACTCCCATACGCCGACGGTTACAAGGATTTCCTTGCCTCCGATGGGTTCAGCTCCGATCAACGCCGGAAAGGCGAAAAGCCGGACGCCGTCGATCTCCTGTCCTTTGGAGAATTCGCTACAGGACATAGCGGTCAAGCCGAGGTTGCGCCCGACCGGACCGTAGACAGTGCTGCCCGAGACCTCCGCGTCACCTGTCACATTGAGGTCAACGGTGAGCATTGCGCCTGGACGCCGATCCGTATCCTCGGCGGCGCCGGCACCTGCGGCATCGCCGACCGGCGGGACAGATGTCTTACCGGCGCCACCCCCGCAGCCAGCCACGAGCAGCACGCCTAGCAGCCCCATGCACGCCAACCACCTCTGGCGGCAACCACTGACACGATCCAGCACTGCGCTCATGAAGACCCCCTCGATACAGTTCATACGAAGCATGTTCGTATGAACTGTAGTCCACTCGGAGCAATCTATCCAGGAGCGAGCGCCGGAACGCCATGGGCAAGCGGAGCCGGCGTTGAGCGGCTCCCCGAGCCGTCGCGGTTTCCGCAAGCTGTGTCCCTGACCGACCAGACCGACACGCCCGACCGGCTAGACCAGCGCTGGTTCGACAACCACCCCTCTAGCCGCCGGATGCGGCTTTCGGCGCCCCGTCTGGGTATCTGGATGGGTCTCAACCTGCTCCGAAACCGCCCAAAACTGAAACATTCGGCAGTGCTCAAGACGAACCGCATCGGTGGATCGAGGCTTAGGTCGCGGGGGTGCTCTAATCCGCCGCGACGTGCCGGCCGCGGAGAATCAGGGCCCGGGCAACGCCAACCATCCACAGGAGAGTGAACGCGATCACCGTCGGGTTCTTCGCGCTCACCAGGATCGAGCTGACCAGATTCTGCCACTGGTCGGGCACCCAGAGACCGATGGCGGCGTTGGGCAGGACGTCCAGAACGACGAAGGCAGCGGCCAGGAGAAGAAACTGGAACCAGAAGTCGGGTGGCCGGGCATCGATTCCCGCGGCCAGCCGCCGCCAGCGCTCCCGGACCGGTAGGTCGGCCAGGCCGGGCTCACGGAACGCCAGCCGCACAATGAGGTACGCCAGGAGCAGCCGCGTGAGCGCCGTGACGACCTCGCCCCCGACGTTCACGGCGGCGGGCAGGTCATCGCCGTAGCGGACCACGGCGAACCGCTGAACGGTCGGGATCATCGACAGTCCGAACACGAGCCAGAAGTGTCGAACGTAGAAACTTGCCGCCCATCGGGCCGCCGCCCCACCGAGTGCCAGTCCCGTCCGCATACGCTCAGCCTCCCCCGACAAAATTACTGGACGCCAGTGCGGTCACCGGCATCGTCGACCGGCTGGAGCGGGCCGGGTCCGTACGCCGTGAACCGGACCCCACATGCCCGGCGGCGAGCGCTGGTCGCCGCCGAACCGGCGCGGGTCCCCAACCTGACCGGCGTCTTCGACGAGCTGACCCGGGAGATGAGCGCGGTCATGGCCCGGTACGACGAACGGGAGACCGCCGGCCAGCGAGGAGTGAGCCGTCACCCCCGCAGGCACCCCGCGGGCACACCCCCGCGCCGCCGATCTTGCACTTTTCGTCGGTACAAACCTGCATATCCCACTCATACCGTCGACCAAAAGTGCAAGATCGGCGTGTGAGGCAGCTCGACGTCAACCGGTCAGTGATCGTTCCACGACGCTGAACCGGATGCGTTCCTGCTCCAACCGCAGGGCGGGTGCGTACCGGTCGGCGACCAGATCGCGGTACACCTGCGATTCTGCGGGCGTCAGGTGGGCGAGCTCCGCGGCGACCGGAGTGGCCTCCCGGCCCCAGTGCTCCCGGTGCCGCAGCAGCGTCTCGGCGTCCATGAGCATCGACGTCGTGTGGGGGAACACCTGGCGGAGCCGGTCGAGGATGGCGAACCCGTGGGTGTCGATGTCGCCCCAGTAGCTCAGCTTTCGCTCGTGCAGCCAGGTCAGCGGCGCCAGCGCGCGGACCGCGTAGCCGCCGCCGAAGACCGCGACCGTGTCCGGCATCGACGGAAGGGCGAGATAGGTGGTCTCGTTCTCGACGACGAGCACCCGCGCCACGTCGAGCGGGCTGTCGGCCAGTTCGTCGACGCGGACGGTCACCTCGCTGAACGGACCGAACGCCGCCGGCACCGGACGGGCGAGCGCCCGCAGCCGCACGTACGCCGGCTTGGTGCGGAACAGGTACCGCTCGGCGAACCGGGCCGGCGGCTGCGCCGGATCGACCCGCTCGGGTGTCAGCTGCCGGTCCAGCAGTTGGGCCAGGATGCTGCGGTGCTGCTCGATGAACTTGGTGTCGACGCCGGGGACATCGATCTGCCGCACGTACCGGTCGATGGTGGGGTGCTGGTCGATCCAGCGCACGACCTCGACCAGGCGGATCCAGCTCTGCTCGTTGTCCAGCACCTTCATCGGTTCGGCCAACATCCACTCGACCAGGGCAGGGGCGGTCGACCGCGTGGCGTCGACGAGCCGCAGGAACGTCTCCACCTGCCGCTTCACCCGCAGCAGCGTCCACACCCGGTCCGGTCCGTCGATGACGGCCCGGTGCGGCACCTCGTTGCTGCCGACGAGTCGCCCGCCGACGCGTTTCCATTCCAGGCGCACCAGGGCCGGGTCGATGGCCTGCCACGCGGCGAGCCAGTCCTGGGCGGCGCCGAAATTTTCGGCCAGCTCGATCGCGGTCGGCGCGCGCAGCGGCACGACGATCGGTGCCCACCGCTGCCGCGCGTACGCGGTGAGCAGCTCGCCGGAGTTCCACCGTCGCCGCAGCTTCGTCATGAGGTCTGCCGGGGTGGACCAGCGCGATGCCGGCACGGTCATTTCCCGACGGTGACCAGGTGGGCGAGCTGGTGCGTCTCGCGCTGCTGGTGGTACTCCTCGATGCTGAGGCTGCGCAGCCGCGAGTTGCTGCCGGTGGGGTTGTCGACGAAACCGACGGCGGAGACGTACGGCTCGATCACGTGGATCTTCTGCAGCGGGGTGACGATGAGCAGTTGCAGCCCGAGCTGCTGGAACAGCTTGAGAGCGAACCGGGTCGACTCGTCGGAGCCACGACCGAACGCCTCGTCGATGACGACGAAGCGGAAGGTCTGGCCGCGGTCGGTGCTCAAATCGAGCTTGAACTGGTACGCCAGCGACGCGGCGAGGATGGTGTAGGCGAGCTTCTCCTTCTGCCCACCCGACTTGCCGCCGGAGTCGCTGTAGGTTTCGTGCTCGCTGTGGTCCTCCCGCCACCGCTCGGAGGCGGAGAAGACGAACCAGTTGCGCACGTCGGTGACCCGCCGCGCCCACGCCTTGTCGATGTCGGTGAACCCCGGCCGGCCACGGAACCGTTCAATGAGCTGCTTGACCTGGAGGAACTTCTGCTCGGAGTACTGCTCACCGTCGTCTCGGGCGAGCGAGTTCTCGGTGCAGGCACGCAGGTCGTTGATGAAGTCGCGGATCTCCACGTTGGGTGTGCGGTTGCCCTCCAGCCGGATGTACCGGCCGTCGTTGTAGTCGATGCCCACGAGCGACCGGTTGATCGTGTCGATCCGTTCCCGGATGAGGTCGGCCTGCTTGTGCAACTGCGAGTGGAATCCGGCGATGTCCCGGATGGTGTTGGTGTTCAGGTACGTCTTGAACTCGGTCTCGAAGCGCGGCAGGTCGTCGCGGACCAGCCGCTCGTGCATCGTCCGGTACTCCGGCGCGGACTGGATCGAGCTGTCCAGCTCGGCGGCCTCCACCGGGTACGTGTTGCGGAAGTCCTCCATGGCACGCACCGCTCGGTTGCTGGCCAGGGCCTGCCGGCGGGCGGCCTCGTCGCGCTCCTTGGTGAACCGCCCTTCGGCGGTGCTCCGCAGCCGGTCGTACTCCTCCGGGCTGGACAGCGCGGTCTCGCCGGCCAGCTCGGCGATCGCCGCGAACCAGCGTTCCGCGGCCTGCGCCGCCGGCTCCCGCAGCAGCTCCTCGGCGTCGCGCTGGCCGTGCGTGGCCTGTTCCAGGTGTACGCCCGTCTGCGCGATGCGGTGCTGCAACTTGTCGCGCTCGGCGCTGCCGCCCTGGATCGCCTCGAGCACGCTGTTCAGCTGGTCGGTGATCCGCTCCAGCTCCCGGGACGAGCCTTCGAGCTGCTGCTTCTCGTGACGCAGTCGCTGCACCAGTGTTGCGGAGGACTGCCAGTCGATGTCGGTGAAGTCGGTGAACTCGACGAGCTTTCCCAGCACGCCGAGCCGGCGGTTGAGGGTGTCGAGCCGATCGACGACTCCGTCGCGGTTCTTCGTCGCCTGCGCCTTGTCGACGGTGAGTGCACGCGCTTTGGCCAGCAGCGCGTCGATCTTCTGCTCGATGCTCCAGCCCAGCACGTACGTGCTGCGGTCGTCGATGCCGCTGCGGTCGTCCTTCTCGTGCCGGCCGCCGGTGTCCTTGACCTGGCCGGCCCTGGTGATCGCCCGCTCGGCACGGCGGAACTCCTCGATCGTCTGCACGCACTCGTAGCCGGCGCGGCGGCGCAGTTGGCGTTCCAGCCAGGGCCGCAGCGGCGATTCCCGCAATTCCAGTTTGGCGAAGAGCTGCCGGCCGGCGTCGGCCGGCAGCGGCTCCGCCTGGCGGGGCAGGCTCGCCGGCACCCGGTAGTAGACGAGCCGGCCGCCGAGATGGTGGCGGTCGACCCAGCCGGCCACCGTCGGGTAGTGCTCGTCCGGCACCAGGATCGACAGCGCGAAGCCACGCAGCAGTCGCTCCGCCGCCCCCTCCCAGTCGGTGGCGTCGGCGCGGACCTGGATCAGCTCGCCCGCGAACGGCAGCGCCGCCTCGGGCAGCTCCAGCTCGGCGCAGATGCGTGCCCGCAGGTCCAGGTTGCGCCGGGGGATGTTGCTGCGCCGCTCCTGCAGGCTGCGCAGCTCGGCGTTGACCTCGCTCTCCTGCTGCTGCAACTCCTTGACCCGCACTGCGGCGTCGGTCAGGTCGTTCTGCAGGGCAGCGCGGTGCTCCTCGGCGCCAGCCAGCTCGTCGGTGAGTTCCCGTTGCCGGGCGGTGAACTGCTCGACCGCCTCCACCGGCGCGAGGCCGGCTTCGGCCAGCAGGCCGTTGAACCGCTCGAACCGTTGGCGCTGCTTGTCGCGGGTACGCCCGGCGTCGACGATCTGGCGTTCCAGGTCGGCGATCCGGTCACCGCCGTGCCCGGCGCGTTCAAGCTCCAGGCGCTGCCGTTCGGTGTCCAGGTCGGCCAGCCTGACCCTGGTGTCGGCGAGCCGCCCTTGCAGGTCCGCGAGCTCGTCGGTGTGCGCGGCGACCCGGGCGGCGTACAGCTCGGCTTTGCCCCGCGCACAGAAGTACGGCAACGCCTCCCGCTTCGCGTCCAGCTCGCCGATCACCTGGCCGTACCGGTCGTAGGCGTCGCAGGCGTCGAGCAGCGGCTTGAGCGCGGCCAACTGTTGGCAGGCCTTGACCACCGCCTCGTGCGCCTTGGTCAGATCCTCGAAGTGCTCCACGAGGCGGCGGATCCAGCCGCCGGTGTCGAACGGCTCCAGCATGTGGTGGCGGACGAAGTCGTTGAGGTCACCGACCGCCTTCATCGAGACGGTCTGGTGGAACAGCTCCATCGCCTGGTCGGAGGCGATGCCGAGGCGGCGACGGAAGTCCCTGCCGTACTCCGGGAAATGGTCGTACACCTTGGCGCCGGACTGGCGCAGCCGCCGCTTCAGCTGGCCGATCTCCGCGCCGAAATCGGCGAAATCACCGGCGATGGTGAAGTCCTGGCCGGCGGTCACGTAGAAACGCTCCGGCTGGCCCGGGTTGCCGTCGTGCAACCAGAACACCTGCGCCAGGCTGACCGCCGCCCCGCTGGTGGGCTCGGCGAAGACACCGAGCAGCACCGAGTAGCACGAGCCGCGGCGCAGGCCCACCGGTTCCGAGGCGCCGGTCTTCTCGTTGCGCTCCGACTTGTAGTGGCCCAGGACGTAGGAGCGCAGCGAGCGCTCCCGGGTGTCGGCGCCGGCCGCCTTGTTGTACGAGATCCGGTTGGCCGGCAGCAGCAGCGTGGTGACGGCGTCGACGACGGTGGACTTGCCGGAACCGATGTCGCCGGTGAGCAGGGCGTTGGCGCCGTCGAGGCGCAGCGTCCAGACCCGGCCGTCGAACGTGCCCCAGTTGTGCAGCTCCAGGCGTCGCAGGCGGAACCCGGCTAGGGTCGCGCTCTCGCTGGTCAGCGTTTCGCTCACCGGGCCACCCCCAGCTCGGCGGCGTACTCCGCCAGCCGGGCGTCGAAGTCCGCCAGCCACTGCGCGTCGACGAAGGCTTTGATGATGCGCCGCACCTCGTACGTCGCCTCGGCGTCATCGATGCGGCGCAGGAACCCCAGCTCCACGATCTTGCCGAGGTAGCTGTCGATCTGGTCGATCAGCCGGGCCTCGCTGGTCGACGCGGGCAGGAAGACCGCGCACAGGTCCACGATCTGCTGCCGGGTCAGCACCAGCCGGGTGTCGGCGTTGCTGGCGTCGAACTCGGCGAGTTTCTTGCGCAGCAACGCCAACAGCAGGCTGACGTGGAACGACAGCGCCCGGCGGGGAATGAGTCGGGGGATCGCCGGCTGCCCGGATACCTCCTCGTCGCCGGGCTGGGAACGCAGGAACGCGTACCCCTCGGCTTCGTCGATGACGACGGTGAGGCCGAGGACGGCGATGTAGTCGCGGACCTGCGCCTGCAACTGCGTCAGGTGATGCCACGGCACCGGATGCGTGTCGCGGTAGACGACACCCTTCATCAGGTGGGCGGCGGCCACCGACAGGCTCGGCTCCTCGCTTCTGGTCGCAGTCATCACACTCCATCCAGTACGGGCACCCGGCGGACGAAGGAGACGGCGGGCAGGTCAGCGCTCCGCTCCCGGCCGTCGGGGTCGCGCCAGCGCACCCGGTCCCGCCGGTTCTCGTCGAAGACGACGTCGAACCCCGGGTCGCGCAGCGACAGGTACGTCACCAGCTCCGCCAGGCCCTGCTCCAGCGGACGGTCGGTCAGCACCTCCGGCAGGGACACCTGCGAGCTACGGCCCAGTGCGGTGCGTACGGCGTCGGTCAGCCGGGCCGGGTCGACATGCACCTGCTCGAAGAGCCGGGAAACGTCGATGTCCGTCTCCCCGGTCCTGACCGTGGTGTCCAACGGCTGTTTTCCTCGCGGCCGGTACAGCGGACGTTCCATCGGCAGCACGATCTGCGGTGCGGGCGCGTCGAGCGCGAAGACCAAGCCGTCGGTGGGCTGGTCGCGCAGCGCCAGCGCGTGCGCCTCGATGCCGCGCAACAGGTCCATCACCCGCCGATTCTCCAGCCACACCTGGTCGTCGAGGAACCGGCGTAGCTGCTCCGACAGCAGCCGTACGGTCGCCTGGGTGCGCTCCGCAGCGTCGAGCCAGTCGTAGTGGATGCGCCGCATGCGCGGATCGGCCGCCCCGATGACGTCCAGCGACTGCACCCGGGCGAGCAGATCGGTGAACTCCTGCTGGCGTTGCGGAGACAGCAGGAAATCGTAGAAGGCGTGAAAGCTGCGCCCCTGATCGGAGTCGGCGATAGCGTGCCGGTTGCCGACCACCTCGTCGAGCAACTCCCCCTTCGAGCCGCTCCAGGTGGCGATCTTCTCGCGGAGCGCCCGGTCCAGCGCCCGGAAGTTCGCCTCGACCTCACGGAAATCGGCGAGCAGCCCGCGCGCCGTCGACACGAACTGTTGGTAGCGATCCCGCTGCGCAGCGCCGTCGAGCATCTCCACCTGCCCGCCGCGTACCTTGGCGATCTCGTCGTCGATCGCGTCGCGGCGCGCCTGTAGCTCCGCCAGCCGGGCATCCGGATCGGTTTCCGCGCCGTAGACCATCTGGCGCAGCAGCTCGAGGACGATGTTGAGGCGGGACTCGGTGCCGACAAACGACCGGTCCTGCAACGACTGCACCCACGACAGCGCCCGCTCCACCGCCGGGGTCGCGTCGAAATGCACCTCGTCCGAGTCGGGCGGATAATACTTCCGCAGCCAGCCGACCTCCGGCTGCGCCCAGTCGTCGAGGTACGCCTTGGCAGCGCGCGGAAAGGTGCCGGCGCCGAGCCGCTCGTTGAGCGCGTACAGCTCGTCCGCCAGGCGCGCGGTCAGCTCGACGCCGGAGATGGAGCGTACGTTCTCCTCGACGAAGACCCGCCCGAGAAAACTGAGCACGAGAGCGGCATGGTCGGCACGCAACAGCCGCCACGCCGCATTGTTGCGGCGCAGCCACTCGACCTCGTCGAACTCGATCGTCACCGCCCGATGCCAACCCCTGACCGGTCACCTCAACCGCCGCCCATGCTAAAGCCCGGCAGTGACACCCTTGTACGGCTGGGTGGCGTGCCTTGTCGCACCCCACCACCCCGCGGCGATCTTGCACTTTCTGTCGGGACGAACCGCTACAGCCCGGCCATTTCGCCGACCAAAAGTGCAAGATCGGCGTGTTGAGAGCAGCGCCAGGGGATGGTGGGAGGCGGAGGTGGTGGGGTATGCCGGCGGCGGGGAGTCGATGGCGGGCGGTGCCGAGCATCGCGGGCGGGACGAACGTGGTAGGGGTTGCAAGCCGCCGTCACCGTGAGCCCCGCAACCAGCGGGTCACGTACCCTCCCAGGGCGATCGCACCGGCGGCGACGGCCGCACCGACGGCAAAATGAGCGAGCCGTCTCGCTGCCTTCCGCGCGTCTGTGTACTGATCGGAAGGCGTGATCGGAACTGACTCGTCGGTCGCTCGACCGTGCGGCGAGCCGCCTTCCGGTGGGCCTGCGGCGAGCGCGGCGAGATACCTCTGGTCGATGACGGCGGTGAAACGGCGGGCTCGACGGGAGGTTTCAGCCTTCATCCCCGGCCCGCGCGCCTCGGCCCAGAAGCGGCGGCCCGCCTCGCCCTTGAAGAACTGGTCGGCGAGGACTTGCAAGTGCGCTTCGCTCAGGACGTCGACCTCCCACATCAGCTGCCAGTGGGAGACGATCAGATTGGTGTAGACGTGCTTGCGGAACCACTCCACGTCAGACGACTGCTCGATCGGGCCCCAGCACTCAAGCAGACCAGGGTCGTCGATGGCCATCTTCAGCAGGTCGGCATGCAGAGCCCGGAGCGTCTGCTCACGAGCCGCCTTCGCTTCTCGGGCCTGAATGATCAGTGAGATGACCACGCCGGTAAGCGCCAGACCGGCGAGGATCGCCGAAGCCGCTCCGTACGCCTCCCCGACGCTGCCCAACAGGGGCCAGTCGTAACCGGGACGCTCGCCGATCCAGAGCAGGCCCAGTGGGGACAGCAACACCGCTACGAGGATCGCCACGATCACCAGTAGCCACGCGGCGGGCATCGCCGATCTCCGCACCAGGCCGGCAGCCGTCCGCAGTCGGGGCATCACGCCCTCCACGCTCGCAGGTGGAGGCAGGCTACTACAGGTGCATCTTGGGCGGCCTGAGCCCGTCGACCTCACGGCTGAAGAAGGAATCGAATGGCTCCGCCTCGGCAAGTAGCGAAGCAGCCCGTTCCCGGCAGCCGTCCACGACCGCCCGGTCGACGAACTTGTCCGCTCCGAGCGGGGTCCCGGTCTCGTCGTAGCGGACCTCATAGACCGCCCGGCTGCCGACGACCATCAGCTCGGGGATGGTCCCGTGCTCGTGCTCATGCTTGGCGATCACATCCGTGGTTGTGGTGAGCACCCGGATCAGTTCCCCCGCCGCAGCGCGGAAGCGGAGGAAATTCAGCTCCCAGATCAGGTAGGCGGTGAGGGGAAGCGCCACGACGCGTATCCGATGCAGCCCAGAGCTCAGCGTGGCGAGACGGTCGAAGAAGCGCTTCAGCTCAGGGTTGGGCTCGGCGGCGATACGCAGCGCCTCCTCCCACCGGCCCGCAGCGAACGCCTCCCAACTCGGGCTGCCCGGCTCACGGAAGGTCTGCATCCGCTCCGTCTTGAGAATCGGTCCATCCACCGACTCGACCGTGGCATAGAAGTCAGCCTCGTACTCGGGCAAGCTCAGTCGCTGGCCGGAGGTCGCGCGTAGCAGATCACGCATCCGGGATGTCCGGCTTCGCCGCGATGATCATGCTGCGTGGAAGGACGACCAGCCGCTCATCGTCGCCGACGGTGACGCCGGGAGGCAACTGACCCGCGTAATGCGCCGTCAGATCCCGGCCGATGACCGCCACATCCCCGTTGGACAGTTCCCAGATGTCGGGGCAGGTGGTCGTACCTCCGCTTTCGCCGAGCTCAGCCGCCGACCGCCCGAGGCGCCGCGCGAACGTCGCGGCGCAATCGGCCTCCCACCGACTCACCATCGCTACCTCCCACAGTGATGGAGCGAACACTCAGAATAATTGGCAGTGGCTCGTGGCCCGGCGAGAGAGCGTTCGATTTATCGCGAACAGAAGCCGATCTCAGCACATGATCGCGGCGCGGAACCATCAGTGCAGCGTCGGCAGATGGATCCAACCGGCTTCGCTGGCGCAGGGACGGCTCAGGGTGTCGGTGGGAGCGGTTCGAGGACGAGGACTGGGATCTGACGGTCGGTCTTGCGCTGGTAGTCGGCGTAGTCCGGATACGCCTCGACCGCCCGACGCCACCAGACGGCCTTCTCGTCGCCGAACACCTCGCGGGCCTGGTACTCCCCGGTCACCGTCCCGTCCTGAAGCTCGATGATCGGCTCGGCCACCAGGCTGGCGTACCACTGCGGGTTTTTCGGCGCGCCGCCCATCGACGCGACAGCCGCGTAGCGCCCCTCGTGCTCGACGCGCATCACCGGCGTCTTGCGTACCTTGCGGGTTTTGGCGCCCCGGTAGGTCATCAGCACGACGGGCCGGCCAGCGATCGTGACGCCGTCGGTCGTGCCGGTACGCATGATCTGCTCGACCTGCTCGCGGACCCATGGCGTGGCGCTCGGTTCATAATCACCGGTCAATCCCATGCCCCCCAACGTACGCGACCTCTGTGGATGCCGCGGCACGCAGGGTGATCGGGGGTCGACGACAATCCCCGCGCCGACGGCGACCCCGGCGCCCCCGCGTCGATCATGCAGTACCTGTCGGGACAAGTCCCCACATCCCGACCATCTGGGCGACCGAAGG